>NZ_QKYN01000008.1 GCF_003258295.1 Streptacidiphilus pinicola | reverse complement strand
AGACGGGCTCCGCGACCCGCTTCAACCCCCTGCTGCGCTCCATCGGCCCCCCCTTGTCCGCGGCGGTCGTCGGCGTCGTCCTGTCCCACCTGACCACGGGGTTCGGCCCGGTGGCCCTCCCGTCCCTCGTCGGCTTCCGCACGGGCATGGTCATCGGCTGCGCCGTCTCCCTCACCGCGGCGGCGGTCGCCTCCTCCATCCCCCTCCGCCGCGCGGCCCCCCCCCCCCCGCCGACCACCCCCACCACCGTCCCGGCCGCCGACCACCGCTCCGCGGCCTGAGCCCCGCTCAGGCCCATGCGGTCCAGGCGGGGAGCGGCTCGGTCGCTTCCCGCCAGGCCGGTGGGATCCCGTCTACACCCACGCGCGCCGCGACGATCCCGCCGACGATCGCACACGTGGTGTCCACGTCCCTGCCGACGGACGAACACGCCCACCGCGCGTCCTCGTACCGCTCCAGATGCCGGGCGGCGCACCACAGCGCGAACGGCACGGTGTCGGCCGCACTCACGTGCCGCCCGTTCCCGAGCCGATGCGCCGCGTACTCGGCGTGCGGCTGACCGAGCAGCGTCAGCGCTTCCACGACCCCGCTCCGGACCCGCCCTTCGGGCGTCCACTCGATGGCGGCCCGCAGCAGGTCCTCCCCGCTCCCACCGCCCACCGCCACCCCGGCAGCGAGGGCCACGGCGATCGCCCCGGCGGCCGCCTCGGGGTGGGTGTGCGTCACCTCCGCCGACAGCCGCGCCTCTCGCGTCGCGCGCGCCGGATCTCGGGCGAGTCGAAGTCGTGCCGCTCGGCGAACGAACGGGCGAGCACGTCCTGGTCCACGCCCGAACAACGGGTCAGCACGTCGACGACGGAGCTGGCCATCTCCGTGTCGTCGGTCCATGACCAGGGGCCCACCGGCAAACGCCGGGCCCGCAGGGTCTCTCGGTTGTCGGGAACGAAGAACTGTGCGCCGAAGGCGTCGCCGGTGGCGAGGCCGCGCAGCGAATCACGCATCGCGGAAAAGCATCCCCGGCATCCTGCCCGCTCCCCCGCCGCCCCCGCGACCGGTTTCGGACGGCCGACCTTGGCTCACGGCCGTCTCGACAAGATCATGACAGTCCGGTTGCCTACCAAGTGGAAACGGGAAACCACGATGCTCGCCTTGTTCGTGTAGGGCCGGTCGTCGCACCCTGGTCAGCGGCACCGACTGCCGGACAGGCGCAGGGAGGCACATGTGGCATGGCAGCCGGGCGAGTTCGGGCGCGAGTTGCGGCGTCTGCGGCTCGCCGCCGGGCTGACGCTGGCCGGTCTCGCAGCCTCGGTGCACTACAGCAAGGGGCAGCTGAGCAAGGTCGAGCGAGGCCTGAAGTCCCCCAGCCGCGACTTGGCGCGCCTCTGTGACGCCGCCCTGGGCGCGGACGGTCTGCTGCTGGACCTTGCGGCAGCTCCGCCGCCGGCGGAGCTGCCCGTCCCGGAGGAGCGGGAGGAGGAGGTGTGGTCGATGGAGCTGTCCCCGGACGGCACGAACTCGTTCCAGACACTGAGCCGCAGGCAGGTCGTCGGCGCCGGGATCGCATCCGCCTTTGGAGTCCGGTTCGGCGGCGGCCCGCAAGCGTCGACGGCCGCCCAAGCGCAAGCGGTCCTCGAGGCGTCCAGGGTGGTGCTCGGCCAGCACCGCACTCTCGGCCAGACGGTGAGCCCCGACTTCCTGCTGCCGACGCTCATCGCCCAGACCCACACCCTGCGGGAGCTGGCCGCCGCCACGGACGGGCCGTTACGGCGGGGATTGCTGCAGTTGGGCTCCCGCTACGCCGAGTACGTCGGCTGGCTGGTCCAGGAGACCGGCGACGAACAGGCCGCCCTGTGGTGGACCCAACGCGCCGTCGCCCTCGCCGGCGCCGGTGGCGATGACGACCTCGCCGCCTACGCGCTGGTCCGGCGGGCGCTGGTGACGCTCTACCGGGAGGACGCCGCCCAGACCGTGGCCCTCGCCCAACAGGCCCAGTCTGCCCGGGTGCCGAAGCGCATACGCGGTCTGGCCGCGCAGCGCGAGGCGCAGGGCCACGCACTGGCGGGCGACGAACGCAACAGCCTGCGCAGTCTGGAGCGGGCGCGCGACTTGCTGCAGCGCGCCGCCCACGAGACCGAAGGCCCGGTCCTCGGCACCCGGAACCTGACCGACCCGGCCGCGATGATCCACGGCTGGTGCCTCCACGACCTCGGCCGCCCGGCTGAGGCCGCGGAGGTGCTCGGCAACCAACTGCGAGGAGTGCCGCGGAACGCGCTGCGTACGCGCGCCCGCTACGGAGCGCGCCAGGCTCTCGCCCACGCGGCGGCCGGCGACATCGACCAAGCCTGCGCGCTGACGCGCGAACTGCTGGGGTCCTTCCCCTCCGTGGGCTCCGCGACCATCGCGGCGGACCTGCGCAGGCTGGCCCGCGTGCTCGCGCGGCACCCACGCAACGTCGCCGTGCGCGAGCTGACGCCCGATCTCACCTCGTCCCTGCACCTGATCGATCCCCGGGGAGTGACGCATGCCTGACGTCTTCATCAACTACCGCACCGGCGACGGCGAGAAGACCGCCGCGCTGATCGAACGCGAGCTGTCCCACCGCTTCGGCGGCGACCGCATCTTCCGCGCGTCGAAGTCGATCCGTCCGGGCAAGCAGTTTCCCCGCGAGCTGCTCAACAACGTGCGGGCCTGCTCTGTGCTGCTCGCCGTGATCGGCGACTCCTGGTTCGACGTCGGATCGGTGTACGACGAGGACGACTGGGTCCGCCGAGAGCTCCTCGCCGCCCACGAGGCCGGCGCCACGCTGCTCCCGGTCCTGGAGGGACGCCGGACTGACCGTCTGAGCGTCGAGGACTTTCCCTCTGAACTGCAGATACTCGCCGACACCCAGTCGCTCCGCCTCGACCTCCAGGACGCGGATGCAGGCTTGCGCCGAATAGGCGACGAACTCGCCGATCTCGTGCCTGCATTGAGGCGAGCGGACACTGCGGCAAAGGCTTCGCCTGCGGATACCGGCAGCGTGCAGAACACCATCGAGCGCGCGAGCGGTCCGACCGTGCAGGCACGCGACATCACCGGCGATGTGACCAACACCGTGATCAAAGGCAACCGAGGTCCGCTGCACACAGGCAGAGGCGACATCAACCAGTTCTCGGGCGACGGCGCCTTCATCGTCCGAGGTGGCAAGAACCGGGGTCGGATCGGAAGCACATTCAACGGTCCGCGTCGGACCCGGGACGACGAGCGGTGAGTGACGTCCACCGAGTAGACATCTCGGATACCCATGGCCTTATACACAACGGCCCCGGCCACCAGTTCTTCCTCAACTTCGCCGAGCAGGAAGCCCGCGACGGACAGAGCCGACCCCCGCGCAAGGTGGCCGAGGACGACCTGAGCTGGCTCCGCCAACGGTTCGTGCCTCCGGGGCACCTCGGCAAGGCCCGCGAGGTCCTGACCGCCGAACATGTGGTCATCGTGCGCGGGCCGGAAGGCAGCGGCCGGACGTCCGCCGCCCGCATGCTCCTGCACGAGGTCCGGGCGGAAGTCGGAACCTTCTACGAACTCGCTGCCGAGGACGACGAGACAGAGCAGGCCCAACTGCTGGCATCAGTGGAAGTCGACTCGAAGGACCGGCTGCTGCTCGACTTCACCAGTGCCGGGGAGCGATTCTGGCCTGCTATCCAGCCCCAACTTGCAGAGTTCCGCGAGATCATCCGGTCGCATCAGGCACACCTCGTGATTGTTCTCCCTTCGACGGTGACGGGACCGCTCCCTGACGGGTTGGGACGCTTCGAAGCCGAAATCGAAGCGCCGCTCCGAAGTCTGGTGCTACTCAAGCATCTGCGCGCGGAGGGTCTGATCCCTGAGGGCGCCACTCCCCCGGTGCTGCGGGCGTTCCTCGACCGGATGCGGCCCATGCGCGAGGTCGCCGATCTTGCTGCGCTCATCGCCAAGGCGCGGGATTCCGAGTCGGTCGACGGCACGTTCGAGACGTGGTGCGCCGCCGCCGTCGCCGCGGCCGGGGATCGCGCCAAGGAGGTGGCCGACTTCGTCGCCAGGCTTCAGGACGGGCCGCAACGGGCGCTCCTGCTCGCCGTCGCGATGCTGCACGAAGCGCACAGCGACGCCGTCCACCGCGGAGCCGCCGCCCTGCTGACAGCGCTGCGCCATCCACCGGAGGAACGTCCCGTGCTGGAACGCAGGGACCTCTACCAGCGGCTCCTCGAAGTAGGGGCCCACACCAGCCGGGACGGGTGGGTGCGGTTCGACGACCTCGGCTTCGACCAAGCGGTCCGCCGCCACTTCTGGAGCTACCTGCCCGAAGCACGCGATGGTCTGTTTGCGTGGGTTCGCGATGGGATCAAGGCGCCGGAGCTCTCTGACGCGGACCGGAGTGAGATCGTCGCGCGCTTCAGCGAGCAGTGTCTGAGCACCGGGGACCAGAAACGCCTCTGCGATCTGGTCACCGCCTGGGCCGATTCCAGCGACATCCCCCGGATCCACGCGGCGCGCGCTCTCCAGCACGGCCTCGACAACGAGCAGCACAGCGGCTTCTTCCGCCGACGCATCTATCTGTGGTCCCTCGAAAGGCAGGAGCCCGGTCTGACAGACGTGCTCGTCAACGTCTGTACTGACGTGCTCGCGATCCGCTATCCGGACCAGGCCCTGGTCCGGCTGCATCATCTGGCCCGACGGCAGGAGAGGCACGTCAGCGCGAGGAGCGCGCTGCTCCGGCTCGCCACCGATGACCGCCGGCTCTACCGGTTGCTGATGAGCCGTCTGGGTGCTGCTCCCATCGGCGCCTGGCCCGAAGACACCGCGCTCTTCCTCATCCTGGCTGACCCTCACACGTTGACCTCGTCCGAGAGCGGAAGCCGGCCTTTGCTCGCCGAGTCCGGGCTCCGGAAGGACCTCGCGCTGGGATGGCACCGGGCCTTCCTCACCGGCGAGTACCCCGCGTGGAATGCCGTGGTGACGCAGTGGTTCGACGTCGCGGCCGAGAACGAAGCCTTCCTCGATCCCATCACGGACACACTCGTCGCCGGCTGCGACGGCCGCGTCGAGCAGCTCGGGCGGCTCTACACGGCCGGGCGGGACTGGGCTCGCGGGGCCGACCCGACCGCACGACTGACCGTCACGGCCGCGCTGCGACAGAAGATCGACGCCGCCCAGGGCTACTCGGCCGCCTGACCCAGGCGCCGTTCATTCATCATCCAGGAGGCACCTCATGACGTCCGGCTGCAAGACCGTGATCGCATTTCTCACGGTCATCTGTGGCTTGCTGTTCGCCGTCGTCGACCTCGAGTCCCACTGGCCGCTGTGGACGTGGCTGGCGTTGTTGGCTCTGGCGGTCGGCGTGCCCCTGCTGTCCACCCTAGTGGCAGGGCGACGGCCGAATCCGGTGCCCGTCGAGATGGCTCCCATGCTGCCCGTGGTCCCGGTCGAGCGCCGGGATCAGCGGGTGACGCGGGTGGCGCTGCCGAGCTCCTCGGAGGACTACGACTTCCTGTTCTCCGCGACCGTGCGCTGGAACCCCAGTGGCGAGCGGTCCGAGGAACCGATCCTCAATCCGGCGGGCCTCGCCATCGACGCCATCTTGGAGCGGGCACGAGCGATCACCGAGAAGCGGGATCCCCACCGAGCGTCCCTCGTCCAGCACGAACTCAATGGCGCACTGGGCCGGATGCAGCGCGACGACACCAAATTCCTCGACGTCATGGCCGAGTCGGTCACACTCACGCTCTCCGACCAGGACCAGGAGCGCCTGGACAAGCTCGCGGCTGTCCGCAAGGACAAGGCCGTGTGGGAGCACGAGCGCAAGTACGAGCAGAGTCGGCGCGAGTACCTCGGCGAGGACGTGCTCAAGGACACCGGCAGTGCCGTCGTCTGGTGGCTGGCCAGGAACGACGACCAGGTCGAGAAGACCGTGAACGACATCGGCCTGCTCACCCAGCTCTCCTCGGCAGCGCAGAACGCGGAAGTACCGTCGCAGTTCCGCCGCTTCGTTCCCTCGCTGGAGGAACCCATGGAGGCAACGGTCTACGCCGAACCTCGGCCTGCGACCGCGACCGAACTTCTCGAGTCCCTCCTTCGAACCGAGGGGATCGGCGACGACGATCCGGGCCTTCCGCTCCTCTGGGCCCGCTTCTCCGACGTCTTCGAGGCCCATGGCCGGACCGACATCGCAGACGAACTGCGGCACCGCTTCGAGCCCTTCGACACTGAGGAGGAATGAATGGACAAGGAAATCGAAACCCTCGCCGCTTCTGCGGCGACCGCCATGGTCGGACTGATGGTCACGGACTCGTGGAAACACGGCAAGGCGAGGTTCGGCAAGCTCTTTGCCCGGCGCAACTCCCGTTCCGTCGCGGCGGACCTCGACGAGGCGCAGGCCGAACTCACCGCGGTATCCGCAGCAAGCCGGCCCGAGCTCGCGGCGGACATCGAGGCCGAGTGGCGGGCCCGGTTCCAGCGACTCCTCCGGCGGGATGCAGCCTCGGCCGACGAGTTCCGGGCCCTACTCGCCGACCTCGGGCCCGGCCCGCACCCGGCGGCCGTTCACAACACCATCCACGGCGGCGTACGCGACAGCCCCGTCGTCCAGAGCGGCCGGATCGGAGGCAACGTCACACTGGGGGGTCCGCCCCCGCACTCAACCTGACCTGCGGGCCCTCAGCCCTTCGCGGCGGCGATCGCGGCGCAGGGCGGGTCCTGCTGGGTGGGGTGGAAGCCGGAGAGCAGGGCCAGGAGCGGGGCGTCGCTGCGGGGGTCGAAGTCGGGTTCGTCCTGGCAGGGAATCAGCTCGGCCACGGCGTGGCGGTCGACCGTGAGCAGGCCGCCGCCGTCCATCAGGATGGTCTCCTCGCGCAGATCACGGTCCAGGATGTAGCCGGTGACGGCCACATGGCCGTCGGCGAGGCGCTTGACCGGGTACCTGGCGGAGCCGGTGCAGGCGCCGGGGGTGCCGGGGGCCTGTGTCATGCAGGCGGGGGCGCTGTTCAGTTCGACGACCTGGGCGGGAAGCCACATGCGGTCGTTGGTGACCAGGTAGACCCAGAAGACGAGCACGATCGCCGGCACCAGCAGGTACACCTCGGGCCGCGAGGAGGCGTAGAAGCGCAGGATCGCGTCGCAAAACGCCGCCGCGCGGTCCGCGGCGACGTGCAGCAGCCGACGCGGACTCCGGGGCCGTGCGCTGCGGAACCGGTCGGCCACCCGCTGCAGCAGCTCGTAGCCCAGCCAGCAGACGGCCTGACCGGCCAGCACCCAGGCGAACGCCCGGGCCACGTCCACCGGCCACGGGCTGGGGTTGCCCCAGTCGAGGACCTCCTCGGGGTACAGACATCCCACCGAGGCGAGGAGGACCAGCAGCAGCACGCCCAGCCGCGAACCGGCCCACCGGGTGTCGCGGCGTCGGGAGGGATCGCTCCGCCGCCTCATCCGGGGCCAGTACGCCCGGCAGAAGACGTAGAGCGACGCTGTGGTCCCCAGCACCCCGATGGGCTTGGCGAAGGTGCCCACGAGCACGGCGCGCACGTCGAGCGTCTGCACCAGGGTGAGCATCGTGGCGCCGTCGCCCTGACCCATGAGGTAGACCCGCATGGCGGCGACGGCGAGTGGGACCAGCCCGAGGAAGAAGACCAGCTGCTTGCGGATCGCGCCCGCGCCGGGTATCACGCCTTCGGTCCGCGGCTCCCGCTCGGACTCCTGCTCGGACTCCTCTTCGTCGTCCTCGGCCACTTCCACCAGCGAGTCAGCCACCGCATCCCCCGGATTGTCAACAGCCCGCCGAACCATAGTGGCTGACGATGGCTCACCTGCGAAACCCGACAACTCCGATGTGCCGGTAGCGAGGACGGCGAACCGCTCTCACACGGTCTTGACATGCGATGTTGCACACTGGGCCCATCGTCGACCCTTCGGGGCGGGACCGAGCAGGAGGACGCATGCGGGAGGACGGTGGGGCCACCGACGACCGAGCTGCCCACGACTGGGCCGCCGACGACTGGGACGGCGTGGTGCTGGACGAGAGCTTCGTCCGGGGCGCGGACCAGAAGGAGCCGTCGGCGCGGGCGCGGATGCTCGCGGCGCGGTGGCGGCGGGAGGCGCCGGAGCCGGAGCCGTGGCGGGCGGACAAGCCGCCGGCGGGGTGGTTCTTCGGACGCCGGCGGCGGCGCTGGAGGTAGCGCCGCCGTGCGGGGCGTCAGGCGGCCTTCGCGCCGGTGAGCAGGCGTTCGCGGCGGAACAGGGCGGAGACCACGCGCCAGGCCAGGATGTCGATGACCAGCAGGCCGAGGCCCAATCCGACCGCCACGGTGACGGTCGGCTTGATCACGTCGAAGCCCACCAGCGTGGTGATCGCCAGCGGCGGCAGGCTGGCGAGGGTACTCAGCTGCTGCGCGACACGGACGTCGCCGGTGCGCGTTGAGATGGCGATGCCCGCCCAGATCGACCAGCCCGCGATCAGCGGAGTGAACAGGAGCTGCGCGAGGATCCGCGGTGCCTCGAAGATGTCGTGCACGACGTTCTCGTGCGCGAACCCGCCGACCACGCCCAGGAAGACCCCGTACATCGTGTAGGAGATGACGACCGCGGGCAGCAGCGCGGCGAGCGCCTTGCCGATCAGGAACTCGCCCGCGCGGATCGGGGTGGTGAGCACCGGTTCGAGGGTGCCCTGTTCGCGTTCTCCGACCACCGAGTAGGAGGCGACGACCGCCGGCACGAAGGCCGGGACGAGCATCAGGTAGAGCGCCGAGAGGCCGACCGAGGCGTCGAGCTTGGAGGCGGGGGCGTCCGCGGGCAGCTTGAAGAGGGTGATCATCGGGCTGACCATGAACACCACCGGCAGGATCGCCATGGTGACGGCGATGAACCGGTTGCGCCGGTAGTCGTTGATCTCCTTGCGCACCAGGGCCCGCACCCGGATCCAGCTGAGACCGTTCTTCGCGTTCATCGGGTCCGCGCCTCCACGTCCTCTTCGATGAGCTGCAGGTAGACGTCCTCCAGCGAGTGCCGCGAGGGGCTGAGCGCCAGCAGGTCCGCGTCGGCGGCGACCAGGGCGCGGGCGACGGCGGGGGCCGCGAGGTCCGGGTCGGTCACGGCGAGCACGTAGCCGTCGCCGGAGGAGGCGGGGTGCCAGCCCTCCACGCCGGGCAGCCCGGCGAACACGGCGCCCGGATCGGCCACCGGCTCGCGCGTGGTGACCTGCAGGGTCTTGGCGAAGAGCTGTTCGCGCAGCTCGTCGGGGCGGCCGATGGTGCGCAGTGTGGTGTTCATGATCCCGACGCGGTCGCACAGCGCCTCTGCCTCGGCCAGGCGGTGGGTGGTCAGGAAGATGGTCACGCCGCGCCGGCGCATGCCGTCGATCAGCTCGTGGACGTCGCGCGCGGCGAGCGGGTCCAGGCCGGAGGTCGGCTCGTCGAGGAAGAGGATCTCCGGGTCGCTGAGCAACGCGCGGGCGAGGCCGACGCGTTGGCGCAGGCCCTTGGAGAGCGAACGGCACGGGTCGTCGGCCCGGTCGAGCAGGTTGACGGCGCGCAGGGCGCGCTCGATGCGGGCGCGCCGGTCGTCGAGCTCGTACAGGCCCGCGAAGAAGTCGAGGTTCTCCGCGACGCTGAGCCGCAGGTAGAGGCCCGGCGCCTCCGGCATGACCGCGATCCGGCGGCGGATCTCGACGCCGTTGGCGCCGGTCAGCGGCAGGCCCGCGACGGTCGCGGTGCCGGAGGTCGGCGCGAGCAGGGTGCCCAGGGTGCGCACCGTGGTGGTCTTGCCCGCGCCGTTCGGGCCGAGGAAACCGAAGACCTCGCCGTAGGCCACCTCGAAGCTCACGTCCGTGAACGCCGTGCGTTCCCCGAAGCGTTTGGTCAGTCCGTCCACGACGATCGCGGGCCCGGTCGGAACCGC
Source organism: Streptacidiphilus pinicola (assembly GCF_003258295.1). Classification (GTDB taxonomy): domain Bacteria; phylum Actinomycetota; class Actinomycetes; order Streptomycetales; family Streptomycetaceae; genus Streptacidiphilus; species Streptacidiphilus pinicola. The sequence goes on along the minus strand of NZ_QKYN01000008.1, from coordinate 185,514 downwards.
CCCAGCGCCCGTCGTGGCACTGTCTCGTTTCACCGTCACAATTAAAGTGATATCACTTTTCCTCCTCCGGGTCCACGGCCTTGGGCGGGCGGCCTCGTCGGGGCAGGCCGCCGACGTTGTTCGGCAGCCGCCCGGCGTCCGCGAGGGCGCGGCGCAGCAGCAGCTCGATCTGGGCCGTCGTGCTACGCAGCTCGTCCCCGGCCCACCGGGCCAGCGCGTCGTGCACCGCCGGATCCAGCCGCAGGAGGATGTTCTTGCGTTCCCCCACGGTTCCGCCTACTGGTAGAGGGTGCCGGTGTTGACGACCGGCTGGGTCGCGGTCTCACTGCACAGCACGACGAGCAGGTTGGAGACCATCGCGGCCTTCCGCTCCTCGTCCAGCTCCACCAGGTCCTCCTCGGTGAGCTGTTCCAGCGCCATGCGGACCATGCCGACGGCGCCCTCCACCACCCGGCGGCGCGCGTCGACGACGGCGTCGGCCTGCTGGCGGCGCAGCATCGCCTGGGCGATCTCGGGCGCGTAGGAGAGCCGGGTGATCCGCGACTCGACCACCCCCACGCCCGCCAGCGTGACGCGCTGCGCGATCTCGGCGGACATCCTCGAGGTGATCTCCTCGGCGTTCTCGCGCAGGGACAGCCGCTCCTCGCCGCGCGCGTCGTAGGGGTAGCTGCCGGCGATGTGCCGGACGGCCGTCTCGGCCTGGGTCGCGACGAAACGGACCACGTCCTCGACCGAGTAGACGGACTTGGCGGTGTCCTCCACCTGCCAGACCACGACCGCGGCCATCTCGATCGGGTTGCCGTCCGCGTCGTTGACCTTCAGCGTCGCCGTCTCGTGGTTGCGGATCCGGGTCGAGACACGCTGGCGCTTGGTCAGCGGATTGACCCAGCGCAGGCCGGTCGCCCGGATCGTGCCCTCGTAGCGGCCGAAGAGCGACACCACGCGCGCCTGCCCGGGGGCGACGGCCGTCAGGCCCGACAGGACCAGGGCGCCGACCACGATCAGGACCACCCCGACCGCCCGCGCACTCGACACCACCGCGGCCCCGACCGCGATCAGCGCGACCGCGGCCAGCAGGCCGACCACCCCCGTCACACTGCGCGCCACCCGCTCGCTGATCGCCGCCGCCACCCCGTCCATCCGGACCGCCTCGCTTCTCGGTTCAGCCCGACCGCGCCTGCGCGCCGGGCAGCCAACAGCTCCATTATAGAGATATCACTTTTAGGAGCCGCCGGCCGCACGGCCCGTCAGGAGGCTCCCGTGGAGGTGTGGCCGCCACCGGAACCGGCGCTCGGCAAGGACGGGGCTTGAGCGCCTCCCCCACCCGTGTACTGCGTGACGCCGCCCCCGCCGCTTCCACCGCTTCCGCCGTCGAAGGCATGCGAGGGGAGGAGCGAGGCGAGATCCGGGAGCGCGTGCGCGTAGCCGAGGCCCAGGACGAGCGCGGACGCGGCGGAGCCGACGAGAGTCCACTTGGTGACCCCGCGCACGCGGCGCAGCCCCGCACTGCGGCGCTCGTAGGGCCCGGACGGAAGGGTTGCTGACATGGCGACCTCCCCGAGGGAGCGTGGTCGGCCGGAACGCGGAACCGCAGGACTCCGGCCCTGCCTCCAGTGTGGGTGAGGGGGCGTCAACCGCCGGTACGGATCCCCTTCAAATCCGGTTAAGATCCGCCGCCGAGGCCCGCCGGGGCAAGGTCCACGCCTGCGCACGTTCTAGGCTGGGGCAATGGCGGCAATGGCACAGGTCACCGAGACGGCAGCGGCGAGCGCGACCCTGTCCGTCCTGGTCGTCGAGGACGACCAGGGCATCGCTGACTCCCTCGTGCGCGGGCTCACCCGCGCCGGCTACGCCGTGCGCTGCGCCGGGACCGGCGCTGAGGCGCTGGCCGCCCGGCCCGTCCCGGACGTGGTGCTGCTCGACCTCGGGCTGCCGGATCTGGACGGCGTCGAGGTGTGCGGCCGGCTGCGCCGCCAGTCCGACGCCGCGATCATCGTGGTGACCGCGCGCGGCGAGGAGGCGGACCGGGTCGCGGCCCTGGACGAGGGCGCCGACGACTACCTGGTCAAGCCGTTCGGCCTGGCCGAGCTGCTCGCCCGGCTGCGCGCCGTGCTGCGTCGCACCCGCCCGAGCGGCACCGAGCTCATCGTGCACGGCCCGCTGACCGTGGATCCGCGCACCCGCCGGGTCACCGTCGGCGGTCACGAGACGGCGCTGACGCCCAAGGAGTTCGACATCCTGCACTGCCTGGCCGTCGATCCCGGCCGGGTCGTCACCCGGCAGGAGATCCTGGAACGTGCCTGGGACGCGCACTGGTACGGGCCGACCAAGGTGCTGGACGTCCATGTGGCCGCGCTGCGCCGCAAACTGGGCGTGGCCGGACTGGTGGAGACCGTCTACGGCCGCGGCTTCCGGCTCGGCGACCCCGCCGAGCTCGGCGAGGCGCCCGAAAACGAAGAGCCGGAGCACGGCGACCAGGACGGCGCCGGCGCTCCGGACGCCCGGCCGTGACGCGACGGATCGCCCTCAGTGTGGGGGCGCTGGTGGTCGCGCTGCTGGTGCTGGCCGTCGTCCCGCTGGGCATCTCCATCACCGACCGCGAACACGACTCCTTCCGCGAGGAGACCGCCGCACGGGCCCGCGCGGTCGCCTCCGCCGCCGAGGAGCACCTCTCCGACAACAAGCCCGACCAGGAGGCCGCCGAGCAGGTCGCGAACGCGGGACAGCACGGCGACTGCGCGCTCGTCTACGACCGGCACGGCACGCTGATCCTCTCCACCGCCTGCCAGGACAGCGCGCTGCCGCCCTCGGCGGCCGCGGACGTGCTGCGCGACGGCCGGCCGCAGACCGGGCAGAACGGCGACCGGCTGACCATGGCCCTCCCGATCGGCGACACGAACCCGCCCGCCGGCGTCCTCATCTACTCCAGGCCGACCGACAGCCTGGACCAGCAGCTGCTGACCGTCTGGGGCTGGCTCACCCTCTGCGCGCTGGGCGCGCTGGGCGCGGCCCTGTTCGTGGCGAACCGGCTGGCCCGCTGGGTGGGGCAGCCGCTGGTCGCGCTGGACGGCGCGGCCGCGCGGCTGGGCGAGGGCGACCTCGGCGCCCGCGCCACGGTGACGAACGGCCCGCCGGAGGTGCGGCGGCTCGCGGCCACGTTCAACGCCATGGCCGCCCGGACCGAGAACCTCATCCACGGGCACCGCGCCGTCATCGCCGATGTCTCGCACCAGCTGCGCACGCCGCTGACCGCGCTGCGCCTGCGGCTGGACCTGCTGGCCGCCGACGCGGAGGGCGACACCGCGCAGGAGCTGGCCGGGGCGCAGGAGGAGATCGCGCGGCTGTCGCGGATGGTCGACGGTCTGCTCGCGGTGGCCCGCGCTGAGAACGCGGTGCCACGGCAGACCTCGGTGCGGCTGGACCGGGTGGTCGCCGACCGGATCGCCGCGTGGGAGCCGGTGGCCGAGGAGCGCGAGATCGGCTTCACCGCGCGCGGCCCGGCCGGGCTGACCGCCTCGGTGGGGCCGGGCGATCTGGAGCAGCTGCTGGACAACCTCTTCGCCAACGCGCTGGAGGCGGCGCCCGCGGGCGGGCGCGTCGAGATCCGCACCCGGCGCGACCCGGAGGGCGCGGGCGTCGAGCTCGCCGTGGTCGACCACGGGCCGGGCATGGACGCGGCGGCGCGGGAACGGGCCTTCCGGCGCTTCGACACCGGGCGGGAGAGCGGGACGGGTCTGGGGCTGGCCATCGTGCACCGGCTGGTCACCGCGAACGGGGGCCGGGCGACGCTGGAGGAGACCCCGGGCGGCGGTCTCACCGTGCGGCTCTCGCTGCCTGCGGGCCCGGCGGAGACGCGTCCGTTCCGTCGCGAGCGCCGGCCGCAGCGCGGTGAGAGGAGCGCCGAGAAGAGCGGCGAGAGGGGCAGCGAGAAGAGCAGCGGCCCGGCGGCCGACGGGGACGCCCAGAACACCCCATAACCGGCCGAACGGGTGATCCGCGTCCGCGCACCGATGCTTACCGGTTCTTAGTAAGTCCTGAACCGAAATCCCGGGACCCGGTTGTGCAGTCTGGTCACACCCGGCACGCTGTGTGCCGCCACCGACCGGAGGAGACGCCAGGATGGACTCGCCCGAGCAGCCCGCCGCCCGGTCCCGCGCACACCGCCGTGACCGCTCCGTGCGCCGTGTCGGCAGCGCGACCCGCTGGGTGACCGCCGCGGCGGCGGTCGGATCCGTCGCGCTGGCCACCGGCTATGCCCAGGCCTCCACCACGAGCGGCTCCACCACCGGCACGACGACGCCGAGCCCCTCACCCTCGACGCCGTCGGCCACCCCGTCCAAGACCGCCGCCGGCCAGTCGGCCTCGCCGAAGCCGTCGGTCACGCCCTCGCAGGCGCCGACCACGCACCGCCCGTCGGCGCCCCCCACCCACGCGTACGTGCCGGCCCCGGCGCGCACCACCGCCGCGCCGTACGTGCCGCCGACCCCGGTCGCGGCGCCGCCCACGACCGTCGCGCCCCCGCCGCCGGCCCCGGTGCCGCAGCCGACCCACACCACCACGGGGGGCTCATGAGCACCCCTCACCATACGAGCGAGCGCCGGCCCGCGCCCGAGCCGGGGCAGGCGAGCTTCCCGGTGTTCGGGACCACCGCGCATCTGCTGGTCACCGATCCGACCCGGATCGCCCCGGCGCTGCGCCTGCTGCACACCGAGCTGGCCGCGATCGACGCCGCCTGCAGCCGCTTCCGCAGTGACTCCGAGCTGTCCCGCACCAATCTGGTCGCCGCGGCCGCCGGAGCCGGCGGCGCCGCCGTCGTCGTCGGCTCGCTGCTGGCCGAGGCGCTGGACGTGGCCTGGCAGGCCGCCGCCGAGAGCGGCGGGCTGGTCGACCCGACCGTCGGCGCCTCGGTGATCGGCCTCGGTTACGACCGCACCTTCGCCTCGATCCGCCCCGAACAGCTCGGTTCCCCCGCGACCTCCCCCGCGCCGGGGTACCGCAGCGTCGAGTGGGACTCCGCGCGCCGCCGGCTGGTGCTGCCCGCCGGGGTCGCGCTCGACCTCGGCGCGACCGCCAAGGCCTGGGCCGCCGACCGCGCCGCGCGGCGGATCGCCGCGGCCGTGCGCTGCGGCGTGCTGGTCAACCTCGGCGGCGACCTCGCCGTCGCGGGCGAGACCCCCGAGGGCGGCTGGCGCGTCTCCGTCGCCGACGACCACCGAGCGCCCGCCGCCGACTCCCCCGTCGTGGCCGTGCACGGTGGCGGCCTGGCCACCTCCGGCACCGCCGTGCGGGCCTGGCAGCGCGGCGGGCAGCGCCTGCACCACATCGTCGACCCGCGCACCGGCCGTAATCCGGCCGCCTGCTGGCGCACCGTCAGCGTCGCGGCGGCCTCCTGTGCGGCCGCGAACACCGCCGCCACCGCGGCCATGATCCTCGGCACCGAGGCGCCGACCATGCTGCGGCACGCCGGCCTGCCCGCCCGGCTGGCCCACGAGGACGGCGGCGTGGTCCGCGTCGGCGGCTGGCCCGAGGACGCGCCCGCCGGCGGCCCACCGAACCACCGAGGTGCCGCATGACCCCCACCACCGCCCTGCTCGCCGCGAGCACGGCGCCGAGCCCGCTCTGGTACGCCACCCGCGCGGGCGGCACCGTCGCGCTGGTGCTGCTGACGCTCACCGTCGCGCTCGGCATCGCCGTCGGCGGACGCCACGCGCCGCGCAGCATCGCCCGGTTCGAGATCACCAACTTGCACCGCAACCTCGCCGTGCTGACCCTGGTCTTCCTCGCGATCCACATCGTCACCGCGATCCTGGACACCTTCGTCCATCTCGGCTGGTGGATCACGCTGGTGCCGTTCACCTCGGGCTACCGCACGCTGTGGCTCGGTCTCGGCACGGTCGCCTTCGACCTGCTGCTGGCCGTCTCGATCACCAGCGCGACCGCCGGGCTGCGCCTGCGCATCGGCCAGCGGCGCTGGAAGGCGATCCACTGGCTGGCCTACGGCTCCTGGCCGATCGCCGTCTTCCACGCGGCCGGAACCGGGACGGACACCAAGGACACCCTGCAGCTCGCGCTCTACCTCGGCTGCCTGGGCGTCGTGGTGCTCGCCGTTTGGTGGCGCCTGTTCCGCGCCGGACCGGGCCACACCCCGGTCCGCGTCCTGGCGGGCCTGGCCACCCTGGCGGTGCCGCTGGCGCTGGTCGCGTTCCTGCACGTCGGCCCGCTGGCCCCCGGCTGGTCGCACCGCGCGGAGGGCCCGGCGCCCGTATCGGTGCCGCTGACGACGGGAGTGCCGCGATGACCGCCGAGAGCGTCCACGAGTCCACCCGGCCGATGCCGGCCGTCACCACCGACGGTTCCGCGCCCGGCCCGCACGGGACGCGACTGCTGGCGGGCTGGTTCACCACCGGCCGCGCGGCCGACCTGACGGACCATCTGGACCGGTTCGGCCCGGCCCCGCTCGACCGGGTCGCCCGGCGCGGCGACTCCTCGGCGCTCGTCCGCGCCGTCGAGGAGGCCGGCCTGACCGGTCGCGGCGGAGCCGCCTTCCCCACCGCGCGCAAGCTGCAGGCGGTCGCCGACGGCCGCGGTTCCGCCGTGGTCGTCGCCAACGCCATGGAGAGCGAGCCCGCCAGCGCCAAGGACGCGACGCTGCTGCAGCTCGCGCCGCACCTGGTGCTGGACGGGATCGCGCTCGCCACGCAGGCGGTGGGCGCTCGCGAGGCGCACCTGTGCGTGGCCCGCACCCGGCAGGACCAGGTGCACGAGCTGCGCGCGGCGCTGGCCGAGCGCGAGCGTCACCGTCTGGACCCGGTGCCGGTCCAGCTGCACGAGCTGCCGCACCACTACGTCTCCAGCGAGGAGAGCGCGCTGGTCGCCTGGCTGAACGGCGGCGACGCCCGGCCGACGGCCACGCCGCCGCGCCCGTTCGAGAAGGGCGTCGGCAAGCGTCCGACGCTGATCGACAACGTGGAGACCCTCGCCCAGCTGGCACTGATCGCCCGTTACGGCCCGGCCTGGTACCGGGAGGCGGGCGCGCCCGACGCGCCCGGCACGACGCTGGTCACCCTCGGCGGCGCGGTGCGCCACCCGGGCGTCTACGAGGCGCCGATGGGCGCGGAGCTGGGACGGCTGCTGGCCTACGGCGGCGGTCCGAGCGAGCGGCTCTCCGCGGTGCTGGTCGGCGGCTTCTTCGGGAGCTGGCTGCCGGCCGCGACCGCGCTGCCGGCCCGGTTCACCAAGCAGGCTCTGGCCGAGCTGGGCGCGGGTCCCGGCGCGGGCGTGCTCGTCGCGCTGCCCGAGCGGGCCTGCGGGCTCGCCGAGACCGCGTCGGTGCTGGGCTTCCTGGCCCGCAACGGCGCCCAGCAGTGCGGACCGTGCCGGTTCGGGCTCCCGGCGGTGGCGGAGGACTTCGCCGCGCTGGCCCACGGCCGGCTCGACGCCGACGGCCTGCACCGGCTGGAGCGCCGGGTGGGCCTGCTGGCCGGCCGCGGCGCCTGCCGCCACCCGGACGGCGCCTCCCGGTTCGCCGCGACCGCGCTGCGGACCTTCGCCGCGGACGTCGGGCACCACCTGCGCTTCGGTCCCTGCCCGGCCGTCGACCACCCGCCCGTACTGGACGTGCCGACAGGCCCGGTCCCGGGCCCCGACGAGTGGAGGTGATCCCCGATGGCACTCACCCGATCGCGTGACCTCTCGCTGCGCCTCGACCGGATCGCCTGCGAGGGCCACGGCGCCTGCGCCGAACTGCTGCCGGAGCTGCTGTCGTTGGACGAGTGGGGCTTTCCGGTCGTCCACTCGGCCGAGGTTCCGCCGGAACTGGCGGCGCACGCGCGCCGCGCCGTCGCGGCCTGCCCGGTGCTGGCGCTGCGGCTGGACCGGCGGCCTTCCTGACCACCGGGCCTGACCACCGGGCCTGACGACCGGTCCGTCCGGGCATTGTGCCCGTGCGGTACTGAACGAGTTCTTAGTCACCGATCATGCAGACTCTCCGCACGAGTTCCGAGCCCTGCCCGCAGGGCCCTGCGCACCGCCCGGAAGGAAGCCCCGGTGATCACAGCTCCCGCCGCCGTGTCCCGTCAGGAGCAGCGCCAAGCGCGCGGACCGGAGGGGAACGAACGGCTGACGGCCGCCACCGGCACGGTGCTGCTGGTCCTCTTCGCCGTCCAGGGCCTCACCATCCTGTCCCTGACGCGGCTGCTGACCGTGCACTTCTTCGTCGGCCTGCTGCTGACCGGCCCGGTCGCGCTGAAGATCGGCTCGACCGGCTACCGCGCCTACCGCTACTACACCGGCGCGCCCGCCTACCGACGCCAGGGCACGCCCGCGCTGCCGCTGCGCCTGCTCGGCCCGATGGTGGTGCTGCTGTCCACGGCGGTGCTGGCCACGGGCATCACGCTGGCCCTGCTCGGCCGCAGCGAGCCGGCGAGCCAGGTGCTCTTCCTGCACAAGGCGTCGTTCTACCTCTGGCTGCTGGCGATGGGCCTCCACGTGCTGGTGCACCTGTGGCGGCTCCCCGGCCTGCTCGGCTCCGAGCTGCGCCGTGACGCGGTGGCCGGACGCGGCCGACGATGGGGGCTGCTCGCCGCGGCGCTCTGCACCGGACTCCTCGTCGCCCTGGCGGGCGTGCACCTGGTGAACGGCTGGCGCTGAGCCCCCCGGGGGCGGACCGCAGAGGGGGGGGGTGACCCTCGCCGCACGACCCGCCACCCTCAGCGACATGATTTCCGCAGGCCGGCGGGGGTACGTGGTCACTGCGGGGACTCCGCTTTGAGCGGCCGGAGCCCCGTGTCGCGAGGCATGGACAGGTGAACTCGCGACTCCTCACCCGGGGTGTCGGCGACGTGGGTGTTCCGGCATCCCGGGCGACGGGCCCGGGATGCGGGCTACGTCGAATGGCCGACGGGGACACGACACGCCGATCACCCGTCGACGCCCGACGCGACAATCATGCTTATCTTCGTGCCCATGCACGTCGAACGGCGGCTGATCCTGCGACGGGCAGCCCAGATCACCCTGCTCGGCGGCGTCACCGCGGCGCTGGCCCGGGCCTCCGCGGCCGTCGGACCGGACCGGGCCCCCGCACGGGTCTGGACCGACCCGGTGGGCCTGAAGTGGGTCGCCGCACAGCCCGCGATCGTCCGCCGCGCCGACTGGGACACCGTCGCGCCCACCCGCCCGCTGCCGCCGCCGCGTTACGCGGACGTGGTGAAGGCGGTCTTCGTCCACCACACCGACAGCGGCAACGACTACGGGCTCGCGGACGTGCCCAGCATCATCTGGAGCATCCACGACGACCAGACCGGCCGGCGCGGCTGGGACGACATCGGCTACAACTTTCTGGTCGACCGGTTCGGCACCGTCTACGAGGGCCGGCACGGCGGGGTGGACCGGCCGGTGATCGGCGCGCACTGCAGCGGCTTCAACCAGCGCACCGCGGGGATCGCCGCCATCGGCACGTTCACCGACGGCGCGTCCCCGACGCCGGCGATGCTGCGGTCGATCGCCGCGCTCGCCGCCTGGAAGCTGAGCCTGCACGGCGTCGCCGCCCAGGCCTCCACGACGCTGACCTGCAGCGACTCCGACAGCCGCTACCAGGCGGGCAGCCGGGCGGGCTTCGCGGTGGTCTCCGGCCACACCGACGCCGACTGCACCTACTGCCCCGGCTCCACCCTGTACGCGGCGCTGCCCGGCATCCGCCTGGCGGCGGCGCGGATCCAGCAGTCCAGCGACCACCCGGTCTTCGGGAGCACGGCGCCGGTGCTGCAGCCCAAGCCTTCGGGGAGCGGCTGCCCGCACGCGCCTGCGTGCGGGTGATTCACGGCGCGGGCGCGTGACGGATCGTCATGACTGGTGATGCATACACATTGTCAGATGATCCGATCCACACCGAGTCCGCCCCGGCCGGCTCCGAGGGAATCGCCATGACCGACCACGACGCGGACGTCCTCCCCGACGCCCCCGCCGATCCCACCTCCGGCTCGGCCGCCTCCTCCGCCTCCGCCCTCGGGCGAACGCGCCGACGGCGCCGTCGGCTGCTGCCGTGGAAGCACAAGCGGGATCTGACGCCCTCCCAGCGCCGGCGCCGGCGGCTCGTCACCCGCAGCGCGCTGGCGGTGGGCCTGGTCTGCGCGGGCTGGCTGGGCTGGTCGATCGGCCAGGCGCTGACGTACCCCGGCCGCGACGGCGTCGAGGCCCGCCTCGCCGAGTGGGGACGCGACCACCACCTGGGCCTGATGATCAACCAGCTGGAGGACTGGCAGTACGCGCTGAACCCACCGCGCGTCGGCGGTTCGCTCTCGGCGGCGGAGCTGGCCCGGATGCGGGCGACCCAGAGCGCCGTGCCCGGCGGCCCGGTGCCGCTGCGCGCCCCCATGCCGACCAGCATCAGCCCGCGGCTGCCCGGCGAGGGCGTGTGGCGCACGCTCGTCAGCTACCACGGCCTGCCGCTGGTCCAGGGCACCTATGTGCGCCCGGACGCCGAGCACTCCTCCTACGAGGCCGCGGTGGCCTGGATCAGCGCCGCCCACGCCACATTCTTCCTGCACCCCGGATTCCGCGAGCCCGGCGGCTCCTTCGCCGTCCCGCCGACCATCCCCGTCGGGCAGCGCACCGGCCTGATCGCCACCTGGAACGGCGGTTTCCGGATCACCGACGGCACCTCCAAGGGCGGCTTCTACCTCGACGGCCGAACGGATTCCACCCTGCGCGACGGGGCCGCCTCGGAGGTCTTCTACCGCGACGGCTCCATCCGGATCGGCACCTGGGGGCGCGACGTGCGGATGACGCCGGACGTGGTGGGCGTGCGGCAGTGCCTGACGCTGATGGTCGACGGCGGGCGGCTGGCCGGCGACATCGACGTGCCCTACCAGTACGGCTGGGCCTACCAGGGGAAGAAGTACGTCGAGCGCTCCGGCGTCGGCGTGACGGCGAACGGCGACATCATCATGGTCGTCGGGCAGGCGCTCTCCGCCCGGACCCTGGCCGAGCTGATGCAGCACGCGGGCGCGGTGCGGGCCATGCCGCTGGACATGAACGGCGCCTGGCCCTCCTTCATGAGCTACGACGCGTCCGCGAACCCGGCCGATCCGAAGCCCACCAACATGCTCGACTTCGGCGAGGCCGCGGACCGCTACTACACCCAGGCCACCCGCGACTTCGTCGCCGTCTACGCCAAGTGACGCGCCAGACGTCGCTCAGTCCGCCCGGCGACCGACGAGGTGGAAGACCCGGCTGAGCCCGCGATAGGGGTCGCGCCGGCTCGCCTCGAGTTCGACGGCGGCCGTCGCCTGCACGCGCTTCTCGTCGGCCGGGTCCAGCTCGACGCCGCCGAACTCGAGCCAGTCGACGAAGAGCCAGACCCCGTACCACTGCACCGGTTCCACGCCGCGGGCGCGCAGCAACGCACTGACGCCCTCGACCGTGTTGCCCCAGGTCGGCACGCCCAGCACCCCGACCTCGGCCCGGGCGTCGAACGCGGCCAGCGCGTCCTCCCAGCGCTGCTCCATGGCCGGACGCACCGCGCTCGCACGGGCGTTGCCCGCCATGATCGAGACCAGGCCGCCGTCCGCCACGCACCGGCACAGCTGCGCGACCAGCGGCTCGGGGTCCTCCTGGTAGCCGAGCACGCCGTGGCAGAGCACCGCGTCGAAGCGTCGCCCGCCCACTGCGGCCTCAGCGCTCTCGCCGTCCGCCTGGACGAACGTCACCCGCGCCCGCACCTCGGCGGGCAGCCGGTCGAGCCGCCGCCGTGCCTTGTCCAGCATCGCCGCGGAGGAGTCGAGCAGCGTCACCTCGTAACCGGCCCGGGCGAGCGGGAACGACTGGTGCCCGGCCCCGCCCCCGACGTCCAGCACGGTCGCGGGCGCCGGCGGAAGCTGCTCCAGCAGCTGGCGGTGCATCACATAGGTGCGCACCCGCCCCTTCACGGTGGCGTACGCCCCGTCGGCGAACTGGTCCGCCAGCGCGGCCCAGGTGTCTTCGCTCACCCGGCCACCCTACGCTCACGCGCCGCCTTGCATTGGTGAATGGCTATTCACTACGGTAGTGAATAGCCATTCACCAACTGTGGGGGACTCCCGTGACCGCTGTCGCTCCCGCGCGCCCCGGCGCCGCCGTTTCGCCGGATCCGTCCGCCGGGCCGAGGACGCTGGGGGTGCTGGCCTTCTCCGGGGTGGCCGCCACGCTCGTGCAGACGTCGATCGTGCCGCTGCTCCCGTCGCTGCCGCGCCTGACCGGGGCGTCCGCCACCGATGTGGGGTGGCTGGTCACCGCCACGCTGCTGGCCGGCGCCGTCGCGACGCCGCTGCTCGGGCGGGCCGGCGACCTCTACGGGCGGCACCGGATGATGGTGCTCTCGCTCGCGCTGCTGACCCTCGGCTCGCTCGCCTGCCCGCTCACCAGCACCCTGGGACTGCTGATCGCGGCTCGCGCGGTGCAGGGCGCGGGCGCCGGGGTGATCCCGTTGGCGATCAGCCTGCTGCGCAGCCGGATGCCGCGGGAGCGGGTCGGGTCGGGGGTGGCGCTGATGAGCTCCACCGTCGGCATCGGCGCCGCGCTCGGCCTGCCGCTGGCGGCGCTGCTGGTGCAGCGCTTCGACTGGCACTGGATGTTCTGGGCGACCGCCGTCGTCTCCGCCGCGGCCCTGGCAGGCGTCGCCTGGCTGGTGCCGGCCGACGAACCCCCGGCCGGGCGGCGCGACACACGCTTCGACTGGCTGGGCGCCCTCGGACTCTCCGCCGGGCTGACCGCGCTGCTGCTCGCGGTCTCCCAGGGGACGGCGTGGGGCTGGGGCAGCGCCCGGCTGCTCGGGTGCGCGGTGGCGGCCGTCGCGCTGCTGCTCTTCTGGGGCCGCCGCCAGCTACGAACCGGGCGGCCGCTGGTGGACCTGCGGCTGACGGCCCGTCGGGGTGTGCTGCTCCCCCACCTGGCCGCGCTCCTGGCCGGCTTCTCCTTCTACGCCAACTCGCTGGTGACCGTGCAGCTCGTCCAGGAACCGCGCGGCACGGGCTTCGGCCTCGGCCTGTCGGTCGCGGCCGCGGGGCTGTGCCTGCTGCCGAGCGGGCTGGTCATGGTCGCCTTCGCGCCGGTCTCGGCGCGCTTCTCCCGGGCGCGCGGCCCGCGCGCCACGCTGGCGGCCGGCAGCGCGGTGATCACCCTCGGGTACCTGGTGCGGATCGCCGACAGCCGGGCGCTGTGGGCGGTGCTGGTCGGCTCCGCGGTGGTCTCCGTCGGCACCGCACTGGTCTACTCGGCGCTGCCGCTGCTCGTGATGGCCGCCGTCCCGGCGGCGGACACCGCCGCCGCGAACGGCATCAACGTGCTGATGCGCACGGTCGGCCAGGCGCTGTGCAGCGCCGCCGTCGCCCAGGCGCTCGGCAGCGGCACGCTGAGGGGTTATCAGATCGCGTTCGCGCTGGCCGGAGCGGTGGCGCTGATAACGTGCGCGGGCAGCACCCTGCTCCGTGGAAAGGACGGCCCGGCATGACGCGCCAGCGGGACCCCGAGGCCCGACGCACCGCCATCCTCGACGCGGCCCGCTACTGCTTCGGCCGGCACGCCTACGCCGACACCACGATCGGCGCGATCGCCGAACGGGCCGGCGTCAGCGCGGCGTTGGTGATCAAGTACTTCGGCAACAAGGAGCAGCTGTTCCAGCGGGTGTTCTCCTTCGCGGACGACGCCGCGGCCCTGCTGGACGCCCCGCTCGAGGAGCTCTCGCAGCACATGGTGCTGCACGTGCTGGCCGTGCAGCAGGGCGAGGCGCGCGACCCGATCCTGCGCATCGCCTTCTCCCGCCAGCACGAGGACCGGGGTGCACAGGCCCGCGCCGACTTCAAGACCTCGGTGGTCGACGGCCTGGCGGCCCGCCTCTCCGGCCCGGACCGGGCGCTCCGTGCCGAGCTGGCGGTCGGCGTGCTGCTCGGCCTCGGCGCGCTGCTCGCCATGGTGCAGGCGGACGCGCTCACCCGGCTCACCCCGGACGAGGTCGTCGCCCGCTACCGGCCGCTGCTCGATCCGCTGCTGTTGCCCGCCTGAGCCGGGGCGGATAATCCCTCCGAGGCAGGCGGGCCCAAGGCGAGGGAGAGGTGCGGAACGGGTGTTCGGCGGGGGTTTCGGTATCGCGGGGATGTCGCTGCGGGGTCGACTGGCGCGGGTGCGCCGGTGGCGGTGGCGGTTGGCGCAGCTGCTGGTCGCGCTCCCGGGGGTGCCACTGCTCGGCCAGGACTGGGGCGGAGCCGGTCCGGTCAACTCCGACCAGCAGAAGTTCTGGCACGACGGCTCGGCACCGTTCCTGGTGCTGGCCGCCACCCTGCCGCTCTGGCGGGCGCCCGAGGAGGGCCTTCCGGACGCGCTGCGGCTGCGCGACCTGCATCGGCGCGTCTGCCGGCGCGCCTCGGTCCTGCTGCTGCTCGGGGCGTGCGGCGCGCTGGCGTTCAACTAGTGGTCCCACTGGCACAACGCGCCGGGAGCCGCACACACGGCCGCCGGTGTCGGCCGGGACCTGCTGCTGCTCGCGCTCGTCCCGTGGCTGCTTTGGACCCGCTGCTGTGGCTGCTCTGGCCCGCCCCGATCCGCCGGGCGGTCCGTGCGGCGCGCACCGCGGAGGCGCTGTACCGGCCCAAGCCGTTCCGTCGGCGCTACGTGCGGTTCGTCCCCGACCCCGTCCCCGGCGGCATCGCCGACTTCGACGCGGACCTGGGCGCGTCGGGGCGCCCACGCCCGACGCTCCACAAACCCGCGGGCGCCCGCTCCGCGGGCAAGTGCACCGCGCCTTCCCGGGCCCGCCAACGCCACAAGGGGCCCTACCTGCACTGGGACGGCGAGACCCTGGTCGCGGGCGACGCCCGGGGCCGGGTCCGCGTCGTCCCGCTGGCCGACGACGACCACCCGGACGGCGTGGCCGAGCTGGTCTGGCTCACCCCGCAGGACCGACTGCTCCACCTGGACCGTGACGGCTATCTCCTCGCCCGTTCCCCCCTGGGCCTGCACGCCCAACCCGGCAACCTCGCCCAGCTCGCCGCCGCGGCGGGGCTGACCTTCAACGTGTACGCGCTGAGCCACTGGGCCGAGACCCGCACCGAGCAGGCCGCCCTGTTGTTCCCCCGCCGGTGGCCCCGGCTCCGTCGTTTGCGCAAGCGCCTCGTGCGGCGCTGACCAGGCCGTCCACGGCCCCCGATCGGCCCCTGCCCGTCCCCGGCGGGGGCCGATCGTCGTGCCCACAGGCGGGACCGCTACGCTCGCCCGGCCCACGGCCGGCGAGCGCGTCCGCCTGTTCGCCACGCGTTCATGCGCGGTTGGCCGGAGTCCGCTTCTCCGTTTGGCCCGTTGCTCCACGGTTCTAACCACTGTTACTTTTTACATGTGCTGGAGCGAACATGTCTCTTCGAACCGCTGTGGGCGCGCGTAGACGGATGGTCGGCGTGGCCGCCGCCGCAGGGCTGGTGATGGCCGTGGTCTCGGCGTGTGGATCAGGCCAGAGCTCCGCCTCGGGCGGCAACGACGTCGTCGCCGCCGGGGCGCCCGTGCCGCTGGTGGTGTACTCGGCCCAGGGCTACGACCAGGCCATGGTGACCGCGTTCCAGAAGGCCACCGGCATCCCCACCAAGCTGGTCGACGACAGCACCGGTCCGCTGCTGGCGCGGGTCCAGGCCGAGCGGGCCAACCCCCAGTGGGGCGTCCTCTGGGTCGACGGCGACGAGGCGTTCGCCGCGCTGGACCAGGCGAACATGCTGGTCAAGGGCTTCCAGCCGGACGCGCAGCTGAACGCGGCCGGTCAGGCCGTCGTGCCGAAGGACCACAGCTACGTCCCCACCGGGCTGACCGTCACCGCCGCGCTGGTCTACGACTCCGCCAAGACCCCGAACCCGCCGACCAGTTGGCAGGACCTGCTGGCCCCGGCGTGGAAGGGCGCGATCGGCATGAACGATCCCGCGGTCTCCGGCCCGACCTACCCGTTCGTGGCCGGCATGTTCGACCAGCTCGGCGGCGACAGCCAGGGCCAGGCGTTCTACAGCTCGCTCAAGTCCAACGGCCTGCACGTGTTCCAGACCAACGGCGACACCCTGCACGCGCTGCAGACCGGCCAGATCAAGGTCGCCCTGATCCAGAGCTCCGCCGGCATCGCCGCCGGGATCAAGGACAAGGCCATCAAGACCGCCTACCTGCCCAAGGTCACCTCGCTGCCGAGCGTCATCGGCATCGACGCCAAGGCGTCCGCGCAGGAGCGGGCCGAGGCCGAGAAGTTCGCGACCTTCGTGCTCAGCGCCCAGGGCCAGAAGGTCATGCTGACCGGCGACCGCAACGGCGACTCGCTCTACTGGCCGATCGTCCAGGGCGTCTCCCCCGACCCGGAGCTGCCCGCGCTCGACTCGGTGCCCACCCAGGCGATCGACCCCTACGTCTGGGGCCCCAAGGAGGGCACCGTCAACACCTGGTTCACCAACACGATCGTCCACTGATCCATGACCGACACGACGCTCACCCCCGGACCGGTCGCCACCGCGCGCCCGGACCGGGGCTCCCCGCCGGGAGGGCTCGCCCGGGTCGGACGGGCCGTCAGGCCGCAGGCCGTGGCCACGCTGCGGCTGCTGCCCTGGGGGCTGTTCGCCGCGGTGCTGCTGCTCCCCGTCGCCGGGTTCCTGCTGGTCGCCGTCTCGCCCCGGCTCTTCGCCCAGGGCGACGCCTGGTTCACCCTCGCACCGTTCCAGCAGGTGCTCTCGGGATGGACCGCACACGCGCTGCTCGACTCCCTCGCCGTCGGCGCGGGTGCGGCGCTGCTGGCCACCGCCGTGGCCGTGGCGCTCGCCTGGCTCACCGAGCGCACCACGCTCGCGGGGCGGGGCCTGTGGCGGCTGCTGCTGTGGGCGCTGCTGCTCGCACCCTCCTACCTCGAATCGCTGGGCTGGACCTGGCTGGTGGAGCCGCAGGGCGTGCTGGACCGGCTGCTCGGCCAGGACCCGGTCTGGCTGCGCTCGGCGGTCTTCGGACCCGCCGGGGTGATCTGGGTGCTCGCCTCCCGCGGGGTGCCGTTCGCGTATCTGGCCGTCACCGCGCTGCTGCGGGGCCTGGGCCGGGAGTTCGAGGACGCCGCGCGCACGCACGGCGGCGGCCGTCTGGCCACCGCCCGGGTGCTGCTGCCGATGCTGGCCCCCGCGCTCTGGGCCGCGTTCGCGATCGTCTTCGCCGAGTCGGTCTCGGACTACGGCGTGGCCGCGACGCTCGCCTCGCAGGGCGACTTCCCGCTGCTGACCGGTGCGATGGAGCAGTCCATCGCCACCTTCCCGGCCGACTTCCCGCTCGCCTCGGCGATGGGCTGGCTGCTGCTGGCCCTGGTCGGGCTGGCGCTGCTGGCACAGCGGCGCTCGCTGCGCGGCCGCAGCTACCAGGTGCTCTCCGGACGCACCCGCCCGGCCCGGCGCACCCGGCTGGGCGCGCTCCGGCAGACGGCGGCGCTGGCCGGTGTCGGCACCTTCTTCGTCCTCGCGGCCGGTGTGCCGGCGTTCGGCGCGGCGGCGGCCTCGCTGCTGCCGTCCGGCGGCAGGGTCAGCGCGGCGTCCCTCGGGCTCGCGAACTTCCGCCATGTGCTGCGCTCGGGCGAGATGACGTCGGCGCTAGGCTACTCGGCGCGCCTCGCGGCGATCACCGCCTGCGCCGCCGTGGTGCTGGGCGCGGTGGCCGGACGGGCGCTGGCCCGCCAGGGCGGCGGCCGGGCCGGCCGCCTGCTGGACCTGCTGCTGCTCGCCGCGATCGCGCTGCCGAGCGTGCTGCTGGCGAGCGGTTACATCTTCACCTACAACCTGCCGTTCGCCTCGTCCCTCGGCATCGATCTCTACGGGACGACCGCGCTGCTGGTGCTCGGCTACCTGGCCGGGGCGCTGCCGTCGGCCGCCCGACTGCTGTCCGGTCCGCTCGGGCAGGTCAGCGACTCGCTGCTGTGGGCGGCCCGGATCCACGGCCGCCGTCCGGTGGCCGCGTGGGCCGGGGCGGTGCTGCCGCTGGTGGCCGGCTCGCTGGTGTGGGCCTGGCTGATCGCCTTCTGCGGCACGCTGCTGGAGCTGCCGGTGTCGCAACTGCTCGCCCCGCCGGGCCAGGAGCCGCTGTCGGTGGCCGTCACCCGGCAGTTGCAGGGCTACGACCTGGGCGCGGGAGCGGCGATGACCGTGCTGGTGGTCGCGGGCGCGCTCGTCCTGATCGGCCTCGTCCTCGGCGCGCTGCGCCTGTTCCTGCCCGCCGCCCGAAGCCTGGAGGCCCTGACATGAGAGCCGCTGACATGAGTGGCGCCGAGACGACCGGCACGACCGGCACCCTGCACGTGGCGGGGCTCAGCAAGTCCTTCGGCGCCACCCGTGTGCTCGACGAGGTCTCCTTCGCGGTCGAGCCGGGACGGTTCCTGGTGCTGCTGGGCCCCTCGGGTTCAGGCAAGACCACGCTGCTGCGCTGCCTGGCCGGCATCGAACGGGCCGACGCGGGCAGCATCCGGCTCGGCGGGCGGACCCTGGCCGAGGGCCGCACCCACCTGCCGCCGGACAAGCGCGAGTTGGCGATGGTCTTCCAGGACTACGCGCTGTGGCCGCACATGACGGCGGCCGGCAACGTCGGCTACGCGCTGCGCAGGCGGCGGCCCGGCCGCGAGGAGTCCGCCACCAAGGTGGCGAGCGCGCTGACGCGGGTCGGCCTCGGCGAGCACGCCGAGCGCTACCCGCACCAGCTCTCCGGCGGGCAACAGCAACGCGTCGCGCTGGCCCGCGCCCTGGTGGCCGAGCCCGGCCTGCTGCTCTTCGACGAGCCGCTGTCCAACCTCGACGCGGACCTGCGCGAGCGGCTGCGCGTCGAGATCGCGACGCTGACCCGTGAGAGCGGCGCGACCGTCGTCTACATCACCCACGACCAGGCCGAGGCTTTCGCGCTCGCCGACACCGTCGGCGTACTGGAGCAGGGCCGGCTGGTGCAGCTCGCCTCCCCCGAGGACGTCTACCAGCGTCCCGCCAGCCCTTTCGTGGCCCGCTTCACCGGCCTCGCCGGGGAGCTCGCCGGGCGCGTCGCGGACACCCCGCACCTGGGCCGGGTACTGTGCGCCACGGCGGCCGGCCCGCTGGTGGCCACCGCCATCGGCACGCACCAGGACGGCGCAGCGGTCCAACTGCTGCTGCGTCCGGCCGCGGTCGTGCTCGCCGCGGAGGGCGGCCCGGACGCCGACGCCCCCTCCGGGAGCCTGGCGGGGACGGTCGCCGACACCGCCTACCGCGGCCGTGGCTACGACCACGTCGTGGAGCTCAGCGACGGCACCCGCCTGACGGGCGTCTTCGACCGGCGGCCGCGCCCGCGCGGGACGCGCGTGCGCGTCACCGTCGACCCGGACGGCTGCTTCGCCTACCCCGCGTCCGCCTCGCAGGCCGAGCCGGACGCCGTCACACCGATCAACCGCACACCCGTGGAGGTCTCATGACCGTCCGTCCCCGTACCCGCCCACGTCCTGGAGGTGACCGATGACGACCTTCGTGCTCTTTGTGACCGTCCTGCTCGCCTGCGCGGTGGAGGCCGTCGAGGCGCTCACCATCGTGCTGGCGGCGGGCACCAGCCGGCACTGGGGCTCCGCCTGGCAGGGCACCGTCGCCGCGCTGCTGGTGCTGGCCGCGACCGTCGCCGCGCTCGGCCCGGCCGTCGGGCAGATCCCGCTCGGCGCGCTGCGCCTGGTCGTCGGCGCGCTGCTGCTGATCTTCGGCCTCCAGTGGCTGCGCAAGGCGGTCATGCGCGGCTCGGGCTACAAGGCGCTGCACGACGAGTCCCAGGCCTACGCCGACGAGGTCGCCGCGGCGTCCGGCGCGGCCGAGGGCGGCCGAGGCCGCGTCAAGGACTGGTACGCGTTCACGCTGTCCTTCAAGGGCGTGTTCCTGGAGGGGCTGGAGGTGGCGTTCATCGTCGTCACCTTCGGCGACAACCAGCACGACATCCCCGTCGCGGTGCTCGGCGCCGTGGTCGCGGTGGTCGCGGTGACCGTCGCCGGGTTCGCGGTGCGCGCGCCGCTGGCGCGGGTTCCGGAGAACACCATGAAGTTCGTCGTCGGCACCATGCTCACCGCCTTCGGCATCTTCTGGGCCGCCGAGGGCGCGGGCGCGAACTGGCCCGGCTCGGACGCGGCACTGCTGGTCGTCGTCCCGGCCGTCGCCGCGCTGGCGCTCGGCTACACCTCCGTTCTGCGCCGCGCCAAGGCCACCGCGGCCCAACCCGAGGGGAGCCTCACATGAGCCCCGTCTCCCGCGCCGTCGCGGCCCTGCGGTCCTTCGGCCGCTTCTGGTACGACTTCGTCATCGGCGACGACTGGCGCGTCGCGCTCGGCGTCGCCGTGACGCTCGCCGCCACCTGGGGTCTGACCCGGTCCGGCGTCAACGCCTGGTGGCTGCTGCCGATCGCGGTCGCGCTGCTGCTCGGCCTGTCGCTGCTCCGCGTCGTCCGAGCGGCCCGGCAGAAGTCTCCCAGCGGTTCCTGAACGCCCGTGGGAGGGGGTGGCTCATCGACCCTCCCCCTCCTCGGCGTAGACGCGGGCCGCGTACTCGTCGAGCACCTTCGCGCAGCGCTCCAGCGCCGAGACGCCGGCGGCCTTGCCCGTGGCGCCGAGGACGTCGCGGGCCTCGACCTTGGCGAACCAGTTGCGCAGCTTGGCCAGGTCCTCGTCGTTCTCCTCGAGCTCCGCGTAGGTGAAGTGCTCCGCGCGGTACTCCTTCTCGATCTGCCCGAGGAAGTCCTCACAGCGGTCGACGATCTCCTCGTACTCGTCGTCGCGGGCCGCGTTGAACTGGTCCTCCATCTCGGACCCGCCGCCCAGCACGCCCGCGTCCAGCAGCGACGCGGTGCCGCCCATCTCCACGATCTCGTTCCGCAGCAGGCGCAGCGCCCGCTCCGCGGTGGTGCTCGCCGGCAGCGCGGCGACGGAGTTCTGCAGGTAGATGGCGCCCATACCCTTGATCTTCCGCCACACGCCCGCGCGCAGCCGCGTCGGCTCGGCCGGGATCTTGTACACCAGCACCAGCCACCGCAGGCCCTGGGCCTGCCCCTCCGAGGCGTTCTGCCCCACGTCCGTCCTCCCGCACGCAACTCCGCTGCCGCCTGCCACGTTACCCGGCGCGGGTGCCTGGGCCTGCCTTGTGGCTCAGGCCGGATCAGGCCCGGCCTGAGCCGCAAGGCAGGCCCTAGCTCACTTCACCTGGGTGGGGGGACGCACCAGGTCCCAGCGGCGCTCGGCCTCCAGCTGGGCAGCCAGGGAGACCAGCCGGGCCTCGCTCGAGGCCGGTCCGAGCAGTTGGCAGCCGATCGGCAGCCCGGCCGCGGTGAAGCCCGCGGGGACGTTCACGCCCGGCCAGCCGACGACGTTCCACGGCCACGCGTACGGGCAGGCGGTGATCATCGCCCGGTCCAGCGCGCCGGGCCCGAGGTCGTCCGTCTCGCAGATCCGCAGCGGTGGGGCGGCCGTGGTCGGGGTCAGCACGACGTCGACCGTGTCGAAGACCGCGCCGATCCGGCGCTGCAACGGGGCCTCCGCCGCGCGGGCCGCGCGCAGCACCGGGCCGCCGAGGACCGCGCCGCGCCGGATGTTGGTGCGGGTGCGCGGGTCGAGCAGGGCCTGGTCCGGTACCCGGCGTGCCCAGGCCCGGATGCCGGCGAGGGCGCGCGGCAGCTGGGCCGGGCCGACGAGGCCGTAGCGGGGCTCGACCTCGACCACCTCGTGGCCCAACCGGGCCAGCGTCTCGGCGAGTTCGACGGTCGCGGCGCGGATCTCGGGGTCGAGCCGCAGCGGGTGGACCGCCCAGGCCGGGCGGAAGGAGAGGCCGATGCGCAGCCGGCCCGGCTCGCGACCGGCCGCCGGCAGGATCGCCTCGGGCGCGGGGCGATGCGGGTCCCCGGGGGCGTTGCCGGCGACCGTGTCGAGCAGCAGGGCCGCGTCCTTGACGGTCCGGGCCAGCGGGCCGAGGACGGTGAGCCCGTGGAACGGCTCGGGCTCCGGCCAGGCGGAGATCCGGCCGCGCTGCGGCTTGATGCCGACCAGATGCGTCCAGGCGGCGGGGATCCGTACCGAGCCGGCCCCGTCGGAGCCGATCGCCGCGGGCAGTACCCCGGCCGCGACCGCGGCGGCCGCGCCGCCGGAGGAGCCGCCGGGCGTGCGCTCCAGGTCCCACGGGTTGCGGGTGACGCCGAAGCCGCGGCCCTCGGTGAAGGCCCACTGGCCGATCTCGGGCGTGTTGGTCTTGCCGACGATGACGGCTCCGGCGGCGCGCAGGCGACGCACCACCTCGCTGTCGGCGGCCAGGGGCGGGAACGCCCCGGCGCAGCCGAACGCGGTGGGCTCGCCGGCGAGGTCCGTGTCGTCCTTGATCGCCACCGGCACGCCGAGCAGCGGCAGCCGCTCCCCCGCCGCGAGGCGCCGGTCCGCCTCCTCCGCCTCCTGCCGCGCGGCCTCGGCGCGCACCCTGCGGAAGGCGTTGAGCGTCGGCTGGGTCTCCTCGATCCGAGCGAGCGTCAGCTCGACGGCCTCGCGGGAACTGAGCTGACCCTCGCTCAGCCGGTCGGCGAGCTCGGCCAGTCCGGCCTGCGGGCGGTTCGCGGTGGTCATCGCAGGGATCGCCTTCCGTCGCAGCGTCATGCTTACTGCACAGTAACCGACCGGCCGACGCTCCGTGGGGAGTCCGTCCAGTCCGACGGGCCGCACCTCTCGGCCCCGGCGGCACCGGGCCGCGCGAGCCGGGCGCGAGCGGCGGTGCGAGGCGGGGCCGCCAGCGAGCGGCACAGCGCAGGGCCGCGGCCGCGCTGCGTGCGCGCGACCGCGGCCCTGGGCCGCGCTCAGCAGATCCGGGGCAGCTGCTCCCCCAGCGGGAGGTCGACGACGCGGGTGCCGCCGAGGCCGGTGCGGGCGACGACCATGCCCGGGTGCTGGTCCGTGCAGGCGCCGATCACGGCGGCCTGCGCGCCCAGCGGGTGGGCGCGCAGGGCGGCGAGGGCCGCGTCGGCGTGCTCGGGCGGGACGAAGGCGACGAGCTTGCCCTCGTTGGCGACGTACCAGGGGTCCAGGCCCAGAATCGCGCAGGCGTTGGCCACTTCAGCCGGCACCGGGACGGCGCGCTCCTCCACCGTGACGCCGACGCCCGCGGCGGCGGCGATCTCGTTGAGCGCGGCGGCCAGCCCGCCGCGCGTGGGGTCGCGCAGCACGTGCACGTCCGGCACGGCGGCCAGCAGGACTCGGACCAGATCGCCCAGCGGGGCGCAGTCGCTGCTGATCTCGACGCCGAACTCCAGCCCCTCCCGCACGCTCATCACGGCGATGCCGTGGACCCCGACCGGCCCGCTGACGATCACCACGTCCCCGGGCCGGGCCCGCTGCGGGCGGATGTCGACGCCGGGGGCGACCAGACCGACGCCGGAGGTGTTGACGTAGACGCCGTCGCCGTGGCCGGACTCGACCACTTTGGTGTCGCCGGTCACCACCTCCACACCGGCGCGCCGGGCCGCCGCGCCGAGCGCCTCGGCGATCCGGGCGACGGTATCCAGGTCGACACCCTCCTCCAGCACGAAGCCGCAGGAGAGGTAGGCGGGCACGGCGCCGCTCATGGCGAGGTCGTTGACGGTGCCGTTGACCGCCAGGTCGCCGATGCTGCCGCCGGGGAAGAAGAGCGGCCGGACCACGTAGGTGTCGGTGGAGAAGGCGATCCGGGCGCCGCCCAGGTCCAGCACCGCCGAGTCGCCGAGCTGGGCCAGGTGCTCGCCGCCGAAGGCGGGGGCGAAGACGTCGCGGACCAGCTCGGCGGAGAGCATGCCGCCCCCACCGTGGCCCATGACGACCCGTTCGCCGTTGCGCAGCGGCGCCGGGCAGCTGAATGTGGCGAAGTCGGGCCGGTCCTGCTCGGCGTCGGTCGCGAGGATGTCAGCCAACGGAGCTCGCCTCCACGGGGGTGGTGGTCGCGCCGCCGAGGCGGCGGTAGAGGTAGTAGGCGGCGCAGGCGCCCTCGCTGGAGACCATGGTCGCGCCGAGCGGGGTGCGCGGGGTGCAGGTGGTGCCGAAGGCCTCGCATTCGTGCGGCTTGAGCAGCCCCTGCAGCACCTCGCCGCTCCGGCACGCGGCCGGCTCCTTGGTGGCGATGGCGCCGACCTGGAAGCGGTGCTCGGCGTCGAACTCCCGGTACCGGTCCGCGAGCCGCCAACCGCTGGCGGGGATGGTGCCGATGCCGCGCCAGGCGCGGTCGGTGACCTCGAAGACGTCCGCCAGCATGCGGCGCGCCGCCGGGTTGCCCTCCGGGCGGACGGCGCGCGGGTAGGCGTTCTCGACGCGGTGCTCGCCACGCTCCAGCTGCAGCACGGCGCGCCGCACGCCCTCCAGGATGTCCAGCGGCTCGAAGCCGGTGACCACGATCGGCACCTTGAAGCGCTCGGCCAGCTCCGGGTACTCCTCCATCCCCATGACGCTGCACACGTGGCCGGCGGCGAGGAAGGCCTGCACCCGGCACTCCGGCGAGGTCATCAGGCCCTCGATCGCCGGGGGTACCCGCACATGGGAGACGAGCATGCTGAAGTTCTTCACGCCCAGCTTCTCGGCCTGGTAGACCGTCATGGCGTTGGGCGGCGCGGTGGTCTCGAAACCGATGCCGAAGAAGACGACCTCGCGCTCGGGGTTCTGCTGGGCCACGCGCAGCGCGTCGAGCGGGGAGTAGACGACACGCACGTCGCCGCCCCGGCTGCGGACCTGGAACAGGTCGCGGTCGCTGCCGGGCACGCGCAGCATGTCGCCGAAGGAGCAGAAGATCACGCCCGGCCGGGAGGCGATCTCCAGGGCCTTGTCGATGGTCTCCAGCGGCGTGACGCAGACCGGGCAGCCCGGCCCGTGGATCAACTCGACCTGCTCCGGCAGCAGTTGGTCGATGCCGTGGCGGATGATGGAGTGCGTCTGCCCGCCGCAGACCTCCATCAGCGCCCACGGGCGGGTGGTCACCGCGTGGATCTCGTCCAGCAGCTTGCGGGCCAGCACCGGGTTCTGGAACTCCTCGAGGTACTTCACGCCCGTGCCTCCTGGTCAGTGCCGGCCGGCTCGTCGGCACCGGCCGCCTTGGCGGCGATGGCCCACTGGTCGCCGAACTCCTCCTCCAGCAGCCCCAGCCCCTCGAACAGGGCCAGCGTCTGCCGCGCCGACTCCTCGTCGAGGCGCTGCAGCGCGAAGCCGACGTGGACGATGGTGTACTCGCCGACCTGCAGGTCGGGCAGGTACTCCAGGCACACCTCCTTGACGACGCCGCCGAAGTCGACGACGGCCATCCTGGTCCCCTCCCGTTCCTCGATCGACAGGACCTTGCCGGGCACCGCCAGGCACATGGGCTGTTCTCCCTCGCTTCGCATCATCCGCTGAACAGGGCCGTTCAGAGTTCAGAGCCGGCCCGCGACGGCGAGCTGGCCGAGGGCCAGTCCGCCGTCGTTGGGCGGTACCAGGCGGTGCCGCAGCACCGTGAAGCCGTCCGCGCGCAGGCCGTGCAGACAGGCCGTCAGCAGCAGCGCGTTGGCGAACACCCCGCCGCTGAGCGCGACGGTGCCGACGCCGGTCCGCTCGCGCAGCCGCCCGCAGACCTCGCGCACCGCGCCGGCGAGGCCCGCGTGGAACCGGGCCGCGATCAGCTGCGCGCCCGTGCCCGCGGTGACGTCGGCGACGACGGCGCGCAGCACCGGCGCGGGGTCGAGACGCCACGGCGTGTCGGGGTCTTCGCTCAGGTGGAACGCGTAGGGCTCGGGCGCGGGGCCGTCCCAGGCGCAGGCGGCCGCCTCCAGCTCGATCGCGGCCTGGGCCTCGTAGCGGGCGCGCTGGCAGACGCCCGCGAGGGCGGAGACGGCGTCGAAGAGCCGGCCCGCGCTGGAGGTCGGCACGCAGTTGAGGCCGAGCTCCAGCTGCCGGGCCAGCACCCGCCGTTCGTCCTCGGCGCAGGCGTCGACGCAGGGCAGCCCGGCGGTCCAGGGCAGTCCGGCCGCGTGCAGGTGGGCCAGGGCCATCCGATAGGGGCGGTGGACGGCCGCGTCGCCGCCGGGCAGCGGCGCCTCGGCGAGGTGGGCGAGGCGGCGGAAGCCGTCGTAGTCGGCGAGCAGGAACTCGCCGCCCCACACCGTGCCGTCGTGGCCGTAGCCGGTGCCGTCGAAGGCGACACCGAGCACCGGGACCGAGCCGTCCCAGCCGTTCTCGGCGAGCACGGAGGCGATGTGGGCGTGATGGTGCTGGACGGTGCGCAGCGGACGGGTGCCGGCGTTGCGACGGGCCCAGCCGGCGGAGCGGTAGGCGGGGTGGGCGTCGGCGGCGAGCCGCGCGGGCGCGACGCCGCTGATCGACTCCAACTGCCGCTCGGCGCGCTCGAACGCGGCCAGGGTGGCCAGGTCGTCCATGTCGCCGATGTGCGCGGAGAGCCAGGCGCTGCGGTCGCGGCCGAGGCAGAGGGCGTTCTTCAGGTCCCCGCCCACCGCCAGCGTCGGCGCCACCGTGAACGGCAACGCGACGGGGAAGGGCGCGTAGCCGCGCGAGCGGCGCACCAGCAGCTCCTCGCCGTCGACGACGCGCACCACCGAGTCGTCGCAGGGCACATGGATCGGCCGGTCGTGGGTGAGCCAGGCGTCCGCGAGTGGGGCGAGCCTGTCGAACGCCTCGGCCTCGTCGGTGACGATCGGTTCGCCGCCCAGATTGCCGCTCGTCATGACCAGCAGCCGCGGCCCGGGGGCGTCGCCGGGCAGGCCCAGCAGCAGGTGGTGGACGGGCGTGTAGGGCAGCATCACGCCCAGGTCGGGGCTGCCGGGCGCGACACCGTCGGCGACGAGGGAGCGCGCCTGCTCGTCCACCTCCCGTCGGCGGCGCAGCAGCACGATCGGACGCCGCATCCCCGTCAGCAGCGCCCGCTCCTCGGGGCCCAGGTGCACCAGTCCGGCGATCTCGTCGGGCTCGGCCGCCATCAGCGCGAACGGCTTCGCTCCGCGCGCCTTGCGGTGCCGCAGCACCGCGACGGCCGTCGGGTTCGCCGCGTCGCAGGCCAGGTGGTAGCCACCCAGCCCCTTCACCGCCACGACGGCCCCCTGGGCGAGCAGCCGCCGCGCTCCGGCGACCGGGTCGCCGGAGCGCTCGACCGGTCCGTCGGGGGCGTCGACGAGCAGCCGCAGCCGGGGGCCGCAGTCGTGGCAGGCCACCGGCTGGGCGTGGAAGCGCCGGTCGGTCGGGTCGCCGTACTCCCGGGCGCAGCGCGCGCACATCGGGAAGCCGGCCATCGTGGTGTTGGCGCGGTCGTAGGGCAGGCCGGTGACGATGGTGAAGCGCGGCCCGCAGTGCGTGCAGGTGACGAAGGGGTGCCGGTGGCGGCGGTCGTCCGGGTGGCGCAGCTCGGCGAGGCAGGCCGCGCAGGTGGCCGTGTCGGGTGAGACCAGGGTGCGGCGCGCTCCGCCGCCGCGCGAGGCCTCGATGGTGAACTCGGCGTCACCGCGCGGCGCGACCGGTTCGTCACGGACCGACTGGACGACGGCCAGCGGCGGTGCCTCCGGCCCGAGCCGCGCGCAGAAGGCTGCGACCGCCGCCCGCGCGCCCTCGACCTCGGCGACGACGCCCTCGGAGGTGTTGCTGACGTAGCCGGTCAGCCGCAGTTCGCGGGCGAGGCCGAAGACGTAGGGACGGAAGCCGACGCCCTGCACCACGCCCTGCACGGTGACGCGGCGACGCTCGGCGGGGACGGTGGTGGGAGCGGTCATGGCGGCCTCGGTGCTCTCGGTGGCCGTGCGGTCAGTGGGCGTGCTCGTGCACGTGGTGGTGGTGCGGGTGCCCGTGGCGCTGCGGCCCCGTGGCCATCACCGGACGGTGCGCGGGTCCGCCGTTCTCGTGCGCGGCCACCGCCCGGTCCAGCAGGGCGCCCACGCCCTCCCCGCGCCGGGCGGAGGTGAAGACCACCTCGACGCCCGGGTTGACCTGCCGCACGTTGGCGAGGAAGCCCGCGCAGTCGAACTCCACCGCCTCGGCCAGGTCCGCCTTGGTGACCACCACCAGATGGGCCAGGCCGAAGGCGCTCGGGTACTTCAGCGGCTTGTCCTCCCCCTCGGTGACCGAGGCGAGCGCCACCCGCAGCGTCTCGCCGAGGTCGTAGGAGGCGGGGCAGACCAGGTTGCCCACGTTCTCGACGAAGAGCAGACGCGTCGCCTCGGGCAGCCAGCCGTCCAGTTGGGCGGCCAGCATGTCGGCCTCCAGATG
This sequence comes from Streptacidiphilus pinicola, assembly GCF_003258295.1. Lineage (GTDB taxonomy): Bacteria > Actinomycetota > Actinomycetes > Streptomycetales > Streptomycetaceae > Streptacidiphilus > Streptacidiphilus pinicola. The sequence continues at coordinate 157,283 of NZ_QKYN01000008.1, read as the reverse complement.
GCAGAGTCCGTCGGTGAGCACCTGCTTGACCGGCGCGCCGGAGCGGGCGAGCCGGGTGGCGTCGTTCTCGGTGGCGAGGTCGGCGGTGAGCGCGGCGACGGGGACGCCGCGCTCACACGCCAGCTTCAACTCCGCCTCCAGCAGCGCGGTCTTGCCGCTGCCGGGGCTGGACAGGAGGTTGACGACGGTGGTGCCGCGGGCGGCGAGCCGGGCGCGCAGCTCGTCGGCTCGGTGGTCGTTCTTGGCGAGCACGGCCTGCTGCAGCTCGGTCACACGGCACACGGGCTCAGTCCTCCTTCGGGGTTGCCGTGCGCGCCGGTTGGCCCCAGCGCACCTCGGCGATCTCCAGTTCCCGCCCGGCGGTCAGTTGGCTCGCGCCGCTGCCGCAGCGCGGGCAGCACAGGTCGGGCGGCAGTCCGGTGGCCCAGTCGGCGTCGCAGGGGGCGCAGCGGGCCCGGCCCGCCACGGTCTCGACGTGCAGCTCGGCGCCAACCAGCAGGCTGTCGGCGCAGGCCAGTTCGAAACAGAAGCGGAGCGAGTCCGGCACCACACCAGCGAGTTCGCCGACCCGGAGGGTCACGCTGCGAGCCTTGGGCGCGGACGCACCGGTGTCGTCCCCGGCCACCACGCGCGCCGCCGTCTCGACCTGGCCGACGACGGCCAGTGCGATCGACATCTCGTGCATGGTGCCCTCCCGGTGCCGCGACGGGGGCGGGCCCCGGCGGCCCTGCCATTACAGGACGGCGGGCGGGGCCACCGGCTCCGCCACGCCGTCAGGGACCCCGGTGGGTCCACCGTTCGGACGCGCTCACATCGTGCGCATCTTCAGATACCGCTTGATGTCGGGCAGGTTGGCCGCGACGATCCCGGCCAACGCGAGCAGCGTCATCCCGCAGAAGAGCTTGAACATGTGCACCTCCTCGGTCGCTCTGGATGGTGGTCCGTCAGTTCACGGGCACGGTCGCGGTCGCGGCGTCCTCGGCGAGGACCCGCAGCACGACGGCCACGGCCTCGTCGAGGGCGTCGGCGACCGGGTCGCTCAGCCCGATGCCCTCCTCCAGCGAGGCGGGTTCGCAGCCGACCACGACGATCCGGCCCGGACGCGTGCCGTCCGTGCCGTCGCTGAGGGTGACCAGCAGCGCCAGGACGGCGTCCGGCGTCATCCGGTGCCCGTCGATGAGCACGGTCTCCGGGACGGCGGTCTCGGCGTGGTCGATGAGGTAGACGGTGCCGGGCGCGCCGCCCTGGGCCGTCGCGTCGAGCAGCACGACGGTGTCGTAGCCGTCGAGCAGTTGGTAGGCGAGGTGGACGCCGCGCACGCCGATGTCCACGACCTCGACGCCGGGCGGCAGTTCGCACCGGGCGAGCAGCGCGGCGGCGCCGACGCCGAAGCCGTCGTCGCCGAGGAAGATGTTGCCGAGCCCGGCCACCAGCGTGCGCCGGGGGGCCTGCCGCGCGCTCATCGGGCCTCCACCGGGACCACCTCGTCGGGCTGGAAGTAGAGGAACCGGCCCTGGGCCCGGCGCAGGTCCGCGCCCGGGTCGTCGTCGAGCGTCACGGCGAGGTGGACGACGCCGTCCACGTCCTGGATCACCGCCTCGACCAGCGCTGGGGCGTCCTGCAGGAACAGGTCCTGGGCGTCGGTGCGCCGCCGGCCCGGGCGCAGCCGCACCCGGCTGCCCGCGCCGACGGGCGTGCCGTCGACGAGGACGCGGTCCGTCCCGGGGTCGACACTCGCGTCCACCGCCGGGTCCCACCAGGGCAGTTGGGGCGTCATCAGGTCGGCGAGCGCCGCGTCCTCCTCGCCCGGGGTGACCAGCACGGGCGGCCCGTCGGTCACCTCACGCAGCGAGCGGACCGCGCCGTGCAGCCGCTCCCAGATCTCCGGGGGCAGCGAGTCGGCGAGGTCGACAACTGCCGCGGCGCGGTCGTCCGTGCCGCGGGCCTCGCGTTTCTCCTGGTCGGTGAGGGCGGCGGTGCGCAGCGCGAGGATCTCGTCGATCTCGGTGGCGTCGTACAGGGTGCCACAGCTCTCCGGCGCGATCCTGGGGTGGTCCTCCAGGATGATCGGGGAGGAGAGCACCACGTCCGCGCGTCCGTCCACGCCGGCCAGCACCGGCCAGGTGCGCTCGTTGCGGCACTCCTTGACGGCCGGGGCCGCCCATTCGGGCGGGTCGGTCATCGACACGAAGGAGCCGGCCGTGAGGCCGAGCAGCAGGTGGGCGGAGACCAGCGCGTGCGGCAGGGCCGCCTCCCGGTCCGCGGCCCGGCCCAGACCGGGGCACCACTCGCCGGTGTTCTCCACCACCGCACGCAGCCGCACCACCCGGCAGGGGCCTGGGAGTTCGACCGCCCACAGCCGCAGCACGCCGTCGACCTGGGCGCGCCGCCGCACCAGCCGGCCCACCAGCTGCCCCGCCTCGTCGCGGACGTCCTCGGTCTCCTCGGTGGCCGGGCGGCGGAACGGGAACGCGACGGCCTTGTTGTGGGCCGCGCAGAGCTCGGCGATCGGGACGCGGAACTCGACCGCCTCCTCGACGCCCTCGTCCCAGGGCACCAGCACCCGGTCGGGCAGCTCGAGCCGGTCCACGGTCCGGAAGGAGCGGTGCGGCCCCGCGCTCTGCACGGTCCGCCGCTGGGTGTGCAGGAACCGCACCTGGGCGACGAGTTCCGCGTCCGCGCGGGGCTCGGCCAGGCACTCGGTGCGGTGCCAGGCGTGCTCGCCGACGTCGAGCCCGTAGGCGGGCGGCACCAGCACGCCGAACTGCCAGCGCATCCGGTTCTTGGCGGAGGAGGCGCGGTACGGGTAGAGCACGTAGCCCTCGTACAGCACCGCGTCGGCGACCTCGCGGGCGGTGTCGAAGCAGGGCCCGGCGGCGATGGTGGTCACGTGGGACTCCCTTCGGAGGTCAGCAGGCGCGGGGACTCGTCGGCGTGCGTGAGCAACTGCTCGACCGCGGCCTCCCAGGACGGCAGGGCGTGGCGGGAGCGGTAGGCGCGCAGGGCGTCCAGCACGTCGCGGGGCAGCCGGAGCCAGCCGCAGCCGGGGAAGTGCTGCTCGATCATCTCCCGCCACACGGCCACCGGCAGACCGCAGCGGGCCTCCTTGTGCCAGGGCACCGGCTCGACCTGGAAGCCGCCGGGCCCGCGGAACGCCGTGCCGGAGAAGAGCAGCAGCAGCGGCACCTCGCCGTCGGCCAGCGCCTCGCAGTAGCGGGTCGCGGCGATGTCGGTGTCGTAGCTGCACGGCACCGGCAGCTCCACCTCGGTGCTGCCGTCGAACCCGGGGACGACGACGGAGACCTGGGCGAACTGCAGCGGGTTGAGGCTGCGGCCCCAGCGTTCGCGCTCGCCGAAGAGGTCGCCGAGCCGCTCGGCCTCGGTGTCGTCGTAGCCGCGCCGGGCGGGTTCGACGCGGAACTGGCAGCGCAGCGCGAGCGCGTGGACCCGCCGGTCCTCGCCTCCGGCGGTGACCCGGATGCGGAACACCAGGGTCGGCCCGACGGCGTAGGGCTCGGCGCGCACGCCCAGACAGACGAAGTCCAGTCCGCCGCCGCTCACGCCCCGGCCTCCCTCACCCGGGTGAGCGGACGGGCCTGCCGGGCCACCTCCGCGAAGAACGCGTCGAGTTCGGCGTGCGCCTCGGCGCCCCCGTCGAAGCCCTGCCAGAACATCCGCATCCGACCCACCAGTTCGTACGCGGCATCGACCGGCACCAGGTGGCAGTCGCGGTGTCCGCCGGTCCGGCGGATCAGCAACGCCTCGACGTCCGGGCGCAGTTCCGCCGCGAGCGGGGTGGCGGCGGCGAACCGCTGCCACACGTCGTCGTCGATCTCGCTCTCGGTCACCCCGGCGGGGCCGGGGAAGCAGGCGACGACCTGGCCGAGGGCGGAGTTCCACAGCAGGAACGCGACGCCGATGGGGATGCGCAGCAGCGCCCAGGCGTCCTCGCCCAATGGGGCGACCGGATCGGCGAGGTAACGTCGCGGCACGGACCGGTACTTGACGCCGCCGGCCCCGTCCCGGTCGAACAGCGCCGCGCACGCCGGACACGCACAGGCGAGCGCCCGCCGCTCGACGTCGACCAGATGCCGATGCCCGCCCGCGACGGGGACCCCACACAACTCACACCGCTCCACGGCCACGGGCCGCGGCGCCACAAAGCGCCGGAGCCCGGCGCTCACCGTGCCTCCGTGGCCGCGGCCGGTGCGCCCGGGCGGATCCCGATCTGCAGGAGGGACGGCCCGCGCTCGGCCGTCGCGATCTCGACGGTGGTGAGCTCGGGCGCGAAGCAGGAGAGCGAGGCCTCGACCTGCTCCCGCAGCGCCGCGTTGGTGCTGGGGCAGCCGCAGCCGTGCGCGCCGTCGTCGACTTGACGCAGCGTCAATCGCCCTGCCGTCGCGTCCAGCTCGGCGATCTCCAGGGAGCCCGCGCCGGAAGCGCGCAGCGCCCGGTCGACGCGGGTGGGCAGGTCGTCGGGGTGCAGTTCGTGCAGGACCAGCAGCCCGGCCGTGACCTCGTCGTCCAGCAGCGCGGACAGCGGGGCGCCGGAACGTCCCGAGAGCAGGCCCACGGCGCGGGCCAGGCCCGCGCCGTAGAACTCCATCAGCGCCCGGACCAGTTCCTCCGCCGTCGCGGCCGCGGCGGGATCCTGCGCGGCGAGCCGGTCGAGCAACTCCTCGACGCGCGCGGCGGTCTGCTGCGGCGAGGCCGGGGTGGCCGTCATCCGGCCAGACCGCTCAGGCCCGTCGGGACGTGCATCTTCTGCACGGTCTTCCCGCCGCCCACGTACATGTGCACGCCGCAGGGCAGGCACGGGTCGAAGCTGCGGACCGCGCGCATGATGTCGATGCCCTTGAAGTTGTCCGGCGGGTTCTCCTCGAAGATGGGCGTGTTCTGCACCGCGTCCTCGTAGGGGCCGGGCGTGCCGTAGCTGTCGCGCACGGAGGCGTTCCACGGCGTCGGCGGGTAGGGGTGGTAGTTGGCGATCTTGCCGTCGCGGATCACCATGTGGTGCGAGAGCACGCCGCGCACGGCCTCGGTGAAGCCGCAGCCGATGGACTCGTCCGGCACCTCGAACTTCTCCCAGGTCGAGGTGCGTCCGGCGCGGATCTCCACCAGTGCCTTCTCGGCGGCGTGCAGGGCGACGCCGGCCGCGTAGGCCTGGAAGTAGGTGCGGGCCCGGTTGCGCTCCAGCGCGTTGCTCCACTGCGGGATCTTCCACTCGAAGGTGGTCTCCGGCTTGGTGAGCGTCCGGGGCAGGTTGATGACCACGCTGTGGCCGGTGGCCTTGACGTAGCCGATGTCGACCAGGCCGGACAGCGCGGTGGACCACAGGCGCGCGAGAGGGCCGCCCCCGGTGTCGAGCGCCAGGTGGTCGGTGCCGTCGAACCAGCGCGGGGACATGACCCAGCTGTACTTGTCGTCGAAGTTCCGCTTCTGCGGTGCCGGGATGGTGTGCTGGTTCCACGGGTGCCGCGGGTCGACGGGGTTGCCGAGCGGGTCGTGGGTGACGAACTGCTCCTGGCCTTCCCAGTCCTGGTAGTAGGAGCTGCCGAGCAGGATCCGGATGCCCAGGTTGATCTGCGTCAGGTCGTTGGTGACGAGCTTGCCGTCGACCACCACACCCGGCGTGACGAACATGCGCCGACCCCAGTCGGTCATGTTGCGGTAGGTGAAGTCGCAGTACTCCGGGTCGTTCAGCGCGCCCCAGCAGCCCAGCAGCACGCGGCGGCGGCCGACCTCCTCGTAGCCAGGGAGCGCCTCGTAGAAGAAGTCGAAGAGGTCGTCGTGGAGCGGGACGACGCGCTTCATGAACTCGACGTAGCGCATCAGCCGGCTCATGTAGTCGGTCATCAGCTGGACGGAGGCGACGGTGCCGACGCCGCCCGGGTAGAGGGTGGAGGGGTGCACGTGGCGCCCCTCCATGAGACAGAACATCTCCCGGGTGTAGCGCGAGACCTGGAGGGCCTCGCGGTAGAACTCGCCCTCCAGCGGGTTCAGCGAGCGCATGATGTCGGCGATGGTCTTGTACCCGTGGTCGCCGGCGTGCGGGGCCTCGGTGCGTTCGGCCAGCTCCAGCACGCCGGGGTTGGTCTCCTTGACCATCTTCTCGCAGTAGTCGACCCCGACCAGGTTCTCCTGGAAGATGTTGTGGTCGAACATGTACTCGGCGGACTCGCCGAGGTTGATCAGCCACTCGCCCAGGTGCGGGGGCTTCACGCCGTAGGCCATGTTCTGCGCGTACACCGAGCAGGTGGCGTGGTTGTCACCGCAGATGCCGCAGATGCGGCTGGTGATGAAGTGCGCGTCGCGCGGGTCCTTGCCGCGCATGAAGACGCTGTAGCCGCGGAAGACGGACGAGGTGCTGTAGCACTCGGCGACCCGCTTCTGCTTGAAGTCGATCTTCGTGTGGATGCCCAGGCTGCCCACGATCCGGGTGATCGGGTCCCAGGACATCTCCAGCAGTCCGTCTGCCGCCATGGTGGTGTTCGCTCTTTCCCTAGTCGGTCGGATGGGTCGGATGAACTGCCCTTACCAGGGCTTGCGGTAACCCGTCGTCAGCTTCTCGCCCGTGTGCCGCCACTTGGGTTCCTGGTCGACCGTCTTCATGGTCACGGCGCGCAGCCTGCGGATGGCCGCGCCGTAGATGCCGCTGGCGGTCGAGGAGATCTTGCCGCCGGGGGGCTGGTCCATGAACGGCATGAACTTGTCCGGGAAGCCCGGCATGGTGCAGCCGATGCAGATGCCGCCGACGTTGGGGCAGCCGCCGATGCCGTCCATCCAGCCGCGCTTGGGCACGTTGCAGTGCACCACCGGGCCCCAGCAGCCCAGCTTGACCAGGCACTTGGGCGAGTCGTAGGTCGTGGCGAAGTCGCCCTGCTCGTAGTAGCCGGCCCGGTCGCAGCCCTCGTGGACGGTGGCGCCGAAGAGCCAGGTCGGCCGGAGCTTGTCGTCCAGCGGGATCATCGGCGCGGCGCCGGTGGCCTGGTAGAGCAGGTAGGTCAGCGTCTCGGCGAAGTTGTCGGGCTGGATCGGGCAGCCGGGCACGCACACGATCGGGATACCCGCCTTGGACTTCCAGTTCCAGCCCAGGTAGTCGGGCACGCCCATGGCGCCGGTCGGGTTGCCCTCCATGGCGTGGATGCCGCCGTAGGTGGCACAGGTGCCGATGGCCACGACCGCCAGCGCCTTGGGGGCCAGCCGGTCCAGCCACTCGCTGGTGGTGATGGGTTGGCCGGTGGCGGGGTCGTCGCCGAAGCCGCACCAGTAACCCTCGGGCTTGATCGACTCGTTGGGGATGGATCCCTCGACGACCAGGACGAAGGGCTCGAGTTCGCCGCGGTCCGCCTTGAAGAACCACTCGATGAACGCGTCGGCGCCCTGCACCGGGCCGCACTCGAAGTCGATCAGCGGCCAGTGCACGGCGATCTTCGGCAGCCCGGGGAGCGCGCGCAGCGCGATCTCCTCGATGCTGGGCTGGGTCGCGGCCGTCAGCGAGACCGAGTCGCCGTCACAGCTCAGGCCTGCGTTGATCCAGAGAATGTGAATCGGGGCCTCGTCCTCGGCGGCGCCGGGGCCCGCCGTGGCGGTGGAAGTCTGCGCATCCGACATGGATGCCTCCAATGGGGAAGGTCACTACAGAGCCAGACAACGGCGTCCTGCCTCATGGATAACGTGCGCCACGCCGCGGCGCGCGCCGAGGTGGGGCCGTCAGGGTGACGTGGCCACGGCCAACCGGTGGTAGTCCCGCAGGTGCTCGGGCGTCGCCGTCGGCCGCTCCTTGCGCACGAATGCGCGGCGCAGCGCGTGGTACGGGTGGGCGGCGTCGAAGAAGACGGCGTGCATCCGGGCGAGTTCCTCGTCCCGGTACACGTGCAGCGGCTTCTCGGCCTCGACCAGGTCCAGTTCGGCCTTCTTGCGGGCCGCCCGGGCCTGGCAACCCGGGCTCGCGGCCAGCCGCTGCGCCGACCGGATGACGGAGCCGGCGAACTCCTCCGGGCCGCACTCCAGCACCCGGTCGACCAGCCCCAGGTCCTGGCCGCGCTCGGCGCGCACCGGCAGGGCCGCCGTCAGCAGCCGCTCCGCCTCCCCCGGCCCGACCCGCCGCGGCAGCGAGTAGGTCCAGTACTCGGAGCCGTAGAGCCCCATCAGCCGGTAGTGGGGGTTGAGCAGCACGCCGCTCCGGCACCAGACCTCGTCCGCGGCCTGGGCCAGCATCACCCCGCCGGCGGCGGCGTTGCCGCCGAGCGCCGCGACGACCAGCCGGTCGGTGGTCGTCAGCACCGCCTCGACCAGGTCGTCGATGGCGTTGATGTTGGCCCAGGACTCCGCGGCGGGGTCGGGGGCGGCCTCGATGACGTTCAGGTGGATGCCGTTGCTGAAGAAGTCCCGCCGGCTGCCCAGCACCAGGACGGAGGTGGGCCGCCGGCAGGCCTCGCGGTAGGCGGTGAGCAGCCGGCGGCAGTGATGGGTGCTCATCGCGCCCGCCGGGAAGGAGAACCAGAGCAGCCCGACGTCGCCGACCTCCTGGTAGCGGATGTCGCTCCAGGTGCGGCGCTCGGGCCCGAGCTCCAGCGGCACGGACGACTCCGGCAGCGGCAGCGGCCGCTCGGTCCGGTCACGCAGCGCCAGGGCGAGCGCGAGCGTGGCGGGCAGGGTGAACGGGGGCGGCCCGCCGGGGCGGCGCCGGGCGCGCAGCTGCGGGATCCACACGGCGCCGTCGACGGTCGCCCGGCAGATCGCGCCCGCGCGCGACGCCAGCAGCTCGCCCGGGGCGCCGCGCAGCAGATCCTCCTCGTGCCCGCCGTGCAGGAACCACTGCGCCCCGCCGATCTCGTCCAGCACGCCCGGCTGCGAGTCGGCGGCCCGCAGCCGGCGCAGCACCTCGGCGGTGGTGTCCCGCCGCCAGTCGATGCGGCGCTCGTCCTGCCGCAGCAGCGGCCGGACCCGCACCCGGGCGGCCACGTCGGGGGTGTCCTGCCGCAGCGGGCGGTAGCCGCCGGAGGCGAAGCGCTCGACGGCCAGCAGCACAGCGTCCAGGGCGGTGTCCGCGAGTTCGCCGCGGTACAGGTCGCTCTTGCCGCGCGTTGGCAGCGGGCAGGCGGCGGTGGCCCAGACGGGCCCGGCGTCCATCTCCGCCTCCGCCTGCAGGACCGTCACGCCCCACTCGGCGCACTCCTCCTGCACGGCCCGGTCGAGCGAGGAAGGACCGCGGTCGCCCAGCGGTCCCGGATGCACGATCAGGCAGGGAACGGTGGACCAGACGTCCTCGGGGACGACGGACTTCAGCATCGGGGCGATCACCAGCTCGGGTGCCAGCCGGGTCACCGCCTCGCGCACGGCCGCGTCGCTCAGGGCCAGCTCCACCGCGACCGCGTGCCCCCGGTCCCGCAGCGCCGCGAAGACGCGCTGGGTGAGGCTGTTGAACGCGGACGCCAGCAGCAGGATCTCCACACGGGCCTCCTCCTGGGCACCGCGTCGTACCGCTCCGGCCGCTCCGGCCGCACGCCGTGTCCACCGCTCAGCCTGATCCCCGCCCGCTCGGCCTCGCGCGTCCCACGCCGCCGGGTCACCCGAACGCCGGGAAGCGGGACCACTCTTGTGGCGCAGCCATGCTCGTGGCTCAGCCGTGCATCGCCTGGCGCCAGGCTCGCGGGCTCGTGCCGTGACCCGCGCGGAAGACCCTGGCGAAGTACCCGGCGTCCGGCAGGCCGACCCGGCGGGCGATCTCCGCGACGGGGAGGTCGGTCCCGCTCAGCAGGCGCCGGGCCTCGGCCATCCGCCGTTCGGTGATCCAGTCGACGACGGTGCGCCCGGTGCGCTGTCGCACCACCGTGGTCAGGTGCCCCGGGGTCAGACCGATGCTGTCGGCGACGTCCCGCAGCGAGAGCGGTCGGGTGTAGCGCCGCTCGATCACGTCGAACACCTCGGCCAGCAGCGGCTCGTTGCTGCGCCGCAGGTCGCCCACGACGTCCGTGGCCAGCCGCGCGACGTCGACGAGCAGCAAGGTCAGCTGTGCCAGCACCGCCTGGCGGAAACCGTCCTCGCGGCCGGCCAGCTCGGCCTCGATCGCGTCGATCGTCCCCGCCCACACGGGCCGGCGCGCGGGCGGCACCGCGAGGCGCAGCAGTCCGCCCGGGATCCGGTGCAGGAACGGCAGCAGCAGCGGATGCGCCCGCCAGGAGGACCACGGCGCCTGCTCCTCGCCGCCGAGCGCGGCGGGGTCGAAGAACACCCCGCGCCCGGCTGCGAAGCCGGCCACCTCGGTCGGGTCGATGACCGTGCCCGGTGCCACCACGAAGGCGTCCCCGTCCGCGACCGGTCCGAGCAGACCAGGCCGCCCGGCCGGTCCGGCGCTCTCGACGTACATGAGCACCGGGAAGTCGTGGATGTGGCGACGCCCGTGTCCGGGCGGCTGGACCGGGTCGAAGCGCAGCACGGAGACCGGCGGCGTCGCCGGGTCCGTCCGGTAGCGGTAGACGGGCACGCCCGCCCGGAGCCGGACCGCCCTCGCCATCTCGGTCATACCACCGAAGATAGTCCTACTTCTGCCGAGAATCCGTCGACTGCGCAGGACAGCGCAGGATCACCATGAAGGACATGGCGAAAATTCATCCCACCCAGCATTCCACCCAGCATCACGGCAAGGCTGCGACCCCGCGCCACGACTACCTGCCCGCGGCCGGCCGGGACGCCTTCCTCCCCTTCTACGACCGGCTCACCGCCCTGCTGGGCGCGGGCGAGCTGCACCGCACTCTGCTCGACCAGGCGGGGCTCGCCGACGGACAGCGCGTGCTGGAGATCGGCTGCGGCACCGGCAACCTCGCCCTGCGGGCGAAGCGGTCCCGTCCGGGCATCGAGCTCGTCGGCTCCGACCCGGACCCGCTGGCCCTGGCCCGCGCGGAGCGCAAGGCGCACGGCCTGGACGGCATCCGGTTCGAGCGCGGCTACGCACAGCGCCTGGACCACCCCGACGCGAGCTTCGACCGGGTGCTGTCCGCCCTGATGTTCCATCACCTCGACGAGGACATCCAGGCCGCGGCCGCCGCCGAGGTGCGACGCGTGCTGCGGCCCGGCGGCAGCCTGCACCTCGTGGACTTCTCCGGCTCGGCCCACGGCCTGCACGGCCGTCTCGCCGGACGGATGATGAAGTCGGGTCACTTCGCCGCCGCCTCCGGCGGCGCCGGCGACAGCCTCGCGCGGGTCCTGGGCGCGGCCGGCCTCCACTGCACCGTGGTCGCCTCCCGGCGCCACCCGCTCCTCGGGCAGGTCACCTACTACCGGGCCGTCCGCGACGATGCGGAATCGATGCGGGTCGCCGACGCGTCCGCGCCCATGCCGGACTGATCCCGACGGCGGCGGCACGGAGGACGCGCGGGATGACGGTTCGGATCTGCTTGTTCACCCGCGATCTGCGCGTCGCGGACCAGCCGGTGCTGTTCGCCGCCTCGGCGGGCGGGCGCGAGGAGGTCCTGCCCGTCTTCGTCGCCGATCCCGCCGTCGCGGCGGCGGGGTTCGCCGCGCCCAACCGGCTCGCCTACCTGCACGACTGCCTGGCCGCGTTGGAGTCGACCCTGCGCGACCGCGGCAGCCGGCTGGTGGTGCGCGGCGGCGCGACCGCAGAGGTGGTCGCCCGGCTGGTGGCCGAGACCGGCGCGGCCGAGGTGCATCTGGCGGCCGACCACAGCGCGTTCGCCCGGGCGCGCGATGCGCGGCTACGGGCCGCCGTCGGCGCTCTGGGGGCGCGCGTCGTGGCTCACGAGGGCGTGCTCGCCGCCGTCGCACCCGGCGCGGTCACGCCGTCGGGCTCGGACCACTACGCCGTGTTCACGCCCTACCTGCGCCGCTGGACCGGGGTCCCGCTGCGGCGGCCGCTGCCCCCGCCGCGCCTGCTGCTGACCCCGGAGGAGCCCGCCTCCGAGGGCCTCCCGCCCCGCCCGCACGCGGCGCTGCTCTCCCCGCGGCTCGCCGCCGGCGGGGAGGCGCGGGCGCGGGCGCGCATGCGGGACTGGCTCGGCGGCCACCTGGACGCGTACGAGGACGAGCACGACGCCCTGGCCCGTGACCTCACCTCGCGCCTCTCCCCCGACCTGCACTTCGGCTGCGTCTCCCCCACCGAGCTGGTCCACCGCGCCCGCCGGTCCGGCACGCCGGGCGCGGCCGCGTTCGAACGCCAGCTCGCCTGGCGCGACTTCCACGGCCAGGTCCTCGCAGCCCGTCCGGACGCCGCGCACGCCGACTACCGCCCGCGCCACGACCGCTGGCGCGAGGCACCGGACGAGCTCCGGGCCTGGCAGGACGGCCGCACCGGCTACCCACTCGTGGACGCGGGCATGCGGCAGCTGCGCGCCGAGGGCTGGATGCACAACCGGGCCCGCCTGGTCACCGCGAGCTTCCTGTGCAAGACCCTGCGCCTCGACTGGCGCGAGGGTGCCCGGCACTTCCTCTCCCTACTGGTCGACGGCGACGTGGCCAACAACCAGCTCAACTGGCAGTGGGTCGCCGGCACCGGCACGGACACCCGCCCCAACCGCGTCCTCAACCCCGTCACCCAGTCCAAGCGCTACGATCCCGACGGCTCCTACATCCGCCACTGGCTCCCGGAACTCGCCCGCCTCTCCGCCCCGGCGATCCACGAGCCCTGGCGGCTCCCCACCGCCCTGCGCGCCGAACTCGACTACCCCGAACCGCTGGTGGCTCCCGACGCCGCGCGGGAGAGGTTCCGGGACCGGCGCGGCGTCGGGCTCTAGCCTGACGGTATGGCCGTCTTCCTGCTGAGCCGTCGTTCCCGTCTCGGGCCTGTCGATACTTGGGAGCGGCTGACCGACTGGTCCCGGCACGGGGAGAGGATTCCGTTCACCGACGTGGGACCCGCCCGCGGCACGGGCCGCGCCGTCGGTGACGTCGTGCTGGCGCGCACCGCGCTCGGCCCGGTGGGCTTCGACGACCCGATGGAGATCGTCGTGCTCACGCCGCCGACCCGGGGGCGCGAGGGGCTCTGTCGGCTGGAGAAGCGGGGGCGGATCGTGCGCGGGTGGGCCGAGCTGCGGGTGTGCGCGGAGGCGGAGGGCGGCGCCGAGGCGCTGTGGGTGGAGGAGATCCGCGTCCGCGGCGTTCCGGCCGCGCTCGACCCGCTGGTGGCGCGCGTGGCCCGGCTCGTCTTCGGACGAGCGCTGGACGGGCTCCTGGGACCGGAGCCCGCCGCGGGCCACGCGCGCCGCTGAACCGCCCCGACGGGGCGTCAGGACTTCGGCATCAGCACCGTGTCGACGATGTAGACGGTCGCGTTGGCGGTGTGCACGTTGCCGCAGACGACCATCGCGTTGCCGTTGACGGTGAACGACTCACCGGAGCCGCTGACCGTCAGGTCACTGCCCTCCAGGGTCTTGTGCGTCCCCGCGAGCTGGCTCGGGCTCAGCTGGCCGGGGACCACGTGGTAGGTGAGGATCTTGGTGAGCTCCGCCTTGTTGTTCAGGACGGAGTCGAGTGTCGCCGTGGGGATCTTCGCGAAGGCGGCGTTGGTCGGCGCGAACACCGTGATGTCCTTGGCGGAGTTGAGGGTGTCGACCAACCCCGCCTTTTCCACCGCGGTCACCAGGGTGGACAGGGCCGGATTGTGCGAGGCGGCGGTGGCGACGGGGTCCTGCGCCATGCCGGCGAAGCTCCCGGCGCCGCTGGACGGCACGGCCGAGCAGGCGGAGCCGAACGGCGCCATCGCGGAGCCGGACGTGGCCGCGGCGCTGCTTGCCGCGGCCGGGCTGCCGACGGAGTTGCTGGTGGAACCGCCGCTGCTGCTGCACGCCGACAGCGTCGCCGCGAGCGCGGCGGCCGCCGCGACGGCCAGCAGGGAGGTGCGGTACGAGGTCACAGCCATGGTGATCACTTCACTCTCTCGTGGTGTTCAGGTGACGGTGACGACGGTGCTGTGCCAGCCCGTCGCGCCGGAGGGGAAGGGAGGGGTGCGGGTCTCGGGCTGCACCGCGCCGGTGCCGTCCGTGGCCCGGGCCTCGAGCGTGTGCGGGCCCGGGGCGGCGGCGTCCCAGGTCCAGGTCCACTGGCGCCAGACGTCGGGGCCCACGTCGGCGGCGAGTCGCGCCTGCTGCCAGGAACCGCCGTCGACGCGCAGCTCGACGGCCGCCACGCCCCGGTGGGTGGCCCACGCCGTACCCGCCACGGTGACCGGACCGGCCGGCACACGGGCGAACGGCGCGGGGACCTCGATCCGCGAGGCGGTGCGCACCACGCCGGTGCGGTCCCAGCCGCGGCGCACCCAGTACGGGTCCAGGGCGGCAAAGGTGGTGAGCTCCAGGTCGACCAGCCACTTGGTGGCCGAGGTGTAGCCGAACAGGCCCGGTACCAGCGAGCGGCAGGGGAATCCGTGGGCGGTCGGCAGCGGCTCGCCGTTCATGCCGACCGCCAGCAGCGCCTCGCGCCCGTCCAGGACGAGCTCCACCGGCGTGCCGATGGTCATGCCCTCGGCCGAGCGCCCCACCAGCTGCTCCGCGCCGCGCCGCACGCCCGCCTCGCGCAGCAGGTCCGGCAGGGACGCGCCGAGCCAGCGCGCGGTGCCGACGTAGGGCCCGCCGACCTCGTTGGAGACGCAGGACAGGGTGTAGTCGAGTTCGCGCAGCGGGCGCCGCAGCAGTTGGTCGAAGGTGAGCACGAGCGGGCGGTCGACCAGGCCGTGCACGCGCAGGGTCCAGCCGGACGGTGGCACCTGAGGCACCGTCAGGGCGGTGTCGACGCGGTAGAATCCTGAGTTGGAGGTGGTGAAGGAGCTCAACCCGGCCACCGGTGGATGCGCCGAGGGGGGCACGGGCGGCAGCGGCGTGACGGGTGCGGGGAGCCGGAGCGCGGCTCGGGCCTTGGCCACGTTGTAGCGGGCGGTGGTGAGCGCACGCGCGGCGGTCTCGGTCAGCGCGACGCCGACCGCTGTCGCGCCCAGCGCCACCAGGAATCCACGACGGCCCATCACACCCCGGGCCGCGGGGGTCCGAGGCCCGGAGGAACGAGGCTCGGAGGTCGGGAGCCGGGAGGTCGGCGGTCCTGGGGTCGGGCTCCCTGGGTCGCGGGTCGGCGCGGCCCCGGAGACCGGGGCCTCGCCCGCCTCGCGGGGGCGCGGCGACGGCCGCGCCAGCCGGACCAGCAGGGCGAGGGCCGCCGTACCGGAGAGCCCGGCGACGGCCGAGGGCGGCAGCGCCACGCCCCGCGAGGACGCCGCCCACATCCCGAGTCCGGCGAAGAGCGCGAACACCGCGACACCCGCCCACAACCGGCGCAGCGCGAGCAGACCGGCCAGCACGGCCAGGACCGCCAGGGTGGCGTAGATCCCGCTCAGCAGCACCGTCTTGTCGTGGGTGCCGAAGTGCTGGACCGCCCAGTCCTTCAGCGGTGTCGGCGTCAGGTCGATCGCCGCCGACCCCACCGCGAGGACCGGCGCACTCGCCGGGCCGGTGAACGCGGCGACGAGATCCCCGACCGCGACGGCCACCGCGCCCGACCCCAGGCCGATGGCCGCTCCCGTCACCGCGTTGCGCAATCTGCTCACGTCTCTGATTCGGCGCCGAAGCCGGGGCGGATGGGTGGCCGGGCCCCACGCCTCCCATACGAGCAACCTTTGGTTGCACATCCGCGAGAGCCGACGTACAGTGATGTGCAACCAAAGGTTGCGAGAGTGAGGACAGGCGCCATGGAGTTCGGCAGCATCGAGCGGGAGATCCACGTCGACGCGACGCCCGAGGTGGTCTACGAGGTCGTCAGCACGCCGGAACACCTGCGCGGCTGGTGGCCCGACGACGCCGACCTGGAGCCGGTACCCGGGGCCACCGGGACCCTCACCTTCGGCGACGGCACGTCGCCGGACGCCACCATCTGCCCGTTGACGGTGGTCGAGGCGGACCCGCCCAAGCGGTTCTCGTTCCGCTGGGTCTACGAGGAGGGCGAGATCGCGGCGGCCGGCAACTCCCTGCTGATCACCTTCGACCTGGTCTCCGCCGGCGCGGGCACGCTGCTGCGCATGACCGAGACCGGGTTCCGGGAGCGGGGCTGGGAGGCCGCCCTGCTCGAGGAGCAGTACAACGACCACGTCAGCGGCTGGGACTACTACCTGCCCCGGCTCGCACCCTACGTCGCCGGGCTGGTGCAGACCCCGTGAGCGTCACCGTCGACGACGAGCTCTGGTCCGCGGTGGGCGACCCGATCCGGCGGCGGATGCTCGACCTACTGCTGACCGACGGCGGCGGCACGGCGACCACGCTCAGCGAGCGGCTGCCCGTCACCCGCCAGGCCGTCGCGAAGCACCTCGGCGTGCTGGACCGGGCCGGGCTGGTGCACGCCACACCCTCGGGCCGGGAGCGGATATACGCCGTGGACGAGGCCCAGTTCGCCCGCGCGGTCGCCCAGTTGGCCTCCGTCGGGGCCGCCTGGGACGCCCGCCTGCGCCGCATCAAGCGGATCGCCGAGGCCATCCAGCTCACCCGGGACAACCGCACCGACACCTGAAACAGCTGATCAAGGAGTGATCGTCATGGCAGACATCCTGCACCGCATCGGGGCCGTGTCCTCCCCTGAGAGCGTCTACGCGGCCCTCACCGAGGTCGACGGCCTGGCCGCCTGGTGGACCGAGGACACCACGGACGTCGACGGCGTCCTCCGGTTCCGTTTCCCGGTCGGCGGCTTCGACATGAAGGTCCTGGACACCCGGCCGGGCGAACTCGTCCTGTGGGAGGTCGTCGACGGCCCGGAGGAGTGGATCGGCACCCGGATCCGCTTCGACCTCAAGCAGCACGACGAGTGGACCATCGTCCTGTTCCGCCACGAGGGTTGGCGCGAGCCGGTGGAGTTCATGTACCACTGCAGCACCAAGTGGGCGAGCTTCCTGCTGAGCCTCAAGCAGCTGCTGGAGACCGGAAAGGGCGACCCCGCGCCGCGCGACGTCCGGATCAGCGACTGGCACTGATCCCGTTCCCCCGCCGTCGTCACGTCGCGGCGAACGGCATCAGCGCGATGGGCGCGCTGGTCGGGTGCAGCGAGCCGCCGGCAGGTTCGACGGTGATGCCCATGCCCGAGGCCCGGGCGATCGGTCCCCGCAGCAGGACGGTCTGGTCGGTGGCGCCGGGGGCGACCAGGCCCGCGGGTCGCATCACGCCCGCGTCGTCGAACCAGAGTTGGTACGTCTGGCCGTGCGGGAGCTCCGGCAGCCCGGCGGTGAGGAAGACGGCCCGGTCCTGGCTGTGCGAGCTGACCACGGTGGCTCGGGCGCCCTGGGCCGGGCCGCCGACCGCGCCGACCACCGCGTGGGCGTCGGGGGCGGCCAGGACCGCAGCGATCCGCGCCGCGTCGGCCTGGGCCTGCTGGGCCTGGTGGTGGGCGTTCTGGGCGCGGTCGTACTGCCACACCGCGACCCCGCCGAGTCCGACGGCGGCCGCGACGCTCGCGGCGAGCGCGAAACGAGCGGCCCGCCGCGCCCGGGAGGATTCGGTGCGGACCCGCGACGCGGGCAGCCCGGCCTCAACCCCGGCCCCGGCTCCGGCCCCAGCCCCGGCCTCGGCCTCGGCCGACGGCACAGGCTCGACCTCGGGCGCGTCCTGCCGGATCTCGGCGATGTGGGCCAGCACCTGCCGCTTCAGCTCCGGCGGCGGCGTCAACGAGGCGGCCAGGGCCAGCCGGGCGCCGGTGGCCCGGAACTCGGCCACCTCCACCGCGCAGGACTCGCAATCGGCCAGATGCCGCTCGAAGGCGTCGCGTTCCGCGTCGTCGAGGGCCCCGAGCGCGTACGCCCCGGCCAGCGTGTGCAGATCGGCGCCGGTCATGCCGTCACCCCCAGGCAGTCGCGCATCCGGATCAGGCCGTCGCGCATCCGCGCCTTGACCGTGCCCAGTGGCACCGCCAGCAGCTGCGCGACCTCGCGGTAGGTCAGGCCCCGGTAGTAGGCCAGCACCACCGACTCGCGCTGGGTCTGGGTGAGCGCCTCCAGGCAGCGCCGCACGTGCTCACGTTCCAGCCGGCGGTCGACCGCCTCGCTGACCTCGTCGTAGGCCGGGGTCTGCTCCAGCAGCGCCGCCTTGTGCTCGCGGTCGGTGGCGGCCTGGGCGCTGCGCACCCGGTCCACGGCGCGGCGGTGCGCGATGGTCAGCGTCCAGGTGAGCGCACTGCCCCGCTCCGGCCGGAACCGCGCCGCGGTGCGCCAGACCTCGACCAGCACCTCCTGCGCGACCTCCTCCGACTGGGCCGGGTCGCGCAGCACGCTGCGGACGATGCCGAGCACCGGCGCGGCGATGTGGTCGTACAGGGCGGCGAAGGCGTCCTGGTCTCCCTTGGCCACCTGGAGCAGCAGCGCCTCCGGCCGCTGCCCCGGCGTCGACGGCGTGCCCAGGAACGTGGGATCGGAGCCCCCGCCCCTCCTGGTGCTGCGCGGTCCGTCCACGGCGCTCCCACGTCCTCTGCGTCGGGCGGGCCGCCGGTCGGCCCGCATCCATCCTCGTGCTCCTTCTTCGCAGCCGCTCGGCCGCCGGACGGGTGTCCGAGCGGGATTTCTTGGCGGAACCACCCGTCCGCGTCCGCGACGGCTCCGAATACCCGGTGCGGATGAGTCGACGAGAGGCGGAGGGGTCGCGGTGGGACGACGGGAACAGGTCGCGGTGGTGGGCAGTGGCGTCGCGGGGCTGACCGCCGCGCACGTGCTGCGGCGGCGGTACGACGTCACGCTGTTCGAGGCGGACGACCGCCTCGGCGGGCACGCGCACACCCACGACCTCGTCGACACCCGCGGCGTGCCGCAGTGCGTGGACACCGGGTTCATCGTGCACAACCGGCGCACCTACCCGAACCTGCTGCGGCTCTTCTCCGAGCTCGGGGTGGCCACGCAGGAGTCGGAGATGAGCATGTCGGTGCGGTGCGAGGGCTGCGGCCTGGAGTACGCGGGAGCCAGGGGGCCGCGCGGCCTGTTCGCCCAGCCGCGCCGGGCCGGCGACCGGCGGTACCTGCGCATGCTGACGGAGGTCCCGGCGTTCCACCGCCGGGCCCGGCGGCTGCTGGCGACGCCCCCCGGTCCCACGGATCCGACGGTCGGCGAGTTCGCGCTCCGCGAGGGCTTCTCGTCGTACTTCGTCGGCCACTTCCTCACGCCCGTGGTCTCCGCGGTGTGGTCCTGTCCGGGCGAGGTGGCCCTGGCCTACCCGGCGCGCCACCTGTTCCGTTTCCTGGACCACCACGGCATGCTCGCCGTCACCGGCTCGCCGACCTGGCGCACCGTCACCGGCGGTTCGCAGGAGTACGTGCGCCGCGTCGCCAAGCAGCTGCACCGGGTCCGCCCGGGCACGCCGGTCACCCGGGTCGTGCGCCACGCGAACGGCGCCGAGGTCCAGGACGCGCGCGGCGCGGTCGGCTCGTTCCGCGCCGTCGTGCTGGCCCTGCATCCGCACCAGGCGCTCGCCGTGCTGGACGAGCCGACTCCCGCCGAGCGGGAGGTGCTGGGGGCCTTCCGCTCCTCCCGCAATCCCGCGCTGCTGCACGGCGACACCGCCGTACTGCCGCGCAGCCGGGCCGCGCGGGCGTCGTGGAACCACCTGCTGCCCTCCTGCGACGCGGACGCCGGCGCGGTCCAGGTCACCTACGACCTGAACCGGCTGCAGCGTCTGGACACCCCCGACCGCTACCTGGTGACGCTGAACGGCGACGCGCTGGTGGACCCGGCCACGGTGCTGGACCGCATGGAGTACGAACACCCCGTCTCCACGCACGAGTCTGTCGCCGCGCAGGCACGGCTGCCCGAACTGAACACGTCCGTCTGCGCGTTCGCGGGCGCCTGGCAGGGCTGGGGCTTCCACGAGGACGGCTGCCGCTCCGGGGTCGCGGCCGCGGCGGCCCTGGGGGTGGTCTGGTGAGCGCCACGTCCCCGGCCTGGCTGTACGACAGCCGCGTGCGGCACGTCCGCACCGCCCGGCAGCGGTACGCGCTGGACCACCGCACCTACTACTGGCTCGTCGACCTCGACGCTCTGCCGCGCCTGCCCCGCCTGCTGCGCCCGCTCGGGGGCTTCCGCGCCCGCGACCACTACGACGGACGGGGTCCGACGATCCGTGCCGCGCTGGACCGCTTTCTCGCCGGGCAGGACGCCGCGGCACCGACCGGGCGGGTGCTGATGCTCACCCAGGCCCGGGTGCTCGGCTACGTCTTCAATCCGCTGACCGTCTACTGGTGCCACGACGCGGACGGCTCGCTGGGCCACGTGGTCGCGGAGGTGCACAACACCTACGGCGACCGCCACGCCTACCTGCTGGGCCCGGAGGCCGCCCGGGGCGCGACCGCCGACAAGGCCTTCCACGTCTCCCCGTTCCTGCCCGTCTCCGGCCGCTACCGGATGCGGCTGCCGGTGCCGGACGAGCGGCTCGACCTGACCGTGCGGCTCGACCTCGACGGCTCCCGGGCCTTCACCGCCACAGTCAAGGGAACGGCCCGACCACTCACCCCCCGGGCCCTCGCCGCGGCGGCGCTGCGCCACCCGCTCGCCCCGCTTGCGGGGTCGCTCGCCATCCGCTTCCACGGTGTCCGCCTCCGCCTGCGGGGACTGCCCGTCGTGCCGCGTCCCCGCCACCAGCCCCAGGAGGGCATGAAGTGACTCTGCAGCAGACCCCGCCGACCCCGCTGCTGCGGGAGCGGCTCGACCCGCAACGTTGGGCCGACGTCGTGCGCGTCCCGGTCAGTTGCCCGCCGCGGACGGCCGTCGCCCGCGCCGTCATCACCCGCGCGCTGGACCGTCTGCCGCTGCGGGTGCTGATGGGCGAGCGGGTCCTCGGGCGCGGCGGCCCGCTGCTGGTGGTGCACGACCCCGACGCGTTCACCGCCCGGCTGGCCGAGGACGGGCTGATCGGCTTCGGCGAGTCCTACCAGGCCGGCGAGTGGGACGCCCCCGACCTGCCGGGCGCGCTGACCGTGATGGCCGAGCAGCTGACCACCCTGGTCCCGCCCGCCCTCCAGCGGCTGCGCCGGCTGTGGGAGCTCCGGCAGCCGGCCGGGGCCAACAGCGAGGCAGCCTCCCGGTCCAACATCCGGGCCCACTACGACCTGTCCAACGCACTGTTCCGGCTGTTCCTCGACGACTCGCTCACCTACTCCAGCGCCGTCTTCGCGCAGCTGCCGGCCCGCTGGGAGCAGTTGGAACAGGCGCAGCACGCCAAGATCGACCGGCTGCTGGACCTGGCCGGGGTCGGCCCCGGCAGCCGGTTGCTGGAGATCGGCACCGGCTGGGGCGAGTTGTGCGTCCGCGCGGCCCGACGCGGTGCGACCGTGCTGTCGCTGACGCTCTCCCAGGAGCAGTACGACCTGGCCCGCGAGCGCGTGCGCGCGGCGGGCTTCGCGGACGCCGTGGAGCTACGGCTGCAGGACTACCGGCGCCTCGACCCGGTGCGGGACGGCCGCTTCGACGCGGTGGTCAGCGTGGAGATGATCGAGGCCGTCGGCGTCGGGTACTGGCCCGCCTACTTCCGCACGCTGGACGCGATGCTGGCGCCCGGCGGCCGGGCGGCCCTGCAGGCGATCACGATGCCGCACGACCGGCTGCTGGCCACCCGGCGCACCTACACCTGGATCCACAAGTACATCTTCCCCGGCGGCATGCTGCCCTCCAACGAGGCCATCGACCAGGCCACCCGCGCCCACACACGGCTGCGCGTGAGCGGGACCGACGGGTTCGGGCCGCACTACGCCGAGACGCTGCGCCTGTGGCGCGAGCGGTTCACCGGACACGCCGCGCAGGTGGCCGAGCTGGGCTTCGACGAGGCGTTCCGCCGGATGTGGACGCTCTACCTCGCCTACTCCGAGGCCGGCTTCCGCTCCGGCTACCTGGACGTGCGGCAGATCCTGCTGACCCGGGAGGGCCGGGCATGAGCGGCTTCCCGTGGGCGGCGTTCGCGGTCAACCTGGGCGTGGCGGCGGGAGCCGCGCTGGCCGTGATGCTGGCGACGTTCGCGCTGGCGCTGGTCAAGGGCGTGCACCGGATCGTGGACAGCGCCTGGGGGCTCGCGTTCGCGGCCGTCGCAGTGGCCTCCTGCGCCCTGGCGGGCTCGGAGGCGCACGGTGACCCGGGACGGCGCGCGCTCGTCACCGCGCTGACGGTGGTGTGGGGGCTGCGGCTCTCCGTGCACATCGCCTGGCGCGGCCGCGGCCGCGGCGAGGACCCGCGCTACGAGCGGCTGCTGGCCAAGGCCGGGCCAGGTCGCGGCCGCCGGGACGGGTACGCGCTGCGGATGGTCTACCTGCTGCAGGCCGGCCTGGTCTGGCTGGTCTCCCTGCCGGTCCAGGCCGCCTGCTACGCGCCGCGCGCGATCGGTCCGCTCGCGGTCGCGGGCGCGTTGGTCTGGGCGGCGGGGTTCGGCTTCGAGGCGGTCGGCGACCGGCAGCTGCGCGTGTTCAAGGCCGACCCGGCCAACCGGGGGGCGATCATGGACCGGGGCCTGTGGGCCTGGACGCGCCATCCCAACTACTTCGGCGACTTCCTCGTCTGGTGGGGCCTGTACCTGCTGGCCTGCACCAGCCTGCCCGTCGCCGCCGCCACGCTGGTCGCCCCGCTGGTCATGACCTTCCTGCTGACCGCGGGCAGCGGCAAGGCCCTGCTGGAGCGTCACCTGGCCGACCGCCCGGGCTACGCCGCCTACCGGGCCCGCACCAGCGGCTTCCTCCCCCGGCCGCCGCGCGGCTGAACGACCGGGGCCGTTGCCTCCAGGAGTTGAACACGCGGACGAGCCGGCGCAGCGGCTTGCCTCCATTCCATTGACGCAAGGTCGCTGACAGTGCTTCACTCCCACGCGAGAGCGCTCTCTGAGCTCCGACCGCAAGGTGCCACCTCACCCGCCACCTCTGGGAGAGCCATGCCCGCCGCCCCGAACCGCCGTACCGTCCTCAGTCGTTCGCTCGCCCTGGCCGCCGCGCTGCCGCTGGCGGGGGCACTGCCCGCCGCGTCGGCCACCGCCGCGTCCGGCGGCCACGACGTTGCTCCCGATCTCGGCCCCAACGTGCTGCTCTTCGACCCCTCCATGGGCGACGCGGCGATCCAGGCCCAGGTCGACGCCGTCTTCCGGACCCAGCAGTCCAACCAGTTCGGCGCCGAGCGCTACGCGCTGGCCTTCCTGCCCGGGACCTACACCGTCGACATCAACGTCGGCTTCTACACCCACGTGCTCGGGCTCGGCGCCTCGCCGGACGACGTCGTGATCAACGGTCACGTCACGGTGGACGCCCAGTGGTTGGGCGGGAACGGCACGCAGAACTTCTGGCGGGCCGCGGAGAACCTGTGCATCGTCCCGCCGGACGGCCTGGAGCGCTGGGCCGTCGCCCAGGCGGGCCCGATGCGCCGGACGCACGTCAAGGGCGACATGACGCTGTGGCCCAGCCCGCCCGGCAACCGCTGGTCCAGCGGTGGCTTCCTCGCGGACAGCGTGGTCGACGGCCAGGTCGACTCCGGCTCGCAGCAGCAGTGGCTCTCCCGCAACGACAGCTTCGGCAGCTGGACCGGCTCCAACTGGAACATGGTCTTCGTCGGCACCCAGGGCGCCCCGGCCCAGCACTTCCCCAACCCCGCCTGGACCGTGGTCGACCGCACCCCGACGGTGCGCGAGAAGCCGTTCCTGACCACCGGCCCCGACGGCTCGTACCAGGTCTTCGTGCCCGCTCTGCGCGCCGGCTCGGCCGGACCGACCTGGACCTCGGGACGGGCGGCCGGCCACTCCGTCCCGCTGTCCCGCTTCCACGTCGCCCGCCCGGGCGAGAGCGCCGAGACCATCAACCGGGCCCTCGCGCAGGGCCGGCACCTGCTGCTCACCCCGGGCGTGTACCCGTTGTCGGCGCCCCTCCGGGTGCGGCGCCCCGGCACCGTGGTCCTCGGCCTCGGTCTGGCCACGCTGCAGGCGACGCACGGCAACGCGCTGGTCGAGGTGGACGACGTGGGCGGCGTCTCGGTCGCCGGCGTCCTGCTGGAGGCGGCCTCCAGCGGCTCGCCGGTGCTGCTCCAGGTCGGCCACGGGCGCAGCCGGGTACGCCACGCCGCCGACCCGACGGCGCTGTTCGACGTCTACGCCCGCATCGGCGGGGCGGTGCCGGGCGGTGCCGCCGTCAGCGTGCGGATCGACAGCAACGACGTGATCTGCGACAACCTCTGGCTCTGGCGCGCCGACCACGGCAACGACGGCTCGGTCGGCTGGTCGGTCAACCCCGCCGACACCGGCTTCCTCGTCAACGGCGACCGGGTCACCGCCTACGGCCTGGCCGTCGAGCACTACCAGAAGTACGAGGTGCTCTGGCAGGGCGAGCACGGCCGCACCTACTTCTTCCAGAACGAGCACCCCTACGACGTCCCGACGCAGTCCGCCTGGACGCACGGCGGCACCCGTGGCTACGCGGCCTACAAGGTGGCCGACACGGTCACCGACCACAGGGCCTGGGGGCTGGGCAGCTACTGCTTCTTCGACCTGGGCGCCGGCATCGACACCGACCGGGCCTACGAGGTGCCCGACGCTCCCGGCGTCGTCTTCACCGACCTGATGACGGTGTGTCTGAACGGGCCCGGCGGCGGCGGGATCCTGCACTGCATCAACAACACCGGCGATCCGGTGCAGAACGGCTTCGGCACCTTCTACATGACCGGCTACAGCGACGGCGTCGGCACCACCTGACGCCACGTCGGCGAGCCTCAGGGCGGCTCCGGGAGAAGGCCGCGCGCCGCGGCGATGTGCTCCACCGCGGCGCGCAGGCTGGGCGGGGCGGTTGCTCCCCCGGGCGTGCCCGCGAAGCGCCAGCCGGGACCGCCGAGGAGCAGCGCCGGGCTGTGGCGCGCGCCCGGGACGCCGACGAGCAGCTCCAGCAGGTCGGTGGCGAGCCGCGGCGCGGCGGTGTCGCGCGACTGCGACCAGAGCAGCACGGCGGCGGGACCCAGCCGGCGGCAGCTCTGCGCGAGCGCGAGCGGCGGCACCGCCGCGCCGAGCATCCGGAACGCCACGCCCCGCTCGGCCAGCGCGGCCGCGACCGCGTCGAGAGCGAGAGTGTGCTCCTCGCCGGGCGTCGCCGCCAGCAGCGCCACCGGCCCGGCTCCCGGCAGGGCCGCGGCGCGATGGCGCAGCTCGGCCGAGACGTGCCAGGACAGCAGGTGCTCCACCTCGACGTAGGTCTCCCCCAGGGCGGCCCAACGGCGGCCGGTGGCCCGCAGCGTGGGCGCGATCACGTCCGTCCAGGCGCTCTCGACACCCCAGCGGTCCAGCGCGCTCGCCAGCAGCTCGGCCACGGTCGGGGCGTCGAGCCGGTCGGCCGCGCGGATCAGCCCGCGCGCGTGACGTCGACGCGCCGCCGCGTCGCTTCCGGGCCCGGTCTCCTGCCCGGTGCCGGGCGCCGCCGGGAGGAGCGCCCCGAAGGGACGGCCCGCCGCCACGGCGCGCGCGGCCTCGCCGGGCGGGAGTCCACGGGCGGTGAGCCGGCACATCGCCTCCAGCCGGGCGATGTCCGCCTCGGTCCAGCGGCGGTGCCGTCCTTCCGCGCGGCGCTCCGGTCCGATCCCGTATCGGCGCTCCCAGGAGCGCAGCGTCACCGGCGACACCCCGAGCCTGCGCGCGACCTCCCCGGTCGGCAGCCCGGTCCCGCCCTCCGCGGGCCAGTCCTCGGCGCGGCGGGCGCCCGGGGGCTGCGGGACAGCATGGCCGGACATGACGTCCTCCCCGCACTCGTTCCTGGCCGCAGTCTCACCAGCGCGCGCCGCGGCGTCCTGTCGCATCGATCCTGCATCGTTTTGGCCCTCATCGCGAGGAGC
Organism: Streptacidiphilus pinicola; assembly: GCF_003258295.1. Classification (GTDB taxonomy): domain Bacteria; phylum Actinomycetota; class Actinomycetes; order Streptomycetales; family Streptomycetaceae; genus Streptacidiphilus; species Streptacidiphilus pinicola. Next base: position 131,491 of record NZ_QKYN01000008.1, on the reverse strand, counting down.
GGAAGGGCTCGCCGCGGGCGAGCCGGCGCAGCATCGCGCGGGCGCTCCCCTGCCGGCGCCGCAGGGTGCGGCCCCGGTCCAGCTCCTCCATCAGGCGGCTGGTCCGGTGTTCGAGATCGAGCTCGTCGAGGATCCGGTCGATCTCGGCCAGCAGCGCGCCGTGCAGCTGCCAGGCCAGGGGGTGCTGCTGCACCTGGCGCAGCAGCAGCTCGGCCACGTGGTCGCGGCTGGCCCAGGCGGCGCGCAGTTCGGCGGCGAGACGTTCCTCCGCGCCCTCGGCGTCGCGGCTGACCTGGGTGGTGACCAGCACGCCGAAGCTGACCAGTGCGCCGCCGAGGTGGCCGAGCACGTCGCGCAGGCCGGCGGCGATCTCGGGTTCGAACAGCGCCTCGTCGAGGCTGCGCCGTCGGGCGAGGTCGGTGAGCGAGCGGGCGATCACGCGTACGACGACGACGCAGATCTCCAACGTGTCCAGCCCGGTTCGCAGCACCACGCGGGAGAGCAGCGGCTCGCTGATGCGCGGGTTGAAGCGCAGGCTGTCCTCGGCCTGCCGCAGCGCCGCGTCGACCTCGGCGATGTACTGGTCCAGTTGCCGCGCCTCGTGGAGCCGCTCGGCCGCGCGGGCCACCGGGATCGGGCCGTCGAGCTCCTCCCCGAAGCGCAGCAGCAGCTGCCGGACCCGGCGCGCGAGGTCCTCGATGGACTCCCCCGCGCTCTCGACCCAGACGGGCGGCGCGAACAGCAGGTTGAAGGCCAGCCCCACCCCCGCTCCGACCAGCGTCTCCAGCACCCGGTCCCAGGCCTGGGAGGCGAGCTGGGTGACGCCCAGCACGAGCATCGCGCTGATCGCGACCTCCTGGACGAATTCACCCACCCGGATGAACTGGCCCAGCGTCAGCGAGGCGAGGATGATCAGCCCGAGGCTCCACCAGGAGAGTCCGACGACCGAGCTGAACCCGATGGCGAGGACGACCCCGGCGACGACGGAGACCACCCGTCTGGCGCTGGTGGTCAGCGTCGAGTAGAGGGTGACCTGGACGACCAGCAGCGTGGTCAACGGCGCGGTGAGCGGGGCGGGCTGGCTGCTCAGCCGCTCCGCGACGGCGTAGGAGAGCGTCGCCGCGACCGTGGCCCGCAGCGTCTGCACGACGACGGGGTCACGACGGGCTCGGCTCAGCGCGCTCGGGATGCCGGACACCCCCTACGTATGCCCCACCCGCACCACCGGATCCCGGACGCCCCGTCAGCACCCCTCGGTCGGCACGCGCCGGTCAGCCGCGGGCGCAGATGGCCTCGACGAAGTCGGCGATCTCGTGCTGGTGGAGATGCCGGGCGAGGTCGGCCTCGCTGATCATGCCGATCAGCCGGTGGGCCTCCACCACCGGCACGCGGCGGATCCGGTGCTCCTCCATGATCCGGACGACCTCGCTCTGGTCCGCGTCGGCGTGCACGGTGACCGGCTTGCCCTGGGCCAGCTGCGCGGCGGTCGTGGTCGTGGGGTCCCCGCCCTCGGCGATGCACTTCAGCACGATGTCGCGGTCCGTGATGATGCCGTGCAGCCGCTTGTCGGCGCCGCAGATCGGCAGCGCGCCGACATCGAGCTCGCGCATCAGCCGCGCGGCGACGTCCAGCGTCTCGTCCTCCTGCACGCAGGTCGCACCGGCGTGCATGATCTCGCGTGCGATGCTCATGACGGCTGCCTCCTGGCGGTACGGTTCCGGGTCCACGGGAGCGGCTCACGCCGAGCCCTTCTCCAGCCTTCTCCGCTCCTACCGGCTCCGCATCCGGAAGGCTTCACAGCCCGCCGGGACCGGTCTCGGCCAGGGCGGCCGCGGTGGTGCGCAGGGAGGTCTCCAGCACGGTCAACCGCTTCTGCGGCGCCATCAGGTTCGCGCCCATCGCGGCCAGGTCCTCGGGCCCGGGTACCAGCACGTGCACCTGGGCGCCCGTCTCCCGGACCAGCCGGGCCTCGCGCAGCAGGCGGAGGGTGGACGTCCGGCGCAGATGGCGTTCCACCCGGGCCGGGACGCTGCGCGGATGGTCGGTCTCCCGCGCGCAGGTGGGCGCGAGCACGAAGACCTCGTCCACGGGCTCCCCCGCGAGCAGGTCGAGATTGGTGTCGGACCAGGCGCAGCCGTCGACGAAACGCCGCCCGTCGATCCGCACCGGCTCGAACCAGGCCGGCAGCGCGCAGGAGGCGGTGACCGCCGACGCGAGATCGGTGGCCGGCGCGTCGCTGGTGCCGAAGCGGACGCGGGTGCCGGTGTCGAGCTCGACCGAGACCACCCTGAGCTTGGGAGGGTCCGGCCAGCGGTCTTCCAGCTGCAGCTGCTCGAACAGGGCGCGCACTCCGCCGAGGCTGCCCCGGCCGGGGGGCGCGGCGGCCGCGAGCACGGTCGGGAGCGGCATCCGGTGCGGGTGGCCGGCGAGATCGCGGAACAGCTTGAGCGAGCCGACCCCGGGACGCGGAAGGCGCGGCAGCGCGCCGCCCACCCAGGTGTCGTAGTCGAGCCGGACCCCGGCCATCGGCCCGTCCGGCGGCTCGCCGCCCCGCTGGTGGTCGAGCAGGTCCGCCGGGGCGGCGCCGAGCGCGAGCAGCGCGCCGACGATGGCACCCGCGGAGGTGCCCATGACGACGTCGGCGCGGCGCGGGTCCCAGCCACAGGCGTCCTGCAGCGCGCACAGCGCGCCGACGGTCCAGGCCGCGCCCAGGCTGCCGCCCCCGCCCAGCACCAGGCCACGACGCGGCCCGGCAGCCCCACCGGTCCCCGTCCCGTCGTCCGTGCGATCCGCTGTCTCGGCTGCCATCCTCGGTCGCCGCCTTCCGTGCCGGCCCTGCCTGGCCGGTGCCTCTCGGCAGCCCCGACGTCAGGACCTGAGAACTCCAGAGTCGCTGCTCGGGCGCCCCGGGGCGAACGCAGGGCCGACGGTCCGAACGGGCTAACCTGCGCTGCAACCCGACGCGGCCCCGGGAGAGTCTGGAACGGTCCGCGACGGAAGGGATGCGGTGACCATGGCGGCATCGGCGCAGATCGGCGTGACGGGGCTCGCGGTGATGGGCCGCAACCTGGCCCGGAACTTCGCCCGGAACGGCTACACGGTGGCGGTGCACAACCGCACGCCGGCCCGCACCCGGGCCCTGGTCGAGGAGTTCGGCCACGAGGGCGCGTTCGTCCCGGCGGAGTCGCTGCAGGACTTCGTGGCCGCGCTGGAGCGCCCGCGAAGGCTGCTGATCATGGTGAAGGCCGGCGGGCCCACCGACGAGGTGATCGGGGAGTTCGCGCCGCTGCTGGAGGCGGGCGACATGATCATCGACGGCGGGAACGCGCACTTCCTGGACACCCGCCGCCGCGAGCAGGGCCTGCGCGAGCTCGGGATCCACTTCGTCGGCTCCGGGGTCTCCGGCGGCGAGGAGGGCGCGCTGCACGGCCCCTCGATCATGCCGGGTGGCTCCGCGGAGTCCTACGCCGTGCTCGGCCCGATGCTGGAGAAGATCAGCGCCCACGTCGACGGCGACCCGTGCTGCACCCACATCGGCACGGACGGGGCCGGTCACTTCGTCAAGATGGTGCACAACGGCATCGAGTACGCCGACATGCAGCTGATCGCCGAGGCCTACCAACTGCTGCGGGAGGTCGGCGGATACGCCCCGGCCGAGATCGCGGAGATCTTCCGGCGCTGGAACAAGGGCCGGCTGAGCTCCTACCTGATCGAGATCACCGCCGAGGTGCTCGCGCACACCGACGCCGACACCGGCAAGCCCTTCGTCGACATCGTCCAGGACGCGGCGGAGCAGAAGGGCACCGGCCGCTGGACCGTGCAGACCGCCCTCGACCTCGGCTCGCCGGTCACCGCGATCGCGCAGGCGACCTTCGCCCGCGTCGCCTCCTCCCGGGCCCAGCTGCGCGCGGCCTACCGGGGGCTGCCGGGCGGCACGGACCAGGAGCTCCGCCGCCACGAGGCCGAGCGTTTCACCGAGCAGGTCGAGCAGGCCCTGTACGCGTCGAAGGTCATCGCCTACGACCAGGGCTGGACGATGATCCGCGACGGGGCGGCCGAGTACGGCTGGGACATCGACCTGGGCGCGGTCGCCCGGATCTGGCGCGGCGGCTGCATCATCCGCGCGGCGTTCCTGGACCGGATCCGGGCCGCGCACGCGGCCGATCCGGGTCTGGCCAGCCTGCTCGCCGAGGACACGTTCGCGGCGGAGCTCGCCGACGCGCAGGTGCCCTGGCGCGAGGTCGTGGCGGTCGCGGCCCACCGCGGTATCCCGGTGCCGGCCTTCTCCGCCTCCCTGGCCTTCTACGACACGCTGCGCAGCGCGCATCTGCCCGCCGCGCTGATCCAGGGCCTGCGCGACTTCTTCGGCGCGCACACCTACCACCGCACCGACCGCCCGGGCAGCTACCACACGCACTGGGCCGAGCCCGGGCGCCCGGAGACCCGGACGGACCAGTAGCCGCGGCAGGTGTGCTGACGCTTTGTCATCTCCCGCTCAGGGACCAGGATGGATCGCGCACGTCCACGAACGATGCAAGGCGACGTTGCACGGCGATCGGTTCACGGCGACAAGGAGCGGCACGGATGCAGAAGCGGACCCTCGGCAGCGACCTGGCGGTCTCCGCGCTCGGGCTGGGCTGCATGGGTATGAGTCACGCCTACGGCCGGCCCGCCGACCGGCAGGAGATGATCGCGCTGATCCGCTCGGCGGTCGAGCAGGGTGTGACGCTCTTCGACACCGCGCAGGTCTACGGCCCGTTCACCAACGAGGACCTCGTGGGCGAGGCGCTGGAGCCGGTCCGCGAGCGGGTCGTCATCGCGACCAAGTTCGGCTTCGACCTCGGTGAGGGCAGCACCGGCGGCCTGGACAGCCGTCCGGCGACGATCAGAAGGACCGTCGCGGACTCGCTCAGGCGGCTGCGCACCGACACCATCGACCTGCTCTACCAGCACCGGGTCGACCCGGACGTGCCGATCGAGGAGGTCGCCGGCACCGTCAAGGAGCTGGTCGCGGAGGGCAAGGTCCGGCACTTCGGCCTCTCCGAGGCCGGTGTGGAGACGATCCGGCGCGCCCACGCCGTCCTGCCGGTCACCGCGCTGCAGAGCGAGTACTCGCTGTGGTGGCGCGAGCCCGAGGAGTCCGTGCTGCCGGTGCTGGCGGAGCTCGGCATCGGCCTGGTGTCCTACAGCCCGCTCGGCCGGGGCTTCCTGACCGGCGCCATGTCCGCGGACACCGCGTTCGCGGCCGGGGACTTCCGCAACTCCATCCCGCGCCTCGCGGACGCCGACGCCCGCAAGGCCAATCTGGCCTTCGTCGAGCTGCTGACCGCGGTCGCGCGGCGCAAGGGGACGACGCCTGCCCAGATCGCACTCGCCTGGGTCCTGGCCCAGCAGCCGTGGGTCGTCCCGATCCCCGGCACCACCAAGCCGCACCGCCTGACGGAGAACCTCGCCGCCGCCGAGATCGAGCTGACCCCCGAGGACCTCCACGAGCTCGGGTCCGCCCCCATCCAGCCCCAGGGCGACCGCTACGGCGAGACCTACCAGCGGATGATCAACCGCTAGCGCGCTCCCTGCGGTCGCGCCCGGCCGCACGCCGACGCGACACCGGACCTTCCGCGGGTGAGGCTTGAAGACGGAGCATCACTCGTGGAAGGGCCACAGGCGGCTCGGCACCGAGGAGGTGGCGCGCGTGGCGACCAAGTGGTGGACGCTGATCGCGGTGTGCGTCGGCACGTTCATGCTGCTGCTCGACGTGACCATCGTGGTGGTCGCGCTCCCGGACATCCAGCGCTCCCTGCACGCGAGCTTCAGCGACGTGCAGTGGGTCGTCGACGCCTACGCCCTGGCCCTGGCCTCCTTCCTGCTGACCTCCGGGGTGCTGGCCGACCGGTACGGGCGGCGACGTCTCTTCCTGATCGGGCTGGCCGTCTTCACCGCCGGATCGCTGCTCTGCGGCCTGGCGCAGTCGCCGATGATGCTGATCCTCTCCCGGGCGGGCCAGGGTGTCGGCGGCGCGATCATGTTCGCGACCTCGCTGGCGCTGCTCGGGAACAGCTTCCGTGGGCGTGACCGGGGCGTCGCTTTCGGCGTCTGGGGCGCGATCACCGGCGTGGCGGTGTCGCTGGGCCCGATTCTCGGCGGGCTGATCACCACGGGCATCAGCTGGCGCGGGATCTTCCTGGTCAATGTGCCCGTCGGCATCGCGGCCGTGGTCGTCACCCGCTGGCGGGTGGAGGAGTCCCGGGCGCAGCACCCCGGGCGGCTGGACCTGGCGGGCTTCGTGCTGCTGACCCTCGGGCTGGTCGGGCTGATCTACGGCCTGATCCGGGCCGGGGAGTCCGGTTGGGGCGACGCCGGCGCGATCACGGCGCTGGTCGCCGGCGGTGTCCTGCTGGTGGGCTTCCTGGTCACCGAGAGCCTGGTCGCCGACCCGATGTTCGACCTGCGCCTGTTCCGCAAGCCGACCTTCGTCGGCGGCCTCTGCGCGGCGTTCGCCATGAACGGCTCGCTCTTCGCGATGCTGCTCTACCTGGTCCTCTACCTGCAGGACGTGCTGGGCTACTCGGCGCTGGCCACCGGCACCCGGCTGCTGGTCTCCAGCGGGTCGATGCTGGTCGCCGCCACGCTGGCGGGACGCCTGAGCGAGCGGGTGTCGGCCCGCTGGCTGATCGGTCCGGGCCTGCTGGGCGTGGGCGTCGGTCTGCTGATGATGGCGGGGCTGAACAAGGACAGCTCGTGGACGGCGCTGATCCCCGGCTTCATCGTGTCCGGCGTCGGCGCGGGCTTCGTCAACCCGCCGCTGGCCTCCACGGCCATCGGCGTGGTCGAGCCGGAACGCGCGGGTATGGCCTCCGGCATCAACTCCACGTTCCGTCAGATCGGCCTCGCCACCAGCATCGCCGCGCTCGGCTCGATCTTCGCGAACTCCCTGCACGACCGGCTCACCCAGAGCCTCGCCACGACGCCGCTGGCCCCGCACACGGCGCAGATCCTCGCCGCCGTCCGCCAGGGCCAGGTCGGCGCGGGCGGCAACGCGGTCCCGCCGTCGCTGCGCCCCGTGCTCCAGACGGCGATCCGGTCCGGCTTCACCGGCGCGCTCGACGAGTTGCTGGTGATCACCGGCATCCTCGCCCTGGTCGGCGGCGTGCTGTCCGCCGTACTCATCCGCGACAAGGACTTCATCGCGCGACAGCCGGCACCCCAGCAGGACCAGCCGGTCACGAGCGGCGGTTGAGGGCACGGCAGCGCACGCCGGCGGCGCTGGCCCCACACGGGGGGTTTCGGGGCATGCGCCGCCCGCGGCATCACTCACCTTGTGCACCGTCAGTCCTCCGGGAGAGCCAACTGACGGCATGGACACGCTAACCCGAGTCGAATACCCGTCGCAATCCCTGGGGCCCCGGCCCTAGGGTGGCCGGATGAGCGGAGACAAACGCGTGTGCTTCATCGGGGACTCGTTCGTGCAGGGGCTCGGCGACCCGGAGTACCGAGGGTGGGTGGGCCGGGTGCTCCAGGCCACCGACGCCGAGTTCACGGCGTTCAACCTCGGGATCCGGCGCAACACCTCCGACGACGTCCTGCGCCGCTGCTGGACCGAGGCCGACGCGCGCTTCCTGCCCGGCGCGGACAACCGGCTGGTCGTCTCCTTCGGCAGCAACGACATGGTCGAGGAGGACGGCGCACCGCGGGTCGACGCCGACCGTTGCGTCGCCAACCTGGCGACGCTGCTGGAGCAGAGCGCGTCCAGGGCCATCGCCGCGTTCGTGGTGGGACCGCCGCCGGTCGCCGACGCGGGCGAGGCCCACCTGCGACGCACCCTGGCCGTGGCCGACGCGATGGCCGCCCTGTGCCGGGCCCGCGAGGTCCCCTTCGTCCCCACCACGGCCGCCCTCGCCGCCGACCCCGTCTGGACGGGCGAGGCGCTGGCCGGCGACGGCGCCCACCCGGGCCGGGGCGGCTACCAGCGCCTCGCCGACCTCGTCCTCGCCGGCCCCTGGCCCGCCTGGCTCGCCGCCCCGGACCGCTTGGCGGCGCGGAGCCTCTGACGCGAGGCCACCGCGCGGGTCAGCCGCCCCAGGACATCTTGAGCGTCCGGCTGTGCCGCCGGCCATGCAGGACCGGATGATCCGCGAGGGCGACGCGCTGACGCCGGAGAACCGCTACGACGTCCGCACCCTGACCAGCAGCCACCTGAAGTGGCTGGTCGAGCCGGCCCCGGCGGCCCTGGTGCTGAGCGAGATCGCCGCGCTCTCGTAGGCTGGAGGAGAGGAGGTCATGATGGGACATCAGAACACGGCAGGCGCCGACCTGCTGACGGAGCTGTGGCAGTCCTGGGCGCAGCGAGGGGCCGCGTTCGCCCCGGCCGAGTGGAACACGCCGACCCGGCTGCCCGGCTGGTCGGTGCAGGCCTTGTACGCCCATGTCGCGCCCGACCCGGCGCTGTTCGCCGGGCTGCGCGGAGCGATCGTGGAACAGCCCGCGGCGATCACCAGCGGAGCCGAGATCCTGCGGATCTTCAACCGGCCCGGCGGTGTGGCCCACGTCGCGGCGGACGCGGTGGCCGCGCAGGCCCGTGACTCCGCCGACGTCACGTCACCGGAGGAGTTGGTCAAGCGATTCGCCGAGGGACCGGCCACGGTGGCCCAGCTCGGAGGCTTCCCGGACGCCACCGCGGTCGCCCACCCCGCGGGGCTGGTGACCCTCGGGGCGCTGCGCGACGTCGCGATCATGGAGGCGACGGTCCACCTCCTCGACCTCATCGCCGCGGTCGGCGGCCCGCCGCCGCCCGCAGCGGCGCTGGCCGTCACCCGGGACATGCTCGCGGACGTCCCGGATCCGACCGCCTTCATCGAGGCGGCGGCCGGCCGGACCCAGGACGCGGTGCTCCCGGTCATCAGGTAGCGCACCGGACGGACGCTGGACCCCGCCCCCGGTCCGCAAGAAGTCCGAGAGGCGACGCCGGGACGGTCCGGGACCCGCCCCGGCGTCTTCGATCAACGCGTGGTCAGTGCAGGGGTATGAGAGGTATTCATGGAATCGGACCTCCCATGAACACTCTCCCCTTGGCGAGGAGCCCGCTCCCTTCCTACGGTGCCGTCATGACCGAGAACGCGATCACCGTCCAGCAGACCGCACGCCCCCACGGCTTCCCCACCACCGCGCACTTCGCCTTCGTCGAGTCCGCGCTTCCCGCTCCCGTGGTCGGCACCGCGCTCGTGGAGAACCTCTACTGGTCCGTCGACCCGTACCACCGCGAGATGATGGACGACGTGCCCGGCGGCTTCGCGCTCCACACCCCGCTGGAGGGCCGCACCCTCGGACGCGTCGTCGCCTCGCGGACGCCGGAGTTGACCGAGGGCGATGTCGTCTTCCACCGCCAGGGCTGGCGCACGCACTCCGTGGTCCGCCCCGAGGAGATCCGCCGACTCCCCCGCTTCGACGGCGTCCCGCTGACGGCCTTCCTCAGCATCCTCGGCGGCACCGGGCTGACCGCCTACGTGGGCCTCACCCGCATTGCCCGGCTCCGCGAGGGCGACGACCTTTTCGTCTCCGCCGCGGCCGGCGGCGTCGGCACGGCCACCGGCCGGTTCGCCCGTCTGCTGGGAGCCGGACGGCTCGTGGGCAGCGCGGGCTCGGCGGCCAAAGTCGACCACCTCACCCGGGAGGTGGGTTACGACGCGGCGTTCGACTACCACGAGGGTCCCGCCGCCGACCTGCTCGAAAAGGCCGCACCGAACGGCATCGACGTCTTCGTGGACAACGTCGGCGGCGAGCAACTGGCCGCCGCGGTGGGCGCGCTGCGCGAGTTCGGGCGCATCGTCCGGATCGGCACCGTCAGCCGCTACAACACCCCGGACGCGCCCGCGCCGCAGTTCAACTACTCGGACATCGTGGAGAAGAGCCTGCGCATGGAGGGCTTCCTGGTCAGCCACTACCGCGACCTGCAGGACGAGCTCTACGACTTCGCGGTCCCCCACCTGCAGAGCGGCCGGCTGACGCCGGACGAGACGGTGGTGGACGGGTTCGAGCACATCGTGGACGCGTTCCTGGGCATGCTGCGTGGCGAGAACACCGGAAAGATCATCGTGCGGGGGGACGTGTAGGTCTTGCGTTCACGGGGATCCGTCCCGGATTCGGCGCACGCTTCAGCCGTGACCGAGGTCCCGGCTGAGCTCCAGACCGAGTACCTGGTCCAGCCACACGAAGACCTCGAACCGGGTCCCGTCCAGCAGGCCCGGATCGTGCGCCACCTCGTCCAGCAGCCCCAACAGGCCCTGGGTGTCCAGGTCCGCGCCGAGCAGGCTTCGGGCCCGGTCCCGGATCGCTGACGGCACGGGGGAGGACGGGGAGCGCGACCAGGCCGCCACCGAGGTGCGCCATCCGGCCAGTGCGGTCGCGGCGTCCCGCAGTCCGGTCTCGCTCACCGTGAGCGGCTCGCGATAGTGCGTCGCGAGCAGTGCCCTGCGCCGCGCCGCGGCATCGTGGTTCGTGGGCTCCTGAGGCAGCGGCGGTGTAGAAGCGGGGGCGGCCGTCCGGCCGACCCGCAGCACGACGCCGGATCCCGCCGAAGCGTCGCACGAATGGCTCAGCACATGGACGTCCGCACGCGGATCGTCACCGGCCCCGCTCACGCGCACGCCGTAGCCGGCCACGAGCCGGTCCAACCGCTGGATCTCCGGTGGCGGCAGGTCGGGCACGGCGACCCCGGGGAAGACCTGCACCCCCTCCATCTCCAGCGCACGCAACAGCACGTCGGCGACGACCAGCGCCCGCGCCTCGTCCCACCCCACCGCAGCACCGGCGCACGCCAGATGCACGCGCAGCCGCACCGTGTGCCGCCCCGGCGAGAGCAGCGCCACCGCGCGTCCCCGGGTCGCGTCGAAGAGATGCACCACAGACCGAAGCTACCCCGGCGCGGGAGTCGCCGCGCTTCATCTCCCGGAGCGCGGCGCACCGGGCGGACGGCGCACCTGCCAACCGCGGCTTCGGCGCCGCCGAGCTGATCCAGCTGGTCCCGCCCCGGATGCAGGAGCGGCACAGCGGCCGGATGGTCCACATCAGCTCGGATTTGCCCAGCTCAACGGGCATGGCGGGAAAGGGCAGGGATACCCTGGGGGAAGGGCGCGTAGGAAGTCCGGTCGGCACGGGACCGCGGGCCGACAGGCCCCCAAGCGCCACCGACCAGCTTCGCCGGAGACCCCGATGCCGCGCACCTCCCGCCGTCGTAGGGCCCGAGCGGCCGACTGGCGGCGTGAGAGCCGTCGCACCAATCTCTGGCTGGTCCCCGCGCTGGAGGCTCTGGCCGCCGCCGGCCTGTGCTCGATCACCCTCGCGCTCGACCGCGCCGCCTACAACGGCAGCCTCCAGTTGCCCAGCTGGGTGCTCAGCGGCAGCGCCGACGCGGCCCGACAGGTCCTGACGACCATCGCGGCGGCGATCATCACCGTCGTCGGCCTGGTCTTCTCCATCACGATCGTCGCCCTGACGCTGGCCTCGACCCAGTTCGGGCCAAGGATGCTGCGCATCTTCATCCGCGACCGGGGCACCCAGCTCACACTCGGTACCTTCGTCGCCACGTTCCTCTACGCCGTCCTGGTCCTGGTCGCGATCAGCCCCGGCCGTCACGGGGACTTCGTCCCGCACCTGTCCATCACCACGACGCTCGCGCTCACCCTGGTCGACCTGGCGACGCTGATCTACTTCATCAACCACATCGCGCGCTCGATCCAGCTCCCGCAAGTCGTCGCCGCGATCGCCCACGATCTCGCCCAGGCCATCGAGGACCAGAGCGCACCCGACACCGAAACGCCGCAGGACAGCGGCGAGCGCGGCCTGTCCCCGGGCGAGCTGCTGTCGCGCATGCAGACCGACGGCGCCGTGGTCACCACGTCCGCGAGCGGCTACCTGCAGTACCTGCGCCACGACCGGCTGGTCCGCATCGCCCGCGACGCCCGCGCCGTGATCCATATCCCTTACCGGCCGGGCCACTTCCTGGTCCAGGGGCATCCGCTGGCGTACGTGTGGCCCCCGGAGGCCGCCGCGCACGTCACCGCGGACCTGCGCCGGGGCCATGTCACCGGTCCCTACCGCACCCTCACCCAGGACGTGTCCTTCGGCATCGACCAGCTCGTCGAGATCGCACTGCGCGCCCTGTCGACGGCCGTCAACGACACCTTCACGGCCATGACCTGCGTCGACTGGTTGGGCGACTGCCTGTGCCGGATCACCACGACCTGGCAGCCGCGGCACGTCCACCGCGACCGCCACGGCTACGTCCGCGTGATCGCCCACCAGCCCGACTACGACCGCCTCGTCCGCCGCTCCTTCGAAAAGATCCGCCAAGCCTCGTCCGGCATGCCGGCCGTGATGATCCGCCAGCTCGACGCACTCGACAAGGTCATGCACCAGACCCACGACCCGGAACGCCGGAAACTCCTCATGGAACAGGCGGACCTGATCCTGAACGCCTGCGAGTCCTCCGTCCCGGAACCGGCGGATCGCGCAGACGTCCAACGAAGCCACCGGACGGTCCAGGACGCCTACGACCACACCGGCTGAACCACGACCGTCCCCGCCCTGCGCGGGCGCTCCAGCCACTCCGGCCGGCCCGGCCACCGTCCGTCACGTGCGGCGCGAACGGGTCACTGCGCGAGGATGCGTGCCTTCTGGGCCTCGAACTCGGCTTCCGTCAGCACCCCCTGCTCCTTGAGAGCGCCCAGTTCCTTGAGTTGGTTGATCTTGCTCTCCATGTCGGTGCCGGGCGCGGGCGGCGGAGGCGTCTGGTAGGCGGGCTGGGCCGCGGCCATCTGGTACTGGCGCTCCTCCTGATCGGCCCAGCGGCCGGCCTGGCGGCGCGACACGCGGTTGGAGACAGCCGTGGCCGTGCCCGCGATGGCGGCGGTACGGGCGACGCCCCGGATCAGTCCAGGCATGATGTTCTCCGTTCTGGGTCAGTGCGACGGCCGGGGGTCACGCGGCGGCGTCCAGCTCGTCGAGCGTCTGCAGGATGTCCTGCACCGGGATCCGCCCGCCGGCGACGAGCCTGCCGCCGCCCCGGCGCAGCGCGGCGGCGAACGGAGCCGCCCAGACGTTCTCGTAGACCAGGATGCCTGCGGAGTCGCCGGGGGAAAGGATCACTGCGGCCTCCTGCAGGTCGTCCTGGCTCACCAGGCCGGAGGAGGCTCCCTCGAAGACGGTGAGGTCGAGGACACCGTCGCCGTTGAGGTCGGCGATCTCGAGCGCCGTCACGGTGCCGTCGATCTCCTTGCGGACGAACGCCAGATCCAGGATCCGGATGATGCCTCGTTCCACCAGGTCGACGAGGAGGGGCAGGCCTTCGCCTGTCATGCGGCTGCCGGGGAACTCGACCACGAGGTAGTCGATCGGTCCCATCTCGTTGAAGTTGGTGGTCACATCTCCTCCTTCGGCTGTGCTGCGCACCAGCGGGTCGCGCCGGCCCGCTGTTCCGATGTAACCCCCGCGCCGGTGGACCGAGATCACCCGCCATGGGTGACCCGGGCGGCAGTGGCTTGCCGCAGGGTGGAGACACACCCGTTCCGGGGGCAGTTGGCCGGTCCGGGGAACCGGAGGGAGCCGCATGCGGTACGAGATCCGCGTCGAAGGGCTGATGGTGGAGACGACTCTGCGCGAGGCCTTCCCGGAACTGGACGGCGTCTTCGTTCCGAACCAGACCATCCTGTTCGGCCACGTCACCGACGATGCGCATCTCTTCGGGCTGCTCAACCGCTTCCAGGCGCTGGGCTTGCGGGTCACCGAGATGCGCCGGCTGCCTGAGTGAACCCATCGTTGCGAAGGACCTCACAGGAGGTTCAGCCGGCGCGCACGCCGCACGGCTTCGCCGCGGCGGCTCGCGGCGAGCTTGCGGTTGATGCTCTTCAGATGCGTCTTCACCGTGTTGACGGAGAGAAAGAGGTCGGTCGCGATCTCCTCGGTGGACATGAGCTCCGCCGCCCTCGCCAGCACCTCGCGCTCGCGCTCGCTCAACGGCGGGATCACGGCCGGGAGCTCGTCCGTGCCGGCGCCCAGCGGCAGGTCCGGCGCCGGGGCCGGGCGCAGATCGGGGGGCAGCCACGGGTGGGGCCGGGTGAGTCCGGGGTCACCGTTGAGCACCCGGCACAGCCACGGGGCGGCGAGGCGGAACGGCAGCCACAGCCGTTCGGCGTGGGCCGCGTCCAGCGCCGCACGCACCAGCCGCCGGGCCGTGGCCGGGTCACCGAGGGCGTCGACCGCCTGGGCGCGGGTCAGCATGGCCTGCACGTCCACCACGGATCCGTCGGTGTCACGGGCGTCGAGCTCGACCAGGTCGTGCAACGCCTTCTCCGGCTCGCCGAGCGCCAGCCGGGCCCGTGCCGAGGCGACGGCCGGCTCCGGCGCCAGGCGATCGGCGTCGCGCAGTGCGTCGAGCGCCGCGTCGGGGTGGCCTGCGGCCAGATGAGCCGCGGCGGCGGTGGCCGCGACCCGGTCCGCCAGCCACGGTGCGGCGGCCTGAACGGCCGGCTCGGGCGCCTGCAGGGCGTCCAGCGCCGCCTTCGGCTTACCGTCGGCGAGCAGCAGCAGGGAGTGGGCGACGGACAGCTCCTGGGTCACCACGGCGTCCGAGTTGTCGCCCACCGCGGCATCGGCGGACCGCAGTTCGGCGTCCGCCGCGGCGAGTTCGCCGCGGTCGATGGCCACCTCGGCCAGCACCAGCTGCCCGGCCCCCGTTCCCGCGCCGGGAGGAAGCGCTGAGCGTCGCGCCTCGGCCATGGCTGCACGCGCATGCTCCTGGGCTCGAGTGAGCCGTCCGTCGAGGAGCTCGATGAGACCCAGCCCGCACAGGGAGTCGTGCCGGGGTTGCGCCGTGTCCGGCGCGTCGGGCGTTTCGACGGCTGTGGCCAGAGCCCGCCCCGCCTCGGCGAACCGGCCGTCCTTGAGCAGGACCGCGCCCAGGTCGTCCATCAGGTGGGCGGAGAGTTCCGGGTGCGCCTCGACGAGCTCCGGAGGCAGTTGGGCGCGCAGCTGCGCCGCCTGGGCCACGGCTGCCTCCGCCATCTCGACAGAACCGGTCTGCCGGGCGGCGAGCGCCCGCAGGCAGGCGGCGGTGAGGCGCAGTGCGGCGTCCCCGGTGCGATCGCGGTTGCCGTCGCCGGTGCCGCTGTCCCGCCCGAGCGTTGCCTCGGCCGCGCGCAGGTGGGCGACTGCCCGGTCGGGGTCGTGTCGGGCCAGTTCCAGGACCGCTCGTGCCAGCGCGGGGGCGGGGCCCGGGGTCTCCGGCGGCATGGCCGCGAAGAGGTGGGCCAGCCGCTCGGCGTCGCGTCCCACGAGCAGCCGCCAGACGGCGAGACTGCGCACGAGCAGCACCGCGGCGAACTCCCAGTCCTCGCCTTGGGCCGCGTGCGTGAGTGCGGCCATGAGCTGCCCGTGTTCACCGAGCCATCGCGCCGCGCGGACGTGCACGACCCGTTCCAGGTCCGGCTGCCGCACATGCAGGCGGATGCGCAGGATCTCGGCGAAGAGGGGATGCTGCCGGTACCAGGAGTGGCCGAGCGGGGTGAGGAACGCGTTGGCGCGGTCGAGGTCGTCGAGGATCCGGGCCCCGTCACGTCGCCCGGTGAGCGCGTCCGCCAGGTCGGGGTGGATCTGGTCCAGGACGCAGGTGCGCAGCAGCAGGTCCTGGGTCTCGGCGGGCTGCGCCGCGAGCACCTCGTTGGTGAGGAAGTCGGCGACGGCGCCCTGGCCGGTCTCGAAGTCGCGCACACTCGCCTCGGGGTCCGGCGCCTCCTGCGCCGCGAGGGCGGCGAGTCGCAGTCCGGCCGCCCAGCCGTCCAGCCGCGTGGTGAGCGCGCGGATGGACTCCTCCGTGACGGCGAGCCCGTGTGTCGTGAAGAGCTCGATCGTCTCCTCGGCCGAGAAGGCGAGATCGGCGGCCCGGACACATGTCAACTCGCCGGTGAGGCGGTAGCGGTACAGGGGCAGCAACGGATCGGTCCGGCTCACCAGGACCAGTCGCAGCCCCGCGCCGGCGTGCCGGATGAGCTCGTGCAGCTCCGCGGCGATCTGCGGCAGGGCGATCCGGTCGAACTCGTCCAGCACCAGGACGACGGGCTGATCCTGGCTGTGCAGATGCGCGGCGAGTCGGCCGAGGAGCGCCGGGTCGGCCCCCCTGGGGTCGTACGGAGCCTGGATGTCCGCGGGCAGTGGCACACCGTGGTACCGCATCGCCTCCAGCACGTAGGTCCAGAACCGGCCCGGCTCGTTGTCGGACTGCTCCAGGGTGAGCCAGGCGGCACGGCCCGTTCCGCACACCGTCCGGAACCAGTCCGCGGCCAGCAGGGTCTTGCCCGCCCCGGCAGGCCCGGTGACCAGCACCAACGGACCGCGCACCCCCTCGGCCAGGCGGCCCACCAGCCGGGGGCGGTGGACCGACTCCGCCGGGAGCACGGGCACGGCGAAGCGGACGGCCATGATCGGGTCGGCGTTCGGCGGTGGGGAAGGGTGGGGCACGGTGCTCACCGGCCTGGGTCGGGCGGACGTGTCCGCGAGGGTTCCCCCCGAGTCTCGTCGTTCGCCCTGCGCTCTCGAAGGGCCGCCCGGGAGTCATTGACGGGGACCAATGGCCCTGTCGTCGGCCGAGTGACCGGGATTCACCCGCAACGGGTGGTGCGCGCGACAGCGCACCGTGCGGAAGTGGAGGAAGCATCCGTTTGTCGAGCCAGCAAGGAGAGGGCGATGGACTACCCGTTGCTCAATGTCTTCTTCACCACGATGTGGGTCTTCCTGTGGGTCATGTGGTTCTTCCTGCTGTTCCGGGTCTTCGGGGACCTCTTCCGTGACGACAGCGTGAGCGGCTGGGGCAAGGCCGGCTGGTCGGTCTTCGTCCTGGTGCTGCCGTTCCTCGGCGTGTTCGTCTACTTGATCGCCCGCGGCAAGAGCATGGGCAGGCGTGAGATGAAGCGCTCCGAGGAGGCCGAAGCGGAGTTCCGCTCCTACGTCCAGGAGGCCGCGGCCGGAAGCGGCACCGCACCCAAGACCCAGGCCGCCGAACTGGCACAGCTCGCGGAGCTGCGGAAGCACGGCGACCTCACCGAGGAGGAGTACCAGAGCGCCAAGGATCACGTCCTGGCGGCCTGAACCCACCGCTCCGCGATCAGGCCGTCGCCGCGAGGCCCGAGGCCAGGGCCAGCCAGGCGAGGAGGGAGAGTTCCACGATCGCGATTCCCACCGTCACGAGCGCGCACAGGGTGGCCGCTTCGGTCCGCCGGGGCGAGGGGTGCGACGGCCGGAGCACCCAGGCCGTGGCGGCCAGCGGCAGCAGCAGGCCGAGCCCTCCAGCGAGCAGGTGAGCCAGCAGCACCACGCCGTGGGCCCGCGACGAGTGGTGTGCCGCCAGGGCGGTCAGCAGGCACCCGGCCAGCAGCAGCGCGGCCGGTCCGGCGGTGGGGCCGCGGCGAGCCGGGTCGGAGAGGGCGGGCATCGGTACCTCCTCACGGCGACCAGGGCACCGGACGGGTCAGGAGACGGCTTCTGTCGTGACCGTAGGCTCACCTCCCGCGTGGCGCCCCTCCGCCGACCCGAGCGGGTGATCACGGAACGTCGCCCGAGCGCACGGTGACGGTCCCGCAGTCGCTGGGCACGATGCTCTCGGACCCTCCGGTCGCGTTCGTACCCGACGGGGACCTCGAACGGCGCTCAGGAGACGGCGATCAGGCGCACGCCGGCGACGATCTCCGGCTGGATGACCACCAGGTGGGTCATCTCGGCGTCGAACCACGGCTCCGGGACCTGTTCCTGACCTGCCGGATCCCACACGGCGTCGCCCTCCGGCTCCATGGCGAGCAGCCGGGCGTAGCCCGTCACGGTGACGCTCCATCCGGACCGGGTCTCCGCGTCGATGTCGTCGGCCTCGTAGACGACCACGGCGCCCGCTGTCGGGCCCGCGGGCACGGCGGCGGTCAGGGCTGCGCCCCTGTGGGTGCGGATCATGATCCTTCCGTCGACCAGCGCGTGGTTGACCAGCCGGATCGCGGGCAACGCGTGCTCGGTGAAGACGATCCGCCCGAACGGCGCCCCGGCCAGCAGCCTCATGGCCTCCTCCGTGGAGAGCGGCACCGTCCGCGGTCTCCGCCGGGGTGCCGGTGCCGGGTCCTGCGGCCTTGCTCGTAGCGCCCGTTCGTCTCCCATCACCCACCTCGCACCCGGCCGACGTCACCGTCTGACCGGCTTCGGGCTTCGGCTCCCGCGTATCGAGCGGATCGCGCCGCGAAAGGGGCGCATGTCCTCGATGTTGATCAATGTCGCGCGGCGTGTCCAGGGCCGAACGGCCCTGATCGATGCCGCTCCTCGTCGCGTGTGCCTCGTCGCAGCCCGAGGGGAGCGGACGTACGCTTGAGGCGCCGCAGATGCCCCGGCAGGTCATGGTGGGTGCCTTGGTATTCATGAGCAGATCCCAGAACCTCATGGAGCCGTTGCAGCGGGTGACGGCCCCTTACCGGGACGGTGCCCGGGTGCCGTCGAGGCCGGCGGCGTCGGCACGAGCCGGTGGCGAACTCGACGCGTACATCACTCTCAGCCTGGAGGAGCCCGCCGCCGCGCGGAGCCTGCACGAAGCGGTCTCGACCCTGCCCGCGTGCGCGGATCTGGCGGGACTCCTCCCCCAGGTCATCGAGAGCGCGATGACGTTCATGGACACCGGGTTCGCGAGTGTCCAGCTCGTCGACCCCGGCCACGGCGCACTGGTCCTGGTGGCCCAGTCCGGCTTCGGGCCGGGGTTCCTCGACCACTTCGCGGTCGTCCAGGACGGCAGCTCGGTCTGCGGGCAGGCCGCCCGCGAGGGGACCCAGGCGGTCGTCCCCGACGTCCGCGACGAATCGGCCCTGGAACCGCACTGGGACGCCTTCCGCGCCGCGGGCGTGCGCGCGGTCCAGTCGACGCCGCTGGTCGACGGCTCCGGCCGGATGGTCGGCATGCTCTCGACGCACACCCCACGGCCGCGCCTGCCGTCCGAGCGGGACCTGCTGGTCCTGCGCCTGTACAGCCGGTTCGTGGGCGCGGCTGTCGGACGGCTGCTCGACGGGACGTGCCACGACGCCGATGGGGCGGGCACCGTGTCAACCCCCGCATCCGGGCTCGGGACCGGGCCCGCGCAGGCGGCCTCGCGGCTGGGGCGGAGCATGTCGGAGGCCGTCAACAGGCTCCTGTCCGCGGGGATGAGCTTCGCCGAGGTCCAGGCGCTCGTCGACGACCCGCTCGCCGCGGACCGCGTCCGGACCGGTGTCGAGGAGATCGACGCCGCGATCCAGGTGATCCGGATGGCGATGCTCGAGCACGTCGCTCCGGGTTCTGGGTGATCAGCACGGGCATTTCTGGGCCGGTCGGCGGGCCTGTGCGGGCCGTTGGCCCCTCCCCGGCCCCGGGGCGCGCGACGACGATCGAAGACATGACGTTGCGAGCAGAGCACCTCGACCGCGGCAGCGCGCTGGACCTTCTGGCCTTCGCCAGGACCGGTCGCGTCATCTACACGGTCGCCGCCATGCCCGCCGTCTGGCCCTCCCGTTTCCACGTGGCCGCGGGCGGCGACGTGCTGCTGCAGACCCCCGCGGACTCGGGGCTCGCCCAGGCCATCGGCGGGACCCTCGTCGCCTTCGAAGCGGACGACGTCGGACGCTCCGACGGCACGGGCTGGTGCGTCACCCTGCTCGGCCGCGCGATGGTCGGCGCCGAGGACCCGGCGACCGGCACGGTGGAGATCCGGATCCTGCCCGAGTCGGTCCACGGACGCCGCTTCGCCCTCCCGGCCGTCGCCTGACGACCTGCCCGGTCAGGCCGCCGGCCTGTACGCCCGGTCGCTGCCGGGCGACTTGGCTGCTCAGGATGCCGAGTCGGGCCGGCGGCGTAGCGTTGAGTCAGTGGCTCGCTGGAAGGTGGGATTCACATGGGCGCCGCACCGGAGGTCCTCCAGCAGGCGGAACTGACGCCGCAGGAGGCGCTGGAGAGCGAGCAGGAGTGGTTCCTCGACGCCGAGAGCGGCGACCTCAGGCCGGAGGAGCCTGCCGACGGTGATCCGAGGGACCTGCCCAGGGCGGTCCGCGTGGCCCGCTGGACGTTCGATTGACCGAGGCGGGCGAGCCCGCCGAGGACCGGATCTGGGCGCGCCACCGCCGGTTGACCGGTACGGTCCTGGTCGTCGGCGCGGGAGCGGTCGGCGGCTTCCTGGCGGAGGAGTTGGCGCGGGTCGGCTTCAGCCCCGTCCGGCTGGTCGATCCCAAGGTGCTGGCGGTGGAGAACCTGGTGCGCCACCCGCTGGGCGCCCCGCACGTGGGCGCGCCCAAGGCCACGGCCCTGGCCGGGCAGATCCGCACCGCCTTCCCGCCCTGCGACGCTGTCGGCCGTCAGGCCGACTTCACGCTGCTGCCCGCGGACGAGCAGCGGGCGCTGGTGCGCGAGGCCGACGTGGTGGTGGCCGCGACGGACTCGGCCGCGTGCCAGCGGCAGGTCAACGCCGTCGCTCTCGAGGTCGGCAGGCCGGCGGTCTTCCCGGCGGTCTGGGTGGACCCCCGGATCCGCGACGCCGAGGTCGGCGAGATCCTCTGGACGGATCCCACGCGGCGCACTCCCTGCTACGAGTGCGCGGTGGCGTTTCGGCGCGGTGTGGCCGACACCCAGGCCGCACGGGGCGCCCGCGTCGACATCCAGCTCGTCGCCCTGGCCACGGCCCAGGTGGTGACGGCGCTGGCTCACCCCGCAGACGACCGTGCGGCGATCCTCGACCCGCGACGCACCGCGATCTACCTGCACGGCCTGACCCCCACCTCCCCCGGTGTCCGGGCGACCTTCCCCGCGATCGGGCTGAGCAGCCTCAACGTCCGCGTCCCGTTCCCGGTCCGTCCCTGCCCGGCCTGCCATGCGAGCCGGTACACGTCCCTGGTGCCGGAGGAGGTCGGCGACGAGACTCCCGGCAGCCCGGGGAGACTGAGTGCGTGGATCGCTCTCGCGGCCCTCGTCACGGTCGTCGCGGTCGTGCTGGTGACCGCCGGTCTCGCCACCTGAGCCGGTCTGGCCACCTGAGCTCAGCCCCTTGGCCGGGGTTCGTGCCGGGCCGCCGCGCGGCTCACGCCGTACCCGGGACCTCCGGTCCCGGTCGCATGGACCGGACGCCCCTCATCAGCCGTGGTCTTCCGGGGTCAGGCTGAGAACGAGCGGTTCCGTGGCGTCCGGGACGGGCGACCGCCCCCCACCGCCGGTAACCGCCGGTCGATGCGAGGACGGTGAACGGCCATGCGGGAGCGCGATGTCGGACGGGTGGTCGTGGGCGTGGAGGACACGCTCGCCGGGCTGCGGGCGCTGCGCGAGGCGGTCGAGCTGGCGCGGGGCCACGGCATGGAGGTGCGGGCGGTCCGCAGCTACCAGACCCCGCAGGAACCGGGCGGCCTGTGGTGGTACCCGCCGTTGGGCCCCCACTCGTTCCCGGCCGACGACGATCTGCGGGAGATGCTCAGGAGGGACGCGACGACGGCGGTGGTGCGGGCCTTCGAACTCGCGATGGGCGGTGTGCCGCGGGACGTCGTGGTCCGCGTCGAGCCTGATGACGTCCCGCTGTGCCGGGCGCTGCCGGCGGTCGCCCACCGGGAGGACGACATCCTGGTCGTCGCGGCGTCACGGCGCTCGCGTTGGTGGTGTCGGCAGGGCGGCTCGCTCCCCCGGCGCTGCCTCCGGTGCGCCGTCTGCCCGGTGCTGGTCGTCCCTGTCCCCCAGGCCGCCCGCGAGCTCGGCGGCGGCTGGCGACCACGCCGTCGCCTGCGACGACGGCGCGAACTGGCCGATCTGCTGGGTGGGCGGGCTCCGACGGAGCGACGGAGGACGGAACCCGGAACCGGACCCGAGCCGGGCTGAGGACCACGGCCGGCATGCGGGCGGGCGAGCCGTGGCCCGCCGACCGGCCCTGGTCCGGCCGCGCCGCCGGGCCGTGGGTGCTGTACTGGCGGTGTGATCGGGATCGACGGTCTCGCCGGGGCCCTCTTCGACACGGACGGCGTGCTGACCGACACCGCGGCCCTGCACGCCATGGCGTGGAAGGCGGCCTTCGACGACCTGCTGCGCGCCCTGCCGCAGGAAACCCCACCGGACGCTCGGGCACCCTTCGACATGGCGTCGGACTATCCACGTCACGTCGACGGCCGCTCCCGCGAGGACGGAATCCGTGCCTTCCTGGCGTCGCGCGGACTCCAGGGCCTGGACCCCGAGGCCACGGTCCGGCTCGCCCTGCGCAAGGACCGGATCTACCTCGCTCTGCTCCGTCACCAGGGGGTGGTGCCCCGGCCGGGCGCGGTGGACCTGCTGGTCGCGCTGCGCGGCGAGGGCGTGACGACGGCGGCGGTGTCGGCGAGCCGGCACTGTGCGCTGGTGGTGGCCGCCGCAGGCCTGACGGAGCTGTTCGACATCCGCGTGGACGGGCTGGACGCCGCCCGGCTGCACCTGGCGGGCAAACCGGACCCGGGGCTCTTCCTGGAAGCCGCCCGTCGCCTGGGCACCGCACCCGAACGGACGATGGTGGTCGAGGACGCGCTGGTCGGGGTCGAGGCCGGAGGGCGGGGCGGCTTCTCGCCGGTGGTCGGGGTGGACCGGGGTGCGGGTACGGAGCACCTGCTCGCGCACGGCGCCGACGTCGTGGTCGACGGGCTCGACGAACTCCTGCCGCTGCTCGGCCTGTGATCACTCCCGCAGGTCCAGCACCGCGACGCCGGTCACCCGGTCGGCGGCCAGATCGGCGAGGGCGCGGTCCGCGTCGGCGAAGGCGTAGGACACGGTGTGCACGCGCAGCGGAAGGCCCGCCACCTCGGCGAGGTAGGCCCGGCCGTCCGCGCGGGTGTTGGCGGTGACGCTGCGCAGGTTCCGCTCCTGGAACAGGTGGTCGGCGTAGTTCAGCACGGGGATGTCGCTGAGGTGGATCCCGGCCACCGCCAGCGTGCCTCCCCGGTCGAGGGCGGCGAGGGCGACCGGGACCAGGTCGCCGACGGGCGCGAACAGGATCGCCGCGTCCAGCGGTTCGGGCGGGGCGTCGTAGGCGCCGCCGGCCGAGGCCGCACCCAGCTCCAGGGCCAGCCGTCGCGCCTCCTCGGCGCGGGTGAGCACGTGGACGGTGGCGCCCCGGGCCAGCGCCAGCTGGGCGGTCAGGTGGGCAGAGGCGCCGAAGCCGTAGAGCCCCAGGCGCCCGCCCGACGGCAGGTCGGCGCGCTCCAGGGCGCGGTAGCCGATGATGCCCGCGCACAGCAGGGGCGCCAGCTCAGCGTCGTCGCGCCCGTCCTGAGGCAGCGGGTAGACGTAACGGGCGTCGGCGAGCAGGTAGCGGGCGAAGCCGCCGTCGCGGTCCCAACCGGTGTAGCGGGAACCGGGGCAGAGGTTCTCCCGGCCCGCCCGGCAGTAGCGGCAGACCCCGCAGGTGCCCGCGAGCCAGGCGGCGCCGACCCGGTCGCCGGCTTCGAGGCCGAGCACGCCCGAGCCGACGGCGACGACGCGGCCGACGGCCTCGTGCCCGGGCGTGCGGCCGGGCACGCGGGGTGCCAGATCGCCCTCCGCCAGATGCAGGTCCGTTCGGCACACCCCGCACACGTCGACCTCGATCAGCAGTTCGTCCGGCCCCGGATCCGGTACGGCCCTGCGGACGAGCCGCAGCGGACGGGTGACCATGCGGCCCGGCCGTTCCACGACCCATGCGTCCGTCTCGCGTCCCACCGCGACCACCTGGGCGATCAGGGAAGCTGCAGGATGTCGGTGACCGGGCGGCGCGGGCTCGCGGCACCGGGCGGTCCGTAGCCGAGGCGCAGGATGATCTGGACGTAGCCGGGGCCGGTCTCCGGGTCACGGAGCTGCCAGCGGGTGTCGGGCCACTCCACGGCCTGGTGCAGCACCGAGCCGCGGAGGTCGTTCACCGTCGCGATCAGCCAGACCCGTTCCAGGGCCATACCGGTGCGCACCCAGGCGCTGTGGTCGTCGTGGGCCGTGGTGAAGGTGGCGAGCTGCGGCAGCGGCTCGAAGCGCGCCGACGCCGGGACGCCCACGGGAGGGTGCCCGGTGAAGCTGCGCATGGGGACGCGCGCGTCACGGTCGAGGGGGCCGAGTGCCTCGGCCGGGATACCGTCGGCCGCGGGAGCCTCCAACCGGACCCAGCTCCGCGTCTCCGCCTCACGTGCCACGTCGGCGGCGGTGCGGCGCTCGGCGTCGGCGGTGAGGGCGAGCACGCGCCGGGTCTCGGACTCCTCCAGCATCGTGAGCACCGCACCCTCCTGGTCGGCCGCCACCATCAGCTCCCCGACGAGCCGCTCGGGCACGTCGCGGTTGGTGAACGGCTGCCGGCTGCTGTGGCGTGCGGCGATGGCGGGGTAGAGCTCGGCGTCGGAGCCGGGACGCGAGCCCGGCAGTGGCTGGTCGAAGCCCAGTGCCGCGATCAGGTCCGGTTGGCCGGGATCGGGGAGCAGGCGCAGCCGGGTCTCCAGGCCGAGCGACGCGGCGGCGACGCGGACGTTGAGCAGCGCGGCGCCGATCGAGACGTGCAGCGCCCGCCCCATCGGGTCGGTGACGGGGATGGCACGCGACGGGTCGCGGTAGACCAGCAGGCCGAGGCCGTCGTCCGAGGCGCGGAAGCGCCAGGGCTGGCTGTTGTGCAGGGAGGGCGCGGCGCCCCCGGCAGCCGCCAGGAAGGCGAACCGGTCCGGCGTCAGGGCGTCGGACGCGCGGCTGGTGTCGGAGTCGTCTTTCATGGCCACCGCCTCCTGGGTCTGCTTCGTGTCCTGCGGTTCAGCGTGGTGCTCGGTCTCCGCCGAGCAGTTCCCTCCGGGTGGTCCCCAGCGCGGCGGCCAAGCGGGCGAGCTCTCCAGGAGCGAGCTCGGCCGGACGGGTCTCGACCCAGTCGAGGAACCCCGGGGTCATCCCGGCTCGCTGCGCCACTTCCGCGACGCTGAGCCCGAGTTCGCGGCGGCGGCGGGTGATGCGACGGCCCGGGTCGCCGGGGCGGCCGTGACGGGCGGCCTCGCTCGGCTCGGCGGCCGGCCTCGCGGTGGCTGAGGCTGCTGCGAACATGATCGGATCACTCCCACCAGTGCGGTACGACGGGGTGGCTCACCTCTCAGCGTTCGCCGCGGCCGTGGCGGCGGACAGGGCCGACCGGTCCCCTCTGTGCCCTCGGGACGGCCGTCGCCGCAGGTCCAGGCGGGGCCGCAGGAGGGGGCCGACAGGCCCTCAGCACGGAGCGTCAGTCGCTCAGTCCTCCGGCCGCACGGGCACCCGCCAGACCAGACGGGTGCCACCGCCCGGGTTCGGCTCCAGGTGGAGCACGCCCCCGTGCTTGGCGGCCCGCTCCTCGAGGTTGACCAGTCCGCTGCGACGGCCGCCCTCCGACAGGCCGACGCCGTTGTCGGCGACGCTCAGCAGCACCTCGGACGTGCTGCCCCCGGTCACCCTGGCCAAGACCTCGATGCGTTTCGCTCCCGCGTGCCGTGAGGCGTTGCTGAGCGCCTCCTGCAGCACCGCCAGGACGTCGTCGGCCGTGTCGGCGGGGACGTCGGTGTCGAGCAGGCCCTCGAGCCGGAGCGACGGGGTGAAGCCGAGGGTGGGCACGAACCGGGAGACGACGTCCACGAGCCGGGCGCGCAGTCCCGTCGACTCCTGGGCCGAGTTCCGCGAGCGGAGGCCGAAGATCGACGTGCGGATGATCTTCACCGTCTCGTCGAGGTCCTCCACCGCCCGGCCGACCCGTTCGGCTGCCTGCGGGTGGTCGATGAAGCGCTGCGCGCTCTGCAGCGTCATGCCGGTCGCGAAGATCCGCTGGATGGCGAGGTCGTGCAGGTCCCGGGCGATCCGGTCGTGGTCCTCCAGCAGAGCGAGCTGCTCGGCGTCGCTGCGGTGGGCGGCGAGCTCCAGGGCCAGGGCGGCCTGGTTCGCGAAGGCCTTGAGCGGTGCGACGTCCACCGACGTGAACGGGTACAGCCCGGTCCTGCGGGCCAGCATCAGCACTCCGCGCGGCCCGTTGGCGCCGCGGCCCAGCGGCACGGCCACGGCGGCTCCGAGCCCCTGCCAGCGCGGTGGTCCCGCGGTGACACGCGGGTCGTGGGCGATGTCGTTGCTGGTGATCGGTTCGGCGGAGGAGAAGGCCGTGCCCATGAAGGAGCCCTCCAGGGGCAGCAGCAGGCCCCGGTGCAGCTCCGCGTCCAGTCCCTCCGCCAGCTGGACCGCGAGACCGGTTCCGCCGGTGGTCTGCAGCGTGAGGGCGATGACGCCGAGGTCCGCCTCCAGGATCTCCACCGACGCCTGGACCAGCTCGGCGAGCACGTCCTGCTCGGAGGCGCCGGAGAGGAGCCGGCTGGTGATCTCGCCGCTGGCCAGCAGCCACCGCTCGCGCAGCCGGGCCTCGCGGTACAGGCGGGCGTTGTCGATGGCCACGCCGGCGGCGACGGCGAGGGTCTGCAGCACCGACTCGTCCTCGGCGTCGAACTGGCCGCCGTCACGCTTCTCGGTGAGGTAGAGGTTGCCGAAGACCTCTCCGCGCACCCGGATCGGCACGCCGAGGAAGCTGTGCATCGGCGGGTGGTTGGCGGGGAAGCCGACGGAGGCCTCGTGCTCGGCGATGTCGCGCAGGCGCAGCGGCTCCGGGTGGCGGATCAGCTCGCCGAGGATCCCGTGCCCGGTGGGGAACGGCCCGATCCCCCTGACCTGCTCGGGCGTCAGACCGGTGGTGAGGAACTTGGCCAGCATCCCGTCGTCACCGATGACGCCGAGGGCGGCGTAACGGGCGTCGACCAGGGTCGCGGCGGTCTCGACGATCTGCTGCAGGACCTGGTCGAGGTCGAGCTCGCGGCCGACGGTGAGCACGGCCTCCAGCAGCGCGTGCACCCGGTCGCGGGTGCCGCGGGCGGCGTCCAGCCGGGTCTGCAGCTCCTCCAGGAGCTGGTCCAGGCGCAGGTCCGGAAGCCCCAACGCTCCCTTGTCGGTCTCCGGCGAGGCTTCCTCGGGCACCGGTCCCTCCACCCCCCGTGGCGTGTCGGCCGGAATTCCCGGTCAAGGTCACGTTACCGAGCCCGGAGACCAGACGCACCAGATCCGCTTCCAGTCGCGTCCAGGGCGGAACCCGGGCCTGGCGGCCCAACGCGCGGGCCCGGTCAGCCCTCGTCCGCGGGCCGCTGCGGTGCCACGCTGAAGTCACACGCCGAAGTCGCCAGCGTCGACGCGGCCCGGCGGCTCCGCCGACCCCCGAGCAGGAGGCACTGATGAACAGTTCGCCGACCGAGGCCGTGGTGGTCGGCCTCGACACCTCCGACAACGCCCGCGTGGCCCTGGAATGGGCCTCCGACGAAGCCCACCTGCGCGGCACCGTGCTGCGCATCGGGCACGCCTGGAGCATGCAGGCCTACCGCCTGCCGGAGGCCTACAAGCCGGACATGGTCGAGGACGTCCGCAAGGCCGCGTGGGACCTCCTCGAGAGCGCCGCGCGGGACATGCGCCGGCGCCACCGGGATCTGAAGGTCGAGCCCGAGCTGATCGACGAGGCCGCGGTCGAGGGACTGCTGCGGATGGCGTCGTCCGGCGCGAGCCTGCTCGTCACCGGCCGCCGCGGGCAGAACGCCTTCCTGACCTTCCTGCTCGGATCGGTCAGCGAGGGTGTGGCCGCGCACACGCCCGTACCGGCCGTCCTGGTCCCCGTCGAGGGCGCGCCCGACCAGGGCGGCCCGGTCGTGGTCGGTGTGGCTCCCGGAGAGCCCGAGCCGGTGGACTTCGCCTTCGCCGAGGCCGAGCGACGCGGCGTCCCGCTGCGGGTGATCCGTTCCTGGATGTATCCGCAGGTGTTCCCCGGCCACGTGGTGGTCCCGCCGCAGGACCAGGCGCAGCGCAACGCGGACGAGACCCTGGAGCTGGAGCAGCTGCTGGCCCCGTCACGTGCCGCGCACCCCGGTGTCGAGGTCGTCCTCCAGGTGGGCCTGGGGCTCGCCGAGGAGGAGATCGTGAACGCGTCCAAGGACGCCTGCCTGGTGGTGGTGGGTGCGCACCGCAAGCACACCCAGCACTTCAGCCTGCCGATCGGCCGGGTGCCGCACCGCGTGCTGCACCTCGCCCACGCGCCGGTGGCGGTGGTCCCCCACTGAGCCCGCCTGCTCATGACGATCGCGAGACGATGGGACCGTTCGGCCCTATCGGGAGTCCCGGCCCGGACGGGAGGATCCTGTGGATCAGCCGCTCGCGGCGCACAGAAGAGGCGCACAGAAGAGATGGGGTAACGGATGACCACCGACACCTCCGGCGCTCCGCCCACCGGCACCGTCCGGGTCTTCCTGCTGGACGACCACGAGGTGGTCCGCCGCGGCGTGCACGACATGCTCGACGCCGAACCGGGCCTCGAGGTCGTCGGCGAGGCCGCGACCTGCGCGCAGGCCCTGGCCCGGGTCCCGGCCCTGCGCCCCGACGTCGCGGTCCTGGACGTGCGGCTGCCCGACGGCGACGGCATCACCGTCTGCCGCGAGCTGCGCTCCCAGCTGCCGGACCTCGCCTGCCTCATGCTGACGTCGTTCGACGACGAGGACGCCCTGCTGGACGCGATCATGGCCGGCGCCTCGGGCTACGTGCTCAAGCAGATCAGCGGCACGGACCTGATCTCGGCCGTCCGCACGGTCGGCTCCGGCCAGTCGATGCTCGACCCCGGCGCCGCCACCCGGCTCATGGCCCGCCTGCGCGGGCAGGGCACCGCGGCCCCACAACAGCCGGACGCGCTGGCGGAACTGACGGACCGCGAGCGCGACATCCTGGCCCTCATCGGCGACGGACTGACCAACCGCGAGATCGGCCAACGGCTGTACCTCGCCGAGAAGACGGTGAAGAACCACATCTCGCGGATGCTCGCGAAGCTCGGCGTGGAACGCCGGGTCCAGGCCGCCGTCATCGCCTCCCAGGCCGCCGAGCACGCCGCCGGCCCGGGCGGCTCGGCACGGTCCGCCCGCCGCTGAGGCTCGGCGGCGAGCAGCGTGCTGACGACGCCTCAGGCGGCGCGGTGACGGTGCCGCCTCGGCAGGACGGACAGTTCACCACCGATCTGGTCGGCGTAGCCGTCGATCTGGTCGCGGTCACGGAAGTCGCCGCCGTGGCCGCTCTCGACCATGGTGTGGGCGAGCCAGCCCTGCGCGTCGGGTGCCAGGCGGCCGCCGAAGGTGAGGTGGTCGCGGGCGCCGAGCCGGTGCGAGGCCCGCTCGGCGCTGTGGGTGACGGTGATCTCGCGGGTGGTGGCCGAGTCGTCCAGCGGGCCGCTGCTGAAGGTCCAGACCCACACGTCGGCCAGATCGTGGCGGTGGCGGCGGGCGAAGTGCCGCGCCGGGCGCAGCCAGTGGCCTTCGTAGAGGGCGGAGCCGAGGACGACGGCGTCGTAGCCGGTCGGGTCCAGGTCGTCGGACGCCTCGGCCACGGTGACCTCGAAGGGTTCGGCCTGGTGGCGCAGGCGTTCGCCCAGCCATTCGGCGATCTCGGCGGTCGCGCCGGCACGGCCGGCGTAGGCGACGAGGATGCGCCTCGGCGAGCGGGAGGTGGTGTCGGCGGTACTCATCGGGGCCTTCCTTCGGTCGGTGCTCGCGGATGCCGGCTCAGGCGCGGCGTGACCAGACCGGCTCGTAGACCAGCCACTCCTTGTCCCACGCCGTCTCGTCACGGCGGTTGAGGCGCGAACGCGCCATGGCGCCGGCCGAGACCAGCGCGACGTCCGCACCGATCATGACGAGCAGACCCGTCAGGATCGCGGTGCCGACGATGTTGCTGGTCGTGGCGGGCCCGGTGGCGGCGTTGCCATTCCCGTCGATCCAGATCTGCACCCGGGAACCCACCTGGACGGTCCCCGAAACCCCGGCGATCCCCTGGCGTGACGAGCCGTCGGGAGCGGTCCAGCTCACCTGGGCCTGCTCGCCGCTGGACCCGGAGGAGTAGGGCGGCTGGAGGACGCGTGCCTGCGTGGGGCGCAGACCACGCTCGACCTGAAGGGCGTGGGCACGGGCGTGCTGATAGACCGACAGCCCCAGCAGCGCGCACAGCACGGCGGACGCGACGAGGGCCAGCACCTGGATCTCCACCAGTGCCGCGCGCCACCGGTCGCTGCGCCGCCACAGGGCGCTGCGGCGACGGGCCCGGGCCAGGGCGAGGCGGGAACGTCTCGGAGCGGGGACGGACGGACGGGGAGCTGCAGCAGGGGTGCCCATCGGACTGCCCTCCATCGGTGCGTACGGCCTCGGCCGGCACGGCGGACTTCACCGCTGCCATCAGCCTCGTCCTCCCGGCCGCGGCCGGGCAGGACCGGCCGGGCCCCTCCCGGGCGGCCGAACGTCCCCATCGCGCGCGTGGGCACCACCGGACGCAGCGACCAGGGCCCATCGGCGGACCGCAAGGCCCCGAGCGGCCCTGCTCCTGCTCCGCGGCACCGGCGCAGTCTCGGAACAGCAGGCGCGACGGCAGCGCCGTTGTGAAGGAGGCCGCCATGACGACCGGGACCCTGGACGCCACCGTCCTGGAGGAGCTCGTCTCCGCCGCCGTGGCCGCCCCGTCCATGCACAACACCCAGCCCTGGCGCTTCCGGCTGCGCCCGGAGACACACACCGTCGAGATCCGCGCCACGCTCGACCGCGAGCTGCGGCTCGAGGATCCGGACGGCCGCGGCCTGCACGTCTCGGTCGGCGCCGCCGCGTTCAACCTTCGGCTCGCTGTCGCCCACCACGGCTGGGAACCCGTCCTACGGCTGCTGCCCGACCGCCACGAGCCGCAACTGCTCGCCTCCGTCCGCCTGGCCGGCCGCCCGCACGGCGACACCACGGCGGAGCCGGACCTGTACGAGCAGATCTGGCGCCGTCACTCCAGCCGCCACCCGTTCTCGGCCCAACTCCTGCCGGAGCGGCTGCGCACCGGACTGGTCGACGCGGCCCGCGTCGAGGGAGCACGCCTGCACCTGCCCGACACGGACGAGACGCGTCGACTGATGGCGCTGACCTACGAGGCCGAGGCCCGCACGATCACCGACCGCGAGCGCCGCGAGGAGAGCCGCAGCTGGGTCCGCTCCAGCGCGGCGACGGACTTCGGCATCCCGCCCGAGGCTCTGGGTCCGCAGGACGCGTCCGGCCACCTCCCGATGCGGGACTTCTCCGGGCTGCGCCCGCCGACCCGTATGCCGGCCCAGCTCTTCGAGCAGCACCCGCAGTTGGGCGTGCTCGCCACCGACAACGACCGGCCCGCGGACTGGCTCCGTGCCGGGCTCGCCCTGCAGCACGTCCTGCTGCTGGCCACCCGGGACCAGGTGCGGACCTCACTGCTGCACCAGGCGGTCGAATGGCCCGAACTCCGCTGGATGCTGCGCGATCCACGCAACGGGCCGGAGCACGTCCAGATGCTGATCCGCCTCGGCTACGGCCCTGAAGGCGCCCCCACGCCGCGCACGGCCGCCGGCAGCGCTCTCGGCTGACCTCCTCCCGACGTCCTGCCGCCGCCCGGGGCACCTCGGCGCGCCGGTGAGGTCGAGGCAGAGGCCGGACTTGACGCCGCTTTCGGGACCATTGGCGGGCCGACCGGCCCAGGACCTTCCCGATGGCCCTTGCCTAGGGTGTGAGACGACACCTCGGAAGGAGGGAAGCCCCATGTCCCTCACCACGTATTCACCGACCACACCAGGTGCCGGGCCGGGCTCGGGGATCCCGCCCGTCGCCTGGATGGTCGCGGGCCTGGTCGCCATGGGGGTGGTGCGAGCTGCCGAAGGCGTCGTCGACATGGGTCGGGAGGTGCTCGGTGTCGGCGCCTACGGGCGTGACGGCTCTGAGGAGACGGCCGCTCGGATGCACGCCGAAAGTGCTCCGCGCGAGGTCGCCGGCCTGTTCCTGATCGCCGCGTCGATCTACGGCGTGCACTTCGTCCGCCGCGCGGCGGCAGAGGTCAAGCACCTCGCCCGCGAAATCGCCCGGTAGCGGTCCCTCGGACCGGCTCAGAGGCCGGAACTGTCGCCCCGTCGGCGCTGCGCCCGATGACGCGACTGCCACCAGGCACCAACGCCGAGCGAGCTCCCCACGAGCACCAGCACGACCAGCGGCCACTCCCGGTCGGCCAGTTGGGCACCCGTCAGCAGGATCAGCAGCAGGGGCACCACGACGAGCGCCACCGACGCCAGGGCACGCAGGACCGTCCCGGAGAAGCCCGAGTCGGGTTCCGCGTCGGCCGGCAACCCGGCCTGCGCGCCGAAGTAGAATTCAGCGGCTCTCTCGGCCATCGCCCGGCCTGCGCGCCGGTAGGCGACGGACATGTACGGCAGCCACACCAGCGGGGCAACGGTCCCCAGCATGATCACGACGCCGAGCAGCACGCGCCGGCCGAGCCGGACGAACCTCGCCTCGGACCGGCGTGTCCCGCCGACGTCGCGCAGCCCCAGGATGCTCGCCATCCGCATGGTCACCCGCCACAGCCCGGCCGGCCGTCGGTCGGTGCGCGAGGCGACCGTGTCGCTCTGCGCGAGAGCCGCGGCAGCGGTCTCGACATCCTGATGGGCTCCTTGCAGCACCAGGAGCTCCGCGGCACGCTCGGCCTTCCGTGGGTCCCTCCCGGCCAGGGCCGCCATTTCCAGCACCATCTGCACCTGGGCCAGCAGGGCCCGGCAGAACGCCACCGGGATCAGGACCAGGAACGGTCCGCCGACGAAGGAGCCCTCCGCCACGGTCGTGCGCACCCCGCGAGCGGCCGCGTGGGCACGGATACGTTCGTCACCGGCCTGCGGGAGGCGTTGCCGCAGTCGCTCCACCTCCGCGTAGGCGCGAGGACCCATCTCTCGCACGGCGAACGCGGCGAGCTCCTCGGGCATCCGCGCCGGGTGCGACCGGAGCCGCCGCAGCAGGGAGCGGGCCCTGTCGTCGGCGGCCGCCGACGCCACGGTGTCGCGGGGCGGCGGGCCCGCCTCAGCGGTCGGTCTGCGCATGGTCGGCCGGCAACGCACTGCCGAGAGCCAGGCCGAGCAGCCGCCGTACCTCCAGCGCCCCTCTGGGCGCCGGTACTCCGGGGCGTTGCCGGGGGACGAGGACTCTGAGCGCGCCCGGGTGGACCGTGCAGGTGACCGGGGTGCTCAGGCTGAGGGCCTCGCCGTCCACCCCGACCGGGACGCTCGGTGCCCGGGAGTGGACAGTGACCTCGCGCGCCGTGGTCGCGGTGAGGCCGGCCGCACGGCGACCGAGCATCGCGACCTCGGCGGCCTGGGCGGCGTTCTCCACCCGCACCCCGACGACGCCCAGCACGCCGCCGTCGAGTCGGGGCCGCCGCGCGGCTCCGAGCGGCTGGGCACCTGCGTAGGCGTTGTTGCTCACCAGGAGGGCCTGGGGGGCTTGCAGTGCGGCGCCGTCGATCACGGCGTGCATCTGCTCGCCCGAGTAGCCGAGCAGCAGGTCGGGCAGGGCTTCGAGGGCCGTGCCGGTCTTGGCGTCACGGTACTCGGGGCTCTGCACGATCTGCGCGTACACCCCGAACGAGACGGTGTTGACGAACGGTCGGCCGTTCACCGTGCCCAGGTCGACGAGCAGTTCCTCGCCGTCGGTGAGCGCGGCGAGGGCGAGGGAGGGGTCGGCGCGGTCCAGTCCCAGATCCATGGCGAAGTGGTTCCGGGTGCCGGCGGGCAGCACGAGGAAGGGCAGCCGGTGCTCCGCGGCGACGGCGGCCACCAGCGCCTGGGTCCCGTCGCCGCCGGCGACGCCGAGCAGGTCGGCGCCGGCGGCCACGGCGCGTCGGGCGAGCTCCGTGACGTCGACGTGTCCCTGGGCGGCGTCCAGCAACTCCACGCGCGCTCCCAGCGCCTCGGCCTTCGCGATCAGGCCGAACCGTCCGACCTTGCCCCCGCCCGAGCGCGGGTTCATGATCAGCACGGGACGGGTTGGCGGTGCGTGGCGGATCGCGTGCATGCCGTCCGACGGGCGCACCGTCCGCAGGGCCGACCGGGCGCAGACGGCCGCGACGCACCACAGGAGAACCGCGGCCACCGCCTCTGGCCACACCCCCTTGACGGTATAGCTGATCAGAACCACCGTCAGGGCGCACAGCACCAGCAGGACGCCGAACCAGCGCACCACTCCCCGGTGTGCCACCGTCAGCCACAGACCCACCGCCACGGCCACGACGCCGGCCGACCCGAGCAAAAGGACCAGCAGGCCGCCGCGCCCGGACGCGGACACGAGCACGATCACCGCCGCCAGGCTGCCGATCAGGGCGAGCCAGGCCAGCAGGCGCGCGCGGGAACCGGTCGAGACCATCCCGACTCCTCTCTCGCTGCCCCCCGCGATGTCGGCCTCGGGGCCGGCCGCGCCGGCGCCACCAGACCGGTGATGGCGTCGGCGCCCCCGGCCCGGCCGAAGCGCTGACGGGGCTGCCCGGAGTCATGCTGAGGAGGCACGACGAAAGGAGAGCCATGGCTGCCGACGCTCCCGGTCAGGGGTGGCGCCGCGTCGTTCCGGCCCTGCCGGGAATCACGGTGCTGCGTCGCTACCAGCGCGACTGGCTGAGGGGGGACCTGCTGGCCGGTGCCACGGTGGCGGCCTATCTGGTGCCCCAGGTGATGGCGTACGGCAGCGTGGCGGGGCTGCAGCCGGTCACCGGGCTGTGGGCCATCCTGCCGGCGATCGTGCTGTACGCCGTCGTCGGCTCGTCGCGCCTGCTGTCGGTCGGCCCCGAGTCGACGACCGCCCTGATGACGGCGACGGTGGTCGGTCCGCTGGCGGGCGGGGACGCCGGCCGCTACGCGGTCCTGGCCGCGACGCTCGCCGTCGTGGTCGGCCTGCTGTGCGTGGTGGCCTGGCTGGCCCGGCTGGGCTTCGTGGCGGACCTGTTGTCCCGCCCGGTGCTGATCGGCTACCTGGCCGGTGTCGCGCTGATCATGATGGTGGACCAGTTGTCCAAGCTCACGGGTGTCGACGTGCGCGGGGAGGGCTTCTTCCCGCAGCTGAAGTCGTTCGCCTCGGACATCACCGAGGCCCATCTGCCCACGGTGCTCTTCAGCCTGGGCACGCTGCTCTTCCTGCTGCTGGTGGCCACGTTCCTGCCGAAGCTGCCCGGCCCACTGCTGGCCGTCGTGCTGGGCACCGCCGTCTCCGCCGCCTTCTCCCTCAAGGACCACGGCATCGCGGTGATCGGCGACATCCCCGCTGGGCTGCCGCGCCCCAAGCTCCCACAGCTCGGCGAGTTCCACCAGCTCGCCCTTCCCGCGATGGGCATCCTGCTGGTCGGCTACACCGACTTCATCCTCACCGGACGAGCCTTCGCCAAGCGCGGAGACAAGCCGCAGCTCGACGCGAACCAGGAGCTGCTGGCGCTCGGCGCCGTCAACATCGGGGCGGGCTTCTTCCAGGGCTTCCCCGTCAGCAGCAGCGCCAGCCGCACCGCCATCGGCGAATCCACGGGCGCCAAGAGCCAGGTCTACACGCTGGCCGCCGGCGTCGGCGTGCTCGCCGTGCTGCTGTTCCTCAGCCCGCTCCTGCACGACACCCCTGACGCCGTGCTGGGCGCGCTGGTGGTGTTCGCGGCGATCCGGATGATCGACGTCGCCGGTTTCCGCAAGCTCTCCTCGTTCCGCCGCGGGGAACTGCTGCTGGCGCTCGCGTGTCTCGTCGGCGTGCTGGCCCTGGACATCCTCTACGGCGTGCTGGTCGCCGTGGGGCTGTCGGTCGTGGAGCTGCTCAGCCGAGTCGCGCGGCCGCACGACGCGGTGCTCGGCCGGGTTCCGGGCATGGCCGGGATGCACGACGTCGACGACTACCCGGAGGCGCGGACCGTTCCCGGGCTGCTGGTCTACCGCTACGACTCGCCGTTGTTCTTCGCCAACGCGGAGGACTTCCGCCGCCGCGCGCTCGGGGCACTGGAGGACCAGCCCGGGCCGGTCAGGTGGTTCGTCCTCAACACCGAGTCGAATGTCGAGGTGGACATCACCGCACTGGACTCCGTGGACGCGCTGCGGCAGGAACTGCAGGAGCGCGGGATCGTGTTCGCGCTGGCCCGGGTCAAGCAGGATCTGCGCGACGATCTCGACGCCTACGGTCTGACCGAGTCCGTCGGCAACGAGCGGATCTTCCCCACCTTGCCCACCGCGCTGGCGGGGTACCGCGCCTGGGCGCGTGAGGAGGGGATCGCTGACGCGGGGTCCGAGGACGACGCCTCGTCCACGTGACCCGCGGTGCGCCGCCGGCGCGCGCGGCCTCGTCATGGGCCCTCCTCCACCGGGTCGGGCGGCTGGCCGGGCGCGGAGGCGGTCCTGAGTTCCTTCACGGCCCGGCGTTCGGCGAGGATCGGCACGAAGGCCCGGATCCGGCTGCCGGCGAACCGGTGGCAGGCCGCCTCCCAGGCGTGTTCCACCCGCGCGGAGCCCACGACGTGGTCGAAGTCGTGGTGGAGCCGTGCGAGCACCGCCTGCAGGGCCGACCGTTCCTGGTCCTCGTCCGCGCCGTCGACGGAGATCGCTGTCATCGCGCACCTGCCCCGTGGGTCCGACGGGCCAGGAACTTACCGGTCTCCCAGGCCAGCAGCAGCGCCACCGCCGCCAGCACGGCCCAGCCGAACTGCCGGGCGGTGAGGTCGGTGGTCCCAAGGATGCGGTGGAAGGCGTCCATCTGGGTGGCCAGGACCGCGAGCACGAGCTCGCCCAGCGCGGCCAGGTTCATCTGCTTGCTGTCGAAGGTCCCGACCCTCAGGACCGACTCGCGTTCGCTGCGGCACTCGTAGGCCGCCACGATCAGGCACAACGCGAATGCCGTGAACGCCATCGAGTTGCCGACCTGGCCGCTGCCGTAGTGCGCCTCGCCGAGCTTGATGAGCGAGAGCAGCAGGACCGTGATCGCCAGCCCGGCGAGTCCGACGGTGACCACCACGGACCGTGTGAGCACCGACTCGCCGCGCGGGCGTGGGGTGCGCCGCATCAGTCCGGCGCTCTCCTGGTCGAAGCCCAGCGCGAAGCCGAACGGTGCGTTGACGACGAAGTGGATCCACAGGACCTGCGCCGGGGTGAAGGGCTCACCCGCGGCGATGTTGAAGACGGTGGCGCCGAGGAAGGTCAGGACGAACGTCACCAACAGCACCAGGACGAACCGGATGTACTTGGTGAGGTTGTCGTAGAGTTTCCGGCCCTCCTCCACGGCGTAGACGATGGTGGCGAAGTTGTCGTCGGCGAGGACCATGCGGCCGGCGTTCTTGGCCACGTCGGTTCCGCTCCCCATGGCGATGCCGATGTCGGCGGCTTTGATGGCCGGGGCGTCGTTCACCCCGTCGCCGGTCATCGCGACGACGTCGCCCTTCTTCTTGAGCGTGGTGGCGAGCAGGACCTTGTGCTCGGGCGCGACCCGACCGACGACCCCGATGTCGTCGATCCGGGCCAGCCGCTCCGACTCGGACAGTGCGGCGAAGTCGGCGCCGAGGAGGGCCTCCCCCTCGATGCCGAGCCAGCGGGCGATGGCCTGACCGGTCGTCACGTCGTCGCCGGTGACCATGCGGACGCGGATGTGCGCGGCCTTCGCGCTCGCGACCGCGGCCTTGGACTCCTCGCGCGGCGGGTCGACCATGCCCACCAGGCTGGTGATCCGCAGGTCGGTGACGAGCGCCAGCAGGTCGCCGTCCGGATCGAAGTCCGCCGGATCCAGGTCGCGGACGGCCGCGGCCATCACCCGCAGTCCCTCACCGCCCATCCGCTCGGTCTGCGCCTGCGCACGTCCGCTCAGGTCCGCGTCCCAGGGGACCCCCGTCCCGGCGGACAGCGCCGTGGTGGTCCTCGACATCACGGCGGGTGCGGCTCCCTTGACGAAGCAGCGCACGACCGGGCGGCCGTCCGCGTCCGTGGCCTCGTTGAAACTGGCCATCAGCTTGTAGCCCGGGTCGAACGGCAGGGTGGCCAGCCGCGGGTGCCGGTCCCGGGTGGCCTCGATGTCGAGGCCGGCCTTGTGCGCGAGGACGAGCAGGGCGCCCTCGGTCGGGTCGCCCACGACCTGGCCGTCCTCCGACAGCGTCGCGTCGTTGGCGACGAGGTAGGGCAGGACGGCGTCCTCGATGTCCCCGGCCGCTCCGGCCGCGTGGTGGACCCGGCCGTCCAGGCGGTAGCCGGTGCCCGACACCGTGTAGCGGTCGGTGGGGCTGAGCACCTCGACCACCGTCATCTGGTTCATCGTCAGCGTGCCGGTCTTGTCGGAGTTGATGGCGGAGGTGAAGCCGAGGGTCTCGACGGACGGCAGCTCCTTCACGATCGCGTGGCGTCGGGCCAGGTTGAGGCTGCCGACGGAGAGGATGACCTGGCTGACCGTGGGCAGCGCTTCGGGGATGGCGGCGATGGCCAGCGACACCGCGCTGACGAACAGGGCGTCCCAGGCCTGGTCCCGGCTGCGGCCGAGGGCGAACATCACGATCATGGTGAGTCCGGCCGCCGCGGCGATCCACAGCGTCAGGGTGTCGAGCTCCCGGGTGAGCGGCGACTGCTCGGTCTCGGTGGCCGACAGCATCCCGGAGATCTTGCCCAGCTCGGTGCCGGTGCCGGTCCCGGTCACCACGAGCAGACCGCTGCCGTGGGTGACCGGGGTGTTCATGAACGCCATGTTCGTCTGGTCGCCCGGGGAGAGCTGTGTGCCCGTCAGCGTGCCGGCGTCCTTCGCCGCGGGCACACTCTCGCCGGTCAGCGCGGACTCGTCGATCTGCAACGCGCTGGCCTCGATGATGCGCCCGTCCGCCGGGACCTCGTCGCCGGCCGAGATCAGTACGACGTCGCCCACGACCAACTGCTCGGCCGGGATCTCCGTCTCGGCCCCCTCCCGTCGGACCCGTGCCGTGGCCTGCATCATGGACTTGAGCGCGTTCATGGCGCTTTCGGCCTTGCCCTGTTGACGCAGGCCAACGACCGCGTTGAACAGGGTCAGGGCGACCAGCAGGACCCCGGTGCCCCACTCCTTGATCGCGAAGGAGACCACCGCCGCGGCCACCAGGATGATCTGCATGTAGCTGCGGTACTGGTCGAGGAAGCGCAGCCAACCGGGTCTCGGCGTCTCCTCGGGAAGCGCGTTCGGCCCGTTCGCGGTGAGCAGTTCCGCCGCCCGGGGGCCGGAGAGCCCCGTCGACGGGTCCACTCCGAGCCGGGTCACGACCTCCTGTGGAGTGCGGACGTACCACGGTGCGGCGTCGACATCCGGTGTGTGGCCGAGCAGGTCGGTCATCGCGGTCACCGCTTCTTCGCGTAGGGGTCCCGGTCGGCGCCTTCAGGGGCCTCGTCCTCCAGATCGAGCTTGGCGGCGAGCAGGGCCTTCCGGGTCTTCTTGCCGACCTCGGGGTACTGCGGGTCGATCTCCATCAGGGTGTGCGCGAGCAGCGCGGCGGCGCAGATGCGGGCGAACCACTTGTGGTCCGCCGGCACGACGTACCAGGGCGCCCAGGGGGTGCTGGTCGCCGAGAGCATCTCGGAGAAAGCCTTCTGGTAGTCGTGCCAGTACGCGCGCTCCCTGATGTCGGCCGCCGAGAACTTCCAGTTCTTCTCCGGCCGGTCGATCCGTCTGAGGAAGCGACGGCGCTGTTCCTCCTTGGAGAGGTTCAGGAAGATCTTCACCAACCGGAAGCCGTTCTCGGCCAGGTGACGTTCCCAGTCGTTGATCGCCCGGTAGCGCTGCTCCCACAGGTCGGGTCCGCGGGTCTCGGGCGGCAGCTTCTGGCGGTCGAGGTTCTCCGGATGGACCCGCACCACGAGGACCTCCTCGTAGTGGGACCGGTTGAAGATCGCGATGTCCCCTCTGGCCGGCAACCTGGCGGCGTAACGCCACAGGTAGTCGTGGTCGAGCTCCTCGCTCGAGGGCACCTTGAAACTGCTGACGTGGACGCCCTGCGGGTTCACTCCGCTCATGACGTGGCGGATGGTCCCGTCCTTGCCCCCGGCGTCGAGCGACTGGAGGCACAGCAGCACCCCGTGCGTGTCCTGCGCGGCCAGCCGGGCCTGGTACTCGGCCAGCAGCTCCACGCCGGTCTTCAACAGTTCGACTCCTTCGCGCTTCTTCATCCCGCCCCTGAAGCCGGGGTCGAAGTCCTTCGCGAGTCGGACCCGGTCCCCGGGTTCCACCCGCAGGGGCTCGATGAACTCCGCGATGCGCTTGGCCCTCTTCTTGTCCGACACGGCCCGCACCGGCCCTTTCCGAATCCTGCGGGTCTGCCGGCCCGCTGCTGGTTCTTCGCCGGGCGTCGGCCTCAGGCCGGAGGCCTCGGCACGGTTCCCCGCCCCGCGTCCTCCGCGGCGAAGGTCGCCTCGGGCGCGGACTCGGAGCGGTCGGTGGCGGCGGAGGCGGTCAGTCCGTAGATGGCGACCACGTCGACCGCGATGATCGTCAGCGACCACAACGGGTACGACGGGAGAAAGGCCATCTGAGCGAAGGCGTTGAGCCCCAGCACGACCACGCCGGTCCAACGGGCCCAGTCCGCGCGCGCCACGAGAACTCCGTAGGCGGCAGCGATCTGGACCACGGCCAGAGCCAGCATCACCCAGCCCCAGGCGCGCAGGTCGCCGAAGACGTAGTGCGCGTTGCCGACGAAGACGTGCGAGTTGGCGATGGCGGCGATGCCGTCCAGGCCGTTGAGGAAGCCCAGAAGCGCCAGCAGCACACCGGCGAAGGTCATCAGCCCCGGGCGGGCGGCGCGGGCCCCGGCGGCCTCGGTGCGCGTGAAATGTGATCCGTGGTGGGCTGCGGTGGTCACGGTTACCTCCACCTCGAGCGTCGGTACGGTCGCCCACCGGGCTGTCCGGGCGGCGAGCTGCCGGCTCTGCCGCCGGCCACCTCACCACTCCAGTCGAATCCGGCGTCGGCCGCACCACCCGGCAGGGGTGATTCAGTGCCCCACGGCGACCTTGGCCACCACGATCAGCAGTCCGAGGACGAGATTGACCGCGGCTTCGACGGCGACCTGCCGGTTCGTCGCCCCGGCCCGCAGCGCCCCGAGGGCGGCCCAGGTGACCTGCTGGGCGACGGCGACGCCGATCGCCAGCCAGGCGTTGTCACCCGTGCCGAGCCACGGGCTGACCAGCACGGCCAGAGCGGGCAGGGTCGCGGCTTCGACGATGGACCACTCGTGCCGCCCGACCCGGCGCGCCTCACGCCAGCTGACCGCCTTCCCGGCCTCCCGTTCCCCGGCCAGATGCGCGTAGACGTGCGCCATCCAGAAGACGATCCCGGTGACCTCCAGCAGGATGATGAGCGAGAGCCGCGGATGCGCCCCGTGCAGGTCGCTGGCGGCGATCACCGACGCCGCCAGCAGGGACCCGTAGACCGCACCCGCGTAGTCCGTGCGATGGGCGCGGACCGGCGTCCGGGCGTTCTCGGGGGGATCCGGCAGAGGAGTCCGACGTGGTTCTGGGACGTTCACGGCGTGCTCCTTCCCAAGGGCCCGCGCCTGCCTTCGACCCTGACGCCTCCACCCGGCCGGCCGCGTCACCCACGCCGGGTGATCCGCCCACTCGACCCCGCCACCTACCGTGACAGGGCAGTCTGTTCCTCCGGCTTCCACTGGAGTGCCCCATGAGCGCCTCCCCCGAGCTCTGTCCCCCGATTGCGGAGCACGGCATCGGACCCCTGGGAGGACGCTCGCGACGCGATCCTGCGGCAGGTCGTCGAACGCGGCTGGAGTGCCGAACGGGAGGCCTTCACCCATCTGGCACTGATCGACGCGGCCCTGGCCCTGGACGAGGAGCTCGACCGGAGGCGCCCGGGTCCGTCCCGCTGACGAGGGAGGCACCGTGATGGCATCGACTGGAGAGCGCAGATGACCAGCACCCTCACCCTCCCCACGGCCGCCGGACGGCGCGTCCTGGTGCCCCTGGCCCTGGCTCAGTTCATCTGCAGTTTCGCCGGCTCCAGCATGAACGTGATGATCAACGACATCAGCAGGGACCTCCACACGAGCGCCCAGGGCGTCCAGGTCGCCATCACCGTCTTCCTGCTGGTCATGGCCGCACTGATGATCCCCGGCGGCAAGCTCACCAACCGCTACGGCCGCAAACGCTGCCTGATGGTCGGTCTGGCCGTCTACGGCGTGGGGGCCGTGCTCAGCGCAGCCGCGCCGGGGCTCGGTGTGCTCATCCTGGGCAACTCGATTCTGGAGGGAATCGGAACCGCCCTGCTGATCCCCCCGGTCTACATCCTGACCACCCTGCTGTTCACCGGAACCACCACACGAGCCCGGGCGTTCGGCGCCATCATGGCGCTCGGCGGGATCGGCGCGGCCGCCGGACCGCTCATCGGCGGGCTGCTGACCTCTGCGATCAGCTGGCGGGCCAACTTCGGCTTCCAGGTCATCGTCATCGTGCTGATCCTGGTGCTGACCCGGAAACTGAAGGACCCGCTGGCCCCCGACCCGTCCCAGCCGTTCGACACCGTCGGGGCGGTCCTCTCCGCGGCCGGACTGGTCCTGCTGGTGACCGGCATTCTCGCCGCCGACAACAACAGCTGGCTGATGCTCGCGCTCCTCCTCGCCGGTGCCGCGGTCATCGCCGCGTTCTTCGCCTGGCTGCGACACCGGGAGCACTCGGGCCGCGAACCCCTCCTCCCCTTGGCCCTCTTCCGAGACCGCGTCTCCAACCTGGGCCTGGTGACGCAGAACGCCCAGTGGCTGATGCTCATGGGAGCCTCCTTCACCGTGGGCGCCTACCTGCAGGTCGTCCGCGGCTACAGTGCCATCGCCACCGGCGGCGTCTTCACCGCGGCCACCGTCGGCCTGCTCACCTCGTCGCTCGCGGCCGAACGCCTCGCCAAGCGCCACGCCCAGCGCACGCTCATCGTCACGGGCTTCGCCGTCACCGTGACCGGCATCGTCCTGCTGCTCGCCCTCGTCCGCGCGTTCGACGACGTGTGGGCGTTCACCCCCGGTCTCCTGCTGATCGGACTCGGCGTCGGGACGATGCTGACGCCCTCGGTCAACATCGTGCAGTCCGTGTTCCCCGACAACCTGCAGGGCGAGATCTCCGGGCTGTCCCGCTGCATCTCCAATCTCGGATCCTCACTGGGAACAGCCGTCGCCGGCACGATCCTGGTCTCCGAACTCACCAACAACGGCTACGCCGCGGCCATGATCGCGCTTGCCGGATTCGGACTGGTCGGACTCGCTGCCGCCCTCTTCCTTCCCCGTGGCGCCGCCCCCGCCCACAGTCCCGCAGCGTCTGTCCAGCCGGATGCACCGGGGTCTCGCGCTTGAGGTTCTTCCCCGCTCACACGAACGCAGTACACGCCTGGCGTGTACGGCGGTGCCAACCGCCTTGCCCACGTACCCTGCCAGGCGAAGTGCGTCTCCGTGAGGACAGCGACAGAAGGGCGGGAGTGTGCCGGATGGCGGGGTACCGGGGAACTCGGGGCCCTCTCGCCGCCTGCGCCAGATCTGGCACGACGCCGTGGAGTTGGAGCTGCTGGGGCGCTCCATGGGATTCGCGGCCCAGGGCCTGGTGACGCTGGCGCCGCTGCTGATCGTGCTGGCGGCCATCGATCCGTTCCGGCAGCGGGGATTCCCCGAGTGGGTGGCGGACGCGATGGGCTTGCCCGCGAACACCGCGTTGCCGGTTCTGCGGTTGTTCGCCACCGAGCCGCAGGCCGCGCGAGCGGCCGGCGTGCTCAGTCTCGCCCTGCTGGCGGCATTCGGGCTGGCCTTCTCGTCCCAGGTCCAGCTCGTCTACGAGAAGGTCTGGCGGCTGCCGGCCCAGTCCTGGCGGCAGTGGTGGCGCCAGGCGGTCTTCCTGGGCACGCTCTGCGTGTTCGTCGCGCTCCAGGCGGAGAGCAGATCCCTGCTGCGGGGCGGCATGTGGGCGTCGGCCGAGCGGATCGCCCTGCTGGGAGCGGCGGGACTGCTGTACTTCTGGTGGGGTCAGCACTTCCTCCTCGGCGGGCGTGTCGGCTGGTCGGCCCTGTTGCCCGGCGCGTTGGCCAC
This sequence comes from Streptacidiphilus pinicola, assembly GCF_003258295.1. Classification (GTDB taxonomy): domain Bacteria; phylum Actinomycetota; class Actinomycetes; order Streptomycetales; family Streptomycetaceae; genus Streptacidiphilus; species Streptacidiphilus pinicola. The sequence continues at coordinate 87,556 of NZ_QKYN01000008.1, read as the reverse complement.
GATCGTGGGCCTGGGCGGACTGCGCGTGTTCTCGGCGCTGGTGTTCGATCCACTGATCACCAGCAACGCGGAGTCCTACGGAGCGGTCGGGGTGGTGCTGGTGGTGGAGTCCTGGCTGATCGGCGTCGGCTTCGTCATCTACGGCGGTGCGCTGGTCGGCCGTCACCTTCAGACGGTCGTCACTCGCTCGCGATGATCGTCTTGAGCCGGTCCAGGTCCTGAGCGGAGATGCCGGACGGCTGCAGGACCGTGTTCCAGCCGTCGACGTACTCGGCCGTGTACGTGTGGCCGTGGCCGGCCGGTACCCCGGTGGAGAACGGGAGATCCGCGGTGACCTGCCAGAAGGTCACGAACGGGATCCAGACCGTGCCCTTGAGCACATCCTGTCCGGGCGTCTCGGCGATCCAGTCCGGTTCGCTGAACACCAGGTGCGGGCTCCACCAGACGATCGGATCGGAGGGGTGCATCAGGTACAGGACCCGGGTGCCGCTCCAGGGCTTCCCGGAGGGCGGGATCGCAGCGGCCGGGTCGCTCGTGAAGCGGACGGTCCGCCCGTCCTTGTAGACCGGCTGGATCTCCGGGCTGCCCGGGTCCCGATGGTCGCTGAACTCGCGGAACAGGGTGTTGAAGTTGGGCGGACCGACGAACAGCGTGCCGGCCGTGCGGTTGGCCAGGTCGTTCTCGCCGCTGAACGCCGTCTCGCCGCCGAAGGAACCCAGGCTCTCACCGGCGACGTACAGATGGGGCCGGTCTGCCTGGGGCAGGCGCGACCACACGCCGTAGATCGCGTCGAACAGGTCGCGGCCGGCCTCCCTGGCCTTGGACTGGTCGACCAGGTAGGAGATCCAGGACGGGAGGTAGGAGTACTGGATCGCCACGGTCGCGGAGTCGCCGCCGGACAGGTACTCGAAGGAGTCCACCGCCGCCGGATCCACCCAGCCGCTCCCGGTCGTGGTCACCACCAGCAGGTTCTTCCGGTGGAACGCGCCGGCCCGCTCCAGGTCCGCGACGGCCAGCTGGGCACGGGCCTCGGTGTCGTCCGCCGACCCGAGACCGGCGTAGGCCCGGATCGGCTCCATCGCGGGGTGATGGTCGAACGCCGTGATGGCCTGCGGCGTGGGGCCGGTGCCGACGAAGCCGCGTCCCTGCCGTCCCAGCGTGTCCCACGGGACGAGCGAGCCGGGCCCGCCCGAGCGCAGGGAGCTGGTCGGCTGGTGCACGCCCTCGGGTGTGGCGCCGTCGCGGACCGAGAAGATGTCGTTGGCCAGGCCGACAAGTCCCTGCAGCAGCAGGCCCGTGATGACGAGGTAGGTCACGCCGGCCACGAGCAGCCAGCCGACCGTCCTGGCCGCGCGGTGCCCGATCCTGCGGTCCAGCCGCTCCGCGGTCCAGCGGAAGACGGCCCGGATCCCGCGTCCGATCAGCAGGACGAGCCAGAACACGGCGACCGCGACCAGCGGCGACAGCACGACCAGCCAGACGTCGTACTCGCTCACCCCCATCATGTGCCGGATCAGGTACTGCCAGTACTGCCCGAGCCCGAAGAACACCACGAGCAGCACTGCGGAGCTGATCCACCACGCGCGCCAGGCCCAGGGGCGGGGCGGGCGCGGGTCCCGGTCGGCGAAAGCCCGCCAGATGGAGGCCAGCAGCACCCCGACGCCGTAGCCGATGATCGCGCTGATGCCCCACACCACGCCCTGGATGATCCCGCCCCGCGGCAGCAGTGACGGCGTGAAGGACAGGCACGAGCCCACCGACGCTCCCCAGAGGCCGGGGAGGGTCAGCGACCGGGGATACCGGAGAAGCCGGTGTTTCCCCGGCCGTTCCTCGCCCGCGTGTGCGGCCCCGTCGAGCGTGTTCACAACGGCGAACCTCCAGGTCGGGAGGCAAGCCGGCCGCGGCCGTGTGTGCGGTCCCGGGCGGCGCGTCGGCGGCCCGCGGAGATGGGCCTCTTCCATGGTCGCCCGGGAGCCTGAGCGCTGCCAGCGGTCCGGCGGCTACCGGGCCCGGGCCAGCACGTAGGCGGCCAGGTAGCCGAGCGCGTTGGTCGACCAGTGCAGTCCGATCGGGGCCAGCAGGCTGTCGCTGCGGCGGCGCAGCTCGCAGAAGACGACTCCGGCGGCCGAGGTGAACAGGACGGCGCCGAGGTCGGCGACGACGGCGCCGATGGGGGTGTGGCCGAAGACCGCCGTGAGCGCGGGCTTCTGCGTGGCCAGGTGAAGAGAGGGAAGCACGTGCCAGAGCCCGAACAGCAAGGACGAGACGGCGGTCGCGGCCCTGACGCCGCGGTAGCGCCGGACCAGCCCGTACAACACGCCCCGGAAGGCGTACTCCTCCAGCAGCACGGTGCCCAGGGGCACATACACGAACATGCGCAGGGCGACCTCACCGCCCTGGAGATGCCCGGTCCGCGCATCGGAGAACAGCTCCCGGATGAAGGGCAGCAGCGCCCCGACCAGGTACACCGACGCCACGATGCCGATGAGAGCCAAGGCCCACCGGGCACCGCGCCCGAACGTCCCCGCCCCCAGGCCCACGTCGTCCCGGGTCCCACCGGCCCACCACACCACGACGCTCAGCAGCACGATCGCCACGACGGCGTCGGCCAGGCCGAGGGAGGGCAGGCGCCCGTTCTCCGCAAGGTTCACCAGGACCAGAACTGCCAGCACCGACGGCAGCACGATCCCTGGGGACGCCGGACGGCGAATACGCATCAGAAATCCAGGCTACGTGTCGGCGCCCCTGGCTCGCAGCGTCACGGTCCTCGCCGGTGCTGTCCGACGCCGGCCTCCTGTTCCGCGCGGGCGGTCCCCGGACACCGGCGGTACGTTGGAACCACAGGCAGCCAACCCCCGACACACACCGGCACGACCTTCGTGGAGGGCGTCATGGACGTGGGATCGGCCTCCGTGCCGCCATCGGAGAAGGACCCCGGCGACCTGCTCGGCGACGTCGGCCGCTCCTGGGTGTGGTGGCTCGTCAGCGGACTCCTCACTCTCGTCGCCGGCATCATCCTGCTGAGCTGGCCCCACGCCACGGTGCGTGTCGTCGCCATCGTCATCGGCCTCCAGTTGTTGCTGTCCGGCGTCATCCGCTTCGTCCGCGCGTTCGGACAGCGCGATCCCGCGGACAGCAGTCGCGCGCTCCAGGTCCTGCTGGCTCTCCTGGCCGTGCTCGCGGGCGTCCTGGTGCTACGGCACCAACTGCAGACCGTCGGCTTCATCACCATCCTGGTCGCCCTGTACTGGCTGGTCGCCGGGATCGTCACCCTCTACCTCGCCATCGATCGTCCGATCCCTCACCGCGGCTGGATATTCGGCCTCGGGGCCCTCGGTGTCGCCGCGGGCGTGGTCCTGCTCAGCTCACCCGTCCAGAGCGCGGTGACGCTGACCCGGCTGCTGGGCGTCTGGCTGATCCTGATCGGTGTCCTCGACGTCCTGATGGCGATCGTGGTGCGGGTGACGCGACGCCGCACCGGACCACCGTCGGGCCCGCCAGGCTGACAACGGAGCCGCGGTGACCGCCCCTCACCCGCGGTGAGACCGCCGGGTCCCCCGCCGACGCGCCAGATCCTCCCGGGCGGTCTCCCAACGCTCGCGTGCGAGACCGACCACGGTGGCCCACTCCTGCCGGATCTCACCGTCGGGCGGGGCCTCGCCGCGCCCGATCCGGTCGAGCTCGTCATGCACCTCCCGGCCCAGGGCTGAGGCCGCCACGAGCGTCAGCATCGCCCCGAAGAGGGCCGTGATCAGCGCGAAGACGGCACCCAGGGACCCGTACCGCGTGGCGTAGGAGCTGAACAGGCGGGGCAGGTAGACCGCCGAGGCGAAGGAGTAGAGCGCGGACAGGAGGGCGGCGCTGACCCCGAAGGGGATCAGATCCGGCCAGGGCAGGCGCCGGGCGGTGAGGATCCACCCGCTCCAGACCAGGAACGCCGCCGTCAGCGGCACCTCGCAGGCTCTCGCCGCCAGGGCCAGCCGCCCGCCGAGCGCGGCGTCGAGCCAGCCGACAGCGGCGCCGTAGACGACGAGCGCGAGCAACCAGAGCAGGCCGTTCAAGCTGTTGCGCACGCTCAACGGCGACAGCTCCCAGGTCTGCTCGAACAGGCGCTGTGAGGCGCGGGCGAAGCTCAGCGCCGAGATGATCAGGAAGAGCGAACCGAACACGCTGAGGCTGCCGCCGGGGCCCTGGGTGTAGGAGAACATCGACCGCACGGCGTCCGCCCCTCCCCCGGTGAGGTCGTAGCGGCTCACGATGCGGTCCGCGAGATCCTTCGGGACGAACCGTGCCGCGATCGAGGCCACCAGGAGCGCCATCGGGACCAGTGCGGTGAGGGCGCTGGAAGCCAGCGCCATGGAGCGGTCGAAGCCCGCGATCCGCTGGAAGCGGCTGACGACACGCAGGGCGAACGCCGGCCTCAGCCAGAAGGTGAGGGTGCGCATCAGGCGCCCATGTCGCACGCCCTGAGCGTAGTGCGCGTCACGTCCGTCCTGGTGTCGGCGCGCCGAGGGCGGCCGGATTCGCCCGGTCGGGCCCCCCGGCGCGCTGAGCCGACGGCTGGTATCTAGCGTGTGGCTCAACGGATGGCCGCAGGCGAGCCACCCCGCCACGAAAGCGAGCATGTCATGGCTGTGCCGTCCACGTCGGCCCGCTCCGCGTCCGCCTCCCCCGTCCACGGCGGGATGCGGTTCGCGGCGGTGCTCCTGCTGGTCGTCGGTGTCCTGGGTGTGCTTCAGGGCATCGCAGCGGTCGCCGGCGACTCGATCTACGCCAGCGTCGGGAAGTACGCCTTCAAGTTCAACCTCACCGCGTGGGGCTGGATCCACATGGTGCTGGGGGTCCTGTCGGTGCTGGCCGGTTGGGGGGTCCTGAGGGACACCACCTGGGGCAGGACGCTCGGCATCTGGCTGGCGAGCCTGAGCATGATCGCCAGCTTCCTGTTCCTGATCTACCTACCGGCCTGGAGCTTGGCGATCATCGCCATCGACGTCTTCATCGTGTGGGCACTCGTCAGCTACGCCGGCAGTCCGGAGAGCATGGCGTGATCGGCACACTCAGGCGAGCTGGTTGACCAGCACGGAGAACAGCCAGGGCAGGCGGACCGCGGCAGGGACGAGCCAGGGCGCGAGCCCGGGCTGATGGCGGGCCCAGAGCAGAGCCTGGGTCAGCAGCCGGTGGCGGCGGGTGACGCGGTGCCAGGCGCGCTCGTACGCGTCGGGGCGCCCGGCCCGGATGCAGTGCACCAGGGCGGCCCCTTGCGTGAGAGCGAGCGAGAGCCCCTCTCCGGTGAGGGCGTCGACGTATCCGGCGGCGTCACCGACCAGCAGGACCCGGCCCGCCACCCGAGTGCGAACGCGCTGCCGCATGGGCCCTGCCCCCCGTACCGGTCCTGCCGCGTCGACGGGCAGTCGGTCCCGCAGTGCCGGGAAGTCGGCGAGAAGGTCGGCGAAGGGAGCCCGTGCGCCGGTCAGGACGGCGACGCCGACCCGGTGCGGGGACAGCGGTGTCACGTAGGCCTCGGCGCGCTCGGACCAGTGGACCTCGACGAACGCCGACCAGGGTGCGGTGTCGTAGTGGCGGCGCAGCCCGTACCGGGCGGGCCAGGGGTCGACACCGCCCTGGCTCAGCTTCAGCTGTCGGCGGATGGGTGAGTGCAGGCCGTCGGCCGCGGCGAGGTAGCGGGCCTGGAGGCCTGCCGCGTACACCCGTTCGCCGTCCTGGTGGACGTCCTCGACTCGGCGGGGGAGCACCGGGATCCCGAGTTGCCGCACTCGGCCGGCGAGCGCGCTGTGCAGCAGGGTCCGGCGCACACCGAGACCAGGACCTCCCCGGAAGCGGGCCTCGGCCTGTCGCTGGTGGTCGAGGTAGCGGATGCCGAGCAGGGGGTGACCGGCGAGCTGGACGCCGAGCGCGGCGAGGGCTCGGGCGCCGTGCGGCATCAGGCCCTCGCCGCAGGCCTTGTCGATCGGGGTGGGGCGCGGTTCGACGACGGCGACGTCGAGCCCGGACTGCGCCGCGTGGATGGCGGTCGCGAGTCCGGCGGGCCCGCCGCCGGCGACCAGCAGGTCGATCATGCCGGGTCCGGAGCGCAGGCCGCCGCCCCCACCGTCGAGAGGGCGGCCTTCTCGCAGCGCAGCCGGGTGGCGAGCAGCGGGGCGTTGAGGGCGGTGAACACCGTGGCAGTGATCCAGTTGCTGTGGACCAGCGGCAGGGCCAGTCCTTCGAGGACCACGGCGAGGTAGTTGGGGTGGTGCAGCCACCGGTACGGACCGGTGCGGACCAGGGGCAGGCCGGGGACCACGATGACGCGGGTGTTCCAGCGCGGTCCGAGGGTGGTGATGCACCACCAGCGCAGTGCCTGGGCCAGCAGGGCGGCGGCGAAGGCGGGCCAGCCGAGCACCGGTACGAAGGGGCGGTGCAGCAGGCCGGTCTCCGCGAGGCATCCGACGAGCAGGCCCGTGTGAAGGGCCACCATCACGGGGTAGTGGCCCGCGCCGGACTCGATGCCGCCACGGGCGCGGCTCCAGGCGGCGTGGCGTCGCGCGGTGACCAGCTCGGCCACGCGTTCCACGGCGACCACTGCGATCAGCAGGGTGTAGGGGGACATGGCGGCTACCAACGCAGGAGGACGAGTTCGACGGCGAAGCCGGGGCCCATGGCGAGCAGCAGCCCGGGCGAGCCCGGCGGCGGGTGGCCGTCGAGGGTGTCGCGCAGGATGTGCAGGACGGAGGCGGAGGAGAGATTGCCCACCGCGGCCAGGGAGCGCCAGGAGGACTCCAGGGCACGCGCCGGGAGGCCCAGGGCGTCGCGCACCGCGTCCAGAACCTTGGGGCCGCCCGGGTGGCACACCCAGGCGGTGACGTCCTCGGTCTTCACGTCGTGGTCGGCCAGGAAGCGCTGGACGGTGTCACCGAGGTGACGCCGCACCAGGTCGGGCAGGTCGGCGCCGAGCATGATGTGGAAGCCGGTGTCGCGGATGGTCCAGCCGAGCAGGTTCTCGGTGCCGGGGAACAGGTGACTGCGGGCGGCCACCACCTCGGGGCCCTCCCCGGCGGTCGTGCCCGCGTGCCCGCCGGCCGCGCGCCGAGCGCCGACGGCGACGACCGCGGCCGCTCCGTCCCCGAACAGGGCACCCGCCACGAGGTTCTGCAAGGACGCGTCGGCCTGTTGGAGCGTGAGTGAGCACAGCTCGACGGAGAGCAGCACGGCGGTGTGGTCGGGGTGTCCGATCAGGTAGTCGTGCAGTCGGGCCAGGCCCGCCGCACCCCCGGCGCAGCCCAGACCGAACAGCGGCAGCCGCTTGACGTCCGGGCGCAGGCCCAGTCCCGCCGCGAGGCGGGCCTCCATCGAGGGAGCCGCGATGCCGGTGACGGAGCTGGAGACCACCAGATCGACCTCGTCGGGAGCGACCCCTGCCCGGTCGAGGGCGCCCTTCACGGCCTCGTACCCCAGGTCGAGAGCGCCGCGCAGGTAGGCGTCGTTGCGCGCCCCGAAGCCCTCCATGCGGGCGCAGTCCTCCAGCGGCACGATCAGATGACGGCTGTTCACGCCGGCGGAGGCGTGGACCCGTTCCAGCAGACGCCGGTCGTCGCGCGGCAGTCGGCAGGTTGCCGCCACCGCGCGGGTGATCTCCTGCTGCGCGTACCGGCGCGGCGGCAGCACGCCATGAACCGCTATAATCCGGGTCATTCGGTCATCGTAGGGGTCTCCCGCCCCGGATCCCGGGAGGCCGTCTCACCGCGCGTGGCTGACAGGCGATCAGGTAGGCGCGACGTAGTATCGGCCCTGTGCGCTTCGACGCGGCGCCGCCCCCGGCGGCCACGCCCTCCCCAGTCGCAGCAACCCGACCGGCGGCCGGCTCGCCGCTGCGCCTGCTCCTCGCCGCCCACCCCGCTCCGGCCTTCGCCGTCACCGGCATGGCGACCGCCCTGGGCTCGGCGGCAGGTCGGACACCGGCCGGGTGCGTGCTGGTGGGCGCCGCCGTGCTGAGCGGTCAGTTGTGCATCGGCTGGTCCAACGACGTCATCGACATGCGACGGGACATCCGGGCGGCGCGCCGTGACAAGCCCCTGGCGGTCGGCACTCTGGCGCCGACCCACGCCGTTGCCGCCGCCTCGGCCGCGGGCGCCCTCTGTGTCCCGCTCTCCCTGGCCTGCGGTCTCGCCGCCGGGGCGGCACATCTGACCGGTGTCGGAGCGGGCCTGGCCTACAACGCCGTGCTCAAGCGGACTCGCTGGTCCTGGCTCCCCTACGGACTGGCCTTCGGCCTCCTGCCCGCGTTCGTCACCCTCGGCCTGCCGGACCGCCCCTGGCCCCCGTGGTGGCTGACGACGGCGGGGGCGCTGCTGGGGATGGGCGCACACCTGACCAACGTGCTGCCGGACATCGACGCCGACCTGGCCGCCGGAGTGCACGGCCTGCCCCAGCGCCTCGGCCGCGCCCGAAGCCGCGCGCTCGCCGTCCTGGCCCTGCTCGCCGCCTCCGTCGTCCTCGTCGTCGGACCGCCGGGCGGCCCCGGACCGCTCGGCTGGATCGGCCTGACGGCCGCGGCGGTCCTGGCCGCTGCCGCCGCTCTCCCCCGCGCCCAGCGCCCCGACAGCAGGCTTCCGTTCCTGCTCACCCTCGCCCTCAGCGCCCTCGACCTCACGTTCCTGCTGCTCCGCGGTTCCGGGCTGCACTGACGCTGCGCCACCCGAACGGGCGAGCAGCTCCCGCCGGGGCAGCGCCGGAACGACCAGCTCCACCGCATCCGACGGCCCGTCCTCGACGGGCGGGTGGACGCGAGGCTTCCTAGGGTGAGACCGCGGGCACCGGACCGGACGATTCGACCGCACCCGAGCGGTGGAACGGTTCGGCGAGCCGGCCTTTGGAGGGCTTGGATGACCACGGCACGCGATGTGATGCACGCGGGCGCGTTCTGCGTCGGTGAGAACGAGTCCCTGCTCGACGCGGCGCGCATGATGCGCGACCACGGTGTGGGCGCACTCCCGATCTGCGGACAGGACCAGAAGCTCAAGGGCATCATCACCGACCGCGACATCGTGGTGCGGTGTCTGGCCGAGGGCAAGGACCCCGGCTCGATGAAGGCGCACGAACTCGCCGGGCACCTGCACTGCGTGCGGGCGGACGACGACATGGACACCGTGCTGCGCAAGATGGAGCAACACCAGATCCGCCGCATCCCGGTGATCGACGGCGAGCGTCTGGTCGGCGTGATCAGCGAGGTCGACCTGGCGACCGGCCACCGGGAGGGTCAGCGCCTGACCGATCAGCAGATCCTGGAGTTCATGGACAAGATGTACATGAAGGCCTGACGCCTCATCCGGCGAAGCGCCTGCTCCGGTCCGGTCGGCCGTCGGCGCCGACCGGACGTCGCCGCGTCCCCTACGCCGACTCGCGCCGGACCAGCTCCGTCGGCAGGATCACCGAAGCCGGGGGGCGGCCCGCGATCAGGTCCAGCAGGACCCGGACCATCTCGCCGCTGATGCGTTCCCACGGCTGACGGACCGTCGTCAGCGCGGGACGCGTGGACGCGGCGACCGTCGAGTCGTCGAAGCCGCCGACTGCGACGTCCTGCGGAACGCGGCGGCCCGCGTGGTCCAGGGCGGCGAGGGCGCCGTCGGCCATCAGGTCGGAGGCGACGAAGACCGCGTCCAGATCGGGGGCCCGGTCCAACAGCGCGACCATGCCCGCCGATCCGCTCGCGCGGCTGTAGTCGCCCTCGACCACCAGGGCCGGGTCGTAGCCGAGGCTCGCCTCGGCCAGCATCTCGCGGTAGCCGGAGAGGCGGTCCACGCCGCCGGGGGTGTCCAGCGGGCCGGTGATGGTGGCGATCCGGCGCCGCCCGGTCGCCACCAGGTGACGTACGAGCTGCCGCGCGCCCTCGCGGTCGTCGGCCGCGACGTACGGGGTGGCCGTCGCGTGGCCCAGCGGCTTGCCGCAGGCGACGACGGGCATCCGGGCCTCCTGCAGCAGCTCGACCATCGGGTTGCCCGAGTGGGAGGAGACCAGCAGCACCCCGTCGACGTGGCCGGAGGTGATGTAGCGCCCTATCCGACGCCGCTCCTCCTCGGTCCCCGCGATCATCAGCAGCAGCGGGATGTCGTGCTCCGCCAGCGCGGCGGTGCAGCCGCGCAGCAGGTGGCCGAAGTTCGGGTCCTCGAAGAACCGGTCCTGCGGCTCCGTCAGCAGGAAGGCCACCGAGTCCGAGCGCTGGGTGACCAGGCTGCGGGCGTGCCGGTTGACGACGTAACCAGTCTTCTTGATCGCCGCGTTGACCGCCTTCAGCGCCTCGGGGCTGACGTTGTGGCCGCCCTGGAGCACGCGGGAGACCGTGCCGCGCGATATCCCCGCCTCGCGCGCGACGTCGTGGATCGTCGGCGGGCGGCGGCGGCCGGAGCTGGCCTCGGGATCACTCATGGACGGCTTTCTGACGAGAGGTCGGACGTGGCGGCGGGAGCGCTGCTCAGGACTTTACGGCCCCCGAGAGCAGATCGAGGCGCCAGAACCGCTGGAGCGAGAGGAACAGCGCGATCAGCGGCAGCACCGACAGCAGCGCGCCCGTGATGACCAGCGTGTACAGCGCGGGCGCGTTCGCGCCCTGCAGCAGCAGCGTGTAGAGGCCGACGGTGACCGGGAACTTGTGGTCGTCGCCGAGCATCACGAAGGGCAGCAGGAAGTTGTTCCAGATGGCCACGAACTGGAAGAGGAAGACGGTGATCAGGCCCGGCGCCATCATGGGCAGCGCGACCGAGCGGAACAGCCGCCACTCGGAGGTGCCGTCCATCCGGCCCGCCTCCAGCACGTCGTCGGGGATGGCGCCGGCGGCGTAGATGCGGGCGAGGTAGATGCCGTAGGGGCTGATGACGCTGGGCAGCAGGACCGACCAGTAGGAGTCGGCCAGCCCGGCCTTGGCGAAGAGCAGGTACTGGGGCACGGCCAGCACGACCGGCGGCATCAGTACGCCCGCGAGCAGGATGTTGAAGATCGCGGCGCGGCCCGCGAAGCGGTACTTGGCCAGCGCGTAGCCGGTGACGCCGGAGAGCAGCGCGGACAGCGCGCCGCCGACCCCGGCGTAGAGGGCGGAGTTGAGCATCCACTGCCAGAACTCGCCGCCGCGGTACGCGGAGAGCTGGTGCAGGTTGGTGAACAGCCCGCTGCCGGGCAGCAGCGTGAAGGTGGAGAAGAGCTGGTCGATGCTCTTGGTGGAGGCGATCAGCACCCACAGCACCGGGAAGAGCGTGTAGACGGCGCCGGCGAGCAGGCCGAGCGTGGGGATCCAGCCGCCCTTGCGCCTCTGCTTCGCGGCGGTGACGGGTGCGACGGCGCGGGTTCGCTCCGCGGTGGTGATGGTCACGAGTTGTCCTCCCCGTAGGCACGGCGGCCGGCGAGCTTCAGGAAGCCGAAGGAGACGGCCAGGGTGACGAAGGCGATGACCACGGAGGTCGCCGACGCGGAGTAGATGTCGCCGCGCGTGAAGGCGTCGCGGTAGACCTTCATCAGCGGGCTCCACGTAGAGGAGATGCCGTTGGTCAGCGGCTTGAGGTTCATCGGCTCGGCGAACACCTGGAGCGTCGCGATGAGCGAGAAGAAGAAGGTGAGCACCAGCGACGGCAGCACCATCGGGATCTTGATCCGCAGCGCGATCTGGAACTCGCTCGCGCCGTCGAGGCGCGCGGCCTCGTAGAGCTCGGCCGGGATGGACCGCAGCGAGGTATAGATGACGATCATGTTGAAGCCGGTGCCGCCCCAGATGGCGATGTTGGCCAGCGCCACGTACATGCCGTTGCCCTGGAGCAGTTGCGGGCCGCTCATGCCCAGTTGGTGCAGCACGTAGTAACCGGGGCTGGTGGTCGGCAGGTAGAGGAAGCCCCACAGCAGCGTGGCGACCACGCCGGGGACGGCGTAGGGCAGGAAGATCGCGATCCGGGAGAACGCGCGCAGGCGCGTCCGGTCCGCGTCCAGCAGCAGCCCGAACACGAGGGCCAGGCCGAGCATGACCGGCACCAGCAGGCCGCCGTAGACCAGGACCCGGCCGGCCCCCGCCAGCAGTTCGTGGTCGCGGAGCGCGGCGCTGTAGTTGGCCAGGCCCGCCCAGCGCTCGGCACGCGCGCCGGGGCCGAGTCCGAGGCCGGTGATGCGCATCTCGCGCAGGCTGAGGTAGAGGGCGTAGCCGATGGGCACCGCCAGCAGCAGCGTGAACGCGGTGACGGCGGGAGCGATGAAGAGATAGGGCGCGCTGCGGACGCGGCGAGCGGCCATGCGGGTCTCCGTTTACAGGTCTGGGCCGAACCCCGGGCGCGGCGCAGGGCGCCCGGGGCGAGGAGTGCTGACGAGCGGTCAGCCGGAGACGGTGAAGCCCTGGGTCTTCATGTCGGCGAGGGTGGTCTGCTGGACGGTGTTCAGCGCGGTGAGGAAGTCGGTCCTGTTCTGTGCGGCCTTGCCGAAGGCGTCCTTGAAGGCGCTGTATGCGGTGTTGACGTTCGGACCCCACGCAGCGGGCGCGGTGGTCGCGGCGATCTTCGCGGCCTGGGTGTAGAAGTCGGGCTGGTTGCTGAGGTAGTCCGGCGCGGTGGCCAGCGCGCCGCCCGTCTGGGCGTCGGTCGCGGCCGGGTAGACGTAGGAGTCCTTGACCAGCGCGGCGACGGCCTGCGGGTCGGTGTTGAGCCAGAGCGCGAACTGCGCGGCGGCGGCCTTGTTCTTCGAGTCGGCGCTGACCGCCGTGGAGGAGCCGCCCCAACTGCCGGTGACGTTCTGGCCGGCGGTCCACTGCGGCAGCGGCGCCATCGCCCACTTGCCCTTGCCCGACGGGGCGCTGCTGCTCAGCACGCCCGGCGCCCAGACGGCGCTGACCCAGGCGATCTGGGTGCCGTCGTCCAGCGCCTTGCTCCACGCGGGGGTGTACATCGGCTGGTTGTCGATCGCGCCCTCCTTGACCAGGCCGCCCCAGAAGCTCGCGACCTTCTGCGTGGCGGCGTCGTCGAGGGAGACCTTCCAGCTGCTGCCGGAGGTGGTCCACCACTGCGCGCCGGCCTGCTGGGCGAGGCCGGCGAAGAGACCGGCGTCGTTGGCGGAGAAGGTGGTCAGGTACTTACTGCTGTCCTCGGCGCGCAGCTTCTCGGCGTCGGCCTTGAACTGGTCCCAGGTGGTGGGGACGGTCAGGCCGTACTTCTTGAAGAGGTCGGTGCGGTAGTAGAACATCAGCGGCCCGCTGTCCTGCGGGATCGCGTAGACGGCGTTGGTGCCGAGGGTGACCTGCTTCCAGATGCCCGACGCGAACGTGGACGCGGCTGAGCCGTCCTGGGCCGAGATGTCGGCGAGCACGTTGTTGCTGACCAGCGTGGGCAGGGCCTGGTACTCGGCCTGGACCAGGTCGGGGGCGCTGCCCGCCTTCGACGCGGTGATGACCTTGGTGAGCAGGTCGTCGCCCTGGGCCTGCTTCTCGACGGTGACCTGGATGTTCGGGTGGGACTTGTTCCACAGGGACACGACCTGGTCGAGTCCGGGCGCCCAGGCCCAGTAGGTCAGGTGGACCGGGCCGGAGGAAGAGGCCGCGGAGCTCGCGGATCCGCTGCTACCGCAGCCGGCGACGAGCATGGCGGCGACGGCCGCGGAGGTGAGGCCGAGGGCGAGGCGGAGGCCTCTGGGGGCATCGGAAAACATGGGTTCTCCCACGGATGAACAGCACGGTCGCTGTGAACGTTCACAGTACGGAAACCGCCATGACATCTGTCAAGACTTGTTGCCGAGCGGTTATCTGTGGGCTCCCACAGCCGGAATATCCATGAAATACCAGCTCAAATAGGATGTAAGGTCGCGCAGATTCCAACAACTTCCCACTTGCCAGAACACGATCTCGGTCCACTACGGTGTGCACGTTCACAGAAGCGCAACGCAGGAGACGCCGATGCCGTCCGCCCCCCGCCTCGCGTTCGGCGGTGACTACAACCCCGAGCAGTGGCCCGAGCACGTCTGGGCCGAGGACATGGACCTCATGCGCGAGGCGGGCGTCACCATGGTCAGCGTCGGGATCTTCTCCTGGGCGCTGCTCGAGCCCGAGCCCGGCGTGCACGACTTCGGCTGGCTGGACCGGCTGCTGGCGCTGCTGCACGAGCACGGCATCGCCGCCGACCTGGGCACCCCGACCGTCGTCCCGCCCGCCTGGTTCTACCAGCGCCACCCCGAGGCGCTGCCGGTCACCAACGACGGACAGCGCCTCGCCTTCGGCGGCCGGGCCGCGATCTGCCACAGCTCCCCCGCCTACCGCGCCGCGATCACCGGCATCACCACGGCGCTCGCCCAGCGCTACGCGGACCATCCGGCGCTGGCGATGTGGCACGTCCACAACGAGTACGGCGCGCCCGTCTCCGCCTGCTACTGCGACACCTCCGCAGCCGACTTCCGCCGCTGGCTGCGCGCCCACCACGGCGAGGGTGCGGACGGGCTAGCCCGGCTCAACGAGGCCTGGGGCACCACCTTCTGGGGCCAGCGCTACACCGACTGGACCCAGATCGGCGCGCCGCTGCGCACCCCCACCGCCGGGAACCCGGGCCAGCAGCTGGACTTCGCCCGCTTCTCCTCGGACGCGATGCTCGCCAACTTCACCACCGAGCGCGACATCCTGCACCGTCTCTCCCCCGGCACGCCCGTCACGACCAACTTCATGACGGCGCTGAGCCAGTGCAGCAGCGTCGACTACTGGAAGTGGGGCGGCGAGGTCGATCTGGTCACCAACGACCACTACCTGGTCGCCGAGGCCGCGCGCACCCACGTCAACCTGGCCATGTCCGCGGACCTCACCCGTTCCGTGGCCGGCGGCGCGCCCTGGCTGCTGCTGGAGCACTCGACCGGGGCGGTCAACTGGCAGCCGCGCAACGTCGCCAAGCGGCCCGGCGAACTGGGCCGCAACAGCCTGGCCCACGTCGCGCGCGGCTCCGACGGCGCGATGTTCTTCCAGTGGCGGGCCTCCCGCTACGGCGCGGAGAAGTTCCACTCCTCGATGCTGCCGCACGCCGGGACGGAGAGCCGGATCTGGCGCGAGGTCAAGCGGCTGGGCGCGGACCTGCTCCGCCTCGGCGAGGTCGCGGGCACCCGCACGGTCGCCGACGTGGCCGTGCTGTGGGACTGGCAGTCCTGGTGGGCGCAGTCGCTGGAGTGGCGTCCGAGCGTCGACCACCGCGCGGACGAACGCGCCGACGCCTGCTACGAGGCCCTGTACGACCGACACCTGACGGTCGACTTCGCCCACCCCGAGGCCGACCTCTCCGCCTACCCGCTGGTCGTCGTCCCCGCGCTCTACCTGGCCACCGCCGCGGCCGGAGCGAACCTGACCCGCTACGTGGAGAACGGCGGCACGCTGGTCGTCTCCTACTTCTCCGGCATCGTCGACGAGCACGACACCGTCCACCCCGGCCCGCACCCCGGCGTGCTGCGGGACGTCCTCGGCCTCACCGTCGAGGAGTTCCTGCCGCTGCGCGCCGGTGAGACGGTCACGCTCGGCGGCGACGCCGGACGCACCGGCGGCGCGCGGCTGACCGGTGAGGTGTGGGCCGAGTCCGTCGTCACGCAGGGCGCGGAGACGGTCTGGCACTACGCCGACGGCCCGGCCGCGGGCGGACCCGCCGTCACCCGCAACCTGCGCGGCGCCGGCGCCGCCTGGTACCTCTCCACCCGCCTCTCCCCCGCGCAGCTCGGCGAGGTCCTCGCCCTGGCCTGCGCCGACGCCCGCCTGCCCGACCGCGCGGAGCATCCGCGCGACGTCGAGGTGGTGCTGCGGGAGGGCCCCGAAGCCGCGTACCTGTTCGCCGTGAACCACAACCCCGTCGACGCCAAGGTGCCGCTCTCCCGACCCGGCACCGAGCTGCTGACCGACGAGCGCGTGGCCGGACGCCTGGGCGTCCCGGCGGGCGGTGTACGCGTGGTGCGCCTGGACCCCCGTTGACCCGGGCGCACCGCTGCCCCGGTGACGTGCTGAGGGTCACGTCGCCGGGGCCATCCCACCCCATCCCAACGTCAGAGAGGACGTTGACGATGCGCCATCTGATGGCCCGCACCACCGCACGCGCCGCCGCCGTCTCGCTGCTCGCCTCCGCCGCGCTCCTCGCGGCACCCGCCGCGCACGCGGCGGGCACCGTCACCAACGGCGGGTTCGAGGCGGACGCCAAGGGCACGGCCACACCGACCGGTTGGAGCACGAGCGGGGCCTCGGCCGCCTCCTACACCGAGTCCGGCGGCCACTCCGGCAGCTACCGCCTCACCCACTGGTCCGCGAGCGCCTACAAGGTGACCACCTTTCAGACGCTGACGGGCCTGGCCAACGGCAGCTACACGCTCACCGCCTGGGTCCGCTCCAGCGGCGGCCAGAACACCGACACCGTCGGCCTGATCGGCTGCGGCGGCAGTGACAGGCAGACTTCCGTCCCGCCCACCGCCGACGGCAACTGGGTGCGGATCGTCGTCTCCACGACGGTCAGCAACGGCCAGTGCACCATCGGTCTGTACTCGGACGCCAACGCCGGCAACTGGACCAACTACGACGACATCAGCCTTGCCTCCGGCTACGCCTCGCTGCCGATCCGCGGCGGCGACGTCTCCAGCCTGGAACGCGGCCAGGAGAAGGGCGGGGTCTACTACGACAGCAGCGGCACCCAGCAGACCGCGCTGACGGTGCTCGGCAACGCGGGCATGAACTACGCCCGGCTGCGCGTCTGGGTGAACCCGGCGGACGGGTTCGACGACGAGACCGAGCTGCTGGCGATGGCCAGGCAGGTCAAGGCCAAGGGCATGGGCCTGCTGCTGGACCTGCACTACTCCGACACCTGGGCCGACCCGGGCCACCAGACCGTCCCCGCCGCATGGGCGGGCGACAGCCTCTCGCAGCTGGAGACGCAGGTGACCGCCTACTCCCGGCAGGTCGTCGGCGACCTCGTCGCCCAGGGCACCGCACCGGACATGGTGCAGGTCGGCAACGAGATCAACGCGGGCATGCTCTGGTCGCTCGGCTCCACCTCGAACTGGGGCCAGTTCGCCGCGCTGCTGAAGGCCGGCATCAGCGGCGTGAAGGCGGCGGCCCCCAATACAAAGATCATGCTGCACATCGCCGACGGCGCCGCTGACGCGACCGCCAAGGCGTGGTACCAGAACGCGGTGAACGAGGGCGTGCCGTTCGACGTGATCGGGCTGTCCTACTACGACTACTGGCACGGCCCGCTGGACCAGCTGCAGACCACGCTGGACGACCTGGCGGCGACCTTCAGGAAGCCGGTGGTCGTGGCCGAGACCGCGTACCCGTGGACGATGGCCAACGGCGACTCGGAGACCAACTCCGTCACCTCGTCCAACACCACCCTGGACGCCGGCTACGCGGCCACCCCGGCCGGCCAGGCGGCGAACTTCCGCGACGTCCAGTCGGTCGTCCAGGCGGTCCCGAACGGGATGGGCTGGGGCGCGTTCTACTGGGAACCGACGTGGACCGTCGTGGCGGGCAACGGCTGGGACCCGACGAACGCGTCCTCCGGCGACGGCTGGGAGAACCAGGCGATGTTCGACTTCTCCGACAAAGCCCTGCCCGTCGTGAACGACTACGCGGCGCGCTAGGTCGGGACCGGGCTCAGGTTCAGTCGTCCGGGCTGGTGAGGGCGCTGGCGACAGCCCTGCGGGTGGTGCCGAGCTTCTTCAGGACGCTGGCGACATGCTGCTCGACCGTGCGGGGGGAGACGAACAGGGCCTCGGCGATGTCCTGGTTGGTCGCTCCGGTGGCGAGCAGTTCGGCGACCTGTCGTTCGCGCGGGGACAGCTCGCCACCGTAGCCGCGGCGGCCGCGGGCGCCGGGGCGGTCCAGGCCGAGGTCGCGCAGGGCCTGTTGGCATCGTGCCGCGTCCGCGGTGGCGCGCAGCGCGTGGTAGGCGTCCAGGGCCTGCCCGAGCCGCTCGGCGGCGTCCTCGGGGCGGTCGCCGCCGAGCGCGCGTCCGCCGCGTTCGGCGGCGCGCGCGGCGTCGTAGGGTCGGCCGATCTCCTCCCACGACTGCCGGCCGCGCTCGAAGTGCTCGGCCGCACGGGCCGGCCGCGCCGAGCCGCTGACGAGCGCCAGGATCCCTTGGGCGCAGGCGAGTTCGGCACGGGCGCCGGGTGCGTCCCGGTGGGCGAGTTCGCGCTCCGCGTCCGCGACCAGCTGCCGGGCGGCCCGGCCCTCGTCGCAGCCGAGCGCGGCCTCGACCGCGACGGGGACCAGACCGGTGGCCCTGGCCCACGCCGCGGCCTCGCGCAGCACGGCCACCGCCGGGGAGGCGACGGCCCAGGCGTCCCGCGGCGCACGCTGGAGCAACCGCAGTTCGGCCAGGCCCGTGGCGGCCCGCAGCGCCACGGTCACCTGCGAGCTGCGTTCCCCGGAGGCCGCGGCGGCGGTGAACTGCTCCAAGGCGCGCGTCCGCTGGCCGCGAGCGATGGCCAACGTCCCCAGCATCAGGGCTTGTTCCTCGTCGAACATGGCGATCTCGGGGAACTCCGCGCCGAGCTCGGCGACGCGGTCCGCGAGACCGTCCCAGTGGCCCGCCAGCGCGTCCAGGCGCAGCAGCGCGATCCGGCTGTAGCACTCCAGGTGCGGGATCCAGGCGCGGTGGGCCAGGTCGCGGCTCTCCGCGAGCAGTCGGGCGGCGCGCCGGTCGTGGCCGAGTTCGACAGCGATCTCGCCGACGTTGTAGAGCGCGCGCGTGGTCTGCCGAAGGACCTCGACGTCCGCGGCCTCGCGCGGCAGCCGGTCCAACTGCGCCCAGACGTCCGGGTCTCCGTCCCGGGCCAGCAGGCTCAGGCCCGTCGCCCGCACGGTGGCCCTGATCGCCTCGTTGCCGCTGTCGGCGACGCTCCGCTCGGCCCGATCCAGCCAGGCCCTGCCCCGTGCCCCGGCGCCGTCGCGCTCGTTCATGGCCATGGCGACCATTGCCCGGGCGGCGCGCTCCGGCTTCTCGGCCGCCAGCTCCTCCACACAGGCCTCGAGTTCGCGGTAGCCGGCGCGGTCTCCCGCGTGGTTGACCATCAGCAGTCCGAGCGCGAGCCGGATCTCCCCGCGGGTCGCGGTGGGCAGTTGCGGGTCGGCGAGGATGCGGCGCAGGACGGTGGCGTTGCGGGTGTGGTCGGCGCCGTTGACGGCGATGCGTCCGAGCGCGAGTGCGGCGCGCGAGCGCAGGTCGCCGTCCAGGTGCGGCTGTTCCAGGATGCGGTGGAGCAGTCCGGCGGCGGTGCCGGCGTCGCCGAGGGCGATGGCCTGGTCCACGGCCCGCTCCGCGCGGCGGAACCAGCCCTCGCGGTCCCCCAGGGCGAGGGTGTGGTGGGCGATCTGCACGAGCGGGGCCGGGTTCTGCCCCTCCAGTTCCTCGATGGCCCGCTGGTGCAGCCGGGTGCGGTGCGGGCCGGGGACGTGGCGGTAGGCGACCTGCTGCGCCAGGACGTGGCGGAAGAGGTAGCGCCCGCCGTCGGCCTCGCCGAGGACCGCTGCCCGCACGGCCTCGACGAGCCCACGGGCGCCTTCGTCGGGGTCCAGGCCCGCGAGCCGGGTGAGCAGGGGCTCCTGGGCCGGGACGGCGAGCACCGCGGCCGCGTCCACGATCGCGGTGGCGGGTGGCGACAGGGCCGCCAGGCGCTCGATGACCGCCTCGCGCAGCCCACGCGGCACGCCCGCGCGCTCCAGTTCCGCCCGGACGTCGCCGAGCGGCTGGTGGCGGCCGTGCTCGCGCAGGGTGAGCAGGTCCTCCTCGGCCACCAGCGGCAGGCCCTCGCTGCGCTCGTACAGGGCTCCGCCCAGTTCGGCCGTGGCTTGCGCGCCGAGCGCCGCGACGGCCAGTTCCTGGACGTCGTGCCGGGACAGCCGGGTGAGCCTGATGACCGTGCCGTTCGTGCCGGGCGGCCTGCGGTAGGCGGCGCCCAGGGCGCCGGTGTCCGGCGGCAGGTCCTCGGCCCGGTAGGTGAGGACCAGGCTGAGCTCCGCGGGCAGGTCGCGGGCGAGCAGCAGGAGCAGTTCCCGGGTGGCCTCGTCGGCCCAGTGCAGGTCCTCGACCAGGAGGACCGCAGGCCCGAGAGCGGTGAGGAAAGAGTGCACGCCCTGGACCAGCTGGTGCCTGCGGGCCTGGGCCCCCTCGGGCAGCGGCGGTGGCGGCGGGAGCCGGTGGGCCAGGTCGGGCAGCAGCGGCGCCAGGGCGCCGGCCGTCGGCGCCACGCCGCCCGCGGGCAGCCATCGCCCCGCCCCGCGCAGGGCGTCCACGAGCGGGCCGTAGGGGAACGGCTCCCGCAGCGGGTGGCAGAACCCGGTCAGGACGGGCCGGCCCTCGGCGGCCAGCACGGCGACGGCCTCGTGCGCCAGGCGGGACTTGCCGATCCCGGCCTCGCCCTCGATCAGGACCGCCGCGGGCGGGGTGCGGGCCGCGGCCAGCAGCAGACTCAGCTCACGCTGCCGGCCCACGAACGCGAAGCCACCGCCGCCGGCCGCGGCGCTCTGGTCGAGCACACGTGCCACGCGATCACCTTCCCTGGCTGCCCACGCTAGATCGGCCCAGGGTCGGCGGCAAACGAGGGGCGGGGCCGGGACGGACCGGCTCGCGGGGAAGGCGCGGGGGGTGCCCGGCGCACGCGTCAAGGCGTCGCGGCACAGACCCGCACCCGTGGCTGGAGCGGGTCGGTCAGGGGGTGTGCGGCCGCCTTCGGCGGGAGGCGCAGCTCGGCCGTCACCGTGGTGCCGCTGCGCGAGACCTGGACGGCGCAGCTCGCGGCGTACGCCTCGACCAGCAGGAGGCCGCGTCCTCCGCAGAGCGGGCCGGGCTCGCGGGCACCGGGCTCGGAAGCGGGCGGGGCCGTCGGGCGTCGCCACCTGCCCGTGTCGCTGACCTGCACGGTCAGATCTCCGTCGGCGACGCAGAGCAGCAGCGTGACGTCGGGGCTTCCGCTGTGCCGCACCGCGTTGGTGACGAGTTCGGTCACGATCAGGGCCAGTGCCTCGGCGACGTCGTCGAGCAGTCCGCAACGCCTGGCGGTACGAACCGCGAACCGGCGCAGGGCGGGCACGGAGGCGGCGACGGCGGGCATCACACAGGCGGTGGAGTGCCGGTAGTCGCCCCTCCGGCAGGCGCGGCGGGGGCCGACGACGAGTGTGGCATCCATTCGGGCTCCTGAGCTGGGGGAATACGGCCACTACCGTCAACGGTCGGTCCCCGCCCCCGCGCGAACAATAGGGGTCGCCCAAGTTACGGATACGTGCTTAAAGGGGTGGAAACGGGCCTGCCGCCACGAGGTGTGTCCACCGCCCCGCCGTCGCGGCCGCCCCTCGCACAGCTGAGCCTGGGCCACGTACTCACCCGCACCGAGCGTCAGCGAGCCGGGGGTGCCGCCGTGGGTGAGGGTGGTGCCGTCGGCGACCCCCTCACTGGGCCGTCAGGGCGTGACGAAGTGGTAGCCCGCGTCGAGCAGCCGGGGCAGGACTGTCCGCAGCGCGGCGACCGTCTCGGAGCGGTCTCCCCCGCCGTCGTGCTCCAGGATGATCGAGCCGGTGCGGGTCGTGCGAAGGATCGTGCGGACGATGGTCGTCACGCCCGGCCGGGACCAGTCCCGCGGGTCGACGGACCAGTCGAGCGGCCGCAGGTCGTGGGCGCGGCACTCCGTCAGCACGCGGCGTGACCAGGCGCCGTAGGGGGCACGGAAGAAGACGGGCTGGTGGCCCGCGACGCGGTCGAGGATCTCGCTGGTGCGCACGATCTCCTCGCGGACCGCGCTCGGGGTCACCCGGGTGAGGTCCGCGTGGGTCCAGGTGTGGTTGGCCAGCAGATGTCCGCGCGCGGCGACCTCGCGCACGAGCGCGGGATGGCGTGCGATCTGCTCGCCGATCTGGCAGAACGTCGCAGTGATCCCGTAGCGGTGCAGCAGCGCGAGGACCTGCGGGGTGTAGCGGGGGTCGGGGCCGTCGTCGATGGTGAGCGCGATCGCGTGCGGTCCCTTGTGGACGTAGAACTGCGGGCCGCGGTCGCTCGGCCCGTCGTCGTCCGGCAGGGCCGCGCCGACCGGGTGGGAGTCCCCCTGCCGCTCCGCCGAGACAGCCGGACCCGGCGGCCGCGAGGACGGAGCGGCCCGCAGCCCCATGGCCTCGGCCTGGGTGGGGGCTGCCGCACGGACGGTGATCAGCGTCATCCCGCCGAGCGAGAGGAGCGCGCGGCGGGAGGGGCCCGGGGATGTCGACAGGTCTGCCATGCCCCCTATCGCTACCCCGCCGCACGCCCCTCTCACCTCACCCGTTCGCCCGAGTCCCGGCGCGGTCCCGGGCCGTGGCCCGCGACCTGACATACGAGCGGAGCCGGAACTGTCGCCTCCCGTACGTTGGCAGGGATCCGAAGACAGAAGCGGTCCGCGACGGCGACCGGGCGGGTCGCCTCGCCGCGCGCCGGGATCTTCACCTCAACGGAGGCATCATGACAGTCAAGGACATCGCCAACTTCACCACCGTGGACGGGGCTCCGGACGCCCGCTGGTTCGTCGACTTCATGGACCTGGCGAACTCCGTCCCGGGCTACGACGAGATCCGGCGCACCCTGGCCCACACGCTCGGCGACCTCGCCGGCAAATCCGTGCTGGAGGTGGGTTGCGGCACCGGGGACGACGCCCGCGAACTGGCCGGACTGGTCGGCGAGAGCGGCAAGGTGGTGGCGACCGACCTGAGCGCCGCCATGCTCGACGAGGCCCGCCGCCGCGGCCCCGGCGAGCCCGCCCGGATCGAGTTCCGGTACGCCGACCTGGCGCATCTCCCCTTCGCCGACGACAGCTTCGACGGAGCACGGGCCAAGATGGTCCTGATGCACTGCGAGGAAATCGACACCGCGATCGACGAGCTGGTGCGGGTGACCCGGACGGGCGGGCGCATCGCCGCGTTCGACTTCGACTTCGACGCCACCATCGTGGACCATGCGGACCAGGTGATCACCCGTGCCCTGATGCGCTGCTACTCCGACGGCCACCGCAACAACTGGAGCGGCCGGCAGCTGGTCCGCCGCTTCCGTGAGCGCGACCTGGGCGACCTGGTCGTGGTGCCGCAGACCGTGCGGATCCCGTTCCGGTTCTTCCAGATGATGACCGCCGGTCGCCTCGCGGGCGAGCAGGAGGCGAACCGCCTCCCATTGTCGGTCGAGGAACTCGCCTCGTGGCGTCGAAGTCGCTGAACGCCGGCGTGTCCACCCCCGTTCCCGCCGCTGCCGGCCCGCTTCTCGGCGGCGAGGGGTCACTGCGCGGCGAAGTCCTGGTTGTCGCCGGTTCCGGACTTGCACGGCCACTGGTCGAACTGCACCCCGACGGTGCTCACGGCACCGGCCTGGTCCAGGCACAGGCCGCTGTTCTGGTTCTGGAACTGCCAGGTGCCGTCGGACTGTCGGATCGGCCGCCACAGGCCGTTGGCGGAGCCGTTCTGGGTGTACTGGACGACCTTCGCGCCCTGGGCCGTGGATGCGCCCTGGACCACCACGTCCGAGCCGCTGTTCTCGTTCTGCAGCTCGCCGTAGCCGTTCGCGACCGGGACGAACTGGAATTCCTGGTTCGCCGTGCCGGAGGTCTTGCACGTCCACTGGTCGATCACGGCGTTGTCCGCGGTGCTGTTGTTGTTCACGTCCGCGCACAGGCCGCTGTTCTGCACCACGAGTTGGTGGTAGCCGGTCGGGAAGCCGGTGCCGCCGCCACCGCCGCCACCGCCCGGTCCCGAGGAGCCGCCGGGGACGCCATACTGGTCCAGCGCGGAGAAGGTGACCGCGCCGCCGTCCGTGGAGGGGTTGTCCGAGAGGTCCTGCTGGTAGTCGCCCGCCTGGAAGTGCATGGTGTCGCCGATGAAGGAGTCGATGTTCGTGGCGTCGAGGCTGGAGGTCTGGCCGTTGTAGGTGACCGAGAAGGTCACCGTGTCGCCGTTGGCCTCGATGCTGTCCTGGAAGGTGGCTCCCAGCGGGATGCCACTCATCAGGACGTACTCCTGGGACTGGCCGTGGATGTATCCGTAGACCTTGCCCGACTGGTAGTGGAGCATCGCGAAGGGTGTCGTTCCCGTGGGGAACATCTGCCCGATGATGATGTCGTGGCTGTTGTCCGGCAGTTGCGTGACGGCCGCCGTCTCCTCGAGGCCCGCGGAGCCCTGGCCGAGGACGAAGGTGCCGGGGCCCCGCAGTTCGGTCCGGGCGTGCAGCGAGATGCCGAGCCGGGCTCCGTTCGCGGGCGCCCATAAGTGCAGCGCGCCACCGCTGTCCTGCGTCAGGTACGGCGGATAGAGGGTGGCCGGCGAGATCGTCATCGCGTCGCCCGACGTCCCTCCCGACGAGTCGACGGGAACCGCCAGGTTCCAGCCGGAGAGTGACACCGGGTCAGCCGCGGCCGCGGCTAACGGCCTTGCCGACGCCGACCCCGGCCCCGGCCCCGGCGCCGCAGCCACGGTGCCCGCCGAGGCAAGCAGGGCGGCCGTCCCACCCGCGAGTACCAGCGAGAGCCTGGGCCTTGAGCACACTTGCCTGATCATGATGCCTGCCTCCCCTTGGCATCCGTTTCATCGGATGCCCGAGTTGGATTTGATCCGCTTTGCCCTCCGATGGCGCAAGGAAACTGGCATGAAGATAGGATGAGTTCGAGGTCTGGTCAAGGTTCTTAACTTGAAATCCCCCGCGCCGCCGGTCGCGCCGTGGATCTTCCGCACCGGCTGTGACGCCTCACAGGTCCAGCACCACATCAGTCCGCGGCCGCGAGCAGCACAGCAGCACGTTGCCCGGTGCCGGTTCCTCCACCGGTTCCGGGCTGTAGACCACCGTGCCGGACAGGGTCGCCGTCTCGCAGTTGTGGCAGACCCCGGTCCGGCACGACCACCGCACCGGAACGTCACAGGCCTCGGCCAACTCCAGCAACGTCGGCCCGTCGGCCCTCCACGGCACGGTCAGCCCGCTGCGGCTGAACGACACCGTTGCCCGCACAGGACCGTCACCCTGACGGTCGGGCAGGTGCGGCGCGCGCTCCGAGCCACCGGCCACGACACCGGGAGTCATGCCGGCGGCCGCACCGAAGGCCTCCGTGCGCACACGCGCCGCGTCCAGGCCGCTGTCCGTCAGGACCTGCACCATGTCGTCCATGAAGGCCGCCGGCCCACACACGTACGCGGTGGCGTCCGAGGGTAGGTCGAGCGTCCTGATCAGGTCCGCGGACAGCCGTCCCGCATCGGTGTAGTCCTCGCCGATGCGGTCGGTGGGCAGTGGCCGGCTGAAGCAGACACGGACCCGGGCGTCGGAGAGCGTCCCCAGCAGATCCCGCACCTCTCCGGCGAACAGCACGTCGTCGCTGTTGCGCGCCCCGTGCAGCCACCACACGCGGCGTTGCGTCTGCAGCGCCGCAAGTCGGTGGAGCATCGCCAGGACCGGTGTGATACCCACCCCGGCAGATACCAGGACCACCGGTCCGGGGCCCTCGGCCAAGGTGAACACGCCTCGGGGCGCCGCGACCTCCAGTTCGAGACCCGCGATCGCGTGGTGGTGCAGCCAGCCACTTGCCGCGCCCCGGGGTTCCCGCTTCACGCTGATGCGGTAGTCGGCGGAGCCGGGCGCGCCGGAGAGGGAATAGGTCCGGATCAGGGGCCCGTCCGCGTCCTCCCGGGGAAGACGCAGCGTGATGAACTGCCCGGCCAACGCGGCGGGCAGCGCTGCACCGTCCAACGTCTGCAGCGTGTACGAGGACACGGTGTCGCTCTCGGCCTGGACCCGGGAGACGCGCAATCGCTGGAACCCGGTCCACGCCGGCGCTGGACTGGCCGCGGCCGCCGTGAGCCCTACGTTCCCGCCGCCTGCAGCGCTTTGAGCGCTCTCCAGCAGGGCCTCGAACGAGCCTTTCCATCCGGGGCTGAGCGCCTCGATCCGTAGCGCCCGCTCCACCTGGTCCTTGGGATGACCGGGCAGGTAGAGCAGGGCGTCGATCTCCGCGACGGTCATCGTCTCGGGCCCTGTCCCGAGCCGGACGATCTCGTCCCCGGCCTGCACGGTGCCCTCGGTCAGGACTCGGAAATAGAAGCCGGGCCTGCCGTGGGACACCAACAGTGCGGCCATGCGCGGCTCCTGCATCCGGAGCCCGACGCGGTAGCAGGTGACCCTCGGCTGCGTGACCTCGAACACCGCGCCACCGATGCGGTACCGGTCCCCGATGCACACCTCGTCGTCGGGGAGCCCGTCCACGGTGAAGTTCTCGCCGAACTGACCCATCACGAAGTCGTCGCGTCCCAGCTGCTCCTGCCAGTAGCGGTAGGAATCCAGCTGGTACACCATCACGGCCCGCTGCTCGCCTCCGTGTCCGGCCAGGTCGCCCTGTCCATCCCCCTCGATATTGAGTCTGCGCACCAGACGAGGGCCGGCCACGGGATGCTTCCAGACACCGGTATGCACGGTCCTGCCCTGCCATGCCACGTCTTGGGGCAGGCCGACGTTCACCGACACCAAGGTGGCCATCCGACCACCCCCGTTCAGCCGAGAGCAGTAACAGCTGTCAGGCTAGCCTGCCCAGCCGGCCACGCAATTCGGGACATCTACGCAGGCAGGCGTCCTTCCTTGGTCAGGCCCGCGCGTACTGGTCCAGCTTCGGGAGCTCGTGGCCGAGGGTGGCCGCGGCGTGGCGGGCCCAGTACGGGTCGCGGAGGAGTTCGCGGCCCAGCAGGACGGCGTCGGCGTCGCCGGAGGCGAGGATGGACTCCGCCTGGTGGGGGTCGGTGATCAAGCCGACCGCGGCGGAGGCGAGGCCCGCCTCGTTGCGGATGCGGGCGGCGAAGGGGACCTGGTAGTCGGGCCCGACCGGGATCCGGGCGTCCGGGACGTTGCCGCCCGTCGAGACGTCCACCAGGTCGACGCCGCGCGCCGCCAGCTCCTTGGCCAGCAGGACCGAGTCGTCGGCCGTCCAGCCGCCCACGTCCAGCCAGTCCGTCGCGGAGACGCGGAAGAAGACCGGCAGTTCGTCCGGCCACACCGCCCGGACCGCCTCGGTGACCTCCAGCGCGAAGCGCATCCGGTTCTGCACCGGCCCGCCGTAGGCGTCGGTGCGGTGGTTGGAGTAGGGCGAGAGGAACTCGTGCACGAGATACCCGTGTGCGCCGTGCACCTCGGCGACCTGGAAGCCCGCCGCCAGCGCCCGCTGCGCGGCCTCGGCGAAGCGGCGCACCACGAGCCCGATCTGCTCCACCGTCAGCTCCGCCGGAGCCGTCATCGCGCCGAAGGCGACGTCGCTCGGCCCGACCGTCGGCCACGCCAACGCGTGGCCGACGGGGAGCGAGCCGCCCGGGGTGTCCCACGGGCGCGCCGACGAGGCCTTGCGGCCCGCGTGCGCGAGCTGGATGCCGGGGACGGTACCCAGCTCGCGCAGGAACGCGGTGATCCTGCGGAACGCGGCGACCTGGTCGTCGTTCCAGATGCCCAGGTCCCACGGGCTGATCCGGCCCTCCGGGGTCACCGCCGTCGCCTCGGTGAGGATCAGGCCCGTACCGCCCACCGCGCGGGAGGCGAGGTGCTGGAAGTGCCATGGCCCCGGCACTCCCACGCCTTCATTGTTCGGCCCCTCGGCCGGGGCCGAGTACTGGCACATCGGCGCCATCCAGATCCGGTTGGGGGCGGTGACGTCGCGCAGGGCGAGGGGCTCGAACAGCAGGCTCATCGGGGCAGTGCTCCAGGATCCAGGGGTGAAGGAACGTCAGATCGTCGCGGTGTCGATCACGAAGCGGTAGCGTACGTCGCTCTTGAGGACGCGCTCGTAGGCCTCGTTGATCTGGTCCGCCCGGATCACCTCGACCTCCGCTCCGATGCCGTGCTCCGCGCAGAAGTCCAACATCTCCTGGGTCTGCGGGATTCCGCCGATCATGGAACCCGCCAGGGTCTTGTTCCCGCCGATGAGGGAGAAGACCTGGACCGGTACGGGCACCGGCGGCGCACCGACCTGGACCATCGCGCCGTTC
Source organism: Streptacidiphilus pinicola (assembly GCF_003258295.1). Lineage (GTDB taxonomy): Bacteria > Actinomycetota > Actinomycetes > Streptomycetales > Streptomycetaceae > Streptacidiphilus > Streptacidiphilus pinicola. The sequence goes on along the minus strand of NZ_QKYN01000008.1, from coordinate 59,586 downwards.
GGCTTGAGCAGGGCGAGGTAGGCGTTGAGGTCGAGTTCGGCCGAGACCGTGTTGACGATCAGGTCGAAGCTGCCGGCCAGCTCCTCGAAGGTGGCCGGGTCGCTGGTGGCGTAGTAGTGGTCCGCGCCCAGCTTGAGGCCCTCCTCGCGCTTGCGCAGCGACTGGGAGAGCACCGTCACCTCGGCGCCCTTGGCGTGGGCGATCTTGACGCCCATGTGCCCGAGGCCGCCGAGGCCGACGACGGCCACCTTCTTGCCAGGGCCGGCGCCGAAGCGGTCCAGCGGGGAGTAGGTGGTGATGCCGGCGCAGAGCAGCGGCGCGGCCGCGTCCAGCGGGATGCCCTCGGGGATCTTGAGCGCGAAACGCTCGGTGACCACGACCTGCTTGGCGTACCCGCCGTAGGTGGGCAGGCCGTCGCGGCCGGTGTCGTTGTAGGTGCCGGTGGCACCGCCGGGGCCGGAGCAGAACTGCTCGAAGCCCCCCTGGCACTGCTCGCACTCACCACAGGAGTCGACCAGGCAGCCGACGCCGACCCGGTCGCCGACCTCATGCCGGGTGACGGCAGAGCCGACCGCGGCGACGGTGCCGGCGATCTCGTGGCCGGGGACCATCGGGAAGATGGCCGGGCCCCACTCCTCGTTGACCTGGTGGATGTCCGAGTGGCAGATACCTGCGTAGGCGATGTCGATCAGGATGTCGTGCGGGCCGAGCTCGCGGCGCGGGACGGTGGTGGGCTCCAGCGGCGCCTTGGCGGCCGGGGCGGCGTACGCGGGGATCGTGCTCGTAGTCATGATGCCCAGCCTGCCGCGCCGGCGGGGGTGCAGCCAGATCCTCCTCGAACGTACGCCTGCGGTTCCTACCACTGGCAGGATCACCCTGGTACGAAGGAACGCCGTCATACTTGGCTGGCATGAGCCCCGACCCGCAGCACGTCCCCGCCCCGATCGACCCGCGCAACGAGCTGAGCGAGTTCCTGCGGACTCGGCGCGCGCGGCTGCAGCCGGAGGACGTGGGTCTGCCGTACTTCGGCGTGCGCCGGCGGGTGCCGGGGCTGCGCCGCGAGGAGCTGGCGCAGCTGGCCGGGGTCAGCGTCGCCTACTACACGCGGCTGGAGCAGGGCAACGCGCACAACGTGTCGGCCGCCGTGCTGGAGGCGATCGCCGACGCGCTGCGGCTGAACCGCGCGGAGCGCGAGCACCTGGAGCACCTCGCCAAGCCCGCCCCGCGCCGCGGCCGGACGGCCGCCGTGCGCCCGCAGCGGGTGCGCCCGCAACTGCAGCACCTGCTGGACGCGATGGACTCCGTCCCCGCCTACGTGCTCGGCCGCCGCTGTGACGTGCTGGCCTGGAACCGGATGGCCTGCGCGCTGCTCGGTGACTTCGGGGCGCGTCCGCCGGAGCAGCGCAACATGGCCTGGATCATCTTCATGGACCCGGCCTCGCACGAGCTCTACGACGACTGGGAGGGCAAGGCCCAGGACGTGGTGGCGGGCCTGCGGATGGACGCCGGCCGCTCCCCCGACGACCCGCGGCTGGCCGCGCTGATCGGCGAGCTGTCGGTGAAGAGCCCCGAGTTCCGCCAGTGGTGGGCCGCCCACGACGTGCGCAGCACCGGCCCGTGCGCGAAGGAACTGCACCACCCGGTGGTCGGCCGGCTCAGCCTCGCGTTCGAGTCGCTGATGCTGCCTGCCGACGCCGACCAGATGCTGGTCACCTACGCCGCCGAGCCCGGCTCCCCCTCAGCGGAGGCCCTGCGGCTGCTGGCCAGCTGGACCGCGACGGACACCGGCGCCGCGCCGAACCGGGACCTGAGCGCGACCTGATCGCGACCTGACGTGCCACCCCGGTATCCAAGATCCCGGAACGGGGTGTTAACTAGGCCGGAAGCACGGGCAAGCCCTCCCTGTCACGCGCGTGTCCAGCGCGCTCATGTCCCGCTTCGTTAGGACGGTCCCGGGTATGCATCAGCAACTGACGCCCATCCACGCGGTCGCCCTGTACACGCTGCTCGCCCTCGCGGGCCTGTGGACCTTGATGGGCGTGCGCGCCGTCTGGCTCGCCACCTTCCGCCCCTGGGCGGTCGGCGGCAGCGGGGTGGGCCTCGACCCGGCCGAGCAGGTCTCGCTGTCGCGCGCGGAACGCCGGGCGTTCGTCGCGATAGCGAACGAGCTGAACCGGGCCAAGGCCGGCGTCTTCACCGCGTAGCCCCGCCCGCGGACCTCAGCGGCGAGGTCCGCGCCGAGCTCGGAGCGTCACGAGGCCTGCCCACGGGCGTCGTGCTCCGCCAGGATCGCCTGCTCCTTCTCCGCCGACAAGAACGGCGTCCAGGTGCCGAATTGGCGGTAGTCCTCGAAGGCGACCTGCTCCCCGCCCGGGCCGAAGAGCCACGCCGCGGTCTCGCGGACGGAGTCGGTGACCGGGCGGCAGCGCAGGCCGGCCGCGAGGGCCTTGGCGCAGGAGGCGTCCCAGGTGGCGGCGAACTCGTCGCGGCCCGCCGGGAGCCACAGCGGGAGCTCCGTCCAGGGCTCGACCTCGTGCTCGACGAAGAGCTCGTCGTCGACGTAGGTGAGCTCCGCCTTGTCGCCGGTCGCCGCGACGCACGCGTCGAGGAAGTCGCCCCAGCTGCCGTTGTCGGGCGCGCCGGGGAGCAGGTAGTCCTCCACCTCGTCGCGCCGCGGGCCGGCGAGCAGGTCCAGGCCGAAGGCGGCCAGGTCGCGGACGTCGATCAGCCGCAGCGCGCGGTCGGGCATACCGGGCACAGCCATGCGGCCGCCCTGCGCGGCGCGGCGCAGCCAGGCGGTGGTGCGGCGGGCCCGGTCGTGCGGGCCGACGATGATGCCCGGCTGCAGCACGACGACGCGTCCGGGGAAGGCGGCGCGGACGGCCTTCTCGCAGCCGTCCTTGAGCCAGCCGTACTCGCCGTCGTCCGCTCCCCCGTCGGCGCGGCCGCCGTGGCGTGGGGAGGATTCGTCCGTGGGCTCGCCCGGATAGCCGGGGTAGACGTTGATGGTCGACACGAACAGGTAGGCGTCCGCACTGCCCGCGAGCGCCTTCACGGACTTGGTGACCTCGGTCGGCACGTAGCCGCAGGTGTCCACCACCGCGTCGTAGGGCCCGGCGGCGGCGAGCGCCGCCAGGTCCCCCTCGTCGGTGCGGTCGCCGCGCAGCACGCGGGCGCCCGCCGGGTCCTGCTGGCTGCGGCCGCGGTTGAAGACCGTCACCTCCCAGCCGCGGCGCACGCCCTCCTCGGCGAAGGCCCGCCCGACGAACACCGATCCACCGATCACGAGAAGTCTCATGTCGAGGAGTCTGTGCGTCCGACGGGCCCGGCGTCACCCGAATCTGCCGTCAGCCGAACTGGAGGGAGCGCTTGGACAGGCCCATCCAGAAGCCGTCGATGACGCTGCGGCCGCTGCCGAGCTCGTTCTCGGAGGCGCCGAGGGTGACGAAGAGCGGGGCGAAGTGCTCCGTGCGCGGGTGGGCGAGGTGACCGGCCGGCGCCTTTTGCTCGAAGTCGAGCAGCGCGTCGATGTCCTGGGCCTCGAGGGCGCGGCGGCCCCAGTCGTCGAACTCGGCCATGATCGAGTGGACGCTGCCGTCCTGGGTGAGGGCGCGCAGGTTGTGCGTGAAGAACCCGCTGCCGACGATCAGCACGCCCTCGTCGCGCAGCGGTGCGAGCTTGCGGCCGATCCGCATCAGCTCGGTCGGGTCGAGCGTCGGCATGGAGACCTGGAGCACCGGAACGTCGGCGTCGGGGTACATCTCGACGAGCGGGACGTAGGCGCCGTGGTCGAGGCCGCGGTCCGGGATGTCCTGGACGGGCGTGCCGGCGCCGCGCAGCAGCTTGCGGACGGACTCGGCGAGCTCGGATGCGCCGGGGGCGGCGTAGGTGACCTCGTAGTAGTGCTGCGGGAAGCCCCAGAAGTCGTAGACCAGCGGGACGGTCGTGGTGGCGCCGAGGGCGAGCGGCGCCTCCTCCCAGTGGGCGGAGATCATCAGGACCGCCTTGGGCTTGGGCAGGCCCGCCGACCAGTCGGCGAGCTGGCCCGTCCACAGGGCGTCGTCGGCGAGCGGCGGAGCGCCGTGGCCCAGGTAGAGGGCCGGCATCCTCCCCGGCGTGGCGGTCGTCATGGCTTCCTCACTCCCATTGGTTCAAATCTGAACTACTTCCAGACTACTCCACCGAACCCCCGCCCGCGCGCTGCCGCAGGTCGATCCGGAGCGGGTGATCGTCACCGGCACCAGCCAGGGCGGCGGCTGCGGCTCGACCGCCCCGCGCCGGCTCGCCTGGCTGCGTGAGCAGGGCCTCGCCCCCAAGTAGCCCCAACCCGTCGGCGGCGCACAGCCGCTGACGGTCCGGAGAGGCGCCGCGGTGATCACCATCCGGACGTCCGTTGACGGCCGTCCGGCGGCCTGGCTAGCCTCCGTGCCATGCGGCGGAACCTCATCTCTCTGACGAAGCGCGGTCACATCGACCTGCTGCGCGTCTGTTCCGCTGCCTGTCGTCCGTGCTGAGGACGCGACCACTCCCTCTCTGAGCCCCGCGTCGGCCCGGACCTGAACCGCCCCCCGCTCCGCCCTGCCGTCATCCCCACCGAGACGGCGTCTCCGGCGTGCCCGGGGGCGGTCGCCGACGCGCGCTCCGACGCCTCACAAAGGAGCATCATGCGCACCTTCACCCCTGCACGCACCCACGCCGCGGCCCTCGCCGCGAGCGCCGCGCTCGTGACACTGCTGCCCACCACCGCCTCGGCCACGCCGACCGCGCCGGCCACCGCCACCCCACCGTTGCCGACCCTGTCCGTGCTGACCGAGAAGCCCGGCGCCGAACACGGCGACCTCTTCGTCGCCCCCAGCTCCGCCAACTCCCGCTACGGCAGCGGTGTGGAGATCCTCAGCCCGGACGGCCGCAAGGTCGTCTGGTCGCACGCCGCGCCCGCCCGGCAGGAGGCGGCCGACTTCCGCCAGCAGACCTACCACGGGCGGCCGGTGCTGACCTGGTGGCAGGGCACGGGCCTCGGCGGCGCCGCGAAGGGCGTCGACTACGTCTACGACGACCACTACCGCCGCATCGCGACCGTCCGCGCCGGTCACGGCTATGCGGCCGACGGCCACGAGTTCCTGATCACCCCGTGGAACACCGCGCTGATCCCGGCCTACACCGTGCGCACCGCGGACCTGCGCTCCCTCGGCGGCTCGGCGCACCAGAAGGTGCTCGACGGCATCGTCCAGGAGGTCGACATCCGCACCGGCAAGGTGCTGTTCGAGTGGAACAGCGCGGACCACGTGCCCTACGCCCAGAGCGAGCAGCCGCTGCCCGCCTCCCCCGACACGCCGTGGGACTGGTTCCACATCAACGCCGTCAAGGTGGACGGTCAGGGCAGGCTGCTGGTCGACGCACGCAACACCTGGACCGCCTACGAGATCTCGCACCGCACCGGCCGGATCCTGTGGCAGCTGGGCGGCAAGGCCAGCACGTTCAAGCTGACGGCCGCTCACGGGGAGGCCCTGAACAGCGCCGGACGGATCTTCGCCTGGCAGCACGACCCGGAGCCGCTCGGCGACGGCCGCTACACCTTCTTCGACAACGAGGCCGCGGGCCAGGCCAACACCGGTTCCGGCGCGGTCGCCGAACTGCCCTACAGCCGGGCCGTCACCGTCCGGCTCGACTTCCGCACCCGCACCGCGACCCTCGAGCACGCGGACGACCAGCCCTCCGGCCTCAGCGCCACCTCCCAGGGCGACGCGCAGCCGCTGCGCGACGGCGGTCTGCTCGTCGGCTGGGGCGCGCTGCCGTACGTCTCCGAGTTCGACCGCTCGGGCAAGCTCGTCTTCAACGCGTCGTTCCCGTCCGGGGTCAACAGCTACCGCGCCTACCGCTTCGACTGGCCGGCCGCACCCGCGGGGAGGACCAACACCGTCGCGGAGTAGCCCGGCAGGGGCAGCCGGCATGCGTCGGCCGCGCACGCCACCCGCAGCGGCGGCGGCGCCGCGAAAGTCCCGTCCGCCGCGACCGTGCGGCCGTTGACGGTGACGCCCGTGGTCGCCGTCGGTCCACCGGGTGCAGCGAGGCGCCAGCCGAGAGCGGTCCGGCCCGCCGCCGGGGCGGGCGTCCGTATCCCGACCGGGTCCGGTCCGAGGTTCTCCAGCACCAGGCGCTGCGCTCCGTCCGCGGAGCGCAGCGCGTGGACGGTGACCGGCCCCCGGAAGTCGGTCAGGGTGGCAGGCAGCAACTCGCCGGGCCCGAGGAGACGGAGCAGCAGCAGTCCGTAGTAGAGGGGTCGGGGCGCGAAGTGCCGCGGCGCCGTCGGACACAGCGCCGTGTAGGGGACGCAACGCGGGCTGACGGAGGTGTGGAAGTCGACCTCCTGTGCCCCGTGCTCGGCCGCCTGGAGCGCGTAGTCCACCGACCAGAGCGCGGCGGCGAAGGTGTTGCTGGTGCCGGGGATGCCGGAGCAGGACGCCGAGTTGGTCTCGGTCAGCGCCCAGGGCAGCCGTGCGGCGCGGGCGGTGGCCCCCACACTCGCGAAGTACTGCCCCTGCCGGTCCCGGGTGGCGGCGCTGAGCAGCGTGCCGCCGTTGCCGGGGTGCCGACCGCAGTGGGTGAGCGGGTAGTAGTGCGCCGTGAGCTGCGCCAGCGGCCGGGACGGCGCGAAGGCGGCCGCAGCCTGCCAGACCGGCGGGGCGGCGTCGGGCCCGGCGACGGGCACGCCGGGGGCGGCCCGGTGCAGCACGCGCCAACAGGGCATGGCCTCGGCGAGGTACGCGACGATGTCGAAGTCTTCCCGGCGCAACACGCCCGGGTAGAGGTTGGGCTCGTTCCCGCAGGCCAGCGCCCGCAACCGGGGCCCCAGGGCGGCAGCGGCCGCCGCGGCGTCGGCAGCCGTCGCGGCCGCGTCGTAGTGGCCGAGGTTCTCGCTGTAGCGCACCTGCCAGCCGCTCTCGTCGGCGAGCCGGCGCACTCCGGCGAGCGCGGCCCGGCTCGCGCCGTGGAAGCCCAGGTCGACGGAGTTGCCGCCGAACCGCATCGTGCCGGGCCCGAGCGTGCGCAGCAGCGCGGGGAGGTTGCCGCCGGCGTCGAAGCGCCCGCTGTCGAGTCCGCCCGTGGCGGAGTCGCTCTCGAAGGAGAGGCCCACCAGCCCGGCGGGCAGCGGCGCGAGGACGGCGCGTCCGATCGCAACGTCCGCGACGTTCGCGACGGGGGCGCCACTCGGGCAGCCGGCCGCGCCGAGGCCCGCCGTGCCCGCGAGCAGCGCGGCGGCGAGGGCGTGCGCAGCCGTTCGTCCGATCATGTGCCGATCCAACCAGCATTGACGAGGCCTCACCTGCCGGGACGCCGTCGCGCTCACCCAGGCGGGGCAGCGGGCGGGTCGGCGGCTAGAGACGGACCGTCAGCTCCACGCGGACCGGGTCGCCGGTGGTGAGGCGCTGGGGCAGGCGGACCGCCGCCTTCAGGGGCAGCAGATATCCGCCGTCCTTGGGGAAGAGGGACGTGGTGAAGGCGTCGCCCCCGACGCGGGCCTCGACGGGGATGACGCCCCACCCGTAGCTGGCCTGCGTGGCCACCTCGTGGATGTCGGCACACTGCTGCTCGGGGACGGGCACGAAGTAGTAGGGCGCCGGGCCGCGCCACTCGATCACGGTGCCGGAGAAGACGAGGTCCATGGGGCGTTCCGTTCCCGACGAGGGCGAGGACCGGCCCAGCGTACCGGCGCGGCGCGGCGGGTCGGCGCTGGGGAGCGCGCAGACTGGTGCCCTCACGCCGACCACGAGAGGCACCGCAGGACACATGACCGCTACGTTGAGGGTGCAGCGCACGTTTCCGTCGGCCGTGTGGGACCGCGGACCCTGGAGGGTGTTCCTCGACGCCGAGGAGGTCGCGACGATCCAGGTCAACGGGCGCCTGGAGCTGCAGGTCGAGGCGGGACGGCACACCCTGGTGCTGCGCGGCAAGGGCCGGCGCAAGAGCCCCGAGTGCGGTTTCTCGGTCACCGAGCGGGACACCCTGGTCGGCTTCGTCTGCCACCCGCAGCCGATCTGGCCGATGGCCCTGTGGGCGGCGTTCGTGCCCGCACGGTGGATCGTGCTGCAGGAGCGCCGCCTCGCCGACTGAGACCCTCCTACGGCTGGAGCGCGGGGCGCTCCGCCGACGACGAACCTGCCGAACTCCGCGACCGCGATGGCCCAGGTGAGCTTCGCCGGGAACGCGGGCTGGTTGCTGGTCTCCCCGATCGTCGGGGGGCTGGCCACGGCCGTCGGGCTCGCGGCCGCGCTGGGCGTTCTCCCCGTCGCCGCCCTGGTCATCGCCGCTCTCGCGGGCACCACCCGCCGGGCCGGACACGGCTCCGCCGGCGAGCGTCGGGGCCCGGAGGCTACGAGGCGTCGGGCCGGCTCGTGACGACCTTGCGGAGGAAGTCGGTGTTGCTCGGAGACTGCTTCAGCCGGTCCAACAGCAGTTCGGTGGCGGCCTGCGTGTCCAGCGCGTTCAGCACGCGGCGCAGCGTCCAAGTGGCGGCGGTGCGCTCGGGGCCGAGCAGCAGTTCCTCGCGGCGGGTGCCGGAGGCCTTGGGGTCGACGGCGGGGAAGATCCGCTTGTCGGCGAGCCTGCGGTCCAGCCGCAGCTCCATGTTGCCGGTGCTCTTGAACTCCTCGAAGATCAGGTCGTCCATCCGGGAGCCGGTGTCGACCAGCGCGGTCGCGACGATGGTCAGCGAGCCGCCGTCCTCGATGTTGCGGGCGGCGCCGAAGAAGCGCTTCGGCTTGTGCAGCGCAGCGGCGTCGATACCGCCGGTCAGGACGCGCCCCGAGGCGGGCGCGGCCGTGTTGTAGGCGCGGGCGAGCCGGGTGATCGAGTCGAGCAGCACGACCACGTCCTGCCCGAGCTCGACCAGCCGCTTGGCGCGCTCGATGGCGAGCTCGGCGAGCGCGATGTGCTCGCGGGCGGGCCGGTCGAAGGTGGAGGCGAGCACCTCGCCGCGCACGGAGCGCCGCATGTCGGTGACCTCCTCGGGGCGCTCGTCGACGAGGACGACCATCAGGTGCGCCTCGGGGTGGTTCTGGGCGAGCGCGGCCGCGAGCTGCTGCATGATCACCGTCTTGCCGGTCTTCGGGGGCGCGACGATCAGGCCGCGCTGGCCCTTGCCGATCGGCGCGACCAGGTCGATCACGCGGGTGCTGAGCACGCCGGGTCCGGTCTCCAGCCGCAGCTGCTGCTGCGGGTGCAGCGGCGTCAGGTCGCCGAACTCGGGGCGCTTGCACGCCCGTTCGGGCGCGAGGCCGTTCACGGCGTCGACCCGGGCCAGGGCCGGGCGGCGTTCGCCGCCCTTGCCCTTCGCGGTGGGACGGGTGACTCCGGTGAGGTGGTCACCGTTGCGCAGCCCGAGGCTGCGGACCTGACCCGCCGGCACCGACAGGTCGCCGGGGCCGGGCTGGTAGCCGGAGGTGTGCAGGACGGCGTGGCCGTCGCGGAGCTCGAGGACGCCGGAGACCTGGACCAGGTCGAGGTCGACGTCGGGTGTGGTGCTGGTGGTGCGGGTGATGGGAGGTTCGAGTGTGGTGGTCATGAAATTCGGGTCCTCTTCAGGAGGTGGTGGGGTGAGGTCCCGGCGGGCACGCCGAGGACGTCGCCATCGCGGCATGGTCGTCACGCGATGGATCGGTGGAAGGACTGCGGTGGTGCGTTGCACGTGCGGTGTACCGAGGTGGTGCTGGGATCCGGCGACGATGAACGTCAAGCCGACGGCTCGACCGCGAAGAAATCGCGGGAGCGGCGGAGGCTCAGCCTTCCGCTGCACCCCATAGTAACAGGTACGGATCGGTGGTTTGTCAACTGCCCAGCGCGAAGTTCACATCCACCACGCCGTCGACGGCGCCCACCGCGAGGGCCACCGCGGGAATGCGGGACGAGTCGCCCAGCGCCCCGCCGACGGTGACGACGCCTTGGGCCAGCGTGACCGTCAGACCGGCGGCGACCTCCGCGCCGAGGGTGCGAGCGAGGGCCGCGCGGACCTCGTCCGCGAGGGCCGCGTCCTCCGCGAGGAAGACCTTGAGGACGTCCGCGCGGCTGACGATGCCGATGAGTTCGCCCTCCTCGTCCACCACCGGGAGCCGCTTGACCCGGCGTTCCAGCATGATGCGGGCCGCGCCGGCGACGGTCTCCTCCGGTGGGACGGTGACGGCGGGGGCGGTCATCAGGTCGTCGGCGACCAGGGCCGCGAGGCGGGCGGCCTGGTCGGGGTCGAGGAGAGCGGCGCGCATGCCGAGCTTCTGCTGCCGGCCCGCCTCCTTGAGCAGCAGGTCGGCCTCGGAGACGACGCCGATCACGCGGCCGCGGGCGTCCAGCACCGGGAGCGCGCTGATCCGGTGCTCGTCCATCAGCAGGGCCAGCTCCTTGAACGGGGTGCGGCTGGTCGCGGTCACCACCTGGGTGCTCATGATCTCGTGGACGGTGCGGCCGGCCGGGGGCGCGTGACTGGTCAACTCGGCTCCCTCTCAGCGGATCAGGCTCTCACCGGATCAGGACGTGTTCGCCGGAGCGCGGCACGACCGCGCACCAGCCGAGCTCGCGCTCGATCCTGTCGCGCAGCGCGGCGGAGGACTCCGGCTCGCCGTGGACGACGTAGACGGTCTTCGGCGCGGGGGCGTCGCGCAGCCAGGCGATCACCTCCTCCGCGTCGGCGTGGGCGGAGAAGCCGCCGATGTCGACGACCTCGGCGCGGACGGGCACGTAGGTGCCGTACATCTTCAGCGAGCGCGCGCCTTCGAGCAGGTCGCGGGCGCGGGTGCCCTTGGCCGCGAAGCCCACGACGAGCACGGTGTTGCGCGGGTCGGGCAGCAGCCGGCGCAGGTGGTGCACGACGCGGCCACCGGTGGCCATGCCGGAGGCGGAGACGATGACGGCGGGCAGCGGGCTGTTCTGGATCGCCATCGACTCCTGGACGCTGCGGGCGGCCTTGAACGGCGCGGGGTCCAGCGAAGAGTCCAGGTCCGCCTCGGCCCGCGGCCGGAACTGGTCCGAGCCGCGGTCGGCGGCGTCCTGGTAGATCTTCAGGGCGGCCAGCGCCATGGGGCTGTCGACGTAGACGGGAACGGCGGCGGAGAGACGCCCGCTGCGGCGCAGCTCGGCGAGCTCGTGCAGCACCACCTCGGTCCGGTCCACGGCGAAGGAGGGGATCAGCACAGTGCCGCCGCGCGCGAGCGTGCGGGTGATCGCCTGGGCGAAGTGCTCGCGGCTCTGCGCGTCGTCGTGGCCGCGGTTGCCATAGGTGGACTCGACGAGCAGCACGTCCGCGCCGGTGAACGGGTCGGGCGGGCGCAGCAGCGGGTGGACGGGACGGCCGAGGTCGCCGCTGAAGGCGACGGTGCCGCCGTCCTCCAGGGTCAGGTGGGCCCAGCTGGAGCCGAGGATGTGGCCGGCGTGGTGCAGGCGCAGCATGGTGCCGGGCGCGATCTCGGTGAACAGGCCGAGTTCGGTGGGCCGCAGCAGCGCCAGCACCTCCTCGACGTCCGCCTGCGTGTAGAAGGGCTCGGCCGGGCGGTGCTTGGACCAGCCCTCGCGGTTGGCGTGCTCGGCCTGCTCCTCCTGCAGGTGGGCGCTGTCGCGCAGGACCAGCTCCGCCAGGCGGGCGGTGTCGGGCGTGCAGAAGATCGGGCCGCGGAAGCCCTCGCGCACGATCCGCGGCAGGTAGCCGGTGTGGTCGAGGTGGGCGTGCGTGACCACGACGGCGCGGACGTCGCGCGGGTCCAGCGGCAGCGGACGCCAGTTGCGGCGGCGCAGCTCGGCCTGGCCCTGGAACATGCCGCAGTCGACCATCACCCGCGCGTGGTCGGTCTCGACGAGGTACTTGCTGCCGGTGACGGTGCCGACGCCGCCGAGGAAGGTCAGTAGCCCGGGACGCAGGGCCGGTTCGACGGGACTTCCTGCCCCTGCGTCGCTCATGGGAGTCCTCGCCTCGTCGGAGCCCTCTAACCGGCCGCCGTCGGCGCCCGTGTCCTGCGGCCGGCCGCGCCTCCAGGGTCACCGATGCGCTGCCGGGTCGCCACCGGGGCGGCGCCGGCGCGCGGCCTCAGCCGTGGGGTCGCCAGCGAAGGACCTCCAGGGCGGCGGCGACCTCCACGACGTTCTCGGCGAGCGGGCGCGGCAGCAGCCGGTCGGCGCGGGCGAGGCGGCGCAGCAGGGTGTTGCGGTGGACGTAGAGCCGCGCCGCCGCGTGGGAGGCGTTGCACTGGGCGGCGATGAAGACCCGGACCGCCTCGGCGACCTCCGGTTCGGCGCCCTCCAGCGCCCCGAGGACGCGTCGGACGAAGTGCTCGGCGTCCTTCGGCTCCGCCGTCAGCAGGGCGACGAGCTCGACCTCGTCGTGGGTGGCGACGCGCTGCGGGGAGGCGAGGCGTGCGAGCATGCGCTGCACCGCGAGCGCGTCGAGGTGGCCGCGCCGGAAGCCGCCCACGCCCGCGCCGGTCGAGCCGACGGCGATCCGCACACCCGCGGCGGCCCCGGCCCGCGCGCGCAGCTCCTCGGGATCGGGGCGGCCGTGCACCCAGACCCAGCGCGTCGCGGCGCCTGCGAGGACGACGAGCGGGCGCGAGTCCGCAGCCGCCGCGGCGACCAGCTCGGCCGAGCGGTCCAGCGCGGCGAGGTCGGTCTCCGCGCCGTCGCTCCAGACCACGGCCGCGGTGTGCTCGCCCGCGAGCCGGTAGCCCAGGCGCTGTTCGGCGCGGGCAGCGGGGATCGGGGCGCCGTCGAGCAGCAGGCTGACGGTCTCCAGGCGTTCCGCGTGGCTGCCGGAGGTGAGCTCCTCGCGTTCCCTGGCGATCTGCTCGGCGACGCCGGCGATGGTGTCGTCGACGAAGGCGGCGATCGAGTGGGTGGTGACGAGCAGCAGTTCGCGCAGCTCCGCCAGGTCGGAGGTGAGGCCGAAGCAGATCTCGGTCCACAGCCGCAGCGCCACCGCCTGCCCGGCGCGGTAGGCGTCGAGCGCGGTCTCGTTCAGGCCGCGCCGGACCAGGTCGCGGGCGATGTCGACCTGCGGCGGGCCGACGTTGGGCGGGACCCGCAGCCCAGGGGCCTGCACGTTGGCGGCGGCCCAGAAGAGCAGGTTGGAGCGGTTGGCCCGGCGGGTGGCGGCGGCGAGCGCGGGATCGTCGGCGAGCTCCTTGTTGTGCGGGCCGGAGAGCGTGGCCACGTCGATCTCCCGCAGCCACTCCTCCGGTGCGCGGACGGCCAGCTCGGCGCCCTGCCGGATCAGCTCCCGCACCCGGGGCGACGGTGGTTCCCACAGCATGCGTCCAGCGTAGGGCAGGTATGGTGCACTCTGCTGCACAGCAGCCCGAGATCGGTGCAACCTGCCCATAGGCCGGGGCGGCCGCGCGCGGCGACGATGATCGGCAACCAGGTCCACACGCGCGACGGGAGCTCACGATGGCCGCGACAGACGGTACCCCGACCGGGGACGACACGGCGACGGGTGCGGCGAGGTCCGTCGACGTGCTCATCGTCGGCGCCGGGATCTCCGGCATCGGCGCGGCCTACTACCTGCAGCGCGAGCACCCGGGACGCAGCTACGCGATCCTGGAGGCCCGCGAGGCCTCCGGCGGCACCTGGGACCTGTTCCGCTACCCCGGCATCCGCTCCGACTCCGACCTGCACACCTTCGGCTACGAGTTCAAGCCGTGGCGGGACAAGGACGCGATCGCGAGCGCCGACAAGATCCTTGCCTACCTGCGCGAGACCGCGGCCGAGCACGACATCGACCGCAGGATCCACTACCGCACCCGGGTGCTCGCCGCCTCGTGGAGCTCCGCCGACGCCCGCTGGACGGTGGAGACGGAGCGCACCGACACCGGTGAGCGGGCCCGCTGGACCTGCAACTGGGTCTTCGCCGCCGCCGGCTACTACCGCTACGACGAGGGCTACACGCCGGGATTCACCGGCCGCGAACGGTTCGGGGGCACGATCGTCCACCCGCAGCACTGGCCGGAGGACCTGGACGTCAGCGGCCGGCGGGTGCTCGTCGTCGGCAGCGGCGCGACCGCCGTCACCCTCGTTCCGGCGCTGGCCGGGGACGCCGCCCACGTGACGATGCTGCAGCGCACCCCGACGTACATCATGCCGGTGCCGGCCCAGGACAAGGTGGCCAACCTGCTGCAGCGCCTGCTCGGCGAGGACCGCGGCTACGCGCTGGCGCGGCGCAAGAACATCGCCCGCTCGCAGGCGATCTGGCGGCTCTTCCAGAAGTACCCCAAGACCGCGCGGAAGCTGATCCGACGGGTCAACATCAAGCAGTTGCCCGAGGGTTATCCCGTCGACGAGCACTTCAACCCGCCATACGACCCGTGGGACCAGCGTCTGTGCGCCGTCCCGAACGGCGACCTGTTCCGGGAGATCCGGGCCGGCCGGGCGTCGGTGGTCACCGACCGGATCGCGACCTTCACCGAGCAGGGCGTGCGGCTGGAGTCCGGCCGGGAGCTCGAAGCAGACGTGATCGTGACCGCGACGGGGCTCAACGTGCAGGCGATGGGCGGCATCGGGCTGAGCGTGGACGGGCGGGCGGTGCGGCTCGCCGACACCGTCGCCTACAAGGGCATGATGCTCTCCGGCGTGCCGAACTTCGCCTACTCCATCGGCTACACCAACTCCTCCTGGACGCTCAAGGTCGGCCTGCTCTGCGAGCACTTCTGCCGGCTGCTGGCCCACATGGACGGCCTTGGCCTCGACACCGCCGTCCCCGTCCCGGCCGATCCGGCCATGCCCACGCGGCCGCTGCTCGACTTCGGGGCGGGCTACATCCAGCGCGCGATCGACAAGCTCCCCCAGCAGGGCGAGCGGGCACCGTGGCTGACCTCGATGAGCTACCCCGACGACGTGAAGCTGCTGCGGCACCTGCCGGTGACCGACCCTGAGCTGCGTCTGAGCGTCAGTCCGGGGACCTCGACCGCCCACTCCCCCGCCGCCGCGGAGGTCTCCGCCTGATGGACCGTTTCGACTTCACCCGCGGCACCGCCGTCGTCACCGGCGCGGCGAGCGGCATCGGCGAGCAGCTCGCGCACGTCCTGGCCCGGCGCGGCAGCGCGCTGGCCCTGGTGGACCGGGACGCCGAGGGACTGGAACGGGTGGCCGAGGCGGTCCGCGCCGACGGCACACGGCCGGTCACGACCTACGTCGCCGACCTGGGCGACGACGCGGCCGCCCATGCGCTCGGCGCGACCCTGGCGGCCGCGCACCCGGACACGACGCTGCTGGTCAACAACGCGGGCGTGGCACTGGGCGGCACCTTCGAGCAGGTCAGCGAGGAGGAGTTCGACTGGCTGATGGCGATCAACTACCGGGCCGTCGTCACGCTGACGCGGGCGCTGCTGCCGGTGCTGCGGGCCAACCCCGGCTCGCACCTGGTCAATCTCTCCAGCCTGTTCGGGCTGATCGCCCCGCCTGGTCAGGTCGCCTACGCCACCAGCAAGTTCGCCGTGCGCGGCTTCACCGAGGCGCTGCGCGCGGAGCTGGCCGGGCAGGTCGGGGTGACGGTGGTGCACCCGGGCGGCATCCGGACCCGGATCGCGCAGAGCAGCCGGGTGGCCGCGAGCGTGTCGGCCGGCGAGGAGGCCTCGGAGAAGGCCGCGTTCGACCGGCTGCTGAGCTACCCGCCCGAGAAGGCCGCCGCGGAGATCGTCGACGCCGTCGAACGGCGTCGGCCGCGGCTGCTGATCGCGCTGAGCGCGAAAGTGCCCGACCTGCTCGCGCGGATCGCACCGGCGCACTACACGACGCTGCTGGGCCTTGTGATGAGGGCGGCCCGTCGGTCAAAGTGAACCCAGATTCAACTCCCCGGAAGGACCTCCATGCACGAGCCCGACTGGCAGCCGGACATCCTCGGCGACGGCTACGTCCAGCACACCATCGACCTGGGCACCGACCCGGACGGCGAGGGGTCCGTCGCCGCCGTGCTGGTACGGCGTGAGCCTCGGCCGGACGAGTCCGTGCGCGGCGCGCTGCTCTACGTGCACGGGTTCTCGGACTACTTCTTCCAGACGGAGCTGGCGGACTTCGCCGCCGCGCGCGGCCTCGCCTTCTACGCGCTCGACCTGCGCAAGTGCGGCCGGGCCCGGCGCGCGGGGCAGACCGCGCACTACGTCTCCGACCTCGCGCTCTACGACGCCGAGCTGGAGCGGTCGCTGGCGGTCGTCGCCGAGGAGCACCCCGGGCTGCCGGTGGTGCTGATGGCGCACTCCACCGGCGGCCTGGTGCTGCCACTGTGGCTGGACCGCCGCCGGGCCGCCGGGCGCGTCGCGCCGGTCGCGGGCCTGGTGCTGAACAGCCCGTGGTTCGACCTGCAGGGCAAGCCGTTCCAGCGCGGGCCGCTCACCCAGGCGCTGCGGGTGCTCGCCCGCGTCGCGCCGCTGCGTCCGCTCTCCCTGCCGCCGAGCACGGTCTACGGCGACTCGGTCCACGTCGGCGCGCAGGGCGAGTGGGACTTCGACACCGAGCTCAAGCCGCTGAGCGGCTTCCCGGTCACGCACGGCTGGCTCAACGCCGTCCGGCGCGGCCACGCCCGTCTGCACAAGGGCCTGGACGTCGGCGTTCCCTCGCTGGTGCTGCGCTCGGACCGGAGCCACTGGGCCCGCACCTGGTCCAAGCAGGCCGACCGGGCCGACACCGTCCTGGACGTCGAGCAGATCGCCCGCTGGTCGGGCTGCCTGGGCGGCGAGACCACCGTCGTCCCGATCCCGGGCGCCCGCCACGACGTGGTGCTCTCCGAGCGTGACGCGCGCGAGCGCGCCTACGCGGAGATGGGCGCCTGGCTGGACCGGCAGCCGCTGACGGCAGCCGAGACGGACGACTCCCCCGAGACGGACGCCGTCGCCGCGTCCTGACCGTCCGTCCGAAGCGGACTCCTTGACGACAGCGAGCCCCGTCGGGTCCGGACCTTGAGGGTCCGGACCCGACGGGGCTCAGCGCGTCAGCGTGTCAGCGCTTGAGCGGGAGGACCGGGGTGCGGTCCGCGCGGACGGCCGTCAGCGACTGGGGGTCGAGGCCCAGCAGCTGAAGGATCGTCGGGGCGATCGAGGTCGTGTGCACGCCGCCGCCGAAGACCGCGCCCTGGGTGGCGCCGGCGCCGGAGACGACCAGCGGGACGTCGAGGTCGTCGGCGTGGGCGCCGCCGTGCTCGGCGATCTTGCCGGTGCCGCCGGTGTAGACGACGCCGTACTGCGAGATGCCGAAGATCTGCGGGACCCGGTCGTCGTTGACGGTGGTGCCGAAGTACGTGGCGGCCGCCGCGCCCGCGTAGACCGTCTGCAGGCCGCCGCGGGTGAAGGCCTTGGGCGCCTTGTTGATGTCGGTGCCGAAGCCGGACTGCGCGAGCAGGTAGTGCTTGGCGAAGTCGGCCGCGGCCTGCGAGCGGTCGCTCAGCCACATCAGCACGCCGTCGTCGTCCACGGCGTGGGCGACCAGGTCCGCGGTGGCCTTCGGGTGAGCCTTCTTCCAGGCGGCGTTGAGGCCGTCGATCAGCTTGCCGTCGTCGATCCGGGTCAGCGCGGCCGGCTTGGTCGGCGACTGGCCGTGCTTGGCGGAGAGGATGACGGTGGTGGTCCTGGCCAGGCCGTCCTTCTTCAGCTCGGCGAGCAGCCGGCCGACCTGGGCGTCGACGAACGCCAGGTTCTTCGCCACCAGCGGGCCCGGGGTACCGGCCTTGCTGTAGCCGCCGGTGAGGCTGTCGGAGGTGGGCAGCTTCTGGGCGGTGGAGACCGACTGGAAGTTCATGCCGAAGATGGCGGGGGTCCCGACGTGCTTGGCGCCGGAGTGGTCCTTGCCGTCGATCTCGTTGAGGACCGCGTCCACCTTGTACGTGTCGTACTTCTCGGTCGCCGAGTTGGTCTGCGTCCAGTCGGTGCCGGCCGGGTAGCCGATGGCCTGGCTGTTGATCTCCGGGGAGAACATGTCGTCGATGCCGGAGCCGGAGGCGCCGTCCAGGATCTGGTACGCGATGTGCTTGTCGGACCAGGCCGTGCGCAGGCCCGCCTTCTGGGCGACGCTGAAGACCGTGTTGGCGCGCAGGTAGGAGCTGGGCAGGATCGGCTTGCAGGTCTTCGGGTCGACCGGCAGCTTGGACCGGTCGATGTTGGTCAGCGGGTTGCCGGACATCGCCAGGATGTTCTGCGGCAGGTTCTTCAGGCCCTGGCCGGCGTCGATCGAGTTCTTGTTCTTGTCGATGTCCTCGGTGAGGTCGACCTCGGCGCCCAGCTTGGCGGTCTTGCAGTTCGTGGTGCCGACCGGGAACAGCGCGGAGCTGTAGGTGTCGTCGTAGTAGACGCCGGTGGTGCCGGGCGTGCCACCCGTCACCTGGGCCACCATGCCGGGGAACGAGTCCGACGGGATGGTGGTCTGGGCGTGGGTGAACTCCGTACCGCCGTGCACCAGGCGCGCCAGCGCGGACTTCGGGTGCTGCGCGACGTACCAGGCGAGGTCCGTCTGGTGGAGACCGTCCACGGAGAGCAGCAGCACGTGCTTCGCGGCGGCTGCCGGGCGCTGCGCTGCGGCGGTGGACGCCTGCGCGGTCGCCTGGGAGGCGATCACGCCGACCAGGACGCCGGCCGCGCCGATCGCGGTGGTCAGCCTGATGGTCTTCTTGGTCACGACAACTCCGTGGGTGGGTAGTGCGGAACGTGCCGTCACAGAACAGTCGATCGAGTGGGCCGTAGGGCCACGTCCCGGTGAACGCATGACGACGATTCAGCTCGATTACTACGCGGCGTGTACTACACAGGATGCACTATCCCCGCATGGCGACGACTCTCCCGGCCGAGGTCCTCGCCGCACAACGCCGACAGCCCGGCCCGACGCCGCCCGAGGGCGGGGTCGGACCGGGCTGATCCGGCGTCAGCGGCGGGGAGGCCCGCTCAGCCCTGGCTGAAGGAGCCCAGGTAGGCGTCGGCCGCGTCCGGCGTGAAGAACCAGTTCGGGAAGTCCGAGGGGTTGTCGAAGCCGTTGGCGAAACGGTCGGCGACCGGCTGGATCTGGCCCGCGGCCCCGATCAGGTTGAGCACGTGCTCCGGCGGCGGGGCCAGCATCGCGTTCGTCCACGCCGTGACGTCGCCCGCGGCGCTCGCCCAGAAGGACTCGAAGGTGCGCTCCATGAAGGCGCGGTCGAACGGACCGTCACCCTGGGCGCGGATCGCCTCGATGTAGTGCGCGGCGCACTTGGACGCGGTGTTGGAGCCCTGGCCGGTGATCGGGTCGTTGGCGACGACGACGTCCGCGACGCCCATCACCACGCCGCCGCCCGGCAGCTCGCCCACGGGCTTGCGCACGGTCGGCGCGTAGCGGCCGGCCAGCGTGGCGCGGGCGTCGGTCAGCTCGACGCCGCGGGTGCGCTCGTACTCCCACGGGGTGTAGGTGCGCATCAGGTCCAGCGTGCGGTGCAGGTGCTCCTCGGGGTCCAGCGCCGGCTCGAACACGTCGAGCGGGCCGCCCGGGATGCCCTCCCAGAAGAGGATGTCGCACGGGCCGGAGAGCGTGTAGGCGGGGATGACGAAGAGCTCGCCGACGCCCGGCACCAGATTGCAGCGCACCGCGGGGAAGTCGTGCTCCGGGCGCGGGGCGAGGCCGTGCACGTAGGAGACGGCGAGCGCGCGCTGCGGCGTGCTGTAGGGCGAACGCTCCGGGTCGCGGGCGAACATCGAGACCAGCTCGCCCTTGCCGGCGGCGACCAGGGTCAGGTCGTAGCCGCGCACGAGGTAGTCGAGGTCGGAGACGGTGACGCCGTTGACGACGACCTTGCCGCCGCGCTGCGCGAACAGCTCCAGCCAGCCGGGCATCTTGACGCGCTGGTCGACGGACTGGGCGAAGTCGTCGAGGTGGCCGACCCAGTCGATGACGCGGGCGGCCTCGGGGCCGCTCACCGAGACGCCGAGGCCGAGGGCCTTGGGGGCCTCCGCCTCCCACAGGTTGATGCCGAGGTCACGCTCGTGCCCGAGCGAGGTGCGGAACATGCACTGGGTCGACATCACGCGGCCCGCGCGGACCTCGTCCGGGGTGCGGTCGGTCATCACCGTGACGTCGTGGCCGTCGTTCTGCAGGCCGAGGGCGGTCTGCATACCGGACTGGCCGGCGCCGACGACGAGTATTCTCGCCAAGTTGTGCTCCAGGTGTTGGTGGTGACTGGTCAGACGGCCGTGACGGCAAGGGTGTGCTGCACCAGCGCCGCCAGCGTCCGTGCCGAGGAGGCGCGGGAGCGGGCGTCGCAGTGCAGCAACGGCACGCCCGCGTGCAGGCTGAGCGCGTCGCGGATGTCCGCCTCCTCGTAGAAGGGCGAGCCCTCGAACTCGTTGACGGCCACGACGAAGGGCAGCCCGCTGCTCTCGAAGTAGTCGACCGCGGGGAACGCGTCCTCCAGGCGCCGGGTGTCGAGCAGCACCACCGCGCCCACCGCGCCGCGGGCCAGGTCGTCCCACATGAACCAGAAGCGCCGCTGGCCCGGTGCGCCGAAGAGGTAGAGGATCAGGTCGTCCGCGATGTGCAGCCGGCCGAAGTCCATCGCCACGGTGGTGGTGGTCTTGCCGGAGCCGGGAGTCAGCTCGTCGGTGCCGCTTCCGGCGTCCGTCATGATCGCCTCGGTGCGCAGCGGGGTGATCTCGGAGACGGACGCGACCATGGTGGTCTTGCCGACGCCGAAGCCACCCGCGATCACGATCTTCGCGGAGGTCACCGGCAGTTCGGTGAGCGGGATGCCGGGCGTCACCGCCCCGCCGCCGGGCACCGCACGGCCGGCGGCCCGGTCGGTGCGGGTGTCAGGCCAGGTCACGAAGGCCTCCGAGGATTCTTTCGAGCACCACACGGCCCGGACGGCCCGGGACGCCGATCGGCGAGCCGGAGGCGCCGACGCTGACGGTGCTGCCGTGCACGCGGATCCGGCCCGCGTCGACGAGGTCACTGACCCAGACGCGGACGACGCCCAGCGGCAGCGTCAGCAGGGCGGAGACCTCGGCGATGGACCGCATCTGACCCTCGCACAGCGCGCAGATCCGCTCCAGCTCCGGCATCGCGGACGCGGGCGGCCGGCCCGGCCAGGACCCGAGCCCCGAGTGCTGCTCGACCGCCGAGATCAGGGTCTCGACGAGCAGCACCTGACCGAAGCGGGTGCGGCCGCCGGTGAGCGCGTAGGGGCGCACGCGGAGCGAGCGCGCGGGGACAGTCACCGGAACGCCTCCTGGACGTCTGTGCGGACGTGCGCGGTGAGCACGTGACCGGCCTGCTCGACGAGCCGGGCCATCTGGAACGCCGCGACGCTCAGGTCGCAGTCGCGGGTGGTGTAGGCGGCGAGGCAGGCGGTCCGGTCGACGCACATCAGAATCAGCGTGCCCTCGGCCAGGGTCACCACGGTGCGCTTGAGCGTGCCGTAGTCGAGCAGCGTGGTCAGGCCGGCGGCAAGGCCGTTGATGCCGGCCACGAAGGTCGCCAGTTCCTCGGCCGGGCAGTGCTCGTCGACCGCGACCAGCGGCAGCCCGTCGGTCGAGACCAGCGCGAGCGCTCGCAGGCCCGGTGTGCCCATCAGCACATCGCCGAGCAGCCAGCGCAGCCGGAGCTGCGGGTTCGCCTGGGTCATGCCTTGTCGTCCTCCTCGCGCGGGGCTGCGGCCGCGCGCAGTCCGTTCTGGAAGCCGCCGAGGCGGCGGCGGAGGTCGTCGGCGGAGGAACCGGCGTCCTCCGTCCGCGCGCTCTCGGGGCTCGGGTCGGTGAGCTGCGCCAACTGGCCGCTCTCGCCGGGGACCCGCTTGGGCAGCCCGTTGGCGGGGGCGCGCTCGGCGGTGCGGGAGGCCGCGCCGACGGGCTGCGGGACGGCGGAGAGGCCGGGGCCGCGCAGCCGGGTCGAGGCCGGGGGCGGTTCGGCGGACGCCGGCACCGGGAGGCCGGCGGGGGCCTGCAGGGCCGGGGCAGGGGCCTCGGTGAGCAGCATCGCGGGAAGCGCCACCAGCGCGGTGGTCCCGTCGCCGCCGGCACTCGCGCGCAGCTGGACGCGCAGGTGGAGACGGCGCGAGAGCAGGGTCACCACGCGCAGGCCGAGCGAGCGACCGCTGCCGTGGCCGACCTCGTGGGTCTCGGCCTGCTCGGCGAGGGCGAAGTTGGCCTGACGCAGCATCGCGTCGGTCATGCCGATGCCGCGGTCCGCGATGGAGACCATGACCTCGCCGCTGTCGAGGTGCCAGGCGGTGACGGTGACGGCCTCGGTGGGCGGGGAGAAGGCGGTGCCGTTGTCGAGCAGCTCGGCGAAGACGTGGCTGAGGTCGTCGGCCACCTCGGGGCGCAGGTGGACCGGCGGAAGCGCCGTCAGGTGCACGCGCTCGTACCGCTCGATCTCCGAGAGCGCCGCGCGCAGCACGTCGAGCAGGGAGGCGGGCGTACCAGGGCGTCCGGCGCGGTGCTGCTCCGCACCGGCGAGCAGCATCATGTTCTCGCTGTTGCGGCGCATCCGGGTGGCCAGGTGGTCCAGCTGGTAGAGCTGCTCCAGCCGCACCGAGTCGGATTCCATCTCCTCCAGGCCCTCCAGGCTGCCGAGCTGGCGCTCCACCAGGGCGAGCGAACGCAGCGCGAGGTTGGCGAGCACCTCGCCGCCCTCGCTGCGGCTGCGGCGCAGCTCGTCGGCCGCGTCGTCCAGCTCCTGGGTCATCCGCGCGTTGTGCTCCTGCGCCTGTCCGAAGGCGCGCTCCAGGTCGTCATAAGCCCGTCGCAGCCCGTCCATCGCCTGGTCGCGGGCCGCCCGCTCGCGCCGGTTGGTGCCGCGCGAACGTAGCGCCCAGATCAGCAGGACCAGCACCAGCAGCGCGGCTCCGCCGGCTATGGCCTCAGGGGCGTTCGGTGTGGACACGTATCCCCACAGTTCGGCGCAGCAGCATGCGCATTCGAAACAAACACAACATATGACACGTCCATCACATCACACGGACGATTCCGTATTCCACCCCGGCTGCGGGGGCTCCGTCATATCCTGCCTGCTACTAGGCAGTTCGCCTGTGAGGATAATGTGACGAAACGCCACCCCACTGGGTGGTGTGCCCAGTGGGGTGGCGTTCAGCAGTTCGAGCGCAGCTCAGGGATACGAGGTGAGGTCCGCCACCGTCGACCCGCTCGACACCGTCGCGCCGGTGCTGTTGACGATGTGGTCGATCGTGCCGGTGCCGCCGAGCGAGACGTCCATGACGTCGTGCAGTGACACCCCCGAGGTGTTCGGCACCTCGACGGCGTGGTCGGCCACCTCGCCCGGATTGGAGCTGAAGTAGCAGTAGACGCCCAGGCCGTAGGCCTGGTGGTCGGTGACCCCGGGCGCCACCTCGTAGGAGGCCCAGCCGTTGCTGTTGCCGTTCATCCACGCCGCCTGGTTCGGCGGGTCGTAGGGCATCTCGGACTGGTAGAAGTAGGTCCGTCCGCCGTTGCCGTTCCACTGCGTCTGGTACTGCTGGTAGTGCTCGACGGCGAGCCCGTACATGGTCACGTCGTTGCCGTTGACGACCAGGCCGTTGTTCGCCGTGTTGCTGGTCCAGCCGACGCCGTTGCCGTGGTCGGCGCGCCAGAGCCACAGGTCGTCGCCGATGGTGTTGTTCGCGTTGACGTCGAGCGTGTGGTCGGCCTTGCCCAAGGTGGCGCCGCCGACCCGGAAGTACACGTCGGAGAGCACGTTCGGGTCGGCCGCGTGGTCGGCCGAGGCGCCGGACGGGCCGATCTGCATCAGCGAGGCCGAGTCCGTGGTGCCGGCGTCGACGATGAGCCCGGCGATGCGGACGCCGCCGACGTCGTCGGTGGCGATCGCGGTCGAGCCGTTGTTCGCGACCAGGGTGGCCAGACCCAGACCCAGGATGACCGTGTCGGCGCGGGTGACGTGCAGGGTGTCGCTCAGCTGGTAGACGCCGGGGGTGAAGACGAGGTTCTTGCCGGCGGCCAGCGCCGCGTTCAGCGTCGCCGAGGTGTCGGACGGGGTGGCGATGTAGAAGGCGCTCAGCGGCAGCGAGCTGCCGGGCGGGGTCTGGCCGTTGGTCCAGTCCGCACCGGTGGAGTTGCTGCGCGCCGACGGCACGAAGACGTTGTAGTTGCCCGAACCGTCGACGTAGAGGCTGGGCTTCTCCACGCTGGTCGGGGTCTGGCCGACGGTCGTGTAGGGCGGGTTGGGGAAGCTCTGCGCGGGCGCGCCGGTGTCGCCGACGAAGACCATGTTCCAGTTGGAGCCGGTCCAGCTGCCGAACTCGTCGTTCCGGGAGAGCCACTGCTGCTGGCTGCCGGAGTTGACCTGGCCGTCCACCTTGGCATCGCCGAGGAACCCGCCGCTGGACCAGCCGCCGTTGTCGTCGAGCACCACGTTGCCCTGGATGTGCACGCGCCGCATCGGCGAGGCCTGGGAGACGGCCCACTTGGTGCTGCCGGAGCTGGGCGCGATGTTCAGGTTCTCCACGCCGCGCCAGAAGTTCTCGGTGGCGTTGCCGCCGTTCCACTGCGCGTCGGCGTGCACGCCGCCGCCCGTGATGGTGGTGTCGTCGGGCGACTGTCCGAGGCCGAGGACCTGGGTGTAGAAGCCGACCGGGACGTCGACGTTGTAGCTGCCGGGCTTGAACAGCACCGCGTAGCGGCTGGTGCCGAACTGGTTGGACTGCTGCTGACTGTAGACGGAGTTGATCTGACTCTGGATCGAGGCGGCCGACATGGACGGGTCGAAGACCAGCACGTTCGGCCCGAACGGGTTGGTCGTCGGCGTCGTGCTGGGCAGAGTCCACTGCTGGTTGGCGTTGCCGGAGCAGGCCCAGATCTGGGCCTGGGTGCCGGGCGTGGTGGACCAGTTGGTGTCGTCCAGGCACTTGCCCGACTGCGGGTTCAGCAGCGAGCCGTTGGACTGCGGCTGCCACACCTGGGCGCCGGTCCCGTTGCAGTCGTACAGGTCCACGGCCGTGCCGTTCGCGGTCCCACCGCCGTTGATGTCCAGACACTTGCCCAGCACCCGCAGCGTGCCGTCACCGCCGACGGTCCACTGCTGCGCGGCCGACCCGTTGCACGTGTACACCTGCACCGGATTGAAGTTGGCCGTCGACGCCGACCGGTCGTCCAGACACAGACCCCCGTACCCCGTCACCTGACCGACGGCGCCGGCAGCGGTGGCGGCGTGGGCCGTCGCGCCCAGACCGAGCGGGAGTTGTATCAGCACTGCTGCGGCGGAGACGAGGAGCCAGGGCCGCCCGCGGGAAGACAACATGACGAGACCTTTCGGCCGTACCGGTGGGGGTGCGGCCGATTGAACTCTTGAAGTCATGTCAACGTCAAGAGCCCTGACCGGATATCAGAGAACGCTCTCTGCCATCAGGACTCGAACGCTGATCCCATCGGTCGGCCTTGCCGGCCGAACCTCTTGACGGTCCGCGTCAGCCCGCGGTGAGGACGTCGCGGGCGACGTAACCCGCGGAGAGGACGCCCTCCTTGCCGCCGATGACGAGGGCGTCGACGGCGAGGTGGTTGCTGGTGTCGTAGGCCGCGAACCAGCCGTTGGTGCTGGTCGCGGTCTCGGCCGTGCCGGTCTTGGCGCCGCCGTTGATGCCGGTCATCCGGGGCTCGGCGGTGCCGTAGGAGGCGGTGGCCGTGGTGACCATCATCTGGCGGAGCTCGGCGGCCGTGGTCGCCGAGATCGGGCGGGCGGCCGCCTGCTGCGGCAGGCCGGGGACGAGGATCGGCTGGTGGAACGCGGTGTCGGCGATGGTGGCCGCCACCGAGGCCATGGCGAGGGTGTTCATCGTCACCTGACCCTGGCCGATCGACTGCGCGGCGACCTGGTTGGTGCTGCCGTTCTCGTCCGGCACGTTGCCGTCGGTGGTGGGCACGCCGATGTTCCAGTCGCCGATGCCGAAGACGTCCTTGGCCTCCTCGCGCAGGTCGCCCGAGTGCAGCTTGGCCGTGGCCGCGTCGATGAACCCGGTGTTGCAGGAGATCGCGAAGTCCTTGGCGATGTCCGCGTTCGGGTCCTGTTCGTTCTGGAAGTTGTGGAAGGTCTGACCGTTGATCACGGTCTGCTTCACGCACGCGGACTTGTCGGACGGCCGCATCCCGGCCTTGTCGAAGAGCGCCGCCGAGGTGATCATCTTCATGGTCGAGCCGGGCGCCGCAGCGCCGTTGAACGCGGCGTCGCCGCCGCGGAATGCCATCGCGCGGATCTCGCCGCTGGTGTAGTCGATCGCCACCACGTCGGAGGGCATCGTGCCGATGTGCGAGTCCTTGACCGCCTTCTCGGCCGCGCCCTGCAGGCCGGCGTCGATCGTGGTCCCGATCGTGCCGGACACGGCCGGGTGGACGACGTGCAGCACCTTGACGGTCTTGCCGCTCTGGTCGGCGATCTCGACGCCCTCGCCCTGGGCGTGGGTCTGCTTGCCCGCGTAGCGGCTCTGCAGCGCGCTGATGACGCCGGCGAGCGACGGGTACGCCTTGGCGGTGAGCACGGCGCCGTGCCGGTCCACGATCTTCGCGGTGGTGGCCGGGATCTTGCCGTAGTCCAGCGTCTGCCCGTTCTGCAGCCCCGGGTAGAGCACGGACGGCTCCCAGTGGACCACCGGCTTGCCGTCTATCACCACGACGTCGGCGGTGCCCGCGTAGGCGAACGCGGCGCTGCCGAGGGTGGCCGTGGTGTGGAAGGTGGTCCGCACCGCGTGCGCCACGGCCGGGTCGGCGGCGCCCGCGGCGACGCCGGTGAACGCGACCTTGGAGGCGTGCAGGCCGGTCGCGTAGGACTGCAGCGAGGACTGCGCGGCCGCCGGCTGGTCGGTGGCCTGCGCGGCGGCGCTCAGGTTCGATCCCGCCCAGGAGGCGAGGAAGCCCTGCGTCGCGGCGGTCGCCTGGGCCGCGGTCGGCGTGGTGATCACGGGCACGTGGGCCGTCGCGGTCGCGGGCTTGTTACCGCCCGACTTGCCGGAGCCCGTGGAGGCGTAGACGGCGACGCCGCCCGCCCCCACGACGGTCACCCCGGCCACCGCCGCGATCAGCCACTTCCGGTTCCACCGCGGCTCGGGCGTGGGGTCGTTCCCGTTCCCCGACCACGTGGGCATGTCGAGGTCACGCTGCATGATCTCCCCAGAGAGGTGGACGAATCGGAAGCAATGGAGATCGTATGTGACCTCGGGGAGCGTTCCGCTCCTGGGGCGGGCTTGTAGATGGACTGTTACAAGGCTCACCACGTGGGTGCGGCGCGGGTGCGGACACGCGTCCTAGCAGCGAGCACCTGTCGCCTCGAGCTCCTGCATCCGACGCTCCAGCCCGGCCAACTCCCAGCGCAGGTGCTGGGTGTGGGCCGGGCGGAGGTAGAAGATCTCCCCGCGCAGATGCGCGGCCCGGGCCTTGAGCCGGGCCATCTCGGGCGTGACGGGGAGCTTCTCGGGTCGACGGAAGATGGTTGTCAAGCGCATCAACCCAGACTAGACGCCCGGTTTGACCCGATCTTCACCGGGGTGGGGTGATTGCTCTCACGTCCGGTAGCGGTACATGATCCGACCCCGGGTCAGGTCGTAGGGGCTGAGCTCCACCGACACCCGGTCGAACGGCAGGATCTTGATGTAGTTCTTCCGGATCTTCCCGCTGATGTGCGCGAGCACCTTGTGCCCGTTCTCCAACTCCACCGTGAAGGTGGCGTTGCGCAGGCATTCCAGGACGGTTCCCTCCACGAGGAGACCGTTGGCCGACTTAGTCACACTGACTCTTTTCCGTAGCTGAAACCATTTCGAGAATTCCGCCCGAGCAGCGGGCGTTCACACGTTCCATCAGGGTCCGGGCGGCGATGTTGGACTCGTCCGCCTCGGCCCAGACCGTCTCGGTCCCGGCGTCGTGCAGCGAGCCCAGCACCTCGGCGAGCAGCGCCCGGGCGATGCCCCGGCGCTGCTGCTCGGCCAGGACGGCGATCAGTCCGATCCGGGGCCGGCGGGTGACGGGCGCCACCCGGACCAGGCCGACGTAGCGCCCGTCCGCGTCGGCGACGGCGTACTTGGCGGGGTCGACGACGGTGACCCCCTCCGGTCGGGGCAGCACCTCGGCGGGCATGGTCCGCCAGCCGACTCCTGCCTCGACCTCCGCGCGGATCGCGCGGTCCAGCGCCCGCAGCGGCGCCTCCCGGGCCTGGCCGAGGGGCACGATCGTCACGCCCTCGGGCGCGCGGACCGCGTCGAGCCCGGTGACCCGCGGGTCGGTGGGCACGACGTACTCCCGTTCCCGGCGGCCGATCACGAGGCCCGCCCGCTGCCAGGCGGCGACGGTGTCCGGGTCGTCCGCGTCGACGACGGCGTGCAGGGGCGCGGGCAGGTCGGCCACGATCGCGGCGGCGAGCCGGTCGAAGACCGGGCTCTCCCACGCGTCGACGCTGACGAACATCCGCCCGTCGGGCCGTCGGCACGCGTCACCGCGCCCGGCCTCGCGGCCGCCGTCGAGGGCGAGCCACCGCGTCTCTCCGACACGGGCCACCGCGTCCCGGGAATCCGGGGAATTCGGGTCATCCGAAGCGCTCATAGGTCTGTCCTTTCGGGGTGCCTGAGAGAGGGCACTCCCGAGGACGCCTACGTCACTCGTGCACCGTGAAAGCAAGGGGGAGCACCCTCGTGGAAACGTTGTTCACGGGTCTCACCTCCTCGCGTGTGGTCACGGTGTCCAGCACGTTAGCAAGCTCCGGCCCGACGGCCAAACGGTTTTCGCTGCCACGGCGGTCGGGAACGGCTCGAGTGCGGTGGTCAAGGGTTGGGGGCAGAGTGTGATCGGGGCCGTCCGCGGGAAGAGCGCTGAGGCCAGCCCCTCCACACCGCCCTCCGGAAGGCGTCATGCTGAACCTGTCGGTCCTGCTCGAGGACTCCGCTCGCTCCCATCCCGACCGTGAGGCGCTGGTCCTCGGCTCGACGCGGCTCACCTACGCCGAGGTCGAGGCGGCCGCGAACCAGGTCGCCGACCTCCTGGTGGAGCGCGGCGTCCGGCCCGGCGACCGGATCGCGCTGAGCTGCCCGAACCTGCCGTGGTTCCCGATCGTCTACTTCGGCGTGCTCAAGGCGGGCGCGGTCGTCGTGCCGCTGAACGTGCTGCTCAAGACCCGCGAGATCGCCTACCACCTGCGGGACGCGGACGTCTCCGCCTACTTCTGCTTCGAGGGCACGCCCGAGCTGCCGATGGGTGCCGCCGGCTGGGCGGCGTTCCAGGAGGTCGCGGCGGTCGAGCAGTTCTTCCTGATCACCGCCGACCCGGCGGCGCCGAGCCCGATCGAGGGCGCGGAGACGCTGGGGGCCGCGGTCGCGGGCCGCAGCACCGTGTTCGACCCCGTGGCGACCGCGCCCGACGACACCGCGATCATCCTCTACACCTCGGGCACCACCGGCCAGGCCAAGGGCGCCGAGCTGTCCCACGCGAACACCATGCTGAACGTGGTCGCCTGCCACCGGATGTTCCGCAGCCTCCCGGCGACCGACAGCCACCTGCTCTGCCTGCCGCTGTTCCACACCTACGGCGCGACCATCCAGATGCACGCGGGCTTCTCGATGGCGGCCACGCTCCACCTGATGCCGCGGTTCGACCCGAAGGAGGCGGTGCGGCTGATGGCGACGGAGGAGATCACCTTCTTCGCGGGCGTCCCCACCATGTGGTGGGCGCTGCTCTCCGCACTCACCGACGAGGTCGACGTGGACCGGATAGCGCGGAACCTGCGGATCGGCGTCTCCGGCGGCGCGAGTCTGCCGGTGGAGATCATCCACCAGGTGCGGGACCGGCTGGGGGTGCAGATCCTCGAGGGCTACGGGCTCTCCGAGACCAGCCCGGTCGCCACCTTCAGCGACCCGGACCGGGAGCCGCGACCCGGCTCCATCGGCGTCCCGGTGTGGGGTGTCGCACTGAAGCTGATCAACGACGACTGGTCCGAGGTGACCGAGCCGGGCGCGGTCGGCGAGATCGCCGTCAAGGGCCACAACGTGATGAAGGGCTACTACAACCGCCCCGAGGCCACGGCCGAGGTGTTCCGGGACGGCTGGTTCCGCACCGGCGACCTGGCCCGCCGGGACGAGGACGGCTTCTACTACGTCGTGGACCGCTCCAAGGACATGATCATCCGTGGCGGCTTCAACGTGTACCCGCGCGAGATCGAGGAGGTGCTGATGACGCATCCCCAGATCAGCCTGGCCGCCGTCGTCGGGGTGCCGCACCCGACCCACGGCGAGGAGGTCAAGGCCTTCGTCATCCTGCGGCCCGGCGCCGAGGCCCCGTCGGAGGAGCTCGTCGCCTGGGGCCGGGAGCAGATGGCCGGGCACAAGTACCCGCGGATCGTGGAGATCGTCGACTCGCTGCCGATGACGGCCACCGGCAAGATCCTCAAGCGCGAGCTCACCTGACCGGAGTGCTCACGTGACCGAAGCGGAAGTGGAGCGTACCGACGTGACGGCGGAGCGGACCGGGCGGCGGCTGGTCGGGTGGCTGCGGGCGCACGACCCGGGGCTCGCGGCCACCCGGCGGGCCGCGCGGACGGCGCTGGTGATGCCGGCGCTGTTCGCGCTCTGCACCCAGGTGCTGCACTCCCCCACGATGGCGAGCTTCGCCGCGTTCGGATCCTTCTCGATGCTGCTGCTGGTCGACTACGGCGGCCCGATGGTGGAGCGGCTGCGCGCCCAGGCGGGGCTGGCGCTCGCGTGGGCCGTGCTGATCTGCGTCGGGACGCTGGCCGCGCGCCAGCTCTGGCTCTCGGTGCTGGCCACCGTCGTCGTGGCCTTCGTCGTGCTCTTCTCCGGCGTCGTCAGCTCGGTGCTGGCCGGCAGTGCGACGGCGCTGCTGCTCGCTTTCGTGCTGCCGGTCGCGACGCCCGTGCCGCTGTCCCAGCTGCCGGACCGGCTCGCGGGCGCGGGCCTGGCGGCGGCGGTGGCGCTGCCGGCCGTCGCGCTGCTGTGGCCGCGTCCCGTCGCCGATCCGCTGAGCGGACCCGCGGCCCGGGTCTGCCGGGCGGCGGCCGAGCGACTGCGCACGGACGTCGCCCACTCGCGGGGCGACGGACGGGCGGACGCCGACCACTGCCACGCCGTGGCCGAGCGGGCGGCGGCCGCGGGCGCGGAGCTGCGCCGGGCGTTCGACGCCACCCCGTACCGCCCCACCGGCCTGTCGACGAGCTCGCGGCTGCTGGTGCGCCTGGTCGACGAACTCACCTGGCTGAGCGCGATCCTCGCCGACCGCCCCGCCTACGCCGACCGCCGGCCCCCGTCCTGCGATCCGGCGGCCCGGGACGTACGGCTGGCCGCCGCCGAGGTCCTGGACGGCGCCGCCGATCTGCTGACCGACCTGCGCGGCGACGTCGGCGGGCTGCGGGACGGCATGAAGGGCCTGCGGGTGGCCATGTCCGCGATGGAGGACAGCTCCACCGTCCGGCTGCCCGTCGAGCGCCCCCTCGGGGAGGGCGCGGCGGAGGTCTACGGCTTCATCTCCACGCTCGACTTCTCCTTCCGCGCCCACGAGCTCGGCTTCGCCGTGCTGCAGATCGCGGGCAACGTCGACCTGGCGGCCACCGCCTGGCAGCGCGGCTGGCACGAGCGGCTGCTGGGCCACGAGCCCGGCACCCTGACGGCGCCGCTGGCCTCCGCCCGCGAGCGGGCCGCCGCGCACCTCGGCAGCGGCTCGGTGTGGCTGCACAACAGCCTGCGCGGCGGGGTCGGTCTGGGCCTGGCGGTGCTGCTCGCGAACCTGACCAGCGTTCAGCACTCGTTCTGGGTGCTGCTCGGCACCATCTCGGTGCTGCGCTCCAACGCGCTCAACACCGGGCAGAACGCGATGCGCGCGGTGCTGGGCACGGTGGTCGGCTCGATCCTGGGCGCCGGGCTGCTGCAGCTGATCGGCCATCACGGCAACGTGCTGTGGCTGCTGCTGCCGGTCGCCGTCCTGTTCGCGGGGATCGCCCCGGCGGCGATCTCCTTCACCGCCGGGCAGGCCGCGTTCACCGTCACGCTGGTGGTGCTGTTCAACGTCGGCCAGAACCCGGACTGGCACATCGTGCTGCTGCGGCTCCAGGACATCGGCCTGGGCTGCGCGGTGAGCGTCGTGGTCGCCCTGTTCTTCTGGCCGCGCGGCGCCGCGGCCGCCGTGGACCGGGCGCTCGCCCAGGCCTACACCGACAGCGCCCGCTACCTCTCCGGGGCCGTCTCCTACGCGCTCGGCCACTGCGAGACCGCCGGGACCGCGCCCGGACCGGCGCAGCAGGAACCGGAGCGGGAGAGCCGCGAGGCGGCGGCCTCCGCACGCCGCCTCGACGACGCGTTCCGCAGCTACCTGGCCGAGCGCGGCGCCAAACCGGTCTCGCTGGCCGACATGACCACCCTGGTCACCGGCGTCGTGGGCCTGCGCCTCGCCGCCGACGCGGTGCTGTCGCTGTGGCGCGACTGCGCCCGGACGCGCGTCTCGGCCGACCAGACCGAGGCGCACCGCGCGGTCCTGGGCGCGGCGGCCCGCGTCACCGACTGGTACCGCGGCCTGGCCGCGAGCCTGGACGAACACACGCCCGTCCCCCCGCCCGTGCCACTGCGTCCGGAGGCCGCGGCCCGCCTGGTCGCCTCCGTACGTACCGACCTGGTCGACCGCACCGGCCTGGCCACCGCGACGGCGGTCCGCGTCATCTGGACCGCCGACCACGTGGACGTCGCCCGCCGCCTCCAACCCTCCCTCGCCGACGCCGCCCACGACGGCGCGTCCCAGGCCGCCCCGGCACCGGTCCCGACATCGGCGTAGTGCGGGTCAGTTGAAGCCCGAGTCGAACCCGCCGGGCCCAGGCGAGCACTCAGCGCGCCGCCTCCAGCAGCGCGGCGTTGCCGCACTCCAGTTGCTTCGCCGCGCCATGGGGCCAGGACGGGGCGAAGATCGCGGAGCAGGGGTCGCACCCGGCCTGCCCGTTGGCCCGGATGCTGCCCACCCGCGCCAACGGCCAGCCCGCGTGGGGCCTCCTGGTTCGGTCTGCCCCGGACCGCCCCGACCTCCGCTGACCAGGCCTCATGCCCGACCCGGCCAGGGGCGGCCGGGCCGGGGGTGCTAGTCTGCCTGGGCCGGAAAACCCGCACAGCCATGCAGGTTTCCGGCAGCGCGCCAGGCAGCGAAGCCGGTGACGTCCGCCCGGCGGACCATTCCGGCGCTGTCCCGCAACTGTGAGGGCCCACCCGAGCGTGGCCCGAGCCAGGTCGCCTCCTGCCGCGTTGACGACATCGACCCTCGTGGGAAGGGGCGGTCCGTTTCTGTCGGCGCGCGATCCGCCTGCGCCGCCCGTCGACGGATTGGCTTCTTCCCGCCCCTCGGGAGGAAGCAACCCCATGGCGCACCCACCTGTCCGGCTCCGGCCGATCGTCCGTGCCGTCTCGGCGGCGACCGCCGTGCTCGCCGCCGTGACGGTCGTCGCGGGCTGCAGCTCCTCGCCCTCCGCCTCCGGCCCGTCTTCGTCGAGCTCAGTGGCCGCGTCCACGACGGCCGCCGCCGCGTCGTTCCCGGTCACGGTGAACGCCTCGAACGGCAAGGTCACCGTCAAGAGCGCGCCGCAGCACATCGTCTCGCTCTCGCCGACCGCGACCGAGGACCTCTACGCCGTCGGCGCGGGCAAGCAGGTCGTCGCGGTCGACCAGACCTCGAACTACCCGTCCGGTGTGCCCGTCACCAGCCTGAGCGGGCTCACGCCCAACCTCGAGGCGATCGTCAAGTACCAGCCCGACCTGGTCGTCGCCTCCCAGGACTCCGGCGGCCTGGTGGCGGGCCTGACAAAGCTGGGCGTGCCGGTGCTGATCGAGCCCGCCGCCGCCACGCTGGACGCCGCCTACGCGCAGATCGAGCAGATCGGCCGGGCCACCGGCCACGCCGACCAGGCTGCGCAGACCGTCTCCGGCATGAAGACGAAGATCGCGGCCGCCGTGAAGCAGGCCGGGAACAGCCACGCGGACCTCAGCTACTACTGGGAGATCAGCGCCAACCCGTACTACTCGGCGACCTCGGCCACCTTCGTGGGCCAGATCGCCTCGCTGTTCGGTCTGAAGAACATCGCCGACAAGGCGGACAAGGCGGCGGACGGCGGCTACCCGCAGCTGTCGCAGGAGTACATCGTCGCGGCGCAGCCGCAGCTGGTCTTCCTGTCCGACAACGAGGCCTCCGACGGCGGCCAGTCCCCGGCGGTCGTCGCGGCGCGCCCGGGCTGGTCCGGGATCCTGGCGGTGAAGACCCGGCAGATCGTCGGCCTCAACGACGACGAGGCCTCCCGCTGGGGCCCGCGCCTGCCGGAGCTGGTCGCCCAGATCGCGCAGGCGGTCGAGAAGGCCTCCGGCAAGTGAGCCCCCGGGGGCCGCGGCCGTGAGCCGCTCCGGAACGCGGGTCAGGGCGGCACGGGCCTACGTGATCGCGGCGGTCTTCCTGGCCGTCGCGGTCCTGGTGGGCGCCATGGCCGGTGCGGCGGACCTCAATCCGTCGGCGACGGCGACCGCCCTGCTGAACCGCCTGCCGCTGGTCCACCTCTCCTCCGGGCTGAGCCCGTTGGACCAGGCGGTGCTGTTCCAGATCCGGCTGCCGCGGGTCGTCCTCGGCGCGCTGGTCGGCGGGGCGCTGTCGCTGGCGGGCGCCGGGTACCAGGGCGTGTTCCGCAACCCCCTGGTCGACTCCTCGCTGCTGGGCTCCTCCGCCGGCGCGGGGCTCGGCGCGACGCTGGCCATCGTCTATCTCGGCCCCTCCGCCCCCGCGGCCGTGCCGGTGGCCGCGTTCGTGGGCTCGCTGGTCGGTGTGGCCGTCGCCTACCTGGCGGGCGCGGCGGGCGGGCCGGGCACCTCGACGCTGCTGCTGGCGGGGCTGGCGGTGTCGATGTTCCTGACGGCCGTTCAGACCTACGTGCTGCAGCGGTCCACCCAGGACATCCAGCAGGTCTACTCGTGGCTGCTGGGCTCGCTCTCGGCCGCGACCTGGCACCAGACCACGCAGATCCTGCCGTATCTGGCGGTCGCCGTGACCGCCGTGCTGCTGCACGGGCGGCACCTGGACGTGCTCTCGGTCGGCGACGAGGAGGCGCGCTCGCTGGGCCTGCACCCGCACCGGATCCGGCTGGTGGTCGTGGCCGGCTGCGCGTTGGCCGCGGCGAGCGCCGTGGCGGTCAGCGGACTGATCGGGTTCGTCGGGATCGTCGTGCCGCACGCGGTGCGCCGGCTGGCCGGGACGTCCTACCGGCGGGTCCTGCCGCTCTCGCTGCTCTTCGGCGCCGGGTTCCTGGTGCTGGCCGACACCGTGGCCCGCACCGTCGCCGCGCCCGCCGAGCTGCCCATCGGGGTGGTCACCGCACTGATCGGCTCGCCCGCCTTCGTCTGGATCCTGCGCTCCACCCGGTCGGTGCGCACATGACCGCCGTGGCCGCGCCGGGTCTGCAGGTCTCCGGCGTGGACGTGGACCTGGAACGGAGGCCCGTCGTGCGCGAGGTCTCCTGCACCGTCGCGCAGGGCGGCTGGCTGGCACTGATCGGGCCCAACGGGGCCGGCAAGTCGACGCTGCTGCGCGCCCTCGCCGGTCTGCTCCCGCACCGCGGCTCCGTCGTCGTGGACGGCACCGACGTGGGCAGGCTCAGGGCCCGGGAGCGGGCCCGGCTGATCGGCTACGTGCCGCAGGCCCCGCTGCTGCCGCCGGACATGACGGTCCAGGACTACGTGCTGCTGGGCCGCACTCCGCACCTCGGCTACCTGGCCAACCCCGGCGAGCGCGACCGCGCGGCCACCCGCCGCACCCTGGACGCCCTCGACCTCGGCCGCCTCGCCGAGCGCCGCCTCTCCCAGCTCTCCGGCGGCGAGCGCCAACGCGCCGCACTGGCCCGGGCGCTGGCCCAGGAGCCGCGACTGCTGCTGCTCGACGAGCCCACCTCCGCGCTGGACCTCGGCCACCAGCAGCACGTCCTCGACCTCGTGGACGGGCTGCGCCGCACCGAGCGGCTGACCGTGGTCACCACCCTGCACGACCTGACCACCGCCGCCCAGTACGCGGACCGGCTGGTCCTGCTCCACCGGGGCCGCGTCGAGGCGGGCGGCACGCCCGCGGAGGTGGTGACGCAGGACGTCATCGCCCGCGTCTACGACGCGCGCGTCACGGTGACGTCGGACCCCGACGGCCGCCCCGTCGTCACCCCGCTGCGCGGCGGACCGCCCGCCTCAGGACGCTGATCAGGACGTTGCGGAGCGGGTCCGGTCGAACGCCGCCAGAATCCGCTGGGCGGCCAGCGTCGCCGTCAACTCGCCCTCACGGACCTGGGCTTCGAGCTCGGGGGCGAGCGCGCGGACCGTCGGGTCGCCGTGCAGCCGGCCGAGCAGCTCGTCGGTGACCATGGACCAGGCCCACTCCACCTGCTGGGCGCGGCGCTTGGCCGTCAGGCGGCCGGTGCCGTCGAGCAGGGCGCGGTGCTGTTCGAGCCGCTCCCAGACCTGCTCCAGGCCCGTGGACTCCCTGGCGCTGCAGCTGAGGACGGGGACGGTCCAGGCGGGGTCGGCGGGGTGCATCAGCCGCAGCGCGCCCGCCAGTTCACGCGCGGCGCCGCGCGCCTCGCGCTCGTGCGGGCCGTCGGCCTTGTTGACGGCGATGACGTCGGCGAGCTCCAGCACGCCCTTCTTGATGCCCTGCAGCTGGTCGCCGGTGCGGGCCAGGCTGAGCAGCAGAAAGGAGTCGACCATGCCGGCGACCGTCGTCTCCGACTGGCCGACGCCGACGGTCTCCACCAGCACCACGTCGTAGCCCGCGGCCTCCATCACGACCATCGACTCGCGCGTGGCCTTGGCGACCCCGCCGAGCGTGCCGGCGCTCGGCGAGGGGCGCACGAACGCGGCCGGATCGACGGCGAGGCGCTCCATGCGGGTCTTGTCGCCGAGGATCGACCCGCCGGTCCGGGTGGACGACGGGTCGACGGCGAGCACCGCGACCCGGTGGCCGAGCCCCGTCAGCATGCTGCCGAAGGCGTCGATGAAGGTGGACTTGCCCACCCCCGGCACGCCGGTGATGCCGATCCTGCGGGCCTGTCCGGTGTGCGGCAGCAGCTCGGTCAGCAGCTGCTGGGCGAGCGCCCGGTGGTCGGGCCGGGTGGACTCGACGAGGGTCACGGCGCGGGCGACGAACGCCCGCTTCCCGTCGAGCACACCCTTGACGTAGGCGTCGAGGTCGATGCCCACCGCGGTTACAGCTCCGCCTGGCTCGGCCCCGCCTGGTTCAGCTCCGCGTGGCCGAGGTCGGCGGCCAGCCGCTGCACCAGGTCGTAGGCGGCGTCCGGGATGACCGTGCCGGGCGGGAAGACCGCCGCCGCGCCCATCTCCAGCAGCGTCGGCACGTCCTGCGGCGGGATGACGCCGCCGACGACGATCATGATGTCCTCGCGGCCCTCGGCGGCCAGCTCCTCGCGGAGCGCGGGCACCAGGGTGAGGTGACCGGCGGCCAGCGAGGAGACACCGACGATGTGCACGTCGGCCTCCACCGCCTGCCGCGCCACCTCGGCCGGGGTCTGGAACAGCGGGCCGACGTCGACGGTGAAGCCCAGGTCGGCGAAGGCCGTGGCGATGACCTTCTGGCCGCGGTCGTGCCCGTCCTGGCCCATCTTGGCGACCAGGATGCGCGGACGGCGGCCCTCGGCCTCCTCGAACGCGTCGACCAGCGCGCGGGTGCGGGTCACGGAGCCGGACTCCCCTGCCTCGTTGCGGTACACGCCGGAGATCGTACGGATCTGGCTGCTGTGCCGGCCGTAGACCTTCTCCAGCGCGTCGGAGATCTCGCCGACGGTGGCCTTGGCGCGGGCCGCGTTCACGGCCAGCGCGAGCAGGTTGCCCTCCAGGCCGGTGCCCGGCTCGCGCTCGGCCGCGGCGGTCAGCGCGCGCAGCGCGCCCTGGGTGGCCTGCTCGTCGCGCTCCTCGCGCAGCCGCTTCAGCTTGGCGATCTGCTGGGCGCGCACCGAGGAGTTGTCGACCTGGAGCACGTCGATCTGCTCGTCGTTCTCCACCCGGTACTTGTTGACGCCGATCACCGGCTGGCGGCCGGAGTCGATGCGGGCCTGGGTGCGGGCCGCGGCCTCCTCGATGCGGAGCTTGGGGATGCCGGCGTCGATGGCCTTCGCCATGCCGCCGGCGGCCTCGACCTCCTGGATGTGCTGCCAGGCGCGCCGGGCCAGGTCGTAGGTGAGCTTCTCGACGTAGGCGCTGCCGCCCCACGGGTCGATGACCCGGCAGGTGCCGGACTCCTGCTGCAGCAGCAGCTGGGTGTTGCGGGCGATGCGGGCGGAGAAGTCGGTCGGCAGCGCGAGGGCCTCGTCCAGCGCGTTGGTGTGCAGCGACTGGGTGTGGCCCTGGGTCGCGGCCATCGCCTCGACGCAGGTGCGGGTGACGTTGTTGAACACGTCCTGGGCGGTCAGCGACCAGCCGGAGGTCTGCGAATGGGTGCGCAGTGACAGCGACTTGGTGTTCTTCGGGTCGAACTGCGAGACCAGCTTGGCCCACAGCAGACGGCCCGCGCGCATCTTGGCGATCTCCATGAAGAAGTTCATGCCGATGGCCCAGAAGAACGACAGGCGGGGCGCGAAGGTGTCCACGTCCAGGCCCACGGCCTGACCGGCGCGCAGGTACTCCACGCCGTCGGCGAGGGTGTAGGCCAGCTCCAGGTCGGCCGTCGCCCCGGCCTCCTGGATGTGGTAGCCGGAGATGGAGATGGAGTTGTAGCGCGGCATCTTCTGCGAGGTGTACGCGAAGATGTCGGAGATGATCCGCATCGAGGGCTTCGGCGGATAGATGTAGGTGTTGCGGACCATGAACTCCTTGAGGATGTCGTTCTGGATGGTCCCCGCGAGCTTCTCGGGCGGAACGCCCTGCTCCTCCGCCGCCACGATGTAGAGCGCGAGCACCGGCAGCACGGCGCCGTTCATCGTCATCGAGACGGTCATCTTGTCCAACGGGATGCCGTCGAACAGCTGCCGCATGTCGTAGATCGAGTCGATCGCGACGCCCGCCATGCCGACGTCGCCGGTGACGCGCGGGTGGTCGCTGTCGTAGCCGCGGTGGGTCGGCAGATCGAAGGCGACCGAGAGGCCCTTCTGACCGGCCGCCAGGTTGCGGCGGTAGAACGCGTTGGACTCCTCGGCGGTGGAGAAACCGGCGTACTGCCGGATCGTCCACGGCTGGTTGACGTACATCGTCGGGTAGGGCCCGCGCAGGTACGGCGCGACGCCCGGGTAGGTGCCGAGGAAGTCCAGGCCCTCCAGGTCGTCCCCGGTGTAGAGCGGCTTGACGCCGATGCCCTCCGGGGTCTCCCAGAGCAGCTCGTCCACGCCACCGCCGGTGGTCTCCTTGACCGCCGCGCGCCACTGCTCCGCCGTCGCCTCGCCCGAGGTGGCTGCCCCGAGGTCGACCTGCGAGAAGTCGGGAATCTGCGTCACGCCGGGGCTCCGATGAGGTCGAGGACGGAGGAGAGGACGGCCGGCGCGTCGCAGCCGGCGAAGACGTACGCGTCGACGTCGCGGTGCTCGCCGGGGCGGCCCGCGAGGTAGACCTGGGCGGCGCCCGCCGCCTTGAGCGCGGCGGCGACGGCCTCGGCCTGCTCCTCGTAGAGCGCGTCGCTGGAGCAGAGGCAGGCGATCGTGGCGCCGCTGGCGGCGAAGGCCGCGGCGACGGTGTCTGCGGCGACGGAGGCGGGCTGGTGCACCGCCTCCACGCCGCCTGCCTGGAACAGGTTGACGGCGAAGGTGGCCCGTGCGGTGTGCGCGGCGGCCGGGCCGAGCGCGGCGAGGAAGATCCGCGGGCGGGCGCCGGTGGCGTCCAGGTGCGCGTCCGAGCGGGCGCGCAGCGCCTCGTACGCCTCGTCGCGGCGCACGCGCGGCAGGCCCGCGCCGGAGTCGCCGGAGGCGCGGCCCAGCGGGCGGACAGCGGGCGCGTCCTCGCGGACGACCGGCTTCTCCGCCAGGTTCGGGAACTCGCTGACGCCGGTGATCGGCTCGCTGCGCTTGGCGAGCTTCTTGCTCCGCGCCGCCCAGGTGGTGGCGATCCGCTCGCCCACCAGCCCGGAGCGCAGCGCCTCCGCCTGACCGCCCGCGCGCTCCAGCTCCTGGAAGAACGCCCAAGCGGCGTGGGCGAGTTCGTCGGTCAGCTGCTCGACGTACCAGGAGCCGCCCGCCGGGTCGGCGACCCGGCCCAGGTGCGACTCCTCCAGCAGGATCGAGGAGGTGTTGCGGGCGATCCGGCGCGCGAACGCGTCCGGCTGCCCGAGCTCGTGGTCGAACGGCAGCACGGTGACGGCGTCCGCCCCGCCCACGCCCGCGGCGAGGGTCGCGATGGTGGTGCGGAGCATGTTCACGTAGGGGTCGCGGCGGGTCATCATCACCGGCGAGGTGACGGCGTGCTGCACCTGCGCTCCCGCGCCGGTCGCCGTGGCGCCGCAGGCCTCGGCGACGCGCGACCACAGCCGCCGCGCGGCGCGCAGCTTCGCCACCGTCAGGAACTGGTCGGCGGTGGCGGCGTAGCGGAACTCCAGCTGCCGCACGGCCGTGTCCGCCGGCAGGCCCGCGTCGGTCAGCAGCCGCAGGTAGGCGACGCCGGTGGCGAGCGAGCAGCCGAGCTCCTGCGCCGCCGAGGCACCGGCCTCGTGATACGGCAGCGCGTCGACGGTCAGCGCCCGGAGGCCCGGGTACTGCTCGGCGCAGGTGCGGGCCAGCTCCACGGCGTCGTCGTTCGCGAGCTGTGCGCCCGTGCGGGCCTCGTGTCCGAGCGGGTCCGCACCGAGACCGCCGCGCGCCGCGTCCTTGGCGACGCCACGGGCCTCGTAGATCCGCAGCAGCTCGCGCGCGGCCTCGCCGGTCTGCGCGCCGGCGTCCAGCGCGACGGGCGCCAGGTCGAGGTAGACGCCGTCGAGGGCCCGGGCCAGACCGGAGACCGGGATGCCGGAGTCGCCGACGGCCAGCCACAGGGAGGTGACGCCGTTCTCCAGGTCGCCGAGCACCGCCTCGTTGGCCCGCTCCGGGTCGGGCAACGCGTGGCGCTGGCGCACGTCCCAGCCGCCCGCCGCCGGGCGGGCGCCGCGCACGTAGGGCGCCAGGCCGGGGTAGCCGAGCTCCTGGGCGGTCTCCGGCGCCGTGTAGAGGGGCGAGACGACCAGCCCGTCGTCGAGAGCGGTCGCCAGTGCCCGCTCGGCCTCGGCGCCCGACACGTCCTTTCCGGACTTGCGCAGGACGCCCTCGACGAGCCGCTGCCACTGGGCGTGGTCGGCTTCCGGGAAATCGGCAGCAAGGGATAGCCCGTCGTCGGGCAGGACCGTCATGAGGGGATGCTATTGCAGCCCGGCAGGCCTTCAGCAGCGCATTCGCCTGTGACGAATCCCTCTTCGAGCGGTGCTCGAAGAACTGACGCGGCGACGGTCACCGCTGGTCCGCGGGCTCCCGCATCCGGTCGAGCAGCGCGGCCACGCGGCCGTCGGCGAGCCGGTAACGGACGATCCGGCCGTCCTTGTCGGCGGCTACCGTTCCGGAGGCGCGCAGCAGCCGCAGGATCTGTGAGACCGCGCTGTCCGCGATCCCGGTGGCGGTCGCCAGGTCGGTGACGGCGATCGGCCCGGCGTGGTGGACGGCCAGCAGGACGGCCAGCCGGTGGTGCTCGCCGAGCAGCGCGAAACAGTCGGCCCATTCGTGCAGCTGGTCGGCGTCGCCGATGCCTTCGATGGCGGCGCACACGGTGTGGTCGTCGATGACCTTGCGGTGGGCGAGTTCGGCGGGGACCAGATGCATGACGACATTCTCACCCGTCCCGGCAAGTGATTCGCAACACCTGCGCATCCATGCAGGCTTGTGGGTGTTTCCTCGGAACCCCTAGGGTGGCTGCTGCCGTGGTGTTCGGGAAGACCGGTTCAAGTCCGGAGCGGCCCTCGCCACTGTGATCGGGAAGTCCTTGCCGCGTTCCCACGACCCACGTCTCGGGTCGGGGAGGCCACTGGGCGCGTCAGCGCCTGGGAAGGCCAGCGGCCGGGATGTCAGTCCCCGTCAGCCAGGAGACCGGCCACGGCACCGCACGAGACTATCCACGAGGTGCTGGAGAGGCTGCCCTTCCATGACCCTGCCCGAAAACTCTTCCTCGTCGACCGCCGTCCTGCCCGGCGCGATACCGACGACACCGCCCGTCCGCTGGGAACGCAAGGACTGGTGGCGCACCGGCGGACTGCTGGCCGTGATCGCGGCGATGCACGTGATCGGCTTCGGGATCCTCGCGGTGATGGTGGCGCCGCACCACTACAAGGTCGGCACCCAGGTGTTCGGCCTCGGCCTCGGCGTGACGGCCTACACGCTCGGCATGCGCCATGCCTTCGACGCCGACCACATCGCGGCGATCGACAACACCACCCGCAAGCTGATGGCCGACGGCAAGCGCCCGATCTCGGTCGGTTTCTGGTTCGCTCTCGGCCACTCCTCGATCGTGATCCTGCTCGCGGCCGGCATCGCCGGCGGCGTGCGGCTCGCGACGACGCTGACCAACGACAACTCCAGTGCCCGTCACAACCTCGGCACCGTCAGCACGTTGGCGTCCGGCAGCTTCCTCTACCTCATCGCCGCGCTCAACCTGGTGGCCCTGGTGGGAATCTGGAAGGTCTTCACGGCCATGCGCGCCGGCCAGTTCGACGAGCACGAGTTGGAGAAGCACCTCGACAGCCGCGGTTTCATGAACCGCATCCTGGGCCGGCTCACCAAATCCATCACCCGACCCGGCCAGATGTTCCCGATCGGCCTTCTCTTCGGCATCGGCTTCGACACCGCGACCGAGGTCACCCTGATGGTGATGGCGGGCTCCGGCGCGGCCTCAGGCCTGCCCTGGTACGCGATCGTCTGCCTGCCGCTGCTCTTCGCCTCCGGCATGAGCCTGTTCGACACGCTCGACGGCACATTCATGAACTTCGCCTACCACTGGGCCTTCTCGAACCCGGTGCGCAAGGTCTACTACAACCTCACCATCACCGGTCTGTCGATCGCCGTCGCCTTCCTGATCGGCACCATCGAGCTCGTCGGCATCCTGCACGACCAGCTGAACCTCACCGACCCGGTGACGGCCTGGATCTCGGGCATCGACCTCAACAACGTCGGCTTCGTCATCGTCGGCCTCTTCGTCGTCGTCTGGGCCTGCGCCATCGGCTACTGGCGCCTGGCCGGCGTCGAGCACCGGCTACGGTCCAAGTCCGAGGAGGCCAAAGCCGCCTGACGGACCGTTGTGTCCGGCTCCGGGCGCCTGCGCAGGCCGGCGACGAGGCCGAGGACGACGACCGCGATACCCGACCAGACGGAGAGGCCCGGCGTGCCGGTGCCGGTGGCGGTGGCGACCAGGGCCGCGGTCAGCGGGGCGATGCCGGTAAGCAGGCCGGCGCGGCCGGAGCCCGCGGAGCGGACGGTGGAGTACCAGAGGACGAAGGCGACCGCCGTCACCATCAGCGCGAGGTAGCCCGCGGCCGCCCACTCGGTGCCGGACAACCTCCCTGCGGCCGTGGGGCCTTCGCGGGTCAGGCCGAGGACGGCGAACAGCGTCCCGCCCATCCAGGTCGCGTGCACCGAGACGCCCCACGGGGTGTGCCGGGGCAGCACCGGGACCGCGAGGAGGGTGAACGCGGCCTCGCAGCCCAGGGCCAGGGCCGCCCACGCCAGGCCGACGGCATCGGTGCGGCCCGTCCCCTCGACCAGGACCGCGCCCAGCATGACGACGGGCGCGGCCAGCAGCACCTGGCGGCTCGGGCGGCGCCGCTCCAGCAGCGGGCCCACCAGGCCCAGCACGAGCGGCACGCACGCCACGGCCACGGCGATCACCGCGGGCTCGGCGTGCGCGACGCCGCGGACCACCGCCACGTTGAACAGCACCAGCCCGCTGACCGCGAGCCCGGCCAGCCACAGCCACTCCCGCCCGCGCGGCCGCACGACGCGCGCGCCGGCGAGCCGCGCGAAGAGGAGCAGGATCGCGGTCGCGGCCGCCTAGCGCAGGGCCTGCGTGGTGAAGAGGGGGGCGTCGACGAGTGAGTGCGAGACGGTCACGCTGCTGCCGACCAGCATCATGCCGACCATGCCGGGGACGAGCTGCGTGAACGAGGGTCGGTCCATGGGTCCACTCTGCGCGCACAATGGATCCCATGGGCGGGTCCACAGAGCCATCGTTCGAGGGGTCCAAAACATCCGGCTCCGACTTCCTGCAGCTGGACATCGGCAAGGCCCCACGCGGCGGCCGCACGGCCTGGCTATCGGAGCGCCTGCGGTCCGCCCGGCCTCGTCCTCGGCTACGCCGCGGACCCGGCCCACGCGATCGACGAGGGCGTCTCCCTGCTCGCCGCCGCCCTGCGTGACCTCTGATCCCGGTCGGCGACGCGCCCACCGGGAGGCAATGTCCGTTCCGGGCCGGCTCGCGGGCGAGACTGGCAGACATGCTGGGGCTCCCGGACCACATCCATGCCTTCCTGTTCGACCTCGACGGCGTGCTGACCCGGACCGCCGAGGTGCACGCGGCCGCCTGGAAGGAGATGTTCGACGGCTTCCTGCGGGCGGAGGCCGCCCGGACCGGAACGGCGTTCGTGCCGTTCGACCAGGTCGAGGAGTACGACCGCTACGTCGACGGCCGCCCCCGGCTCGACGGCACCCGGGCGTTCCTGGCCTCGCGCGGCATCGAGCTCCCCGAGGGCGGTCCGCAGGACGCGCCGGGGACGCGAACCGTCGAGGGCCTGAGCGCGGCCAAGAACGACATCGTGCTGCACATGATCAAGGAGCGCGGCGTCGCCGCCTACCCCGG
Source organism: Streptacidiphilus pinicola (assembly GCF_003258295.1). GTDB lineage: Bacteria > Actinomycetota > Actinomycetes > Streptomycetales > Streptomycetaceae > Streptacidiphilus > Streptacidiphilus pinicola. The sequence goes on along the minus strand of NZ_QKYN01000008.1, from coordinate 14,831 downwards.
CTCGGTCGACTACCTGCACCGGCTGCGCGCGCTCGGGCTGCCCCGCGCGGTGGTCTCCTCGAGCGCCAACGCGCACGACGTGCTGCGCGCGGCGGACATCGCGGAGCTGTTCGACGTGGTCGTGGACGGCGTGGTCGCCGCCGAGCAGCACCTGGCCGGCAAGCCCGCGCCCGACACCTACCTGGCCGCGGCCCGGGCCCTCGGCACCGCGCCGGAGCACGCCGCCGTCTTCGAGGACGCGCTGGCGGGTGTCGCCTCCGGGCGGGCCGGCGGCTTCGGCACCGTCGTCGGCGTGGACCGGGTGGGCCAGGCGGACGAGCTACGGGCGAACGGCGCCGACGTGGTGGTCCGCGATCTGTCCGAACTGGTCGGAACCGAAGGGGAGCCGCAGTGACCTCGGAGGCCTTCTCGATCGACCCGTGGGGCGTGGTCGAGCACACGCTGGACCTGCCCGGACAGGCCGCGGCCGAGTCCGTCCTCACCCTGTCCAACGGCCACATCGGCATGCGCGGCAACCTGGACGAGGGGGAACCGCACGGCATGCCCGGCACCTACCTCAACGGCGTCTTCGAACTCCGGCCGCTGCCCTACGCGGAGAGCGGCTACGGCTATCCCGAGTCCGGCCAGAGCGTCATCAACGTCACCAACGGCAAGATCATCCGCATGCTCGTCGACGACGAGCCGTTCGACGTGCGCTACGGCCAACTCCGCAGCCACCGGCGCCGCCTGGACTTCCGTGACGGTCTGCTACGCCGCGAGGCCGTGTGGACCTCCCCGGCCGGACGGACCGTCAAGGTCACCTCGACCCGGCTGGTCTCGCTGACGCAGCGGGCCATCGCGGCGATCGAGTACGTCGTGGAGGCGGTGGACGGCCCGGCCCGCCTCGTGCTGCAGTCCACGCTCGTCGCCAACGAGCAGCTCCCCACCGCCGAGGCCGACCCCCGCGCGGCCGCGATGCTGGAGGCGCCGCTGGTGGCGGAGGCCGACATCGCCGTGGGCACCAAGGCCGCGCTGGTGCACTCCACCCGCCACAGCCGGCTGCGGGTGGGCGCGGGAATGGACCACGTCATCGAGGCGCCCGAGCCGTACGACGTCACCGCGGAGAGCAGCGAGGACAACGCGCGGATCAGCGTCACGCTGACCCTGAAGCCGGGCGAGCGGCTGCGGTTGGTCAAGTTCATCGCCTACGGCTGGTCGGAGGTCCGCTCGCTGCCGGCCGTCCGTGACCAGGTGCTCGCCGCCCTCACCGCCGCGCGGTTCACCGGCTGGGACGGCCTGGTGCGCGAACAGCGGGAGTACCTCGCGGAGTTCTGGGAGCACAGCGACATCCAGGTCGACGGGGACGTGGAGCTGCAACAGGCCGTCCGCTTCGCGCTCTTCCACGTCCTGCAGGCGAGCGCGCGCAGCGAGGAGCGCGCCATCCCCGCCAAGGGGCTCACCGGCACCGGCTACGACGGGCACAGCTTCTGGGACACCGAGGCCTACGTGCTGCCGGTGCTCACCTACGCGCTGCCCGGGGCCGTCAACCAGGCGCTGCGCTGGCGGCACGCCACCCTGCCGAGCGCCCGCGAGCGGGCCGCCCAACTCGGCCTGGCCGGAGCGGTGTTCCCCTGGAGGACCATCCACGGCGAGGAGTGCTCCAGCTACTGGCCGGCCGGCACCGCGGCCTTCCACATCGGCGCGGGCATCGCCGCCGCCGTCGTCCGCTACGTCCGCGCCACCGGGGACCGCGAGTTCGACCGCACGATCGGGCTGGAGCTGCTGGTGGAGACCGCCCGGATGTGGCGCTCGCTGGGCCACCACGACCCGGCAGGTCGCTTCCGGATCGAGGGGGTGACCGGCCCCGACGAGTACAGCGCCATCGTGGACAACAACGTCTTCACCAACCTGATGGCGCAGTCCAACCTGCGGCACGCGGCAGAGGCCGCGACGCGGTACATGCAGGAGGCCACGGCACTGGGCGTCGACCCGGAGGAGGCCGCGGCCTGGCGCGACGCCGCGGCCGCGATGTTCATCCCCTACGACGAACGCCTCGGCGTCCACCCGCAGGCCGACGGCTTCACCGACCACCAGTTCTGGGACTTCGCCGCCACCCCGCCCGAGAACTACCCGCTGCTGCTGCACTACCCGTACTTCGACCTGTACCGCAAACAGGTCGTCAAACAGGCCGATCTGGTGCTGGCCATGCAGGTCCGCGGGGACGCCTTCACCGACGAGCAGAAGGCCCGCAACTTCGCCTACTACGAGCGGATCACCGTCCGCGACTCCTCGCTCTCCGCCTGCACCCAGGCCGTGATGGCCGCCGAGGTCGGCCAGTTGGACCTCGCCTACGACTACACGGCCGAGGCCGCCCTGATGGACCTGCACGATCTGGGCGGCAACAGTCGCGAGGGCCTCCACGTGGCCTCCCTCGCGGGCGCCTCGATCGCCCTGGTGGCCGGGTTCGGCGGCCTGCGCGACCACGACGACGCCCTCAGCTTCCGCCCCCGCCTGCCCTCCGGCCTGAGCCGCCTCGCCTTCGCCCTCCGGGTCCGCGACAGCCTGCTCACGGTGGAGATCACCCACGACACCACCACCTACGAGGTCCGCAAGGGCGATCCCGTGCCGGTGGTGCACGACGGCGAGCGCCTTCTGGTGGAGGCCGGCCGCCCGGCCACCCGCAGGACGCGTCGTCTCGAACCGGTCGAACGCTGCGTCCAACCCCCGGGCCGTGAACCCACCCGCCGCCACACCCAGGGCGGCCACCCCCCGGCCGCCGTCGACCCCCTCCCGGCGGAGTGACGCGACCCGCCATGGAGTCGGCGCCTCACCCGGCGTATCTTCAGGGCCATGGGCTTGCTTGACTCTTGGACCGAGGGCCGTCACACGGCCGACGGCGTTGTCCATCCGACGTACCGCAAGGGCAGCGGGCCCGGGGTGATCGTCATCCACGAGATCCCCGGCGTCACGCCCGGGGTCATCGGCTTCGCCGAGGAGGTCGTGGCGCGCGGGTTCACCGTGGTGCTGCCGTCGCTCTTCGGGCGCCCCGAGGGCCCGGCGAGCGTCGGCGAGTCGCTGCGCAGCATCGCGCGCATCTGCGTCAGCAAGGAGTTCAGCATGTTCGCGCTCGGGCGGACGACCGGCGCCGCGCCGTGGCTGCGGTCCCTGGCCCGGGAGCTGCACGCCGAGCTCGGCGGGCCGGGCGTGGGGGCCGTCGGCATGTGCTTCACGGGTGGCTTCGCGCTGGCGATGCTCGCCGACGCGCCCGTCGCGGCCCCCGTGCTGGCCCAGCCCGCGTCGCCCGCTCCCCTGGGCCGCGCGCGCCGCGCCGACCTCGGGCTCAGTCCGGCCGACCTCACGTCGGTGAAGGCCAAGGTCGCCGCGGGCTGCCAGGTGCTCGGCCTCCGCTACGACCGCGACCCTGCGGTCGGCACCCGCTTCGACACCCTGCGCCGCGAACTGGGCGACGGCTTCATCGCCGTCGAGTTCCCCGGCCGGCAGCACTCGACGCTGACCGAGCACCGGCAGCAGGAGGGCGTGGACCGGGTGCTTGCGTTCTTCGAGGAGAAGCTGGCCGCGGGGCGGGACGAACGTCCCTGAAGCCGCCACCTCACAGGGTAGGAACGCCGGTATGGACCATGACGACAGTGACCTCTCCGTCTCCGCGATGCCGACCATCCCCGAAATGATCGACGCCAACCAGCGGAACTGGGACGCCCGCACCCCCGTGCACACGGCCAGCGCCTTCTACGGGCTGGACGGCAGTCGCGCGCCCGACGACTGGTTCGCCCCGTTCGAGTGGGAGGATCTCGGCGAGCTGCGCGGGCGGTCGGTGGTGCACCTGCAGTGCCATCTGGGCACCGAGACACAGGCGTTCGCGGGGCGCGGCGCCGCGCCCGTGGTCGGGCTGGACCTGTCGGGGGCCTCGGTCGCCGAGGCCAGGAAGCTGGCCGCGGGGGCGGGCCTGGACGCCGAGTTCGTCCAGGCCGATGTGTACGACGCGGTCGCGGCGCTGGGTGGACGGCGCTTCGACGTCGTCTACACCGGCAAGGGCGCCCTTTGCTACCTCCCCGACCTCGCCTGCTGGGCCACGGTGGTGCGTGACCTGCTGGCCCCCGGCGGCCTGCTGTACATCGTGGAGTTCCACCCGCTGCTCAACTCGCTCGGACCGGTGCCCGCCCCGGACGAGACGGAGGGCGAACTCCGGCTGCGCAACGACTACTTGGGCGGCCGCGGCCCGGACCGTCACGAGTCGGGCCGCACCTACACCGACGGCCCCCCGCTGGACCGCGACACCGTCAGCTACGAGTGGCGGCACGGTCTCGGCGCGGTCGTCACCGCCCTGGTGGGAGCCGGCCTCACGGTGGAGACCCTGCGCGAGACCGACCTCCTCCCTTGGCCGCGCTTCGCGGCGATGGAGCGCGACCCGAGGAGCGGCTGGTGGCGGCTTCCTGACGACCAGCCACGACTCCCCCTGATGTTCGCCCTGCGCGCCACCCGCCCCGCCTGAGCGCGCCGGACGGACGCGATTGAGCGAAGCGGACGACCTCAGCCGGCCGGCCAGGTCGTCGTTTCAGGCGTCGAGTGCCGGGGGACGCCCAACGTCCGCCTCACCTGCTCACCACCTCATGTGGTGACGGTGCTTGCCGGTCGTCGTGGCGGACGCCGTGGGGATGGCGGAGCCGTTGGCGGCCGTGTCGGTCGCGACGGGCGGCGGGGTGGGGCAGCCAGGTGCCGAGGTGGATGCCGCGGGGCTGCCCGCCGTAGTCGGCGTGGCGGCGTCGGTGGGCGTGGGCGTCACGGTCCCGATCTGGCCACTGGGTGTGGCTCCGGGGGCCGAGGCCCCGACCGACGCGGTCGGGCCGTTCATCGCGGCGGAGGCGGTGGCGCCGGCCGTAGGGGTCGGGGAGGCGCTGGTGCACGTCGCGCTGGGAGTCGCCGATCCGGCCGTAGGAGCGGGCGGGGTCTGGCCCAGTGGAGTGAACGTCGCGTTGATCACGACGCCGTTGCCGTCCGTGGTCAGCGTGATCGGATTGGCGGCATTGAGCAGCCCCCCGCAGTTGAGATTGGTGAAGCTCTGGTTGGCGCGCATCGCCAGGAAGGTGAAGAGGTTGTTCGCCATGGCCGCGTCGACCGAGGGGCTGTTGACGAAGAGGCCCTGGTCCTTGAAGATCCGCTGGATGCCCGTCGCGTTGCCGAACAGGTTCTGGCAGTAGGCAGTGCCATTGCCGTTGTCCGCCGCGCCGATCGCGGTCATGTCGACGCCGGCGCGGTAGAGGTTGGTCTTGGTGCGGTTGGCGTTCTTGTTGTTCAGCGTCATCGGATCGGTCAGCGGGACCAGTGCGATCGGTGCCTGCTGGTTCGCGGCCGCGGAGAGCTCGTCCAGGGGCAGCGCCGCGCCGGCCGCGCCGTCGCTGGACTGGTCGGGACGGGTCCAGGGGGTGCAGCCCAGGGCCGGGTCGATGAACTGGGTCAGCAGGAGGTTGTCGCTGCCGTTGGCCAGGTCCACCAGCTGCTGGTTCTGCAACGCGGCCTTGTTCGCGGCGTTGTTCTGCGCGGTCCGGCCGTTCGCGGTGGCCAGGTAGTGGGTGACCACGTTGTCGCTCTGGTCCTGGTCCACCAGGGAGAAGTCGCGGGTCGTCGGGCAGGGCAGGCCGTCCTTGGCGGTGCCGACATTGGGGATCTGCAGTTGGTTGGCCGCCACCTGCCGGTTCGCGCCACGGAAGAACGCCGGGGCGTTGCAGTCGGCGAACTGACCGAAGATCGAGCCCTGCAGTCCGTTCACGCATCGGCCCTGGCCGAGGGAGTTGGTGCCGTTGGTGCTCCGCAGGGTCAGGTTGGTGCCGTTGAAGCCGAACCAGATCCCTACGGTGGATCCGGCCGGCACCGTCGCCGGCGCGGTGGGGGCGGCGGGCTGGGTGCCCTGGTCGATTACCAGGGGGTCGTACAGCGTCAGCTGCCCGCCGGGCGCGAGGATCGCGGCCTCCACGAAAGCGGACTGGTTGGCGTTGGCCTCGTTGCACGGGCCCGCGGCCGGGTCGGTGGCCACCAGTTGGTACGGGGTCGCCAGGCCCGTCGCGCCGAGCGGGTTCGGCGGCACGACCAGGGTGCAGTTGGGGTTGGCGGCCGGGGCGGCCTGCTGGTTGTTCGCGGCCAGGGCGGTGGCCAGCCCGCCGCCGAGGAGCGGCAGTCCGACGAGCAGGGCGATCCAGGTGAGCTTCCTTCCGCGGCGTCGGCGGCGCCGGTCGGGTGTGAGGCGCGAGCGTCGGGACGTGTCCGAATGGCGCATGTGCGAGTCAACTCCAATCCGGCCCACCGACGGCGGGCCGCGATCCACCCGGCTCCTGAGCCGGTGAGGTGCTCAGGGCCGTGTGTGCCGTGTGTGCCGTGTACGTGCGACTGCCCGGGCGGCGGATCCGGGGGATCGACCGCGGGTCGTTCCCCCGCTCCAGGAGAGCCTGGCCCCCGTGGTGCGGGGGCCAGGGTGGGGGACGGTCAGAAGTGCGTGCCCACCGCCGTGCTCGGTGCCGCGGGGAGGCTTGGCACCGACGTCGGCATCGTGGTGGGCATGGGCGTCGTCGTCGGAGTGGGCGTGGGGACGGGGGGCCGGCTGGGGGAGGCCGAGCCGCTCACGAGGAGACTCACGTGCAGGTGTGCCAGGAACAGCGAGGTGACCGTCGGCCACCGGTTCATCCGGCGCCCGTGGACAGGGGTCTCCCGCACGAACGCCCAGACCAGGTCACCGTTGGCCAGCACGGCGATGGGGCTGGAGAGGTGGACCGTGAGCACGAGATCCGGGGTGAGGAACCGGCCGCCGAGGTCGACCAGCCGGAAGTGGGTGCCGGTGAAGACCCCGTCCCGGAGGGACTCCCAACTGACCAGCAACCCCGTCCTGCCGTACGGAGCCAGGTGGACGTTGACGTTCTCGGTTCCCGCCGTGCTGGTCAGGACGACGGAGCGCGCCGTGCGCGAGCCGGTGTCGACGAAGAACAGCACCGTCTGGTGAGTGCGCCAGCGCGGCGTGATGTCCCAGGTAAGGATGTTCTTCCGACGGGAGACCGGACCGCGGGAGGACAGCGCGGTCACCCAACTCCCGTTGCCGGTCCGGACCATGTCGTCGCCGCTGGTCAGCGCCGAACCGGCGGCGGTTCCGTCGTCGTAGCAGTTGTACGCCGCCGACGGGCCCGACCAGCCGAGGGTGCGACCGGTGTCGCCCCGACACCCCCACGCGCGCCCGCCGGGGAGGATCCGCCCGGTGTCGCTGACGTAGACCATCTTGTCGCCCCAGCGGCCGTTCTGGGCGCCGCCGGCCCCGTGCACGGTGAAGACGGCGGCGTAGCGGCCGTCGTTCCAGCCGAGTTGGCCGTCGAGCATGGGGGCGGTGTCGTGGCTGGCGGCGCCGGTCAGTCTGACGACGAACGCGACACGGCCGTCGCGTACCCGGATCAGCGCGGCGGCTGTCTCCCCCCAGCGGTTGTGGTCCGCCACACGGGTCAGCAGCGCGAAGCCGTTGTCGAAGGCCACCAGGCCACCGATCTCCCGGACGCCGGTGAGGACGGTGTCCGGGCCGACGCGCCGAAGTCGACGGTCGACGTGGGTGACGTGGATTCCGTTCGCCGCCTGCCAGGCCACGTCCAGCATGCCGCCGGGGGCGACGGCGGTGACCGTGCGCGTCCACTGCGGCATCCCGGTGCCGTCCGGGGAGAGATAGCTGAACGCGCTGCTCAGTTTGATGGTGGACACCGAGATGTTCGCCGCGATGACGTTGGCGTTCATCATCGACGACGCGTTCGTGCCCGTCTGGCTGGTGACCGCGCCCCAGTTCGTGGGCGTGGCCGCCACGCCGGTGACGGGAGGGGTCTTCGGGGTGACGTCGGCGAAGGCCAGGCCTCCGGCGACGACCACCGCCAGGGCCAGCGGTAATCCGAACAGGAGACGGTGCTTGCGCCGCTCCGATCGAGCCCTGACGGCTGTGAGTCGTTTGCCAGGCATGTCTGCTCCCTTCCGCTCGGGTGGGGAACAGACTGCTGCCGCAGGGGGGTTGCGGTCTGCGGTGCGCAAGCCGCCGTAAGAGATGCGTAATGCCTTCCGGGGCGCGAGAGACGCAAGGTGCGGATGAGCATGCCCGGCTCCGGGCGGCGCCACACATGCGGTCTGCCTGGGCGTTCACGACCTCACGGTCGACAACCGCCGCGCTCCCACGCCGAGGCCGCGATACCGACCCGGTTGCGCGTCAGCCGGCCAGCCCGGTCAGGGAGTCCAGGGTGATGGTGTGCTGGGTGTGCTCGACCTTGGCACGGAGGTAGCGGAGGTTGTGCCGGGTGGCGTGCACGCCGGTCGGGACGCGGTCGCGGATCGGGACACCCAGCTCGCGGAGCTGCTCGGCCTTGTCCGGGTTGTTGGAGAGCAGGTCGACGCTGCCGACGCCGAGGGCGGCGAGCATCTGGGCGGCGGCCGTGTAGTCGCGGCCGTCCTCCGGGAGGCCGAGGGCGGCGTTCGCCTCGTAGGTGTCGTAGCCCTGGTCCTGCAGCGCGTAGGCGTCGAGCTTGTTGTACAGGCCGATGCCGCGGCCCTCCTGGCGCAGGTAGAGCAGGTAGCCGCCGCGGTGGGCGATGCGCTCGACGGCCTCGCGCAGCTGGGGGCCGCAGTCGCAGCGGGCGGAGCCGAAGACGTCGCCGGTGAGGCACTCGGAGTGCAGCCGGACCAGCGGGGTCTCGGCGGCGTGCGGCTCGCCGAGGACGACGGCGAGGTGCTCCTGGCCGTCGACCAGGCCGTGGAAGGTGACCAGCTCGGAGTCGACGCTGTATCCGTCGCCGAACCGCAGCGGGACGCGGACGCGGGTACGGACCGTCGCCTCGGGGATCACAGTCATGAGGGGCTCCGCTCGTTCTGGCTTCGTTCCAATTTGAACCAAGCGACGTCCCGACACTACACCGTGCTTCAAATTTGAACAACGGCTTTTCCGCCCCGTCGTCCCCGCCCGGATCGAGACGGTGACAGGAACCCGCGCCGCGGCAGGGGTATTCCGCGAAGCCGGACTTGGGATGAAACGGATCACTCGATTCCGCGTTCGGGGCACCCGGAACGCGAGCATCCGTCACCATGGAGAGGGTTGCGGCGGGAGAAAGGACACAGCATGCGTCGTGAAGCCGAAGACTTCGCCGTACGGGTGCACCGGCCCGTCTTCCGCGCGCCCCAGCACACCGCGACCATCGACGAGGTGATCGAACTCGCGGGCACCGCGTTCGAGTCCGGCCTGGTGCCGAAGGCCGCGGCGCGCGTCATGCGCTCGACCGGGGTCGAGACCCGCGCCTTCGTGCGCCCCGCGAAGGAGCTGTTCACCGTCGGCTCCGGCCCGGCCCTGTGGCGGGAGACCGTCGAGCTGATGGCGGCCCTGGCGCACGACGCGGCGGTGTCCGCACTGGCCGCCGCCCAATTGGCACCGGAGGACGTCGACGCGCTGGTCGTCACCAGCGTCACCGGCTGGGTGATGCCGGGCGTCGACGCGCGGCTGATCCACAGCCTGGGCCTGCGGCCGACCGTGCGGCGCCTGCCGGTGGCGACCATCGGCTGCGCCGGCGGCCTCTTCGGGCTGGTCCGGGCGCGCGAGCAGATCGCGGTCGAACCCGGGGCCCGGATCCTGGTCGTGGCCGCCGAGGCGTTCAGCATCAGTTTCCAGCCGGGCAACATCAGCATGCCCGCGATGATCTACAAGGCCCTGGGCGGGGACGGCGTCGCCGCCGCGGTCGTCACGGACACGGACGACGTCCGGCCCGGCCCGGCCGTGGAGCTGTCCGATCCCCTGGAGCTGCTCGTGCCCGACACCGCGGAGGACTACCGGCTGACGGTCGACGAGCCGACCGGTCACATCGGGTTCACCTCCACCGCCGAGGCCCCCTACGCGATCCTCAAGGCCGCCCCGCACCTCTCTCCCTGGCTCGGACGGCGCCCGACGCCGCCGGCCTTCGTCGTCGCCCACCACGGCGGTCCGGCCATCCTCGAGCGGACCGCGAGCGTGCTGGACTGCGACCGCGAGACGCTGCGGCACTCCTGGGACTCCTTGCGCGAGTGGGGCAACATGAGCTCGGTCTCCGTCCTGGACGTACTCGCCCGCACGCTCGACGACCCGGCCGGGCCGCAGCCCGGCGAGGAGGGGCTGATGCTCTCGATCGGCCCCGGCGTCACGATCGAGGCCGCCCGGCTGCGGTGCGTGGAAGCGCCCGCGACCGTCGATGGTGGTTCAAATTTTAACAACGGAGTATTCTCGAAGCATGACTGAACCCCGCTGGCTGGACGAGGGCGAGAGGGCCGCCTGGATCGCCTTCCTCACCGCCACCAACCTGGTCAACCGCAAGCTGGAGCAGCAGCTCAAGGACGACGCGGGGCTCTCGCACACCCAGTACGAGGTACTGGTGCAGCTCAACGCCGCCGCGGACGGCGCGCTGCGGATGACCGAGCTCGCCGACCGCCTGGTCACCTCCAAGAGCGGCCTGACCTACCAGATCACCCAGCTGGAACGCGCCGGGCTGGTCTCACGCCGCTCCTGTCCCAGCGACGTGCGCGGAGTCTTCGCCGAGATCACCGAGCGGGGCCGGGAGGTGCTGCGTTTCGCCGCGCCCGGCCATGTCGAGGCGGTCCGGAACGCGCTGATCGACGTGCTCACCCCCGAGCAGCTCACCCACCTCGCGGAGGGCCTCGGCGAGGTCACCCGCCGCCTGCGCACCGAGCAGCGCTGCGGCGCGCAGACCGCCACGCAGGGCGGCACGGCCACGCAGGCTGCGTCGGGTGCCGGAGCGGGACGCCCGTAAGGGGCGCCCCTGAATCGACCCCGAGTTCGAGCCGAACGCCTGCGGCGCGCGTCCGGCTCGGGCACGCTGGCCGCATGGACCTGGACCGGCAGTTCGCCCTCCCCCGCGGCCTCGGCGGCGCGCTCGTCGGCGCGCTGATGGCGCGTCGGCACGGGCCGCAGATCCGGGCCTGCGTCGCCGACCTCGCGCCGGCGGCGGGCGAGCACGTGCTCGAGATCGGCTTCGGTCCGGGCCTGGGCATCGCCGCGCTCGCGCTCGCGGCACCGGAGCTGCGGATCGCCGGCGTCGACCCGTCCGAGCTCATGCTGGCGTCGGCGCGCCGCCGCACGCGCCGCGTCGGAGCAGGCGTGCAAGGCCGAATAGAGCTGCGCCGGGCCACCGCCGACCGACTGCCCTGGCCCGACGACACCTTCGACGGGGTCTGCGCGACCAACAGCGTCCAGCTCTGGCAGCCGCTCGACGCCTCCCTCAGCGAGGTGCGGCGCGTGCTGCGTCCGGGGGGTCGGCTGGCGCTGTCGGTGCTCGAACACGCGGTGCTGCACGACGGCGGCAGCGCCGGGCCCCACTACGACGCCTCGCTGCTGCCCGCGCTCGACGCGGCCGGCTTCACGGACGCGCATGCGGAGTGGCGCCCCGGGAGGGGCGTGGCGGTCCTGCACGTCACGGCCGTGAGCCCGGTCGCCGCCCAGGCTTGAGGGGCAGCGCGGCTGAGGCCTCCCTGCGCCGGAGGCAACCGCACCGCCGTGCTCGACCTCGCCGGCGGCTACAACGCCTGGGCTTCCTCCGTCTGAGGTCGCGCCTGGGGTTCAGTGGGTGTCCGGCGGCGGCAGGCCGAGGTCGGCCCGGATCCCGGTCACGGCGCGCTCGACGGGGGCGTTGGCCGCGGTCAGCCTCGGACGCAGGCCGTTGAGCAACGGCAGTGAGCCGCTGGTCGCGGCGCGGGCGGTCAGGTCCGCGCGGGTCTCGTTGGCGCTGATCAGCGGGCGCACCCACGCCGCGGCGGCCTGGGGCAGCGCGAGGCGGGCGAGGTCGCGGTCGAAGGCGTGCTCGGTGGCGGCGATGTCGCGCAGGTCCGCGCGGGCCGCCGCGAGGTCACCCCGGTCGGCTCCGTCGAAACGGTCGAAGTCCGCGTCCAGGCGGTGGTTGGCCGGAGTCGCGATCGCCAGATAGGCGGCCGCCGCAGCGGCGGCAGCCGCCGGCCGAGCGGCCGGGGCGGGAGCCGGGACCGAGGCGGAGGCGCCCAGTCCCACCGCGCATCCGCTCACGGCGAGCACCGCCCCCACCACCACCGGCACCGCGCCCCAGAGACGATTCATGACCGCTCCCTGACGAGAGGACCCTGCTCCGGACGTTACGCGTGGACCGTCCAATGGGTTCACCCCCGTGGGCGCACACCCGGGACCGGTAGAGTTGATCGGGTTGCCCTCCGGCAGCGCCGCCCGACCTCCCGGTCCCGAGCCCAGAAGAGAACCCGCAGGCGATGAACGCAGGACCCGACGTGACCGACTCCGCCGAGGCCCACCCCGGGACCGGGATCGACCCCGAGCGCATGCGCCTCGTGCTGGAGGCGCTCGCAGAGCTGAACGAACTGCCGCTGGACCACCCGCAGGCGATCGCGCTGCGCAAGGCCACCTCCGGCGTCTACCGCGAGGTCAAGCAGCGCCGACGGCAGGAACGCCGCGCGGCCAAGACCGCGAACGACAAGGCGGTCACCGAACGCACCGCGACCGGCGCGGCGTCCCGGATCGACGACGAGACGCAGGGGCTGCAGCTGACCAGCGGCGCCACCGGCGCGCTCGCCGGCATACTCGAGCGCCCGCGTGCCTGCTACGTCTGCAAGGGCCGCTACGTCGAGGTCGACGCGTTCTACCACCAGCTGTGCCCGAACTGCGCCGCCGAGAACCGCGCCCGCCGCGACGCCCGCACGGACCTGACCGGCCGCCGGGCACTGCTCACCGGCGGCCGCGCGAAGATCGGGATGTACATCGCGCTGCGCCTGCTGCGCGACGGCGCGCACACCACGATCACCACGCGTTTCCCGAACGACGCGATCCGCCGCTTCAAGGCGATGCCGGACAGCCACGAGTGGCTGCACCGCCTGCACATCGTCGGCATCGACCTGCGCGACCCGTCGCAGGTCATCGCGCTCGCGGAGGAGGTGAGCGCGGCCGGCCCGCTGGACATCCTGATCAACAACGCCGCGCAGACGGTGCGCCGCTCCCCCGGCGCCTACAAGGAGCTGATCGACGCCGAGGACGCGCCGCTGCCGGCCGGCGAGCTGCCCTCCGCGACGACGCTCGGCCGCTTCGACCTCAGCCGTCAGCCGATGCTGCCCGCGCAGGGCGGCCCGCGCCGCGAGAAGCTCAGCGCGGAGGCGCTGACCGCGCTGGCGCTCACCTCCGGCTCGGCCGCGCCCGCGCTGATCGAGGCGGGCACCGCGATCGACGCGGGCGGCCTGGTGCCGGACCTCGACGATGCCAACAGCTGGAGCCAGAAGGTGCAGGAGGTGGACCCGATCGAGCTGCTCGAGGTCCAGCTCTGCAACGTCACCGCGCCGTTCATCCTGGTCAGCCGCTTGCGCGCGGCGATGGCCGCGGCCCCGGCCCGACGCAAGTACGTCGTCAACGTCTCCGCGATGGAAGGCCAGTTCGGCCGCGGCTACAAGGGCCCCGGCCACCCGCACACCAACATGGCCAAGGCCGCCCTCAACATGCTGACGCGCACCAGCGCGCAGGAGATGCTCGAGCAGGACGGCATCCTGATGACGGCCGTGGACACCGGCTGGATCACCGACGAGCGTCCGCACCCGGACAAGATGCGGCTCCACGACGTCGGCTTCCACGCCCCGCTGGACCTGGTCGACGGCGCGGCGCGGGTCTACGACCCGGTCGTTCGCGGCGAGGCGGGCGAGGACCTGTTCGGCATCTTCCTCAAGGACTACCGCCCGCACCCGTGGTGACGTGCCGTCATCGTCCCGTCTCGTCGGCGCGCTCCTGCGTGTCGGCGACGACCAGACGGCCCATCAGCTCGTAGCGCTCCGGATGCCTGGCCCGCATGTACAGGGGGCCAGGCCGATCCCGGCCAGGAAGACCAGGCCGACGATCGGCGGGATGAAGCGGAAGAAGAGCACCTTGTCCGCGGCCCCGGCCGCCGTGCGGAACCAGTGGCGCGACTCGGGGTGGTTGCGGCGGAAGTAGGCGATCACCGAGAACGAGCAGAGCGTCTGCACCACCAGCAGGGCGAGCGTGCCGAGGAGTGTGAATCCTTTGACGGCGTGCGGGCTTGTCGCGCACATGCCGGTGATGTTGGGGGCGCCTGATATGGCGGGACGTCAGGAGGGTTGGGAGGACGCGGCGTTGCCGTCCTCGGGCTCCGGCTTGATCGACTCCGCAGGCGCGTCGTGCTCGCCTGCGGCGGCCTCCGCCGGGAACACCTCGCCGCGTATGCGGGCGAGGTGACGGTCCATGGCGGAGAGCGAGCGCGCGAGGGCGTCCTCGGGGTCCTCGTCCTCCAGCGGGTCGTCATCGACAGACGCGCCCTCGCCTGCCGCGTCCTCGGGGACGGTGTCCTGAGGGACCGGGCCTTCGCTTGCGGCATCCTCGGGGACGGTCTCCTCCGCCACGGCATCCACCGGCTTGGAGCCTTCCGGCGCGGCGTCCTCGGGCGCGGTGTCCTCGGGAGTCCCGGCCGCGCTCCCAGCGTCCGCCGATGCCACATCCTCAGCCCCGGCATCCTGCGGCGCCGAGTCCTCAGGAGCCGATTCCTCGCGCCCGGCGCCCTCGGAAGACACGTCCTCAGGTTCGGTGTCCTGGGGTGCCGAGTCCTCGCGCCCGGCGTCTTCGGGAGACCCGGCCGCGCGCGCAGCGTCGGCCGATGCCGCAGCCTCGGGGGCGGCGTCCCCGGGGGCCGCGTCCTGCGGAGTGGCGTCCTCAGGTGCCGCGTCCCCCAGGTCTGCGGTCGCGCGCGGAGCGGTCTCCGCGGGCGGGAGTTCGGCCGGGGCGGCTGACGGCGGGACGGCGTCGGAGGGGGGCGTGTCCTCCGGGG
>NZ_QKYN01000259.1 GCF_003258295.1 Streptacidiphilus pinicola | reverse complement strand
ACCGCCTCGCGCCTTGCCGCGCTGCGGGGGCCCTGCTCCAGGCCTAACCTGGAGGAGTGAAGGGCGTGTTGGTCGCTGTCGCGACGGCGGGCGCCTTGGCCGTCGTCGCGGCCTGCTCGGCCGGCGGGACCTCCCAGTCGGTGAACACACCGACCCACACCGTGACCGCCACCATCACCCACCAGGCGGCGCCCGCCCCGAGCACGCCGAGCCGGGCGTCCACGCCCACCGTGACCGTCACCGCCACGCCCCCGCCGGCCGCGCCCGCGCCGCCGAGCACGCCCGTGGCACCCGCCGCGCCCGTCGCGCCGACGACGCCGTTGACCAACGCCGGAGCGGTGGTCCAGCAGTACTACCAGGACATCACCGACCACGACTACGCCGCCGCGTGGGCGCTCGGCGGGCGCAACATCGCGGGCGAGAGCTACGACCAGTACGTGGCCGGCTTCGCCACGACCGCGTCGATCAGCCTCGGCACCGTCAGCGAGTTCGGTGGCTCGCAGGTGCACGCCGTGCTCTACGCGACGCAGACCGACGGCACGTTCAAGGTCTACGAAGGCACCTACACCGTCAGCGGCGGCGTCCTGGTCGGCGCGTCGATCGTGCAGGTCCGCTAGCCCGTCTACTTGCTCCAGATGTCGGTGACCGGGGCCCGCTGGGCGCTCTCGCCGACCGGGGAGAGGCCGTAGGCGGCTTCCAGGGTGCGCAGCAGGCGGTAGTGGTCGAGCAGTTCGCCGTACTGCCCCTGCTTCACCCCGGCGCCGACGACGAGCGTCGGGATGTGGTTGTCCGGGCCGTTGTCGTCCTCGTCCCAGGTGACGACGAGGAGGCTGTCGTGCGTCCGGGCCCAGTCCGCGTAACCGGAGAGATGGGCGCGCAGCCAGTCGTCCCCCTGCTGGACGGTGCCGTCGTGCATGTCGTGCTGGAGGTTCGGTACGACGATCGACAGCGTGGGCAGCGCGGCGTAACCCGCCGCGCTGCTCGGGAAGGCGTCGAAGGTGCGGTTCGCGGAGGCCGGGATAGTGGCGAAGTCGACCCAGGGGTTGTGCTTGCGCGCGTAGTCGCCCGTGCTGCAGCCGGTCCAGCCGGTGGCGGGCAGCGACTCCGAGTACCCCGCGAAGGTGAGCCCCGAGCCGAGCAGTTCGGAGCCGAGGGTGGGGCCGGAGAAGGTGTGCGGGCAGGAGTCGTCCGTCAGGCCCTGCGTGGAGCCGGAGAAGAGCGCCAGGTAGTTCGGCTCGCTGGGGTGCGCGACGGCGTACGAGGCGGTGAAGGACGCACCCTGCCCGGCCAGGGAGTTGAGGTAGGGCGCGGCGCCGCTGCCGATGATCTGGTCGTACGGGTGGTTCTCCTCGATGACGACCACCACGTGCGCCGGCCTGGGCACGGCCGCCGCCCCGGGCGCCGTCGCGGGCGCGCTGCTCTGCGCGGCCAGCGAGGAGGAGACCCCGGCGGGCTCGGCCGCCCCGCCGGACGAGCAGGCGGTGGCGACGAGCAGCGTCGCCGCGGCGAGCGACGCGGCGGCGAGGGGGAGACGCAGGCGCATGAGACCAGTGTGGCAGCGGCTCCGCTGGAACGTCGGACGGGCACGGCGGAAGGCTTGCGACACCTCCGCTGTGCGGTGCCCTCAGCACGCTGACGCCGCGGGGCCGCGGGGCCGCGGCGTCAGCGTGCTGAGG
>NZ_QKYN01000064.1 GCF_003258295.1 Streptacidiphilus pinicola | reverse complement strand
GGACGGCAAGTGACGCAGGCGAGGGAGCTCTACCTGAGCGTGGCGGACGAGGCGGCCAAGCTGTTGGCCACTCCGGAAGTGGCGGACGGCTGGCGCCGGCCGTCCGCGCTGGAGAAGCTCAGCGTCCAGGGGCTGGCGGGTCACCTGGCCGGGCAGGTCTTCTTCATCCCCCTGGTGCTCTCAGAGCCGGTGCCCACCGAGCCCGCCATCTCGATCCACGAGTACTACGCGCGAGTCAGCTGGATCGGCTCGGACCTGGACACCCCGTTCAACCAGGCCATCCGATCCGGCGGCTAGGAGGACGCGGCCGAGGGCCCCGCCGCGCTGGCCGCGCGCGTCGCCGCCTGCGTCGAGGAACTGCGCGGCACCCTGCCCGCCGGCCCGGACCGCCAGGTGCGCCGCCCCACTTGGGGGCCGTGGTCGATCAGCCTCGACGACTTCGTCACCAGCCGACTCCTGGAACTCGTGGTCCACTCCGACGACCTCGCCCACAGCGTCGGCCTGCCGACCCCGGACTTCCCGGCCCCCGCGGTCGAAACCGTCGTGGACCTGCTGTCCCGCATCGCCCTTCGGCGCCACGGCGCCACCAACGTCCTGCGCGCACTCAGCCGCAGCGAACGCGCCCCGGTATCGATCTCGGCGCTCTAGCGAAGGCTCGGCCAGAACCCGGTGAAGTCTCGCAGCCCCGCGGAAGTGTCAGGTGAACGTCGGGTCAACGTCATGGTCGACAGGCAAGGTCGCCGGTGACGATTGGTCGCGAACGACCGGTGGTGCGTTCGCCGCCGGTCGTTCGCGACCAAGCATCAGCAAGCCAAGCAAGCGAGGGTGCCGGGTTCGGTGCCCGCGAATTCGGGGGGAAGACATGGGTTTCCCGTGGGGACGGCGCGGCGTGAAGACGGCGCTGGTCGGGGCTCTCGCGGCCGGGGGCCTGGTGTGCGCGACCGGCAGTGCCGACGCCTATTCGGCGACCAGGGTGCCGCTCAGGACGAGCCACGGTGTCGGGGTCTACGCGGCGGCCACCTCGGCTGCCAAGAAGGTGGGCGACGACGTGCTCCCGGGCTACGGGAACGCGATCTGGGCCATGTGCTGGCAGGTCGGGCAGAACGTCGGCAACGCCGGCGACGTCTGGTACGACACCGTCGAGGTGGAATACAACGGCCCAGGGTTTCCCAACGTGCAGTACTTCACGGACGGGACGGCGTGGACCTTCGCCCCCTACGTCGACGGCGCCGCCGCGTTCCACAACGGCCTGCCGCAGTGCCCCCAGTCCATCCCCTCCTGACCGTCAGGTGCGTCGCCGACGGCATGTAGGGAGCAGAGACGGCATGTGTGACTTACCGTGATGGGTATGGGCGAGGTGTCGTCGGGCCGACGAGAGGCGGAGAACGCTGCGGGGTTCCGCTGGGAGCGGGCGGAGCGGTTGCGGCGGCGGAGCAGTGTGAAGTGGCGGGCGTATCCGGCCGACGTGCTGCCGGTGTGGGTCGCCGAGATGGACTGTGGGCTCGCGCCCGCGGTCGCGCGGGCTCTCGCGGACGCCGTCGCCCTCGGGGACACCGGTTATCCGGCGGGTACCGGCTACGCCGAGGCACTGCGGGACTTCGCCCAGGCCCGCTGGGGGTGGGCGGGTATCGCCGTGGAGCGCACGCGGACCGTCCCGGACGTGATGCGCGGCATCGTCGAGGTGCTGCGGCTCCTCACTGAGCCGGGGGACAGAGTGGTCGTCAACTGCCCCGTGTATCCGCCGTTCTACGCCTATGCCCGGAACGCCGGGCGGGAGGTCGTGGAGGCGCCGCTCGGCCCGGACGGGCGCATCGACCTCGCCGCGCTCAAGGAGGCGTTCCGGGAGGCGACGGTGATCCCCGGCGCCCGCACCCGCAGCCGCGCCGTCTACCTGCTCTGCAACCCTCACAACCCGACCGGAACGGTCCACCGCCGCGACGAGTTGGAGGCCGTCGCGAGCCTGGCGGAGCGGTTCGGGGTCCGGGTCGTGGTCGACGAGATCCACGCGCCGCTGGTGCTCGGCGGCGCGGCCTTCGTGCCGTACCTCGGCGTGCGCGGCGCCGAGCGCGCCTTCTCGCTCATGTCGGCGTCCAAGGCGTGGAACCTGGCGGGCCTCAAGTCCGCCGTGGCGCTCGCGGGGGAGGGGGCGGTGGCGGAGCTCGACCGGATGCCGCCGCAGGTGGAGGAGGGCGCCAGCCACTTCGGTGTCATCGCCCACACCGCGGCCCTGCGTGACGGCGTGGCCTGGCTCGACACGCTGCTGCCCGCGCTCGAACGCAACCGCGCGCTGTTCGCCGAGCTGCTGGCCGAGTACCTCCCCGCCGTCCGCTACCGCCCGGGCGAGGGCACCTACCTCGCCTGGCTCGACTGCCGTGCGACGGATCTCGGTGAGGACCCGGCCGCCGTGTTCCTCGAACGCGGTCGCGTGGCCCTGACCGGTGGTCTCCCGTTCGGCACCGGCGGTGCCGGCCACGCTCGCTTCAACCTGGCGACCAGCCCCGAGCTGATCACGGAGGCGGTCCACCGCATGGCCGCCTCGCTCTGACGCCGTTCCCTACCGTGTTACCCCGCCCCGGGGGGAACGCCCGCGCCATCAGAACAGCCCGGGCTGGTCCTGAGGTTCCGTCACCCGTGGCACCGCGGCCAGCTCCGCGCTGAACTCCGCCTCCGGGGCCGCGCGGGTGACCGACCAGCCCGCCAGCAGGCGGGTGTCCAGCAGGACCAGGCCCGCCGCGGGGACGGCGAGGTAGAGGTCGGTGGCGATCCGGCAGACGACGCGACCGCGCACCACGTCGGCGGTGCGCAGCGGCTGGACGGCGGCGTCGGGCTGGAGGCCGGTGGTCGGGAGGCCGTAGCGTGCGCAGTGGTCCAGGACCTCCGGGGCCGCGTGACGGACCTGGCCCTCCGGCCAGTCCAGGGCCCGGGTCAGCTCCAACTGCGCGAGGAGCGCCGCCGCGCGTTCGGCGGGGGTGCCCGGGGCGGTGCGCGCCGCGCGCTTGCGGCCGGTGGCGACGCGGTCCGGCAGGCCGAGGGCGACCCCGAGCAGGTGCTCGACCCGGCGGGCGGACGGCAGGGTGCCCTGGGAGAGGAAGACCGAGGCCAGCGCGCCCTGTTCGAGCAGCCGGGCCATGCCCCGCTCGGCGGCGGTGATGCCGACCTTGATCCCCGCCGAGCCGTGGTGGGCGAGGTAGACCGCGTACGGGCGCGGGTCGTCCAACAGGGTGTCCGCGGCCACGGAGAACTGTCGGTCCAGCCGGGCGCACTGACCGCAGCGGCTGCTGCGCGAGCCCGGGTCCAGCGCCGCGGCCGTCGGGCAGGCGACCCGCCGCCCGGCCCGCCACAGGCCGACGCACCGCCGGTCCGCGCCGACGGCGAATGCGGGCTCCGCCCCTATCGGCAGCGCACCGGCCCGCGCGGGC
>NZ_QKYN01000258.1 GCF_003258295.1 Streptacidiphilus pinicola | reverse complement strand
TCGCGTCCGAGCTGCGGCCCGGCCGCCTCGGAACTGTGGGCTCCAAGGGCCGCGGCCGCGTCGCGGTCGGACGCGAACGGGTCGGTCACCGCACCGGACTCCTCGTCGAGCGGCCCCTGCGCCAGCCTGGTCACCCCAGCGGGGACCGGCAGCGCGAGGTCGGCCGTCACACGAAGCCCGGTCAGGACGTCGTCGGGTCGGACGGCGGGTGTGGCGTGCCGAACAACCAGCCGCAGTATCGCACAGGCACGGCCTGCGGGGATATCGGTCGTACTTTCCGGTAGGCCGGGCGCACCCGCGTCCACCTGCGGATCCACGACCTGCAGGGAGATCACCGCGCCGCGCGCGTCGAAGCGGCGCAGGCCGTTCTTGGTCTGCCGCTCCACGGTGACCTCGTCGGCGGCGAGGAACACGGTGACCGCGGCCTGCGCGGTGTCCGGCTCGACGCCGTCGAGCCGCAACTGCCAGACGGAGGCCTGGAGCCGCTCCATGAAGTCCTTGCCCTGCGCCTCGACCGCGTCGATCACGTCCAGGCCGGGCGGCAGCGACTCGTCGAGCTGCTTGCGCAGCAGCTCCGGGTCGCGGTGCTCGGCGAGGGCCAGCTCCACGTACTCGGCCTCGCTCGCGGCGCCGGTGGGCGCCGCGTTCATAAAGCTGATCCGGGGGTGGGGGGTGAAGCCGGCGGAGTAGGCCATGGGGACGGCGGAGCGCCGCAGGGCGCGCTCGAGGGCCCGCTGGAAGTCGCGGTGGCTCGTGAAGCGGAGGCGCCCGCGCTTGGTGTAGCGGAGTCGGATCCGCTGGACCACAGGGGCGGGCGGCGGACCATCGGGCGTGCGGCGTGCCAGTGCGCTCAGTCCTTAGGGAGTAGGGGCGGTGCTGCGCCTACAAGGTTACGCGGGCGCGTCACCCGATCGCGTCACCCGATCGAGCCGGGCTGGGCGAGCCAGCGCGTCGGGAGGGCGAGGAGGCTGCCGAGGGTCTCCAGCTCGGCGTCGTAGTGGAGCAGCGTGAGGCCGTGGTGGGTGGCCGTCGCGGCGAGCAGCAGGCCCGTGGTGCCGGTGGCGCGCAGCGCACCCTTCTGCGCCAGCAGCTCCTGGTACTCGAGGGCGCGCCGGTAGGCCGGCTCGGGCATCGGCCAACGGGTGTAGACGCTGTCGAGGCCCGCCCGCATGAAGGCGTACTCCTCCCGCGTGCGAGCCCCCTGCAGCAGCTCCAGTTTGGTGGCCTCGCAGATGCCGACCTGACCGGCGGCGACGGGCTCGCGCCAGGCCTCGATGACGTCGGGGCGCATCATCCGGCCGACGGCCGAGGCGTCGATCAGGAAGCCGCCTGCTCCGGCCAAGTCCGGGCACCCCCCTTGGCTTTCATGGATTCGTCGAACGCGCCGGACTCGAACAGCTGGATCATCTGATCAAGCGCCCGTTCGCGCTTGGCCCGAGCCCCTATCTCCCGCAGCGCGGCGTTGACCGTGTCTTTCTTGGTCCGGGTGCCGAGCACTTCGGCGGCGAACGCCAGCGCCTCTTCGTCCAGATCGATCAGAGTCTTCGCCATGCTATTCAGCATATTCCGAGGGCGGGACTGCAGAAACATTTCCTCTGGCCCGATAGGCACGCATCTTCGCACGACTTCCACATACGGCCATCGAGCACCAGCGACCTCGCCCAGCCGGGGAGCGGTCGTAGTAGAGCCAGCGGCAGGTCTCCGAGGCGCAGGCCTTGAGCCGGAGCCAGTC
This sequence comes from Streptacidiphilus pinicola, assembly GCF_003258295.1. GTDB lineage: Bacteria > Actinomycetota > Actinomycetes > Streptomycetales > Streptomycetaceae > Streptacidiphilus > Streptacidiphilus pinicola. Next base: position 1,440 of record NZ_QKYN01000258.1, on the reverse strand, counting down.
CTTGCCGGACGCGGCGACGGCCGCGGCCACCCGGGCGAAGAGCAGCTCCGTGGGCGGCAGACCCGGCGCGGGGACGAGCGCGACCGCGCCCTCCACGTCGGGCGCGAGGACCAGCGGAGCGGAGGCGAACCGCTCGCTCAATATCTCGACCGAGCCAGCGGGCATATCCAATCCGCTATGAGCCATACATACGGCGCGCAGCAGCTCCCGCAGCTCGCGTACCCGCTCCAACTGGACTCCGGCATCGACGAACGCCTCCAGACCGTCCGCGCCCGACTCGACGTCGAGCGTGTTGACCAGGTCCTGGACGAGCCGCAGCGGCTCCGGGGCGTCTCCCATGCTTGCGATGTTACCGATTCTGCGGCAGCATCCAGTAACGCCAGCGGTTACCCATAGACCGCTTCAAGCGGTAACGACCACGGAGGCCCCACATGATCGGCACTCTGCGCGCCTACGCACTCGACTGTCCCGACCCCCTGGCTCTCGCCGCCTTCTACGCCGAGCTGGTGGGCGGCAAGGTCGTGGACGAGGGCGACGGGTGGGTGGAGCTGGAGGGCGACTACGGCACCAAGCTCGCCTTCCAGCAGGTCGAGACCTTCCACGCCCCGGCCTGGCCGGGCCAGGACACCCCGCAGCAGGCGCACGTCGACATCGGCGTGGCCGACCTCGACGCCGCCCAGACGCAGGTGCTCGCGCTCGGCGCGACGCTGCTGGAGGACTGGGACGGCACCAAGAGCTGGCGGGTCTTCGCCGACCCGGCCGGCCACCCCTTCTGCCTCTGCGCCTGCTGACCGCTCATTCCGCTCCGGAAAGGGGCGTAAATACCGCCCGCCCCTTTCCGGACGTTCCATCAAGAAATAAACCCTGTAGTTACCTTGCGGTAGCAAGAAGCCGTGTGCCACATTCTGCGCACCGGCCGGTGAACCCCAACCCTCACCTGGAGTTCACCCATGCTCAGACCAGTAAGAACGGCGCGACTTGCCGTCGCATCGCTCACCGTCCTTTTTGCTCTTTTCAACGGAACCGGCGCCGCGCACGCCGCCGGCTCAGGCCCGACGACCGTCGTCTCCATGGGCGACAGCTACATCTCCGGCGAAGCCGGCCGCTGGCTCGGCAACAGCGACGACACCTCCGGCAGCCGGGACGGCACCGACCGCGCCTACGTCAATGGCAGCTACGACCCCACCGTCGTCTACGGCCCCACCTACAACAGCGGCTGCGACCGGTCCGACACCGCCGAGGTCAACAGCGCCCCCGGGCTCGCCCAGTCCACCCGGATCAACATCGCCTGCTCCGGCGCCACCACCGCGAACGTGCTCCGCGCGGCCGACGGCGGCCAGTCCTTCAAGGGCGAGGCGCCCCAGGCCGACCAGCTCGCACAGCTCGCGGCCACGGACGACGTGCAGACGATCGTGCTGTCGATCGGCGGCAACGACCTCG
>NZ_QKYN01000257.1 GCF_003258295.1 Streptacidiphilus pinicola | reverse complement strand
TGCACGATCTCATCGTGTTTCGGTGGTCATAGCGTGAGGGAAACGCCCGGTTACATTCCGAACCCGGAAGCTAAGCCTTACAGCGCCGATGGTACTGCAGGGGGGACCCTGTGGGAGAGTAGGACGCCGCCGAACAACTTTTGAAATGAAGGCCCCTGACCACTGGTCAGGGGCCTTCATTGCGTTGTGCCGTTGTACGCTCCGCTGGTGGAGACGAACGCGGGATATCGACGGTCCACCGGGACGCCTCGGGGCGAGGCTCGCCGGCGGGAGTTGCTGGAGCGGGTCACCGACGACCTTGCCGTGAACGGGCTGGTTGACTTCTCGTTGCGGCGTGCCGCACGCGCTGCCGGCACCACGCACAAGGTGTTGCTCTACCACTTCGACGGCGCGGAGGATCTGCTGCGCCAGGCGGTGTTCAAGCTGCGCGAGCGCCGGATCGAGAACGCCATGGCTGCGGTGGCGGAGGGCGCACCGAAGTCGTCCCTCGCCGATCGCGTCCGCCTTGTCTGGCCGATGCTGGTGGGGGAGGAGGCGGGCCTGGCCCGGGTGCTCGACCAGGCGATGGGTCTGGCCATGTACGACCCCGAGCGGCACCGCGACCTGGGGCGTCACGCCTCCGAGCAGTACCTCCCCATCCTGGTCGGGCTGTGCCCGCCGGAGTGGTCGGAGCGGCGGAAGCGCGGGGTCGCCGAGATGGTGCTGGCCACGCTTCGCGGGTTCCTGCTGGAGCGGCTGATCAGTGGCGACGAGGAGGGAGTGGCGGCCGGCTTCGAGGCGCTGCTGCGCGCGCTGGAGCGCGAGGAAGCGGCTGGCACCGCTGCATAGGTCGGTCGGCGGATCGGCATGGACGCAAAGTGAACCATGTGGTTCACTCGGTGGTGTAGGCGAATCCGGTCGGGTGGGCTCGGAGGTCAACATGCAGACTTCGGTACAGCGGGAGAAGGTCCGCTTTCCCAGCGGTGGCGCCGAGTGCGCGGCCTGGTACTACCCCGGGCGCAACGGCGCGTGTGTGGTCATGGCAGGCGGGTTCGCCGTGCCGAAGGGGCCGGGGACGGACCGGTTCGCTGCGCGCTTTCAGGAGGCGGGGCTCCATGTCCTGGCCTTCGACTTCCGCGGGCTGGGGGAGAGCGGCGAGGGGGCCTGCCCCGTCGTGACGCCCGGTGGCCAACTGGTCGACTGGAAGGCGGCGTTGGCTTTCGCGGCGGGCCTGCCGGGTGTCGACGCCGGGAGGATCGGGATCTGGGGGTTCTCGGCGACGGGCGGGCAGGTCCTCCAGGTCGCGGCGGGTGAGCCGGCCGTGGCGGCGGTCGTGGCCCAGACACCCGGACTCGGCGGCCCCTCCGGCGGCCTGAACGCCGCACGGCAGCAGAGCCCGCTGGCGATGCTGCGGTTGCTCGGGCGCGGTGTGGTGGACGAGGTGGGCTCGTGGATCGGGCGTCCGTCGCGGGCCGTGCCGCTGGGCGGTCGCCGTGGTGAGGTTGCGGTGCTGACGACACCGGAGGCCGGGTTGACGCCGAGTCCGCTCGATCCGGACGGCGCGTACCCGGAGTGGCGTCAGGTCGTCGCGGCGCGTTCCGCGCTGCGGCAGGCGCTGGTCGATCCGGGGCGGCATGCGGCGCGCGTGCGGTGTCCCGTGCTCTTCGTGGTGTGCGAGGACGACCGGTCCGCGCCTCCGGGTCCCGCGCTCGCGGCGGCGGGGCGCGTGCAGCGTGCCGAGGTGGTGAGGCTGCCCGGGATGCACTACGCGCCGTTCCAGGAGGCGCACGAGCAGGTCGTCCAGGCCGAAGTGGCCTTTCTGCGGCGCCACCTGACGGCCTGACCGGCCCGACGTTCGGGCCGGTCTCAGCCGAGCACGCCCGTGGGCACGGTCAGCAGCTGCAGCCGTCCAGGGCGCCGCAGCACTCGATGGCCTCGCAGCAGCTCTGGTCGCAGCAGCAACAGTCGCAGCAGTCGCAATCGCAGTCGCAGTCCCGGCAGGCGCCGCGCTTGCGGTGGCCGGTGCACGGGCTCTCGTACTCGTCGCGGCAGCAGGCCTGGCAGGTGCAGCAGAGCAGGGTCCACATGCCGCAGGCGCGCAGCAGGTTGTTGCGCCGGGGCGGAATCGGCGGCGGGGGAGGGGGCACGGGTCCGCCGTCGAACGGTCCGGGGCCGTAGGGACCGCCGCC
>NZ_QKYN01000063.1 GCF_003258295.1 Streptacidiphilus pinicola | reverse complement strand
CACCGCCGGAGCTTTCCACCCCCAGGGATGCCCCCAGGGGTAATATCCGGTATTAGACCTCGTTTCCAAGGCTTGTCCCAGAGTGCAGGGCAGATTGCCCACGTGTTACTCACCCGTTCGCCACTGATCCACCCCGAAGGGCTTCACCGTTCGACTTGCATGTGTTAAGCACGCCGCCAGCGTTCGTCCTGAGCCAGGATCAAACTCTCCGTGAATGCTTTGGCCTTTAAATAAGGCACAGTATTCGCGCAGAGCGGCACAGCATCCGCTGGAATGAGCGGACCCGTGCACAGCGTCCTCGCTGAAATTTGTTTCTCAAAAGTAACTGGCGTTGACTTTTGGCACGCTGTTGAGTTCTCAAGGAACGGACGCTTCCTTCGGCCCCGTTTCACCGGGCCCTCCGGGCGCTTCCTTCGTTATCCACTCTATCAGAGCTTTTCAGCTCCGATTTCCAGTGGTTTTGTCATCCCATTTCCCTCCCCCTTCGGGGGGTGGTGGCCGGGGCAACTCGGAGAACGTTACGGGGCCCGGCAGGCCGAGTCAAATCGGCTGCCGGGCCCCGTCGGGGACCGTCCGCGCAGGTCAGGAGTTGGTCGGGAAGCCCAGGTTGATGCCGCCGTGGCTCGGGTCGAGCCAGCGCTGGGTGACCGCCTTGCCGCGGGTGAAGAACTGGACACCGTCCGCGCCGTAGGCATGGAGGTCACCGAAGAGGGAGGCCTTCCAGCCGCCGAAGGAGTAGTAGGAGACGGGGACCGGGATCGGCACGTTGATGCCGACCATGCCGACCTCGACCTCGTTCTGGAAGCGCCGGGCCGCGCCGCCGTCGTTGGTGAAGATGGCGGTGCCGTTGCCGTAGGGGTTGGCGTTGATGAGCGCCAGGCCCTCGTCGTAGGAGTTCACCCGGACGACGGACAGCACGGGGCCGAAGATCTCGTCGTTGTAGACGGACATGCCGGGCTTGACGTTGTCGAAGAGCGTCGGGCCGAGCCAGAAGCCGTCGACGGAGTCCTCGCCCGCGATCGGGTGCTTCCGGCCGTCGACCACCAGATCGGCGCCGTCGGCGACACCGGAGTCCAGGTAGGAGACAACCTTGTCGCGGTGCACGCCGGTGACCAGCGGGCCCATGTCGGAGTCGCCGTTGCAGCCGGGGCCGACCGTCAGGGTCGCCATGCGGGACTTGATCTTCTCGATCAGCTCGTCCGCGATCGGCTCGACGGCGACGAGGACCGAGATGGCCATGCAGCGCTCGCCGGCCGCCCCGAAGCCGGCGTTGATCGCCGCGTCCGCGGCCAGGTCCAGGTCGGAGTCCGGCAGGACCAGCATGTGGTTCTTGGCGCCGCCCAGAGCCTGGACGCGCTTGCCGTAGCGGGTGCCGGTCTCGTAGACGTAGCGGGCGATCGGGGTCGAGCCCACGAACGACACGGACTTGACGTCCGGGTGCTCCAGCAGGCGGTCGACGGAGACCTTGTCGCCGTGCACGACGTTGAAGACGCCGGCCGGGAGGCCGGCCTCGGCCCAGAGCCCGGCGAGGAAGTTGGCGGCGGAGGGGTCCTTCTCCGACGGCTTCAGGATGACGGTGTTGCCGGCCGCGATGGCGATCGGGAAGAACCACATGGGGACCATCGCCGGGAAGTTGAACGGCGAGATGATCGCGACGGGGCCGAGCGGCTGGCGGATCGAGTAGACGTCGATGCCGGTCGAGGCCTGCTCGGTGAAGCCGCCCTTGAGCAGCTGCGGGATGCCGCAGGCGTACTCGACGACCTCGAGGCCGCGGGCGATCTCGCCCAGCGCGTCCGAGTGCACCTTGCCGTGCTCGGAGACGATGATCGAGGCCAGCTCGTCCTTGCGCTCGTTCAGCAGCTCGCGGAAGCGGAACAGCACCGTCGAGCGCTTGGCCAGCGAGGCGTTGCGCCAGTCGGCGAACGCGGTGACGGCGGCGGAGACGGCCGCGTCGACCTCGGTGATGGTGGCGAAGTCGACCTGGCCGGAGACCTTGCCGGTGGCCGGGTCGTAGATGTCACCGCGACGCGGGGCGGCGCCTGCCGTGGGAACGGCCTCGCCGGCGATCCAGTGGGTGATGTGCTTGCTCAACGTCTGCCTCCGAGTCCGGGCGGGGCACTACGGGCTGCTGTGCGGTGCCGCGCTCTCTACATTCTGTTTCGGCCGGAAGGCGCCCTCAATCCACAGCCTGTCGGGTGATTCGCCGTCTGCCTTACACCCCGTCCGGCTCCCGGGGTTCGTGGTCGCCTCGTCCGTCACTCCCGTCTCCTCCGTCGTCGAGCTCCCCACCCAACCCGGCGGTGAGCAGCGCCGCCGCCTCATGCATGGCGAGCTCCAGCAGCATCGGGTCGTTGAGCAGGCCGGTCCCGTCCGGGGGCACCAGCCAGCGCAGGCCGCGGCCTGCCCGGGAGGGGTGGGGGACGGCGAGCCAGGTGCCGGGGCCGGCGGTGCGGATGCCGGTGCCGACCCAGCGGGCGGCGGTGCCCGGGGGCACGAGGAAGCCGAAGCGGTAGTCGCCGAAGTCGACCAGGACCGGTCCCGGGTCGTTGTCGAGGCGCAGCAGTACGTCGGCGGTGAGTCTGCCCAGGTCGCCGGGGACGATCAGGACGTCCCAGAGCCGGCCGGCGGGCAGCAGGGCGATGCCCATGGCGCTGCGTTCCCACTCCCATCGGCACGCCTCGGGGTCGGGGGCTGCCGCCGCCAGCCACGCGATCGCGGTGTTCGGTTCGACACTTCCCATGACTCTCGCCCTCCACATCAGCCGGCCGGGCCCCGGGGGTGGCGAAAACCGGGGCTAAGGGGAGAGAGCGGTTCGACGTCCGACTCTTACAGCGTTTTCGGGACCATCGTGAGCGGGGCCCGGCTCGCCGTGACGGGAAGGCGCGTATAGGCGCGAAAGCGGCGCACACCCGCTATAGGGTGTGCGCCGCCATGCACATGCAGAACCAGTCGGGCTAGCTGTCGAAGCCGAGCCCGAGGGCGTCCATGGTCTTCAGCCAGAGATTGCGCTTGCCGGCGTTGTGGTCGGCGCGGTCGAGGGACCAGCGCGTCATCTCGATACCGATCCACTTCACCGGTTCGGGCGGGAACGGCAGCGGCTTGGACTTGACCATCTCCAGCTCGGTCCGCTCGGTTGGCTCGCCCGCGAGCAGGTCGAGCATGACCTCGGCGCCGAAGCGCGTCGCGCCGACGCCGAGGCCGGTGTAGCCCAGCGCGTAGGAGACCCGACCCTTGTGGGCGGTGCCGAAGAACGCGGAGAAGCGGCTGCAGGTGTCGATCGCGCCGCCCCAGGCGTGGCTGAACTTCAGGCCCTCCAGCTGTGGGAAGGCCGTGAAGAAGTGCTCGGCCAGCTTGACGTAGGTCTCGGGCCGGTGGTCGTACTCGTCGCGGACCTTGCCGCCGTAGTGGTAGACGGCGTCGTAGCCGCCCCACAGGATCCGGTTGTCGGCGGTGATCCGGAAGTAGTGGAACTGGTTGTTGGAGTCGCCGAGGCCCTGGCGGTTCTTCCAGCCGATCGAGGCGAGCTGCTCCTCGGTCAGCGGCTCGGTCATCAGCGCGTAGTCGTAGACCGGCGCGAGGAACGGGCGGACCCGCTTGACCAGGTTGGGGAAGATGTTGGTGCCGAGCGCGACATGGCGGGCGAAGACCCGGCCGTAGGGGGTCTTGGCGGCCATGCCCGCGCCCTTGGGGGCCAGGTCGGTCGCCGGGGAGTGCTCGTGGACACGGACGCCGAGCTCCATGCAGGCGCGCTTGAGGCCCCAGGCCAGCTTGGCGGGGTGGACCATGGCGACGTCGTCGCGGTGCCAGACGCCGGCGAGGAAAGTGGGCGAATTGACCTCCGCGCGGACCGCGTCCGCGTCGAGGAACTGGGCCTCGGTGCCGTACTCGCGCATCTGTTGCACGCTCTCGCGCAGCTCCTCGACCTGGTGCGGCTCGGTGGCCACGTCCAGCTCTCCGGTGCGCTCGAAGTCGCAGTCGATGGCGTAGCGCTTGACCGCGGCCTCGATCGCGTCGAGGTTCTCCCGCCCGAGCCGCTCCAGCGTGCGCAGCTCGTCGGGCCAGCGCTCCAGGCCGTTGGAGAAGCCGTGGGTGAGGCTGGCCGCGCAGAAGCCGCCGTTGCGGCCGGAGGCGGCCCAGCCGATCTCCTTGCCCTCGAGCAGGACGACGTCGAGGGAGGGGTCGCGCTCCTTGGCGATCAGGGCGGTCCACAGGCCGGTGTAGCCGCCGCCGACGACCAGCAGGTCGCAGTGGGTGTCGCCGACCAGGGCCGGCTCGGGCTCGGGCTTCGCGGGGTCCGCGAGCCAGAAGGGGGTGTACTGGACGTCGGCGATCGAGTGGGCCGGATCCATAGGTCTCACTGCTTTCTTGGTCCCGGCGGCCGCTCCGGCCGCCGGCACGTAGAGGGTGGGAGAGTGAAGGACTGACTACCGGTCGCCGAAGATCGTGCGGTGCCAGTCCTTGCGGGCCAGCGCGGTGATGTCCTGCATCACGTGCTTGACCTGCGTGTACTCGTCGAGCGAGTACTGCGACATGTCCTTGCCGTAACCGGAGGCCTTGTAGCCGCCGTGGGGCATCTCGCTGATGATCGGGATGTGGTCGTTGACCCACACGCACCCGGCCTGGATCTCGCGGGTGGCGCGCAGGGCGCGGAAGGTGTTGGTGGTCCAGGCGGAGGCGGCCAGCCCGTAGGGGGTGTCGTTGGCGAGCTCGATGCCCTCGTCGTCGGTGTCGAAGGGCAGCACGACCAGGACCGGCCCGAAGAGCTCCTGCTGGACGATCTCGGCGTCCTGGGCGACGCCGGTGACCAGCGTCGGGCGGTAGTAGGCGCCCTGGGTGAGGTCGGTGCCGTCGTGGCCCTTCTCGGGGGCGAAGCCGCCGGCCGCGATGGTGGCACCGTAGCCGCGGGCGCGCTCGACGAACCCGGCGACCGAGTCGCGCTGGCGCTCGGAGACGAGCGGGCCGAGGTCGGTCTGCGGGTTGAACTGGTCGCCGAGCCGGATCGAGTCGAAGAGCTCCGCCGCGCCGGCCACGAAGGCGTCGAAGAGCGGGCGCTGCACGTAGGCGCGGGTGGCGGCGGTGCAGTCCTGGCCGGTGTTGATCAGCGCGCCGGCGGCGGCGCCGTTGATCGCGGCCTCCAGGTCGGCGTCGTCGAAGACCACGAAGGGGGCCTTGCCGCCGAGCTCCAGGTGGGTGCGCTTGACGCCCTGGATCGCGACCTCGCCGACTCGGGTGCCGACGCCGGTGGAACCGGTGAAGGAGACCATCGCGACGTCGGGGTGTCCGATCAGGTACTCGCCGACGCTGCGGCCCTTGCCGGTGACGACGTTGACGACGCCGTCGGGGATGCCCGCGTCCGTGCAGGCCTGCGCGAACATCAGAGAGGTCAGCGGGGTCAGCTCGGCCGGCTTGAGGACGATGGTGTTGCCCGCGGCGATGGCCGGGAGGATCTTCCAGGCGGCCATCTGCAGCGGGTAGTTCCACGGCGCGATGGAGCCCACGACGCCGATGGCCTCGCGGCGGATCGAGGAGGTGTGCGTACCGGACCACTCGCCGGTGGCCTTGCCCTCCAGGTTGCGGGCGGCGCCGGCGAAGAAGGCGGTGTTGTCGACGGTGCCCGGTACGTCGAACTCGGTGGTCAGCTTGATGGGCTTGCCGGTCTGGGCGGACTCGACGCGGGCGAAGTCCTCGGCGCGCTCCTCCAGGATGGCGGCGAGCCTGGTGAGCGCGGCGCTGCGCTCGGCCGGGGTGGCCGTCGACCATGCCGGGAAGGCGCGCTTGGCCGCGGCCACGGCGGCGTCGACGTCGGCCGTCGAGGCCAGGTCGACGCGCTGGACCAGCTCACCGTTGGCGGGGTTGGTGACGTCGAAGGTGTCACCCGAGGTGCCCGGCCGCAGGGCTCCGTCGATGTACTGGGCTCCGGCGTCGAAGCGGTCGCCGACGATGGTCCGGTCCATGGGTATCTCTCCTCGGGAGCATGCGATGGGCGGAGCGCCCATCCTGCGACGATGCCTGCTCCGGGAAGGGCCGGGCAAGCGACAGTCTGCAAGGTGGATCACCATCAGCATGACACGGTGCAAAGCAGATGCCGGGCGACACCTCGTTGCCGGAATGTCGCGTGAGCCTGACACTATGAAGGCGTTCCCACCCGCTCACAGAGTCGAAGGACCCGCCATGTTCCCCACCGTCGCCCGCGTCCTGGAGCTGGACGTGGTCAGCCGTGGCCTGCCGGAGGTCGTGGCCGGGGCGCAGCACCTGGAGCGCCCCGTGCGCTGGGTGCACGTCAGCGAGCTCGCCGACGTGGCCGACATGCTGCAGGGCGGGGAACTGATACTGACCACCGGCATCGCGCTGCCCGAGGACCGCGAGGGCCTGGCCCGATACGTGCGGGAGCTCGCCGACGTCGGCGCGGCCGGTCTCGTCGTGGAGTTCGGACGCCGCTACTTCGACTCACTGCCGCGGGCGTTGGTGCACGCGGCCGAGCAGCGCGGGCTGCCGCTGATCGCGCTCCGGCGCGAGCTGCGCTTCGTCCAGGTGACCGAGGCCGTGCACGCGCTGGTCGTCAACGCGCAGCTGGAGGAGCTGCGTTCGTCGGAGGAGATCCACCAGACCTTCAACGAGCTCGCCGTCGAGGGCGCCGAGCCGGTCGAGGTCGTGCGCGAGGTGGCCCGGATGGCCGGCGCGCCGGTGATCCTGGAGAACCTCTCGCACCAGGTGCTCGCCTACGACACCGCCGGGCAGAACGCCCAGGTGGTGCTGGCCGGTTGGGAGTCCCGCTCGCGCGGTGTGCGGCCGCAGGGCCGCACCGGGTACGACCCGCGCACCGGCTGGCTGACCACCTCGGTCGGCGCCCGCGGCCACGACTGGGGGCGCCTGGTCCTGATCGGCAGACCCGGCTCCACCCAGGAGGACGCCGTCCCGCAGACGGCCTCGCACCGGCACACCATGCTGGTCGAGCGTGCGGCGGCGACACTGGCGCTGAACCGGCTGATGGTCCGTGACCGCGAGTCGCTGGAGCGGCAGACCCACCGCACGCTGCTGTCCGGCATCCTCACCCACGCGCTCACCGTCTCCGACGTGGCGCTGCGCGCCTCGGCGCTCGGCGTCCCGCTGGAGGGGCGCCGACTCGTCGGCGTCGTACTGCGGCAGCGGCGCGGCCCGCTGCCCGCGGCGCTGGAGGCGCAGGCGCGGCTGCGCGACTTCACCGAGACCGCGGCCGCGGCGGTCCGCGAGCGCCGGCTGACGGCCCTGGTCGGCGCGCTGGACGACGAGGCCGTCGGTCTGCTGGTCTCCCTCGGCCCCAAGGACGACGAGCACGCCGCGCTCGACGGCTTCGCGGGCGTGCTCCGCCGGCTGGTCACCGAGCAGGAGGACGGCCCGGAGCCGGTCGTCGCCGTCGGCTCCTCCGTCGGCTCGGTCCGCGACGCCCGCCGCACCCTGGTCGAGGCCACCCAGGTCGCGGACGCCGCCCTGCACGACACCCCGTCCGCACCGGGCACCCGCACCGCCTCCTACTACCGCCTGCCCGACGTCCGGCTGCGCGGCCTGCTCCACCTGCTGCGCGACGACGCCCGCCTGCAGACGTACGTCGAGCGCGAGCTGGGTCCGCTGCTGGCCTACGACGCGGAGCACAACAGCCAGTTGATCGCGATGCTGCGCATCTACCTGGAGCAGGGCCGCAACAAGTCCGCGGCGGCCGACGCGGCACACCTGTCCCGCCCGTCCTTCTACGACCGGCTGCACAAGGTCGAGCGGGTGCTCGGCGTGGACCTGGACCAGGTCGAGTCCTGCCTCTCCCTCCACGTCGCCCTGCTGGCGCTGGACGCCGTGCGGCGCTGACGGTCAACTGCTCCGCAGCAGGCGGAGGTCGACGGCGTCGGCCATGGCCTGCATACCGGCGTCGTCGGGGTGGATGTGGTCACCCGAGTCGTAGACGGGGTTGAGCGCCGCGATGTTGTTCTGATCGCGCATGACCCGGTCGAAGTCCACGACGCCGTCGAAGGCGCCGCTGGTGCGGATCCACTGGTTGACGGTCTGCCGCAGCGTCTCGGCGGTCGGCGTGTAGTAGCCGTTGCCCTGGATCGGCAGCAGGGTGGCGCCGATGATCCGGACGTGGGCGGCGTGCGCCTGGCCGATCAGGGTGCGGTAACCGTCGATCAGCTCCGCGACGGTCAGCGGTGTCCCGTTCGGTCCGGCGTTGTTGCCGATGTCGTTGATGCCCTCCAGCAGGATCACGTCCTTGACGCCCGGCTGCCCCAGGGCGTCGTGGGCGAAGCGCTGGAGCGCGCTGACGCCCTGCCAGGGGTTGGGCACGTCGGTGAGCACCCGGTTGCCGCCGATCCCGGCGTCCACCACGCTCAGCCGCTGCGGGCCGGGTCCGGCCTGGAGGCGGTCGGCCAGCAGGTCGGGCCAGCGGTGGTAGGTGCCGGTCGAGGAGTGGTAGCCGTCGGTGATGGAGTCGCCGAAGGCCACCACGGCGCCCTGGGCCGTCGAGGGAACCACGTCCAGGCCGGAGAGGTAGTACCAGGAGCTCGTGGACGCCCTGAACGCGGACGCGACGGTGTCGCCCGCGTGGTCGCCGGAAGCGGTGAAGCTGGTGTCGAACGCGTCGGAGTGCCAGGTCGACGGACCGGTGGCGTTCGGCAGGTAGAGGCTCACCAGCAGGTTCTCCCCGGCGTGGACCGCGAGGGGCACGGCGTCACCGGCCACCTCTCCCCCGGCCGGAACGGTGACCCTCGCGGCGTGGCCGAAGGTGACGGCCCGGACGGTGCCCGGGACGGCCGTGCCACCGGCCGCCTGGACAGCGATCGTCGCCTCCGCGACGGCGAGCGGGGCGCTGCTGTACCGGTTCGACAGCGTGATCCGGGCGGCCACGCCCGCGACGCTGCTGTGCGCCACCATCCGGATCGTCTGACGGTCGAACGAAGGCCCGGCGGTGGTCATGCTCGGGGACCACGCGGCGACCAGGTCGCCGCGCGTGCCGGACGCGGCGTGAGCGGCGCCGAGGGAGGACGTCGCGAGCGCGAGCACGAGACCGGACAGCACGGCGGCCGTGGCCTGGGGAAGTGCAGGGGACATCGTTGCCTCACTCCGCTCGTCAGAGGTTGCGCAGGGTGACCGAACCGCCAGGAGCCACGCTCACCCGGTGCGATCCGCCGTTGGCCGCCAGCGTGGTGCTGCCGCCGGTCGCACTGTGCAGCGTCACCTGGCTGATCCTGCCGTTCTTCCAGCCGAAGTCGGCCGTGAACCCGCCGCGTACACCCACACCGGTGACCGAACCGGAGGCCGCCCAGGCCGTTGGCAGCGCGGGGAGCAGCTCGACATAGCCCGGTCGCGAGTAGACGAGCATCTCGACCGCCGCGGAGGGGGTGCCGAGGTTCGCCTCGATCTGGAAGATGCCGTAACCGTCCGAGATGTTGAGGATGTCGAAGAGATTGGCCGCGCTGCCGTTGGCTCCGTCGACGGCCGGCTTCAGGTTGGTGACGTACAGCCGGTAGGCGTTCTCCGCGTGCTTCAGCCGCGCCCAGCAGGCGGCCCGCCAGGCGTTGGCCCAGCCGTAGCTGTTCATGCCGCGCGCGGTCAGCAGCGCGGTCGCCCCGGCCAGGAGGTCCTTCGGGGTGGAGTCGTCGGGACGGATCCGGTCTCCGGGGAAGAGCCCGATCAGCGGGGAGAGGTGGCGGTGCTGGGGGTCGCCCAGGTTGTCGGGCGTCATCCACTCCTCCAGCCAGCCGGTCGTGGGGCTGACCACCGGCAGGTACAGCCGCTGCCGGAGCCCGGCGACGGTCCTGGCGTACTCGGAGTCCCGGCCGAGGACCTCGGTCGCGGTCCCGTAGTGCCCGAACAGGTTCCACACCAGCTCCTGGGCGTAGGTGATGCCCCTGGCGTTCAGCGGTCCCTGCTCGGGCGACCAGTCGCTGTCATCGATCAGCACCTCGCGGGTGGCCCCGGAGGGGTCGGTGACGGTAGCGCCGACCAGGCGGGCCTCCCAGAACTGCACGGCGCCCTTGAGCAGCGGGTAGATCTTCTCCAGGTACGCCCGGTCCTGGGTGTACTCGTAGTGCTCGAAGAGGTTGAGGCAGAGCCAGGCGTTGCCGGGCGGGTGCCACCACCAGCCGCCTCCGCCGTAGGGGTTGGTGGAGATGGCGATCGTCCACCCGGCGACCTTGCCACTGGAGTTGGCGTAACGGTTGTCCGCCGAGTTGAACAGCCGCCCGGTGATGTCCGTCCAGGAGGGCAGCTGCGCGAGGCAGTAGTCGGTGAAGGCGTCGAAGCAGGCGGGCAGGCCGAGCCGGTCGGCTGCCCAGTAGTTCATCTGGACGTTGATGTCGGTGTGGTAGTCCGCCATCCAGCCCGGGTCGTTGCCGTCCAGCCACAGGCCCTGGAGGTTGAGCGGGAGGCTGCCGCGCGAGCCGGAGACCATCAGGTACCGGCCGAACTGCAGGTATCCGGCCTCGAGTTCCGGGTCCGGAACGTTGTCCCGCCAGCGGGCCTGGAGGCGTCCGGCGGTGTCCAGAAGGCGCTGGGAATCCGAGGAGGCGCCGAGGTCGAGGGCGAAGGAGCCGAACGCGGCCCGGAAGTCCGCGACGTGGGTGTGCAGCAGCGCGGTCGGCGTCTGGCCGGCCGCGGCGCGGACCTTGCTCTGCGCGAGCGGGAGGGGATCGACGGACGGGTCCCGGAAGCCCGCCGCGAAGTCCGGCGCGTAGTCCGTGCCGCCGCTGACCACGACCGTCAGGTCCTGGCAGCCGCTGAAGGTCAGCGAGGTCCCGGCACGGCCGACCGTTCCGGTGCTGCTGGAGAGGGTGACGGCCGCGCCGTACCTGAGCCCGTTGGCCAGGGTGCCGCCGAAGGAGGCGAGCGGTCCGCTGTCCGTGGCGCCGGTGGTCTCGCCGTGGGTGCCCGCGAGCGAGACGGCACCGGTGTAGGAGCCGCCGCCGCGCTGGGAGAAGTGCAGCACGACGACGTCGTCCGGGCGGCTGGCGTAGATCTGCCGCTGGTAGCTCGCCTCGCCGATGTCATAGGTCGTGGTGAGCAGGCCCTGCGCGAGGTCGAGCGTGCGACGGTAGTTGTTCACCACTCCCAGGTCGTGCGCGGGGATGTTCACGGTGAGCTGGGCAAGCAGCGTGTAGGAGCCGAAGTCGTCGCGTCCGTACGGAAACTGGCCGTCGCTCTGCAGGACGTCGTTCCGGCCGCCGGTCCACAGGGTCAGGTCGGTGAGGTCCAGCAGCTCGGCGGCGGGGTCGTTGCCGGCCAGCGCGCCGAGCCGGCCGTTCCCGACAGGCAGGCCCTGCGTGATCATCGTGTCGGCGGAGGCGGGCGCCTGCCACCACAGCTGGTTCCGGGCCGCCTGCGCCGGGGCGAGCAGCGGGGAGGCGGTCGGACGCACGGGTGCGGCCGAGGCGGTGAAGGGCGCGAAGCCGCCGACAGCGGTGGCGGCGCCGGCCGCGGCGGCGAGCGAGAGGAAGCCGCGGCGGCTGGGTCGGGTGGGCTGGTCGTCCACGGTGCACTCCACAGGGGGAAGGGGGCGTGCTGGGAGGTGGGGCCCGGGTGTGGTCCGGGCCCCACCGTGGTCGCTCGGTCAGACGGCTGCCTGCGGGACGTCGATCCTGTCGATGTCCGGCGAGTACCAGCTGCCGCTGTCGAAGGTGATGGTGTTGGTGCCCGCCTTCAGGCCCAGCTGGAAGCTGATGCGGTGGACCGTGTTCCAGTCACCGGTGTCGGGGAAGGCGAGGCTGGTGCCGCTTCCGGTGCCGGAGTAGACCCTCGCGGTGCGGTCCGAACTGCCGCTGATGTAGTCGACAGTGATGGTGTAGATCCCGGCCTGCTTCACCGTCACGTCGTTGAACCGCAGCGTGGCGCCCTGGTAGAGGTTGCCGACCTTCTTGCCGCCGGAGCAGGTCGCGCAGGCGAAAACGGCGGCGGTCCCGGTCAGGGTGTTGTCCGGGGACTCGGCCTCGTAGGCGGTGGTGGCCAGCGGGCTGCCGCCGGGCCGGACGGTGAACAACCGGGAGCCGTGGGCGGGCAGCGCCTCGGTGATCCGGTCCCGGTAGTCGCCGAGCTCCTGGTGGTTCCACAGGTCGCGCACCGAGGCGTTGCCGTGGAAGCCGAGGGCGGCCCAGTAGGCGGTGACCGGCTCCGGCGCGGCGGCGAGGTTGAACAGCGCGACGGTGTAGCTGCCGTCCGCGTTCCGGGCGGCCCAGACCTGCTGGTCGCCCATGGTGCTGACCGGCCGCGCGACCGGGGAGCTGTTCTGGTCGACGCCGATGACCTCACGGTTGGTCAGCAGCGAGAGGCCGTAGCCGTCGAGCTGAGTGAGGTCGTCACCGGAGAAGAGCGGGGACTTGTTGACGGCCCAGAAGGTCAGGTAACTCTGGCGCTCGGCCGGGGTGATGCCGTCCATGGCGCCGTTGCCGACGTCGAGCGAGTCGAGGTCGTTCCAGCCCCCGGGGCCCGCCACGTCACTCCAGGCCGGGGCCTCGTTCCAGCGGACCTTGACCGAGTTGTCCCAGGTCACCAGGGTGCCGCAGTAGCACTCGACGTCGGTGTCGATCCGCCAGCCGTTGGAGTACTGCTTCCACTGCGCCGCGTAGTCCCGGTCGAGCTTCCAGGACAGTTCGAGGTGGACCGGGCGTCCGGCGGTTGCGATGGCCTGCTGCCAGGCGGCGACGTCGGGGACGTTGTTGTACTGGTCGCCGGACTTGTCCGAGCCCGGACCGACGCCGTCCAGCTTGAGGAAGTCGTAGCCCCAGCCCGCGATCAGCTGCGCCTGGGAGTCGACGTACTTCTGCGTGCAGGGGTTGCCGAAGTTCAGCTTGTAGGAGCTGTCCCAGCCGTTGGTGGTGCGCAGGTCGGGGTAGACGACGTCGGCGGTGGTGCAGCCCGGGGCATTCCAGATCGGCGTTCGGCCGCCTCCGTACGCCCCCTTCTCCAGGCCGACCGGCAGGTAGATGCCGGCTTTGAGGCCGAGTGCGTGGATCCTGTTGGCGACCGCCTTCATGCCGTCGGGGAACCGTCCGGGGTTCGGGGCCTGCCGGCCGTACTGGTCGAAGCCCTCGTTCCAGGCGTCGTCCATCCACCAACCGGCGTCGATGTTGACGTAGTCGTACCCGTAGGGCTTGAGCTTGGTGGCGAGAGCGTCGGCCTGCTTCAGCACGTTGGCCTCGGTCAGGTAGCTGTAGCTGCCGTTCGGGTTGAGCCCGGGATAGGAGGAGGACTGCATGCTCCAACTCGACCAGCCCATGTAGGGCGTGGCGGCGAGGGCCGGGGGAGCGCCGGTCGTCGAGGTCTGCGTCACGGTGGTGGTCGTCGCGGCCTGGGCCCGGCCGGAGGAGAGCGGGGCTGCGGCGATCAGTCCCGCGGCGACGGCCAGCACGAGTCCGGTTCGGGACGTGCGGCTCTGCGGCATCACTGCTCCTGACTACTGGTGAACTCCTGACTGCTCCTTGCTGGTGACCGGTGTTGCTGATGTTGCTGATCCGATGAACGACTGGATGGCGGTTGCCGCGGCGCCGCGCGCCCACTCCTCGAACGGCAGCGGACGGGTCACCACGTCGCACTGCGCGGCGGTGCCGAAGGCGGCGGCCGCGAAGGCGTCGCGGATGCCGTCGGCGAACAGGTCATAGGCGGCCAAGCCCTCCCCCGAGATGACCACGCGCTCCGGCCCGAGGAGGTTGACCACCGAGCCGATGGCCCGGCCGATGGCCTGTCCCGCGGCGGCGTAGACCTGCCGGGCTCCCCGGTCTCCGGCGCGGGCCAGCTCCAGGGCCTCCGCCGGGGTGGTCACCGGGCGCCCGGTGACCTCGCGGACGGCCCGCACGATCGCCGGGTCGGCGGCGACGGCCTCCACGCAGCCGCGGTTGCCGCAGTAGCAGGGAGGACCGTCGGGGTCGATGGAGACGTGCCCGAGCTCCCCGGCCACGCCGTGCGCGCCCGAGACCACCCGGCCGTGCACGACCAGCCCGCAGCCGATGCCCGCGCCGACGGTGACCAGGGCGAAGCTGTCGAGGCCGACCCCGGCCCCGAACCACTGCTCGGCCACGGTGAGCGCGCGCACGTCGTTCTCGACGGTGACCGGCAGGCCGGTCGCAGTTCCGGCGATCCCGGCGAGTGGCACCTCGCGCCACTCCAGGAACGGCGAGTACCGGACCATGCCCTCGGCGCTGTCGACGTCGACGTCACCGGAGACGGCGATGCCGAGGCCGCGCACCGCGACACCGAACCCGTCCGCCTCGGTCAGGAGTTCCCGCACCAGCTCGGTGAGCACGGGCAGCACCCGCTCCGGCGCGCGCCCGGTGAGCGGCAGGCGGGCTGCCGCCCGGACCCGGCAGCACAGATCGGTGAGCACCGCGATGATCTCGTCCCCGGTCACCTTGACCCCGACGAAGAACGCCGCCCCCGCATCGACCCGCACCAACGTCGCCGGCCGCCCGAGCGCCCGACTCCCCTCCCCGGGCCCCTCCACGAGATACCCGGCGGCCATCAACGGCCGCACCGCCTTGGTGACGGCCGCAGCGGACAGCCCGGTCCGCCCCGCGATCTGAGCGCGGGTCAGCGGGCCGTGCGAGAGAACGATGGTGAAGACGCTCTCCCCGGAGGCGAGTGAGGTCATGGCTGGAAAGCTAGGGGGATTCTTTTCCATCGTCAATGAAAGAAACAGAATCCTTCTGATCCTCTCTCAACTACCGTCAGATCATGGCGAATAGCGATACAACAAGGGTCAGATCAGGTGATTCGAAGGACCACAGACCCCAAGGGGCCACGGACCCGCCCACTGGCCACCTGGCTCCGGCGGCCAGGGCGTCGTAGCCCCGACGAAGTTCGGGCCGACACCCACGCTGACCGCGAACGCCAGTGATGGCGGAGGGCGCGGACGACGGCATCCACGCGCATCAGGTCTTCGGGTGATGGCAGGGTAGTGCCCGTGGACGACATCGACCGGGCCATCCTGCGGGAGCTGCAGAGCGACGGCCGGATCCCCTACGCGGACCTCGGCCCCAAGGTGGGCCTCTCCCCCTCCGCCGCGCGGCAGCGCGTGCAGCGGCTGATCGACACCAAGGTGGTCCAGGTCGTCGGCGTGACCGATCCGATGGCGATGGGCGGGCAGGCGATGGCCCTGCTCGGCGTCAAGGTCGACGGCGACGCCCGGGCGGTCGCGGACCTGCTCGGCCGTCGCGACGAGGTCGTCTACTCGGTGCTCACCTCGGGCGGCTACGACCTCTTCGCCGAGGTGGTCTGCCACGACCCGCGCACCCTGCTGGACTTCATCAACGACGTCGTCCGCCCCGCCGAGGGCGTCACCGCGGTCGACAACTTCCCCTACTTCGGGATCCACACCCACCGCTTCGCGTGGAACGTGTGAGGGGCCCACGGCTGCTGCCGTGGGCCCCTCGGTGCGTCAGGATGTCACTCCGCGATGGAGGTCATGACGTGCTTGATGCGGGTGTAGTCCTCGAAGCCGTAGCTGGAGAGGTCCTTGCCGTAGCCGGACTTCTTGAAGCCGCCGTGGGGCATCTCGGCGACCAGCGGGATGTGGGTGTTGATCCACACCGCGCCGAAGTCGAGGCGCTTGGCCATGCGCATCGCGCGGGCGTGGTCCTTGGTCCAGACCGAGGAGGCGAGCGCGTACTCGACGCCGTTGGCGTTACGGACGGCCTCGGCCTCGTCGGAGAACTTCTGCACCGTGATGACCGGGCCGAAGACCTCGTTCTGGATGATCTCGTCGTCCTGGTTCAGGCCGGAGACGACGGTCGGGGCGTAGAAGTAGCCCTTGTCGCCGACGCGGTGGCCGCCGGCCTCGACCTTGGCGTGGGCCGGGAGGCGGTCGATGAAGCCGGTGACCTGGGCGAGCTGGTTGGCGTTGTTCAGCGGGCCGTAGAGCACGTCCTCGTCGTCCGGCTGACCGGTCTTGGTCTCCGCGGCGGCCTTGGCGAGCTGGGCCACGAACTCGTCGTGGATCGACTCGTGCACCAGCACGCGGGTGGCGGCGGTGCAGTCCTGGCCGGCGTTGAAGTAGCCGGCGACGGAGATGCCCTCGACGGCGGCCGGGATGTCGGCGTCCTCGAAGACGACGACCGGGGCCTTGCCGCCGAGCTCCAGGTGGACGCGCTTGACGTCCTTGGCCGCGGAGGCGGCCACCTGCATGCCGGCGCGCACGGAGCCGGTGATGGAGGCCATCGCCGGGATCGCGTGCTCGACCATGGCGCGGCCGGTCTCGCGGTCACCGCAGACGACGTTGAAGACGCCGGCGGGCAGGATCTCGCCGATGATCTCGGCCAGCAGCACGGTGGAGGCCGGGGTGGTGTCGGACGGCTTCAGCACGACGGTGTTGCCCGCGGCGATCGCCGGGGCGAACTTCCACACGGCCATCATCATCGGGTAGTTCCACGGCGCCACCTGCGCGCAGACGCCGACCGGCTCGCGGCGGATGATCGAGGTCATGCCGTCCATGTACTCGCCGGCCGACTTGCCCTCGAGCATGCGCGCGGCACCCGCGAAGAAGCGGATCTGGTCCACCATCGGAGGAATCTCCTCCGACGCGGTCAGCCCGAGCGGCTTGCCGGTGTTCTTGGACTCGGTGGCGACGAGCTCCTCGGCGCGGGCCTCGATCGCGTCGGCGATCTTCAGCAGGGCGAGCTGGCGCTGCGACGGGGTGGTGTCCCGCCACGCCTCGAACGCGGCGGCGGCGGCGTCCATGGCGGCGTCGACGTCGGCCTGCGCCGAGAGCGGCGCGGTGGCGTAGACCTCGCCCGTCGTCGGGTCGATGACCTCGGTGGTGCGACCGTCGGCCGCATCGGTGAACGCGCCGTTGATGTAGTTGCGCAGCTTCAGAAGCTCGCTCACTTCGGACCTCTTCTCGACTTACTGCGGGGGCGACGTCGTTGTCGTCGCGCCAAGGGTAACTCCGTGCTGCGGTTATCGACAGCCCTGGACGACGAGGACGATGGATTCAGTATCGATTTCAAGCATCAGCAACGGAATCACTTGCGAACATTCCGACGATCAGGCAAGGTGACCACGTGGCCAACCGTGACCGGAACGCCAACGTTCCTCTCGACTCCGTCTCCAAGGCGATCATCGAACAGCTTCAGGAGGACGGTCGCCGCGCCTACGCGACCATCGGCAAGGCCGTCGGCCTTTCCGAAGCGGCGGTGCGGCAGCGCGTCCAGAAGCTGCTCGACCAGGGTGTCATGCAGATCGTCGCGGTGACGGATCCCCGAACCGTGGGTTTCTCCCGCCAGGCGATGGTGGGCATCGTGGTCGAGGGTGACGTGGAGGACGTCGCCGACGCACTGGTCGCCATGGACGAGGTGGACTACGTCGTGGTCACCGCGGGCTCGTTCGACCTGATGGCCGAACTGGTCTGCGAGGACGACGAACACCTCCTCGAACTGATCAACAAGCGCATCCGCGCGCTTCCCGGCGTGCGGAGGACCGAGAGTTTCGTTTACCTGAAACTCCGGAAACAGACCTACACCTGGGGTACCCGATGAGCGCCGACGCGGTCGCCAACAAGGACCTGTCCAAATCCGCCTACGACCACCTGTGGATGCACTTCACCCGCATGTCGTCGTACGAGAAGAACCCCGTGCCGACGATCGTTCGCGGCGAGGGCGAGTACATCTGGGACTCGAACGGCCGCAAGTACCTGGACGGTCTCGCCGGTCTGTTCGTCGTCCAGGCCGGCCACGGCCGCAAGGAGCTGGCCGAGGTCGCGCGCAAGCAGGCCGAGCAGCTCGCCTTCTTCCCCATCTGGAGCTACGCGCACCCGATGGCGATCGAGCTGGCCGAGCGCCTGGCGAGCTACGCCCCCGGCGACCTGAACAAGGTCTTCTTCACCACCGGTGGCGGCGAGGCCGTCGAGACCGCGTGGAAGCTGGCCAAGCAGTACTTCAAGCTCACGGGTGAGCCCACCAAGTACAAGGTGATCTCCCGCGCGGTGGCGTACCACGGCACCCCCCAGGGCGCCCTGTCCATCACCGGCCTGCCGGCTCTGAAGGCCCCGTTCGAGCCGCTGGTCCCGGGCACCCACAAGGTCCCGAACACCAACATCTACCGCGCCCCGATCTTCGGCGACGACCCGGAGGCCTTCGGCCGCTGGTGCGCCGACCAGATCGAGCAGCAGATCCTGTTCGAGGGCCCGGAGACCGTCGCCGCCGTCTTCCTGGAGCCGGTGCAGAACGCCGGTGGCTGCTTCCCGCCGCCGCCCGGGTACTTCCAGCGCGTCCGCGAGATCTGCGACCAGTACAACGTGCTGCTGGTCTCGGACGAGACGATCTGCGCCTTCGGCCGTCTCGGCACGATGTTCGCCTGTGACAAGTTCGACTACGTGCCGGACATGATCACCTGCGCCAAGGGCATGACCTCGGGCTACTCCCCGATCGGCGCCTGCATCATCTCCGACCGCCTGGCCGAGCCGTTCTACAAGCAGGACAACACCTTCCTGCACGGCTACACCTTCGGTGGCCACCCGGTCTCCGCGGCGGTGGGCCTGGCCAACCTCGACCTCTTCGAGCGCGAGGGCCTGAACAAGCACGTCCTGGAGAACGAGAACGCGTTCCTCACGACGCTGCAGAAGCTGCACGACCTGCCGATCGTCGGCGACGTCCGCGGCAACGGCTTCTTCTACGGCATCGAGCTGGTGACCGACAAGGCCACCAAGGCCTCGTTCACCGACGAGCAGTGCGAGCGCGTGCTCTACGGCTTCCTCTCGAAGGCGCTCTTCGAGAACGGCCTGTACTGCCGCGCCGACGACCGTGGCGACCCGGTCATTCAGCTCTCGCCGCCGCTGACGGCCGACCAGTCGACCTTCGACGAGATCGAGCAGATCCTGCGCGGCGTGCTCACCGAGGCGTGGACGAAGCTGTAACGGCTTCCCGCACGATCCTCCGCCGCAGGGCGGCTCCGGCTACTCCAGCCGGAGCCGCCCTGCGGTGTTCTGTCAGGGAAATCGATCACTCTTGTGAGTGATAATCACGACACGACCTGAAAAACCATCACGCAACCGGCACAGGTCTGACTCGTTCATAATCTGTGAGCCACAACTCACAGAGGCGGAGGAAGCCGTGAGCGCAGCCCCACCCGACAACGACGTGCTGTGGGCACGGTCGTTGGTCAAGTCGCACCACGGCACCCCTGCGCTGCGCGGCGTCTCCCTGAACGTCCGCCTGGGCGAGGTGCTGGCGGTGGCCGGCCCGCGCGGCTGCGGCAAGTCCACACTGCTGGACGTGCTCAGCGGAATGGTGCCCGCGGACGAGGGCGAGATCTGGTTCAACAGCTCCCCCGTTCACACGCTCGGCCGAGCGGCCCGGGAGAAATTGCGCCGCGAGCGCTTCGGCTACGTCGGCCCGGAGCCGCACCTCGTGCCGGAACTGAACGGCCGTGAGAACGTCGCCCTGCCGATGCTGCTGGCCGGCATCTCCCGCAAGGTCGCCGCGACCTCGGCCGCGGAATGGCTGGAGCGCCTCGACGTGGCCGAATGCGCCAAGCGCCGCCCCGCCGAGCTGCTGCAGGACCAGCGCCAGCGGATCGCCGTCGCCCGCGCCCTGGCCGCCGCCCCCGCGGTGGTCTTCGCGGACGAGCCCACCGCCCCGCTGCACCGCGAGTCGCAGGACCAGGTGATGCGGATACTCCTCACGGCGTCGCGCTCGCACAAGATCACGCTTATTCTGGCCACGCATGACGCGAGCGTGGCCAGATATGCCAACCGGGTGGCGGTGATGGCCGACGGACGCCTCGCCATCCCTGTCGACGCCCGGGACGCCGTCGCTCTGAGCGAGCTCGAAGAGGACGCCCCTACGTGTTCTACCTCCGTGTAGCGCGCGGCTACCGTGCGCTGGACCTGCTGCGCTGGACGCTGACCAGCGTCGCCTCGGCGGTCGTGGCCGCGCTGTTGCTGCGCGCGCTCGGCCGCGCGGTCTCCACGCCCGCGCCGGCCCCCGCCGGGCCCGCCGTGGACCGCCTGCTGTGGTGCCTGCCCGCGCTGGTGGCCGTCGGCTACCTGGCCGGCGCCTGGGCACGCGCCCTGCCGCTGCAGCAGCCGGAGCGGATGGCGGGACTGGTCGCGGCCGGCGTCGGCCCGCTGCGGATGCGGCTGCTACTGGCCGGTGAGATGGCGCTCGCCTGCGCGTTCGGCGCGGCCGTGGCCCTCGGCGGCTTCCTGCTGCTGCGCGCCCACGTGGTGGACCTGCTGCCCGACGGGCGCCTCGACAAGGCGCTCGGCACGTCCGGTGCCCTGCCCGTCGCGGGCACCGTCACCCTCCTCGCGATCATCCCCGCCCTCGGCGGCCTCGCCGCGGCGGCCTCGGTCCGGCCCCAGGACGTCGTGCCCGTGGACGGCTCCGACGAGCCGCAGCGCCGCCCGACGCTGCGCCGCATCGGCCTGGCGGCCGGGCTGCCGACCCTGGGCACCCTCGTCGTGGTGACCGCCGTGCACGTCAACGCCCCCGAGGCGGCGGCCGTCGGCTGGCTCATCGCCACGACGGGCATCGCCCTCGCTGTCCCGGTGCTCCTCTACGGTGCGGGCCAGTCCCTGGCCTGGGGTCGCCCGCGGGCGACCCGGCTGCTGGCCGGCCGCGGCCTGCAGGCCCAGGCCTGGCGGCTCGGCACGCCGCTCGCGGTGCTCGCCGTGGCCGGCGCGATGGGCGCCGTCGCCTGGGTGCAGTACGCCTCCACCCCGCACCGGCACCTCGGTCCGCTCCCCCTGGTCGAGGCCGGCCTGGTCGCCCTGTGCGTCGTGGCTGCACTCCTCACCCGCCTGGCCGAACTCGCGGGCGCCCACCGCGCCGCGTACGGCCCCCTTCGCCGCATGGGCGCGCCCACCTCCGTCCTCCAGGGCTCCGTCGCCCTCCGCACCGCCGCCGCCGGCGCGGTCGTCCTCGCCGCCGGCAGCGGCGCGGGCGTGCTGGCCGCGGCGGCGCTGAGCGTCTGACGGCCGCAGCCGACCGGTATCGGGAGGGGCTCGGCGGCCGACTGCGCCGCTGGTGGCCGTCCGTCAGAAGCCGCAGTCAAGGGTGGTGTTCGACCGCTCCACCATCGGAGCGCGGCGCGTCCTGGTGCTGACCGGGTTCTCGGCCGAGCGCCGCGGCAGCGCCTGCTGCCGGCCGCCTCGGACGACGAGCAGAACGGCGCTCGCGGCTTCCCGGAACGCCCGTCACTGCGCCGCTGCACCTGCTGCTCGGGCGGCAGCCCACCGCCCACGACCGTCTAAGGCCGCGGGCGGGACTGCATCAGCCCGCGGCGGCCAGCTGGCCGCAGGCGCCGTCGATTTCCTGGCCGCGGGTGTCGCGGACGGTGACCGGGACGCCGTGGGACTGGAGGCGGCGGACGAACTCGCGCTCGTCCTCCGGGCGGGAGGCCGTCCACTTGGAGCCCGGGGTGGGGTTGAGCGGGATCAGGTTGACGTGGGCGTTGCGGTTCTTCAGCAGCCGGCCCAGCAGGTCCGCGCGCCACGCCTGGTCGTTGATGTCCTTGATCAGCGCGTACTCGATGGAGACCCGGCGGCTGGACTGCGCCGCGTAGTCCCACGCGGCGTCCAGGACCTCGCCGACCTTCCAGCGGGTGTTGACCGGCACCAGCTCGTCCCGCAGCTCGTCGTCGGGAGCGTGCAGCGAGACCGCGAGGCGGACGCTCAGGCCCTCGTCGGCGAGCTTGTTGATCGCCGGGACCAGGCCCACCGTCGAGACGGTGATGCCGCGCTGCGACAGCCCGAAGCCGGAGGGCGCCGGGTCGGTCAGCCGGTGGATCGCCGCGATCACGCGCTTGTAGTTGGCGAGCGGCTCGCCCATGCCCATGAAGACCACGTTGGACAGCCGCACCGCGCGCGCCTCGCCGTCCTCGCCGGCCTGCTCGCCGCCGAAGTCACCGGCCTTGATCGAGCGCATGCCCGCCGCGATCTGCTCGACGATCTCCGCGGTGGAGAGGTTCCGCGTCAGCCCGGCCTGGCCGGTGGCGCAGAACGGGCAGTTCATGCCGCAGCCCGCCTGGGAGCTGATGCACATCGTCACCCGGTCCGGGTACTTCATCAGCACCGACTCGACCAGCACGCCGTCGAAGAGCTTCCACAGCGTCTTGCGGGTGGTGTCGTCGTCGCAGGAGACGTGCCGCACCTCGGTCATCAGCTCCGGCAGCATCGCCTCGGCGAGCTTCTCCCGGGACGCGGCGGGGATGTCCGTCCACTCCTCCGGCCGGGCGGCGAGCCGCCCGAAGTACTGCCGCGACAGCTGGTCCGCCCGGAACGGCTTCTCCCCCAGCGCGACGATCGCCTCCTTCCGCTCCGCGGCGGACAGGTCGGCGAGGTGACGCGGCGGCTTGGCCCCGCGGGGAGCAACGAAGGTGAGTTCACCGGGAAGGGGCTTAGGCATAGTTCTTCCAGTGTCGCAGATGCCCGACGCGTTCCCTGAGGGGTGCCCGGAGGGCGGTCCTCAGCGGCGAGCGCGCTTCCGGACGAGGGTGGCGACGGCCCCGACGAGCAGCGCGAGCCCACAGATGACGATGCCCGCGGTGGAGGCGCCGCTGGTGACGATCAGGTCGGCGCACCCTCTCCGCCGCCGGCGCGAGCTCGAAACGCCGCAGGCCCCGCCGGGAGGGCGGGGCCTGCGGGGGTGGTG
>NZ_QKYN01000062.1 GCF_003258295.1 Streptacidiphilus pinicola | reverse complement strand
CATGAATCTCATCGTGTTTCGGTGGTCATAGCGTGAGGGAAACGCCCGGTTACATTCCGAACCCGGAAGCTAAGCCTTACAGCGCCGATGGTACTGCAGGGGGGACCCTGTGGGAGAGTAGGACGCCGCCGAACAACTTTTGAAGAAGAGCCCCCTGACCACCGGTCAGGGGGCTCTTCTGCGTTCCAGGAACAACACCGGGAACAACAAGAGGGAGGGGCTGGAGGACGTTCTCACGTCCTCCAGCCCCTCCCTGCGTTGTCAGACGAGATCCGTGGGAGGAGCAGCGCCAGCGAAGGGGATGCCGGCCTCCTCGGCGAGCTGGATGTCGAGGCTCTCGCGACGGATGCGGCGGTCGATGTACAGCAGACCCTGTCCGAGCGTGGTCAGCGGGAGCGTCAGCAGGGTGACGAGGATGGTGATGGGGAGCAGGACGGCGATCATGACGAGCTCGGCGACCAGCAGGTCCCGCGTGTAGGTCGGGCTGCTCGGGTCGGTCGGGATCGTGCTGCCGCCGAAGCCGATCGCGCCGGCGTAGAAGACGCTGATGACCTGGTTCACGCCGTACTGGATCAGCGAGCCGATGAGGCCGATGAGCAGCGTGACGCCGAGCGAGCGCCACCAGGCGCCCTCGTTGAGCCGCCAGGCGCGCTTGATCGCCTCGATCGGGCTCTTGCCCTCCAGCACGACGGTGGCGCTGAGCGGCACCAGGCGGATCTGGGCGTACATGCCCCAGACACCCGAGGCCAGGACGATCAGAAAGGCCAACAGACCGATGAGACCCGCGCTGTCCGTCGCGAAGGCCAGCAGCAGGAGAATCGCGATGCCGACGACCATGGGGGCCAGGCAGATCAGCTGCATGAGCAGGGTCGCACCGACCAGGCGCCAGAAGTGCGGCTTGATCTCGGTGGCGCTCTGGCGGAAGCGGATGCGCCGGCCGACGACCGCGTGGCGCAGCGTGGCGACGCTGCTGAGGCTCGCGCTGATGTAGACGGCCTCGTAGGCCAGCATGATCAGCAGGAGGAGGCCGCCGAAGGCGAAAGCGGTGTTGGTGATCTCGGAGTTGCTCGGCTTCCAGCCGTCGATGTGCGCGTTGTTCTGGGCGTCGACCCAGAAGGAGTGCATCGGCGTCCACTCGGCCGCGCCGAAGACGGCGAGGACGGCCAGGAAGCCGCCGCCGATGATCAGCGGGGGGCCGTAGACCGCGAGGAAGTTGTAGCGGATGGTCGTGAAGATCGCGTTGACGATCTCACCGACACTGAGTGGCCGCAGTGGTATGACGCCAGGCTTCGGGGCCATCGGGATGTGGCCCCACGGGCTGGGTCCGAGGGGGCCGTTCGGGCCCCATGGGCCGCCGGGCGGTGGCCCGTACGGCGGTGGTCCGCCCGGTTGGCCCGGCGGAGTGGGTGGCTGCCACCAGCCCCCGTTGCTGCTCATCTCTCTTGCGGTCCTTCGTCGTCGTGGTCAGGACCACCGAGCGTACGGCAGGGGGAGGTGGCTGGGCAGGGGCCGGGTTCAGCCCCGTGCCTGGCCGATGCGGAAACGTTGCGGCATCGCCGTGTGCTGACGTCCCGCCAGCACCAGCAGTTCGTCCGGCTCCAGCCCCGCCTGGACGCTGTGCTCCGCGGCGCCCAGGGAGGCCAGGAGCGCGGCGAGCGGTGTGGGCGCGAGGGGGCCGAGGATGGCGCGGTGGTCGGCGTTTGTCCACAGGCTGTGGACAGAGCGCTCGCCCCAGCGGGCGCGGGCCTGCTCGGGGGAGCGCAGAAGCGCCACCGCGCGCAGCCCGTGAGCGCCGCCATCGGCCATGAGCTGCGGCAATGTCGGGAAAGGCGCGACCGCGGCGATGTCGTCGAGGACGAGCAGGGGCGTCGGATCGCCTGCCTGCCGGGGCGTCTGCGCGGTCGTCTGCCAGGCGCGCTGGACCACGTCGTCCACAAGTGCGGACAGCAGCGGCATGGCGCTGTGGACAGCGGGGGCGGAACCGCCCGCCGGTTCGCGCAGGCGGCCGTCGCCGGAGCGGCCGAGGAGGTAGAGGCTGCCCGCGGCGCCGTCCTGCACCAGTGCTGCCGGGTCGAGGGCGGTCGCCGGGGACTCGGGAGTGCAGGCGGCCAGCACGTGCAACTCGGCGGATGCGGCGAGCGCGGCGCGGACCCGCCTGAACGCGGCGTCCAGCGGTGCGGCGGACTGGAGCAGGGCGGACTGGAGCTGACCGGCCCAGGCCTCCTCCCCGGCCGCGACGTCCACGGCCGTCGCGGCGGACTGGAGCAGCGCGACGGCCTCCTGACGTCCGGACGCGGAACCGCCGCCGGACCGGCCGATGCCGGCCGAGCCGCCGCCTGCCCAGCGGGCGACATGGCGGAAGGGACGGCCATCCAGGGCGGCCGCGCGCAGCCAGCAGCGCAGGAGCGTCTCGGCCAGCGTGCGGACGGCCAGCTCTTCCGCGTCGGCGACGGGTCGGACGGTGGGCAGCAGCAGGGCGCGGGCCCGGGCGGTGGCGACGGTCGGTTCCGCGCAGCCGGTGTGCGGGGCCCAGCGGGCTCGCGGCGCCTCGGGATCCTCGTCGGTGAGCTGCTGCGGGTCGAAGCGCACGGCGCGACGGTGGGGCGGGCGGGTCTCCCACAGCTCCGGATCCGCGGTGACGACGACGAGCGGGCCGCCCCCCGCCTCGGCGACGACGGCGCTCATCAGCGCGTGCCGGGCCGTGGCTCCGGCCTCGGGCGCGAACACGCACATCGTGCCGGTGGCGGGCAGCGCGAACCGCAGCTCCGTCGGACTGTCGGACGTGCCGGCCGCCTCGGCACGCGCGGACCACCCGGCCGCCGTCGAGCCACCGGGCCGTGGCAGGGCCACGCCTGACGCCGCGAGAGCGCCGGCACCGCCCTCGGCGCCCCCGGCGCCCTCAGCGTCCGGACCGGCGGGTTCGGCGGGTTCGACGGGCGGTGCGGCGTGGGTGTCGGGGAACCAGATGTCCGGGTCGGCGACGGAGGGCATGCCGAGACGCTGCGCTGCCGGGCGGCCCAGGGCCGGCGACCCGTCGTCGGCCCACTGCGTGCCCGCGTCCGTGGCACCGCCGGCGGGCAGCCAGGCCATCCCGGCGGCGTCGGGACCGCCACCGGGGACGCTCGGGTGCGGGATGGTCGGGGAGGCGGGACCGGCCGGTACGTCCTGGGCCGTGCTGTGGTGCGCGGACGTCTCCCAGGGCCCGCGCCGCTGGCCGGGCGGGCCGGTGGCCGCATCCACCCCGGCCGGGGCCGCCGCCCGCGCCTCGTGGGCGGCGCGACGCTTCGCACGTGCGGTGGCGGCGGACAGGAGCAGGAACAGGACCAGGGCAAACAGCGCGAAGAAGGTGAGCCAGAACGCCGCCGCCGACGGCAGGGCGTGGGCCGGCGTGCCGGGCCAGGCACCCGCGAGGTCGTTGGGCGCGGTGGCCAGGTGACGGATCGCCCCCGCCGTCGAGAGGAAGGGCAGCGGGTGCGGGAAGCCGCCGTGGCTGACGAGCGCGCCGAGCTCGGTCGCGGTCCAGAACAGCGCGGTGGTGCCGAGCAGCAGGGCGAGCACCCCGATGATCAGGCCGTCGGGGATGCCCCGCTCCGGGCGGCGCGGCGGCTGCCCCACCGGTCCGGACGGCCCCGCGGGCCCTCGCGCATCCGGCTGCTGCCAGGGTTGCGACGGTGGGGACTGCCGCCCCACCTGCCCCGGCCGCACCTGACGCGGCGGTCGCGCCGGACGGCCCGAAGGGCTCGAAGGGCTGGAAGGGCCCGAACTGCTCGGACGCGGCTCGCGCGAGCGCCACAGCGGGCGGGAGCGCCAGACCGGGCCCGGATGTCCCGGCAGGGCGGGTGAGGGGTACGAGGACATCAGGCCGCCGGGTCGTCCGCGAGTTGCTGGGAGGCGCGCGTGCGCTCGGCGATGGCCTCCTCCGTCATGGCGCGGTCGGTGAAGACGAGCGGCCGCTCCTGCTCGGTGATGATGTGCTTCACCACCTGCACGTTTCCGTTCACGTCCCAGACGGCGATGCCCGGCGACAGCGTCGGGATGATCTCGACGGCCCAGCGTGGCAGGCCCAGCACCCGCCCGGTCGCGCGTGCCTCGTCGGCCTTCTGCATGTAGATGGTCCTGGTGGAGGCCATCTTCAGGATGGCGGAAGCCTCCTTGGCCGCAGCGCCATCGACCACGTCGGAGAGGTGGTGGACGACCGCGACGAAGGAGAGGCCGAGCCGGCGGCCGAACTTCAGCAGCCGCTGGAACAGCTGTGCGACGAACGGTGAGTTGATGATGTGCCAGGCCTCCTCGACCAGGAAGATGCGCTTCCTCCGGTCGGGGCGGATCCAGGTGTGCTCCAGCCAGACGCCGACGATCGCCATCAGGATCGGCATGGCGATCGAGTTGCGGTCGATGTGCGAGAGGTCGAAGACGATCAGCGGCGCGTCGAGGTCGATGCCGTTGGTGGTCGGCCCGTCGAACATGCCGCGCAGGTCACCGTCGACGAGGCGGTCCAGCACCAGGGCGACGTCGAGGCCCCAGGTCTGGATGTCCTCCAGCGAGACGCCGAGCGCGTCGATCGAGTCGGTGTTGGGGGAGCGCAGCGAGTCGATGATGTCGCCGAGGACGGGCTGGCGCTCCGTCACCGTCGCGATGACGTGCGCGTGGGCGGCCTTGAGCGCGAAGCCGGCGCGCTCCTCCAAGGCGCGGCCCATCGCGACCTCGATGATGGTGCGCAGCAGCGCCAGCTGGCCGGTCTGGGTGATGGCCGGGTCGAGCGGGTTGAGCTTGACGCCGCCCTCGAGCGCGGCCATCGGGTCGAGCCGGATGGGCGTTATTCCGAGCGCCCGCGCGATCAGGTTCCACTCGCCGACGCCGTCCTCGCCCTGGGCGTCGAGCACGACGACCTGCCGGTCGCGGAAGCGCAGCTGCCGCAGCACGTAGGTCTTCTCCAGCGCGGACTTGCCGTTGCCGGACTCGCCCAGCACCAGCCAGTGCGGGGCGGGCAGCTGCTGGCCGTAGAGCTGGAACGGGTCGTAGACGTAGCCCTTGCCGCTGTAGACCTCGCGGCCGATGATGACGCCCGAGTCGCCCAGGCCCGGCGCCGCCGTCGGCAGGTAGACGGCCTGGGCCTGGCCGGTGGAGGTGCGCACCGGGAGCCGGGTCGTCTCGATCTTGCCGAAGAGAAAGCTGGTGAACCCCTCGGTCAAGCCTCCGAGCGGTGGTGCCATGGCCGGCCTCCTGTGGTTCGGGCGATCTGGCGGGGGTCAGCGGCGGATGCCGGTGGCGAAGGGGAGGGTGTTGACGAAGGCGCGGTGGTGTTCCCGGTCGCACCATTCCAGCTTGAGATAGCTCTTGCCGGCAGAGGCGCGAATGGTGCGCTTGTCGCGCGCCAGCGCTTCGGGGGAGCGCGAACTGACGGTGATGTAGCCGACCAGGTTCACCCCGGCCGCGCCGGAGGCGAGGTCCTCGCCGCGCTGGTCGACGCGGCCGCTGTGGGCGAGGTCGCGCGGGTCGACGGTGCGGTTCATCTTGGCGGCGCGGCTGGCCTCGGCGTCGTCGTTGGTCTTCTCCGTCAGCATCCGCTCGATGGCGACGTCGGTGGGCTCGAGGTCCATGGTGACGGCGACGGTACGGATCACGTCGGGGGTGTGCACCAGCAGTGGTGCGAGGAAGTTGACGCCGACCGGCGTCAGCGGCCACTCCTTGACCCAGGCGGTCGCGTGGCACCAGGGCTCGCGGGTGACCGACTCGCGAGTCTTGGCCTGCAGGTAGTTGGGGTTGGTCGCGTCCAGCTCGGCGGGCCAGGCGTTGCGTCGGGACATGGCCTGGATGTGGTCGATCTGGTGGTCCGGGTCGTACATGGAGTGCAGCAGCGAGGCGAGGCGGGCCTGGCCGAGCGGCTGGCGGACCCGGATGTCGGCCTCGGCGAGGCGGGCGCAGATGTCGGTGAGCTCGCGGGCCATGACGGCGGCCAGGCCCTCGTCGCCGCGGGCGCGGCCGTGCGCGGTGCGGCCCATGGCCTGCGCCTCGGCGGCGAGCTCCCGGGTGTAGTGCATGCAGGCGACCAGGTAGGCGCGGTGCTGCTCGGAGGAGGTGGAGACCATCGCCTGCAGCTGGTCGTAGGAGTCCTTGAGCCACTCCGGCGAATCCTCGTCGCCGCGGCGGGCGACGTCCTTGGCGTGCGCGTCCGGGTCGGCGGGGAGGGTGCGGGCCAGCATCTGCAGGCGCGTCACGAAGCCGTCGCCGTTGGCGACGTGGCGCAGCAGCGTGCCGAACCGTTCCACCAGGGCTTCCTGGTCCTCGCTGTCCCGCAGGCCGACGCCGGGGCCCTCGATCTCGATGGCGGCGGTGACGGTGCGGCGGTCGAGGTGGAGCAGGACGGCGACCTCGTCGGGGCCGAAGGGCGCGGCGAGCCAGCGGATCCGGCCGATGCCGGGCGGGGGGCCGACCTCGACCTCGTCGCCGGAGAGCCGGGTGCCGGCCTCCATCGCGGAGGAGCGGTAGCCGCCGGCGGGGGAGCGGGCGATCCGCTTGTAGCTGCGGTTGATCTCCGCCCACTTGTAGAACGTCCGCTTGCGGTAGGGCAGGTAGACGACGGCGAAACCGATGAGCGGGAACCCGATCAGGCCGAGCAGCCGGATGGGGAGGATCGGGACCAGGATCCCCCACATCATGCCGAGGAAGGCGCAGAAGATGATCAGGAAGACCTCGCCGCCCTCGCGGTTCCGCCCGATCACCGCGTTCGGCTTGGCCTTGCCGATGAGGTAGGTGCGCCGGTACTGCCCGACGGGTGGGGTGGTCACGGCTGGCTTCCGCCTCCCTTGGCGAACGTGCTGGCGGTACGGGTGCTACGGGACGCGTCCGGGCTGCCGCCCTGCGCCGGCGGTGCGGCGGCGGGCGCGGCGGGTGCGGTCCGGGTGGAGTGCGCGGCGATGCCCGCGGCTGCGCCGCTGCCGTTGCCGCCGCCCGCTCCGCTTCCGCCGGAGCTCTCGCCGTCGCGGCTGGCGTGGGTGCTGATGCCCTGCTTCATGAAGTTCGCGGGCCCGTTGACGACGGCGCGCCCGGCGCTGACCGCTTGGGCGCGGGCGCGGCGCATGGCGACCATGTCGTCGCCGAAGCCGGGCACGAAGCGGTAGATCACGGAGCTGGCGAAGATGGACAGCACCAGGATCGCCACGCCCGAGGTCACGGTCGCGAACGCGTCGTTCGCTCCCGCGGACGAGGCGACGGCCCCGGCGAGGCCGAGCACTATCACGATGACGGGCTTGATCAGGATCACCGAGACCATCAGCCCGGCCCAGCGGCGCACGTGCTTCCACAGCTGCTTGTCGACCATGCCGGCGTACACGACCGTCCCGAGCAGCGCCCCGACGTAGAGCATCGCCGCTCGCACGAACATCTCCAGCCAGACGACTGCGGCGGCGACGATGGCGATCAGGCTCACCAGCACGAGAATGATCGGCCCGCCGCCGATCTTCCCCGAGGTGAGCGTGTCGGCGAAGGTCCCGAGGTAGGTGGCCGTGTCCGTCTTCGTCCCGGCGGCGATGCCCTCGGTGATGCCGTCGGTGGCACTGACGACGGTGTACAGGATCAGCGGCGTGAAGGCACTGGCCAGCACGGTCAACCACAGGAGCCCGACGGCCTCCCCGAACGCGGTGGGCAACGGCACGCCCCGCGCGGCGCGCTTGATGACGGCGAGCAGCCACAGCAGCAGCGTCAGGAAGGTCGCGGCGGCGAAGACGATCGCGTACTGCTTCAGGAACGCGGAGTTGGTGAAGTCGACGTTGGTGGTGCCGTCGATCCCGTCGGAGAGCTTGCGGACGATCCAGGCGGCGGCTTTTGCACAGCTGTCGGCCAGCGACTGCACGGGGTCGAGGGACGGGGGAATCGGCGAGGTGGTGCTGTTCTTTCCCTGCTCGCACATCTGCTTCGCGAGACCGAAGAGCCCATTGCACGAGCCCGTCGCAGAGGGACTTGCTGACGGAGACGTGGCAGGACCGGGCGCAGCAACCGCCGCCCCCGCGAGGAGGAGTACTTGCAAGCCTGCGATGGCGGTCGAGACCGGGAGAACCCTCCGGAGGTCAACGGGCATAGCGGAACCCTCCGAACTGGTTGACGGCGTTCTCCATATCGCCGTAGCTGGACGCGGTCTGGGCGCCGCTGATGGGAGTCGGCCCGTCCACCTGCGAGAAGTCGGCGACCTTCCAGTCGCCGCCGGACCAGTTGAGCTTGAGGGTCAGCGTGTACCAGTACTCGGTGATCGGCCGCTTGGAGCCCTGTCCTGCCAAGCCGCCAACGGAGGTGTTCCACACCTCGATCGTCGCCGCATCAGCAGTGAAGCTGTCCGTCTTCGTGCCGACCGGAACAGTCCGGGACACGAAGGTAAGCCCGGCAGGTGCCTTGCCGTTCGTCAGGCCCAACTGGTTGGCCTCGGCGTCGTAGGACGCGTCGAAGCGGTTGTTCAGCTGGGTGATCGCCGCAGGGTCGGCGACGGTCGACACGATCGCGTGGCGCGGCTGGGTCGCGTACATGTCGCTGGAGCCCAGGGCGACCGAGTAGTTGGCCGCAGCGCTCTGCGCGCCTTCGGGGGTGTGGGGGTAGTGGACCCCGATGCCGTTGGAGGTGGTGGTGACCGGGTCGGTGCCCGTCGGGGTGGTGGGCGCAGTGGACGCGGGGGGGCCGGCGTCGTTGGATTTGGGGCCGGTCGACGCGGCCGGCGTGCCGCTGGTGCGGTTGATGACCGCGACCGCGACGACGAGGAGGAAGACGACGACGAACACCCCGCCCAGCAGCCGCAGCCTGCGAAAGCCAGGGGCCTGCGGCCCCACAGGCTGCTCGCCCGCCGGGAGGCGGGTACGCGTGTGCGGCTGGTCGTCGGAGACGGACACGGCAGCCCCCTTGGGACGAGGGTGGGCGGGCAGGCGGGCAAGCAGGCGCGCGCCCCGGAGGGGCGTGCGTCAACTCTGTCACCCGGACGGTGGCCCGTGGGCGGGGATTCACCGAACCGGACTAGTCATTTCGGGCTAGACAGGACGCAGACGACGAATCAGATCGTTCATCAGATCGCCATCCCATACACAATGGTGAAGAGCGTCCCCAGCGAACCGATGATGAACACGCCGGTCAGTCCGGCGATGATCAGCCCTTTGCCCTGTTCCGCGCTGAACGTGTCACGCAGCGCCGTGGCGCCGATCCGCTGCTTGGCCGCGCCCCAGATCGCGATCGCCAGACAGCCGAGGATGGCCACCGCCATCACGACCTCCACCATCGTCCGGGCCTGGTTGCCCAGGTTGGCGAACGGGCCCCAGTTGGGCGCGATGCCGCCGATGATGGTGTTGATGTCACCCTTGCCAGCACTGAGATACACAGCAACCACCCACCTGATCATCATTCAAAGCCCGACACCCGGCCGTGGCGAAGGGCCCAGTCCTATTCTTGGCCAGATCCGATGTCGACTTGGCCACTTCTAAGAGGTTCCCTGCCGAGGCCCTCGTCACAACTGCCACGATGGGCCCGATCCCGTGTTTGACGTCGCTCGATCGACCCTACCGTCTACCGTCTGTGTCGCCGGTGATTGTCTTACGCAACGCTCATACCGACACTGATGGGTGACATCCCGTAACCCCGCGAAGGAGGAGGCCCCGAATGGCGGTTCGGCGCAGGACCGCGCTGCTCGGCGGCGGGGTCGCGGTCGGGCTGATGGGGCTGTTCGGATCCTTCGTGATGGCCGTGATGATCACGGCGGGGAACCTCAACCAGGCGGCCGCGCAGGGCGCGGTCTCGCTGGCGCCTGGGACGGTGCCCGCGGCGTACACGAGCCTGATCGAGCAGTGGGGGACGCTCTGCCCGGAACTGACGCCGCCTCTGCTGGCGGCCCAGCTGTACCAGGAGAGCGGCTTCTCGCCGGGCGCGGTCAGCCCGGTCGGCGCGCAGGGGATAGCGCAGTTCATGCCGGGCACGTGGAAGATCTACGGGATCGACCCCACCCACACCCACACGCCCAGCGTGTGGGACCCGGCCGACGCGATCCCCTCCGCCGCCTCCTACGACTGCCAGCTGGCCAAGGACACCGCGAGCGTGCCGGGTGACCACACCGCGAACATGCTGGCCGCGTACAACGCCGGCCCGTACGCGGTGATCAGCGCGGGTGGGGTGCCGAACATCGCGGAGACGCAGCACTACGTCGAGAACATCAAGAAGCTGGCGCAGTCCTTCACCGCCGCGACGACCGTGGCGTTCTCCTCGCAGGCGGCGGGCGCGATCTACTACGCGCAGAGCAAGCTCGGCACCCCCTATCTGTGGGGTGGCGAGGGCCTGGCCTCCCAGGGCTACCGCTTCGACTGCAGCGGCCTCACCCAGGCCGCGTACGCCAGTGTCGGGATCAAGCTTCCGCGCGTCGCCGCGGACCAGTGGTACGCCGGACCGCACCCGAGCCGGGATCAGCTGCAGCCCGGCGACCTGGTCTTCTTCTCGCACGACCCGCACGATCCTTCGCAGATCCACCACGTCGGGATCTACGTCGGCGGCGGCTACATGATCAACGCCCCGCACACGGGCGCGGTGATCCGCTACGACTCGATCGACTCCGAGGGCGACTACTTCGGCGCGACCCGGGTCACCACGGACGGCGCTGCCGCGCTGCCGGCGGTCCAGTCCAACGGCACCATCGCGAACGGACACTGACGCCGACCACCAGAGACTGCCACCAGGGACTGATGGTGTTCCCGTGTCGGTTGTGTGCCTGGCGTGAGCGAAGCACAACTTTCCGATAACTTCCTGGGTGATCGGAACGCTTTGGGGCATTCGCTCCGTTGTGCCCGCTGTCAGGCGAGCACACTTGACCTTGGTGCAACGACGCAACGGGGGTTGCTCTATAGCTGTGGGCTGACGAGGCGCGGAGGTGTACGGGGTGGTCACGCTGCTGGCGGACGGCGGTGGAGGCCTCGACTGGTCGGTGGTGTCGGCGGTCAACGGCCTGGCGACGAGCCTCCCGCACGCCGTGGACACCGCGCTGGCCTTCCTGGGCGAGTACGGCGTTCCCCTCGGATCCGTGCTGCTGCTTCTCGCCGCGTGGGCCCGTGCCCGCCGTGAGAAGAGCGCGCCGGTCGCCGTCGCGGGGGTGCTCTGGGCGGGCCTCGCGGCCGGACTGGCCCTGCTGCTCAACGTGCCGGTGCGGGCGATGGTGGAACGCCCCCGGCCCTTCGTCGCCCACCCGGGCCAGCTCGACCTGTTGATGAGCCATCAGGCGAACGGGTCCTTCGCCAGCGACCACGCGACCTTCACCATGGCGCTGGCCGTCGGGCTGATGCTGGTCAACCGGCGTCTCGGGCTGGTCGGGATCGCGCTCGCCTTCTTCGAGGGCTTCCTGCGGGTCTTCATGGGCGTGCACTACCCGACCGACGTCCTCGGCGGGTACGCGCTCGGTACCGCCACGGTGCTGCTGCTCGCCCCGGTGGCGATGGCGGTGCTCACCCCGTTCACCCACGCGCTGACCCGCACGGCCCTCGCCCCGGCGGTCAGCGCCCCGCGTTCCCGCGGCACCCGCGGCCGCACGCCGGGGGCGCCGCTGCAGCCGGAGACGCCCGAGGAGCCGTCGCAGGACCTGGCCGCCTGAGCTCCGCCCATATGAGCGTGGCGGTCCGGCGGTCCGTCAGCCCAAGGGGATGCCCTGCGGGAAGCGGAACAGGCCCTTCGGGTCGTAGCTGCGCTTCACGCTGCGCAGGCGGGCGGCGTTGACGCCGTAGTAGGCCTGCTCCCAGCCGCGCAGCTGGGGGTCGATGTAGTTCTGGTAGGCCTCGCCGCTCGCGTAGGGGCGCATCGCGTCCCACGTGCCGTTGATCCAGGACCAGCTGTGGTTCGCCGCCGTGCCGCCGGTGACGCCGGCCGGGTAGTCCGCGGTGTACTGCGCGAGGAAGAGCCCGCTGCGGTGGACGAACGCGGTGTCCCGCGCGCCGACGCGGTTGATCGCACCGCCGAGGGCGTCGAAGGCGACGGCCGCGCGGCCGCCCTTGGGGGCGTAGCTGCGGTAGCGGGCGACCGCGGCGACGACCGCCGCCGCGCCCGCGCCGGTCAGCGGCTGGGTGAAGACGTCGGAGCGCGCCCCGTAGGAGGAGCGGACCACGGTCCCCGCGGGGCTGTGGCCGGGCAGGACGCCGTGCACGTGGGAGGCCCCGGCGGACTGGCCCGCGACGCCGCCCATGACCTGCATCGTCGTCAGGTACGAGGCGCTGTGCAGCGAGACGCTCGACGGGCGCACGGCCAGCCGGTCGATCAGGTTGGCCAGTTCGGTGCGGGAGCCGCCGAGCAGGTTGACGGTCGACTCGACCTTCAGGCTGCCGTCCCAGGACGCGCTGATGTGCAGGTTGGCCCAGAGGTTGTCCGGCGCGGTGGGCGCCCACCGCTGCCAGGCCTCGATCGCCGCGGCGGCGCGGGACCAGGGCCAGGACAGGAAGCCGTAGGCGCAGTCGTCGGCCGGGTGGGTGCGGAAGTCGAGACGGGTGACCACGCCGAAGTTGCCGCCGCCGGCGCCGCGCAGCGCCCAGAAGAGGTCGGCGTCCTGGCGGGCGCTGACCTCGCGGATCTGCCCGTCCGCGGTGACGATCTCCGCGCCGACGAGGTTGTCGCAGGTCAGGCCGTTGGCCCGGCCCGTCACGCCGACGCCGCCGCCGAGGGTGAGGCCGCTGACGCCGACACTCGGGCAGGAGCCGGCCGGGATGGTCCGGCCGGACGCGGCCAGTCCGGTGTAGACGTCGATCAGCCGCGCGCCCGCGCCGATGCTTGCGGTGCCGCCACTGCCGCCCTGCACGGAGTTGAGCCGGCCCACGTCGATGACCAGGCCGTTGTTGACGCTGGACCAGCCGGCGTAGCTGTGCCCGCCGTTACGCGGCACGATCGGGACGCCGGTGCTGCGGGCGAAGGCCAGGCAGGCGGCGACGTCCTTCGCGTCGGCGACGTAGGCGACGGCGGCGGGTCTGACGGAGTCGAAGCGCGGCTGGAACAGCTCGGCGGCCTCGCCGAAGTCGGCCTGGCCGGGACGGATCAGCTTGCCGGAGAGCCGGTGTGCCAGCGCGGACCAGTCCGGGGTGCTGCTGGCGACGGTCTGGCCGGTGCTCGACGAGGCGCCGGCGCCCCCGCGACTGCTGGGGGTGGCCGCGGCGGCGGACCGGGTCTTCGCCCCGCAGGCGGACAGCCCCACCCCGGCGGCGAGCGCGCCGCCCGTGAGCAGCAGGTTCCGTCGCGTGGTTCCCTGGTCGCCCATGCTGATCCTTCTACCGCCCGAATTGATGGTTACGCGGGAGTAGACGTGCGTTCCCCCGACAGGGTTGCAGATGTCTCGGTGGCTGGACGACCCGCCCCCGTCGGACGGACCCCGGAGACCTCGGACGGACTACGGACGGACCTCAGGTCGCCGACGCGGTGTGGTGTTCCTCGGCGTCGCGTCGGGCC
Source organism: Streptacidiphilus pinicola (assembly GCF_003258295.1). Classification (GTDB taxonomy): domain Bacteria; phylum Actinomycetota; class Actinomycetes; order Streptomycetales; family Streptomycetaceae; genus Streptacidiphilus; species Streptacidiphilus pinicola. The sequence continues at coordinate 25,520 of NZ_QKYN01000062.1, read as the reverse complement.
CGGTCGCGGGAGCGGCGAGCGGGGGAGTGCCAGCCGCAGCTGCAGTGCGCCACGGCGAACGCGCCCTTCTCGGTCACGGACGTGATGTGCTCCGGCGTTCCATCGTGCCGCTGATGGGGGATCGCCGGACGCGCGTCGTGGGTCACGGATCCACGGTAACCCGGAAGGCTGAGAGTTCCGTTGGGCCGGACGGCCGTAACCACGCACCGGACAGCTCGTTGGGCACTGCGCGCACGCCACGCCGCGCACGCCGTGCCCAGGAGGACCCGTATGTCTCGCCCGTACCGCCGCGCCGCTCTCCACGCCGCAGCCACCGCCACCTCGGTCGCCGCCGTGCTCGGCATGGCCGCCTGCTCCTCGTCGGGGCAGACCACCGCGAGCAACGACGCCCAGACCGTCAAGGTGAACCCGGCGGACGACCACCTCGCCGCCGATCCGCTGTCGGCCGTGCGCGCCGCCGCCGACATCACCGGCCACAACGGCTCGATCCAGGACGTCACCACCCTGCACACCGTCGCCGGCAAGAAGCAGATGACCCTGCACGGCGCGGGTGTGTACGAGTACTCCTCGCACCTGGGGCGGCTCGAGGTCACCGTCCCCGCCGGAGGCTCGACGCCCGCGGGCAAGCTGGTCGAGGTCGTCAGCCCCGGTCTGGTCTACCTGCAGAACAGCGGCGCCAAGGTGCCCGCGGGCAAGTGGGTCAAGCTGCAGGTGCAGCAGCTCGGCGACGGCAACCTGGTGAGCAGCGGCGCGACCGATCCGGCCGGCGCGGCGGAGGCGCTGCGCGGCGCGCAGACCGCGCAGCTCGTCGATTCGGCCACCGTGGGCGGCGTGGTGCTCAAGCACTACAAGGGCACCCTCGATCTGGCCGACGCGGCCAAGGCCACCGGCGGTCCCTCCAGCGAGGGGCTGGCGCTCGCCTCGCGCACCTTCACCGTCAAGAAGGTGCCCTACGACGTGTGGCTGGACGAGCACGGTCGCATCAACAAGGTCGTCGAGGTCTTCACCTTCTCCAACGTCCCCGGTTCGACGGCGGCCAAGGACCAGGTCGTGGTCACCTCCACCAGCGTCTTCTCCGGCTTCGGCACCCCGGTGCAGGTCTCGCTGCCCTCCGACGCGGACGTGGTCGGTCCGAGCGCGGCCGCCGGCAACAAGTAGCGGTCTCCCCCGCAAAATGGCCCAGACGTGCCATGCACGCCCGGCGCGTGGTGCCTACTCTGTAAGGAGTTGACTGCCCGTCGGCGGTGAGGTGAGGAGGTGGCACGCGTGGCTGCGGACGACCTTGTCGCCCTGGCGGAGATCGAGATGTACAGCGATCTGATCATCGCGGCCGCCGCGACCCCCGGCGAACGGCTCACCGAGGAGCGGATCGACACCATTCTGCGCGTCGAGCGGGACCCGAAGATGCCGCGGGTCCCGCAGCAGCGCGTCAGCGACGAGGACCCGCCGCCGACCCTGGGAGTCTGACCAGGCTCAGGAACGCAGCAGGCGGGAGATCGCGGCGGTGGCCTCGGCCACCTTCTCCTCGGCCTCGGCGCCGCCCTTCTCCATCGCGTCGGCGACGCAGTGCCGCAGGTGCTCCTCCAGCAGGCTCAGCGCGAAGGACTGCAGCGCCTTCGTGCTGGCCGAGACCTGGGTGAGGATGTCGATGCAGTAGGTGTCGTTCTCGACCATCCGCTGCAGGCCGCGGATCTGGCCCTCGATCCGGCGCAGCCGCTTGACGTGGTCGTCCTTGCGTGCGCTGTACCCGTGCGGTCCGCTGTGCGCTGAGTCGTGCGTCTCGGTGGGCTGGGTCTCGTCGGCGGCCAGGGCCTCCAGGGCGTCCATGCCCCCATGGTAGGTGGCCGGGGCTCGATCCGGTCACGGGTGGATATCGAATATCAGCGTGGTCGGCACTTGCAGGTGACCGATGTGCCAGTGCGTGCGCAAGGATGATTTCCGTTGCTCCGACGTGGGCGTTGCACCCCGGTGTGCGCAAAGCGCGGACGCAGCGCCTAGCATCGCTACGTCCGCCCCTGTTCTTCGGAGACTTTTGTGCGTATTCGTCTGACCCCTCGGGAGACGAGCTTCTATGACTTGTTCGCCTCCTCGGCGAGCAACCTCGTCACTGGCTCGAAGCTCCTGCTGGAACTGCTCGGCGCAGACGTCGCCGCGCGGGCGGAGATCGCCGACCGGATGCGCGCCGCCGAGCACGCGGGCGACGAGTTCACCCATGCGATCTTTCACCAGCTGAACTCGTCCTTCATCACGCCGTTCGACCGGGAGGACATCTACGCGCTGGCCTCCTCGCTCGACGACATCATGGACTTCATGGAGGAGGCCGTCGACCTGACGGTCCTCTACGAGGTGGAGTCCCTGCCGAAGGGCGTCGAGCAGCAGATCGAGGTGCTGGCCCGCGCCGCGGAGCTGACTGCGGCGGCGATGCCGAACCTGCGGACGATGGACAACCTGACCGAGTACTGGATCGAGGTCAACCGGCTGGAGAACCAGGCCGACCAGATCCACCGCAAGCTGCTCGCGCGGCTGTTCAGCGGCGAGTACGAGGCCATCGAGGTGCTGAAGCTGAAGCAGATCGTCGACGTCCTCGAAGAGGCCGCCGACGCGTTCGAGCATGTGGCGAACACGGTGGAGACCATCGCCGTCAAGGAGTCCTGAACCGCCAGTGGACACTTTCGGACTGGTCCTGGTCGTCGCTGTCGCCTTCGGCTTCGCGTACACCAACGGCTTCCACGACTCCGCGAACGCGATCGCGACCTCCGTCTCGACCCGGGCGCTGACCCCCAAGGCCGCGCTGTTGATGGCGGCCGTGATGAACCTGCTCGGCGCGTTCCTCGGTGAGGGCGTCGCGCAGACCGTGAGCAAGGGCATCATCGCCACCCCCAGCGGCGGCCACGGGATGGTCATCCTCTGGTCTGCGCTGGTCGGCGCGATCGCCTGGAACCTGGTCACCTGGTACTTCGGCCTCCCGTCCTCCTCCACGCACGCGCTGTTCGGCGGCATGGTGGGTGCGGCGCTGGCCGGCGGCACGACGGTCTACTGGAACGGCCTGCTGGACAAGGTCATCATCCCGATGCTGACCTCGCCGGTGGCCGGCCTGGTCCTGGGCTTCTGCCTGATGCTGGCCGTCATGTGGATCTTCCGTCACGCCAACCCGCACCGCGCCAAGCGCGGCTTCCGGATGGCCCAGACGGTCTCCGCGGCGGCGATGGCCCTCGGACACGGCCTGCAGGACACGCAGAAGACCATGGGCATCGTGGTGATGGCGCTGACCATCTCCGGTCACTACTCCGGCCACGACATCCCGGTCTGGGTCAAGATCTCCACGGCCATTGTGATGGCGCTCGGCACCTGGGCGGGCGGCTGGCGCATCATGCGGACGCTGGGGCGCCGCATCATCGAACTGGACCCGCCGCAGGGCTTCGCGTCCGAGTCCGTCTCGGCGCTGGTGCTCTACGTGACGTCCTACGCCTACAAGGTCCCGGTCTCCACGACCCACGTCATCACCTCGGCCATCATGGGCGTCGGCGCGACGAAGCGCATCCGCGCCGTCCGCTGGGGCGTCGCCAAGGACATCGTCCTCGGCTGGTTCATCACCCTCCCCGCGGCCGGGGTGGTCGCCGCCCTCGTCTTCTGGCTCAGCTGGGCGATCGTCGGCTAGTTCTCCGCGCCCCCTGGTGTGGTGCCACCTGAGGTCTGTGCGAAAGCGAAGGGTCCGACGCTCCCGAGAGGAGCGTCGGACCCTTCGTTCGTTGGCCTCCGCGGCGGCACCGCCTAGTAGCGCCGCGGAGGGGTTCTGGGGAGGCTCAGCCGAAGCGGCCGGAGATGTAGTCCTCGGTGGCCTGGACCGACGGGTTGGAGAAGATCTTCTCGGTCGAGTCGATCTCGATCAGGCGACCCGGCTGGCCGACGCCGGACAGGTTGAAGAACGCCGTCCGGTCGCTGACACGCGCGGCCTGCTGCATGTTGTGGGTCACGATGACGATCGTGAACTGCTCCTTGAGCTGGCCGATCAGGTCCTCGATCGCGAGGGTGGAGATCGGGTCCAGCGCCGAGCAGGGCTCGTCCATCAGCAGCACCTGGGGCTCGACCGCGATCGCGCGGGCGATGCAGAGACGCTGCTGCTGACCGCCGGAGAGGCCGGCACCCGGCTTGTCCAGGCGGTCCTTGACCTCGTTCCACAGGTTCGCCCCGCGCAGCGAGCGCTCGACGGCCTCGTCGATGAGCTTCTTGTTGCGGACGCCGTTCAGCTTGAGGCCGGCGGCGACGTTCTCCTTGATGGACATGGTCGGGAACGGGTTCGGCCGCTGGAAGACCATGCCGACGGTGCGGCGCACCGCGACCGGGTCGATGTTCGCGCCGTAGAGGTTCTCGTCGTCGAGGAGCACCTTGCCCTCGACGCGGGCGCCGGGGATCACCTCGTGCATGCGGTTCAGGGTCCGCAGGAAGGTGGACTTGCCACACCCGGAGGGGCCGATGAAGGCCGTCACCGAGCGGGGCTCGACGACCATGGAGATGTCCTCCACGGCCCGGAAGCCGCCGTAGTACGCGTTGAGTCCGCTGACGTCGATGCGCTTGGCCATGATGTTCTTTCGCTTTCCTTCAAAGTCTTCTGGATACCGGGATGCGCACGTCAGCGCGTGGCGCCCTTGGGGGCCTTCCAGCGGGCGAGTCCGCGGGCGACCAGGTTGAGGATCATGACCACCGCGATCAGGACCAACGCGCCACCCCAGGCCCGGGCCTGGGACTGGTCCGTCCCCTTGCCGTATTCGGTCCACACGTACAGCGGGAGCGAGGACTGCGGGTTGCTGAAGGGGTTCATGTTGATCGTGTCGGCGCCGAAGACCAGCATCAGGATCGGCGCGGTCTCGCCGACGATGCGGGCGATGGCCAGCATCACGCCGGTGACGATGCCGCCGAGGGCAGTCGGCAGCACGACCCGGGTGATGGTGAGCCACTTCGGCACGCCGAGGGCCAGGGAGGCCTCGCGGAGCTCGTTCGGGACGAGCTTCAGCATCTCCTCGGTGGAGCGCACGACCACCGGCAGCATCAGGATCGCCAGCGCGAGCGCTCCTGCGAAGCCGGTGAACGGCATGTTGAGGATGATGATCCAGAAGGAAAGGATGAACAGACCGGCCACGATGGACGGGACACCGGTCATCACGTCGACGAAGAAGCTGACCGCCTTGGAGAGCTTGTTGCCCCGGCCGTACTCGACCAGGTAGACGGCGGTCAGGATGCCGACCGGCGCGGCGAACAGGGACGCCAGGGCGACCTGCTCCAGGGTGCCGATCAGAGCGTGGTAGAGGCCGCCGCCGTCCTGGTTGATCGCAATTCCGTTCATGGAGTGCGTCAGGAAGTTGGCGTTGATGACGCCGATGCCCTTGCTGATGGTCATCCACAGCACGGAGATCAGCGGCAGCAGGGCCAGCAGGAAGGCGACCCAGACGAGGCTGGTGGCCAGGTAGTTCTTGGCGTGGCGGCGGCCCTCGACGACGGCCGAGGTGACGTACTGGATGACCACGAAGAGGATCGCGGCGATCAGACCCCACTGCAGCTTGCTGCTGAGGTCGAAGCCGGCGCCGATGGCGAGGCCGAGGAGCACGGCCAGGACCAGGTTGGCGGCCGGCATCCAGCGCGGCAGGCGCCGCTCCGTCAGGGAGGAGCCGAGCGGGCGGGACGAGGTGGCGAGGCTGCTCATCAGGCGTCAGCTCCCGAGTATTCCTTGCGGCGGGCGATGATCAGGCGGGCGCCGCCGTTGACGAGCAGGGTGATCACGAACAGGACCAGGCCTGCGGCGATGAGCGCGTCACGGCCGGTGCCCTGGGACTCGCCGAACTGCGAGGCGATGTTCTGCGCGATGGTCGAGCCCGCGGGGTCCAGGATGTGGAAGTTGATCACATAGGACGGCGAGAGCACCGTCGCGACGGCCATGGTCTCGCCGAGCGCGCGCCCGAGGCCGAGCATCGAGGCGGAGATGATGCCGGAGCGGCCGAAGGGGATCACCGCGGTGCGGATCATCTCCCAGCGGGTCGCGCCGAGAGCGAGCGCGGCCTCCTCGTGGGCACGGGGCACCTGGAGGAAGATCTCGCGGGTCACCGCGGTGATGATCGGCAGGATCATGATCGCCAGCACCACTCCCACCGTGAAGAGGCTGCGCGGCTGAGTGCCGGGCTCGTTCTGGTGGAAGACGTAGGTCCAGCTGAAGTACTGGTTCAGCCAGGCGTTGACGCCGATCATGTGCGGCACCAGGAACAGCGCGCCCCACAGACCGAAGACGATCGAGGGGACCGCGGCCAGCAGGTCGACGACGTAGCCGAGGGCCTGGGCGATGCGGCGCGGCGCGTAGTGCGAGATGAACAGCGCGATGCCGAGCGCGACCGGCACGGCGAGCGCCATGGCGACGACGGCGCTGATGATCGTGCCGAGCGCGATGGCCGCGATGCCGAAGGTGATCGGGTCGGTCTGGGTCTGCCACTCGGCCGTGGTCAGGAAGTTGCCGTGGTTGGCGCTGATCGCGCTGATCGCACGGACGGTGAGGAAGGCCGCGATGGCGGCCATGATCACCAGGAGCAGCACGCCGCTGCCGCTGGATGCGAACTTGAAGATCGCATCGCCGCGTCGGCCCGTCCTGCTGGAGTCCGACAACGACGAACGGCCCCGCTGCGGCGAGGAGCCGGCGAGGTTCGGGGTGGCGGTGTGGGCGCCCTGCGGGGGCTGCTGGTCGCCGGGGGGAGCGCTTGTGTCGCGTGGGGTTTCCATGAGATCTCCGGTCAGGTGACGCGGTCCCTGGTGGGGCTGCGTCTGGCGGCGGTGCACCGGACGTGAGGGAGCGTTCGAGGCTCGATGTCGTGACATGCGGGGGCGGTGCGGTCCCAGGCAGGAGGGGCCGGCGTCGGACGCCGGCCCCCCTGCCCTCGTCGTCAGGCTCGCTCCCGAAGGAGCGAGGCCTTAGGACAGGGAGTCGATCGTGGTCTTGACCTGGGCCTGCAGGCTGGCCGGCAGCGGGAAGTAGCCGAGGCTGGTGACCGAGTTCTGACCCGGGGTGCTGGAGATGTAGGTCAGGAAGGACTTCAGGGTCTTCAGGGACGTGGCGTCGTTGCCCTTGTCACAGGCGATCTCGTACGTCACCAGGACGATCGGGTACGCGCCGTCCGCCTTGGTGGTGTACGCCGACTTCAGGTCCAGCGCCAGGTCGGGGGCGGTGCCGACGACCTTGGCGTCGCCCACGGCCTTCGAGGCGGCGTCGGTGGAGACGGCGACCGGGGCGGAGGCGCCGGTGGAGATCTGCGCCGTGGTGATGCTCTGCTGCGTGGCGTAGGAGAGCTCGAAGTAGGAGATCGCGCCCTGGACCTGCTTGACCTGCGCCGCGAGGCCCGCGGAACCGGCAGCCGCCTGGCCGCCCTTGGCCTGCCACAGCTTGTTCGGCTGCTCGGTGTAGTCGGACGGGGCGGCGGCGGCCAGGTAGCCGGTGAAGTTGGCGGTGGTGCCGGAGCCGTCCGAACGGTGGAAGGTCTGGATCGGCAGGCTGGGCAGGTTGGCCGACGGGTTCAGCTTCTTGATGGCCGCGTCGTCCCACTTGGCGATCTTGCCGGTGAAGATCTGCGCCAGGGTCGGGGCGTCGAGCACCAGGTTCTGCACGCCGGGCAGGTTGTAACCGATGGCGATCGGGCCACCGATCATCGGGATGTTGATGCCCTTGCCGCCGTTCTTGCAGGCGGTGCCCTGGGTCTTGGCGACGTCGGCGGCCTTCATGGCGGCGTCGGAGCCCGCGAAGGCCACCTTGCCGGACTGGAAGGAGGTGATGCCCGCGCCGGAGCCGGTGCCCTGGTAGTTGATGGTCACGCCGGAGCAGGCGGCCTGGAAGTCCTTGACCCACTGGGTCATGGCGTTCTGCTGCGCGGTGGAGCCCGCGCCCAGCAGCTGACCCGAGGCGCCGTTGCAGGCGATGCTGGCGGCGGCGGCGGAGGAACCGCCGGCGGCCGGGCTGCTGCTGGAGTTGGTGTTGCTGTTGTTGTCGGAGCCGCACGCCGCGAGCGTCAGCGAGCTGACGACCGCAAGGGCGCCGATGGCGAGGGCCTTGGTGCGGCCGTTGCGCTGGAGCTTCACTTGGTGTCCCTTTCCTGGGACCGCCACCGCGGGGAGGAGGGTGGGTGGCGGTTCGTCATGCGAGGCAGGAGGCCGGTCGGCCCCGATGTCACCGAAGTTAGGCAGGGCAGATGAAGCGTTCGGCCTGCGCAAATGAACGGAAAGTGAACCTGTGTCGGACACCGGGATACGCAGACCGGTAGTAACGGTTTCGGCACGGCAAGGGCACGGTCAGAGCACGAGCCCGCCGTGCGTGGAGCCGCGCCGCATACGTCCCACCAGTCTCGCAGCTCGTGCGGTTCAGCGCCCGAGCAGCTCCAGCAGCGCGTCCACCAGGGCGCGGTCGTGCTCGTAGCTCAGCCGGGCGCGCACCTCGGCGACAGGAAGCCAGCGCAGCGAGTCGACCTCGCGGTTGGGCGTGAAGACCCCGGTCAGCACGGTGGCGGACCAGTAGCGCACCCGCTTGATCCGGTCCCGGACGAGATAGTGCTGGGTGGGCAGCCGACGGCCCAGCAGTACCGTCAGCCCGGTCTCCTCGCGCGCCTCGCGCAGGGCGGCCTCCCGGTGCTTCTCGCCCGGCTCCAGCTTGCCCTTCGGGAAGCTCCAGTCGTCGTACTTGGGCCGGTGCACGAGCGCCAGCTCGAGCCCGCCCGCCCCCTCGCGCCACAGGACGACGCCCGCGGCCTTGATCAGCTCCATACTGCGCGGTGCCCGGTCCTTTTTCTTTCGCTTGCCGTCGGTCTTCGCTGTGCCGTCGGTCAGGTCGATCGCGCGAGCCATGGGTCGGTGAGCCATCCGGAGCTGTGGAAGTCGGGCCAGGACACGCTGAAAGCGTGACGCGCGGCCTCCACCTCCAGACGTTGATCAGCATGCACCACGCCGAGCACGTACGCCGTCGCCGGGGTGATCCGCGGGGTGCGCGCCGCGAGCGACGCGGCCTCGGCCGCGTCGGCGGCCTCCTGCTGCCGCTCCAGCTGGCCGGCCAGCTGGGCCAGCCCCGCGAGCGGTTCCTCGGTGCGGTCGCCCAGCAGCGGGCGACACACCTCCAGCGCGTAACGGGCGTAGCGCACGGCCGCACCGGCCCGCGTCCAGGCCGCGTCCTCGTGCGCGGCTATGGCGTTGACCTCCGCCGCCGGCACCGGGACCCGGTGCAGGGCGTCGCCGTTGTACGGCTGCACCGCGCGGTGCAGCGGCAGCCGGGAGACGGTCGCCTCCAGCGCCTCGCCGGTCCGGGCGGCGTAGGAGAGCAGCTGCTCGGGCGGGTTGTTGCCGGCCGGATCGCGCAGCGGCAGATCCGAGACGAGCAGCGTCATCCGGTCCGCGAGCGAGTGGAACCGGGAGGAGCCCAGCTCCTGCAGGGCCGCGGTGTGGCTGCGGGAACGGGCCAGGGTGAGCTGGCGCTCCAGCATCGCCCGCGCCTTGGGCGCCCCAGGGTGGTGCGCCAGCAGGCCGCCGACCGGGCTGTCGGCCGGCCGGGCAGGGTCCGCGGCGGTCCGCGGCGTCGGCACGCCCGCGTCGGTGCAGGTCAGCGAGTCCACGGCGGCCAGCAGCCGGCCCAGGCGCCGGGTGTAGCCGCGCTCCTGGCCCAGGGTGACCACGAGCGCGGCCAGGTCACCGCGCATGGTCTCGGCCCACAACGGTTCGAGCAGCGCGCCGAATCCGTGCAGCGTTCCGTCGACGCGGCGAAGCGTCCCCAGGTCGACGTCGGGCAGGTTCCGCAGGAAGCGTCCCGCCTGTTCGGCGAGGTGCGCGGCCAGCAGACCCTCGGCCGAGGAGGCCCCGGCGAGGGGCGTCTCGTTCTCGGTCGTCATTCGGTCAGTCCCCGTTGCTTTGCTCGGCCCGGTCGTGCCTGGGCGTGGGTAAGGAGGTCGGAGTGGAGTCGGAGCCCCGCTCAGCTGGGACCGGCATGGCCGCCCCAGCTGTCCTCGCCGCGCCGGGAGCGGCGGCGGGAGTCGATGAGCAGTTCCTGGACGTTGCGCAGTGGTCGCCCCTCGGCGTCGTGCGCGTGCCGGGTCCACACGCCGTCCGGACCCAGGTGCCAGGACGAGGTGTCGTCGGCCATGCCGAGTTCGAGCAGTCCCTGCAGCTCGGCGCGGTGGCCCGGGTCGGTGACGTGCAGCAGCGCCTCGATCCGGCGGTCGAGGTTGCGGTGCATCATGTCGGCGCTGCCGATCCAGACCTCCGGATCCCCGCCGTTGGCGAACAGGAAGATCCGCGAGTGCTCCAGGAAGCGTCCGAGGATCGAGCGGACCCGGATGTTCTCGCTCAGCCCCGGCACGCCCGGCCGGATCGCGCAGATGCCGCGCACCCACACGTCCACCGGCACGCCCGCCATCGAGGCCCGGTACAAGGCGTCGATGACGGCCTCGTCCACGATCGAGTTGACCTTGAGCTGGATCCGCGCCGGGCGGCCGGCCCGGTGGTGCGCGATCTCGTCGTGGATCCGCTTGACCAGGCCGTTGCGCAGCGAGCGCGGCGCGACCAGCAGGCGCCGGTAGGCCTCGCGGCGCGAGTAGCCGGACAGCCGGTTGAACAGGTCCGACAGGTCCGCGCCCACCTGCGGGTCGGCGGTCAGGATGCCGATGTCCTCGTAGAGGCGGGCGGTCTTCGGGTGGTAGTTGCCGGTGCCGACGTGCGCGTAGCGGCGCAGCGTCTCGCCCTCCTGGCGGACCACCAGGGAGAGCTTGCTGTGCGTCTTCAGACCGATCAGGCCGTAGACGACGTGGCAGCCGGACTCCTCCAGCTTGCGCGCCCACTTGATGTTGGCCTGCTCGTCGAAGCGCGCCTTGATCTCGACCAGGACCAGCACCTGCTTGCCCGCCTCGGCGGCGTCGATCAGCGCGTCCACGATCGGCGAGTCGCCGGAGGTGCGGTACAGCGTCTGCTTGATCGCCAGCACCTGCGGGTCGGCCGCGGCCTGCTCCAGGAAGGCCTGCACCGAGGTGGAGAAGGAGTCGTACGGGTGGTGCAGCAGCACGTCCCGCTCGCGCACGGCGGCGAAGATGTCCGGCTGCGAGGCCGACTCCACGTCCGTGAGCCCGCGCGCCGTGCCGGCCACGAACGGCCGGTACTTCAGCTCCGGCCGATCGGCGCCCGCGATCGCGAACAGCCCGGTCAGATCCAGCGGGCCGGGCAGCGGGTACACCTCGGCGGCGGAGATGTTGAGCTCGCGCACCAGCAAGTCCAGCACGTACGGGTCGATCGACTCCTCGACCTCCAGGCGCACCGGCGGGCCGAAGCGGCGCCGCATCAGCTCCTTCTCGAGCGCCTTGAGGATGTTCTCGGTGTCGTCCTCCTCGACCTCCAGGTCCTCATTGCGGGTGACCCGGAAGGCGTGGTGGGCGAGCACCTCCATGCCCGGGAACAGGTACTCCAGGTGCGCGCCCATGACGTCCTCGAGGGGGACGTACCGGTTGGGCGAGGCCTCCAGGAACCGCGACAGCGACTGCGGCACCTTCACTCTGGCGAAGTGCTTGTGCCCGCTGACGGGGTTGCGCACGACGACGGCCAGGTTGAGCGAGAGCCCGGAGATGTACGGGAACGGGTGCGCCGGGTCGACCGCCAGCGGGGTCAGCACCGGGAAGATCTGCTGCCGGAACAGCGCGAGCAGGCGCGCCTGCTCCTTGTCGCTCAGCTCGCCCCAACGCACCAGCTCGATGCCCTCGGCGGACAGCTCCGGCAGCACGTCCTGGTGGAAGCAGGCGGCGTGCCGGGCCATCAGCTCGCGGGAGCGTGTCCATATGAGGTCGAGCACCTCGCGCGGCTGCAGACCGCTGGCGCTGCGCTGGGCGACGCCGGTCGCGATGCGACGCTTGAGGCCGGCCACGCGGACCATGAAGAACTCGTCCAGGTTGCTGGCGAAGATCGCCAGGAACTTGGCCCGCTCCAGCAGCGGGGTCTCCGGGTCCTCGGCGAGTTCGAGCACCCGCTCGTTGAAGGCGAGCCAGCTGCGCTCGCGGTCCAGGAAGCGGTTCTCCGGCAGCGCCTCGGCGTCGAATCCGTCGGGCAGGGTCATGTCCTCGGGAACGAGCACGTTGCCGGGAGCGGAGCCCGTCGGGTTCGCGGACAGGCTCGGCTTGGCGGGGAAGGGTGACGAGGCAGGCTGGGCGGTCATGGTCGGTGGCTCCTCCTGCGCGGCGTCATCCGCCCGCCGCCGCGGAGACGGGACGGATCGCATTTCGTGATCTTTGCAACGGCATTTGAACTCAAGGTAAATACAGCGTGGCCTGCAGGAAAGCTGAGGCGGTCGCCTGTGCTTCGTCTGCAGGCCTCTTGACGCCGGTGGACCCTTCCAGGGGCTCAGTCACGCACGCCGAACATCAGGTCCACCTCGTGCACCGTGAAGCCCGCCTTTTCGTATACCCGCAGAGCGGCCGGGTTATCGGCGTCGACGTAGAGCATCACGGTCGGCAGCCCGCGGTCGTCACCCAGATGGCGTAGTCCGATCGCGGTCAGCACCTTGCCCAGCCCGCTGCCCTGCTCGGTCGGGCTCACCCCGACCACGTAGACCTCGCCCAGCCCACCCTCGACCTTGGTCCAGTGGAAGCCGACGAGCTCGCCCCCGCGCTCGGCGAGGAAGAAGCCGTTCGGGTCGAACCAGCTCTCCGCTTCGCGCTCCTCGATGTCGCGCCGGGTCCACGACCCCTGCTCGGGGTGGTGGGCGAAGGCGGCGGCGTTCACCTTCAGCCACGCCTCCTCGTCCCGCCCCGGCTCGAAGGTCCGGACGGTGATCCCCTCCGGCAGCGGCGGGACGGTGGGCGCGGGCGCGGTCCTGCGCAGTTGGCGCAGTTCGCGCACCAGAACCAGGCCGAACTCCTCCGCGAGGCGCGTCGCCCCCGGGTGCCCGCCATGGGCCCACAGCCTGCGCGCACCGCTGTTCAGCGTCCGCTGCAGCAGCGCCCGCCCGTGCCCCTCCCGCCGCCGGGCGGGGTCGATCACCAGCTCCGCGCCCCACTCCGCGTCGATCTGGGCGTAGCCCAGCAGCGCCCCGCGCTCGTCCCTGCTGGTCAGGTGGTTCACATCCGCCCGCCCACTGCGCAGGGCCAGCCTCCCCTGCTCCGAAACGGCCTGCCGCCCGTCCGCCTCCGCCGCGCGCGTCAGCAGCGCGGCGATCTCCTCACGCTCCGCAGTGTCCATACGTTCGACCTTAGGGCTTTGCTCCCGCGGGGAGTGGCAGGTGCAACTGGCTACGTTGCCTCAAGAATCCGGGCGATGCCTGCCTGGGCGAGGGACTCCTCGTGGCGGTAGCCGAGCTTGGGAGCGAGCTCCAGGGCCTCGCGGTGCAGGGCCAGGGCCTGGTCGGGGAGGCCGGCAAGGCGGCAGGTCTCGGCGTAGGAGTTCAGGAAGTGGATCTTCCAGTGCTCCTCGAAGAGCTCCTCCAGCAGCGCGAAGGCCGCCTCGTGGCTGGCCAGCGCCTCCTCGTACCGGCCCATGCGGCGCAGCGCGACGCCGAGACAGTTCAGGCCCCAGGCCTCGTTGTGGCGGTGGCCGTCCTCACGGGCCAGCGCCAGCGCCTCGCGCAGGTGCTCGGTGGCCTGCTCCGGCTGCTCGTCCGCGATCGCCACGCCGAGCGTGATCCGGGCCGTCAGAGCCGGGGGACCCGCCGGATCCGCCTGCGGCGCGGCGGCCAGCGCCTCGCGGGCGAGGCGCGCCGCCTCCTCGTGGTGGCCCAGCTGCAGCATCGCCCAGGCCTCGTACGCGGTCGCGTGGGCCGCGCCGCTCGGACAGCCGGCGTCCGCGTAGAGGCGGCCGGCCTCGCGGAAGAGTTCCAGGGGTTCCTCGACCTGTCCCTCGTCCCAGCCGAGGAACGCGCGGCGCATCGTCAGCTCGGCCCGCGACCAGACGTCGCCGGCCGCGGCGACCAGCGACTCCGCCGTCTCGTACTGCGCGGCCGCGTCCGCCATCCGGCCGGCGTTGTAGCGGGCGAAGCCGAGGTCGCTGTGGGCCTCGGCGAGCTGCAGCGGGTCGCCGAGGCGCTCGGCGGCGGCCAGCGAGCGCTCGAAGAGGAAGTTCAGGTGCGTCGTGCCGCAGCGCCGGGCGAAGAAGGCCCGCATGAAGCGGGGCAGCTCGCAGGCGTGGACGTCGGCGCCGGTGGCGACCGCGGTCTCGAAGACGGCGATCAGGTTCTCGTACTCGGTGGCGTACCACGCGAACGCGGCCGTCTTGTCGGCGAAGCGCGGCAGCTCGGCCGGCGGCAGGCCCGCGGTGACGGCGCGAACGCGGGCCTGGAACGGCATGGCCGCGTCCGCGGCGGCGGCCGCGTGCACGTAGTAGTCGAGCAGCCGGCCCAGCGCCCGCTCCCGTTCCGCCGGGGTGTCCTGCTGCTCGCAGGCGCGGCGCGCGTGCTGGTGGACCAGGTCGTGCATCCGGTAGCGGCCCGCCTGCGGCTGCTGCACCAGGTGCGCGTCGAGCAGGTCCTCCAGCATCGCGCGGGCGCTGCGCGGCGTGACCTCGGCCAGCGCCGCGGCCAGGTGCTCGTCGAAGGAGGAGCCCGGCAGCAGGCCCAGCAGGCGGAAGAAGCGGCCGGTCGCGCGGTCCAGCTGGCGGACCGACATCGCGAAGGCCGTGTCGAACTCGGTCACGCCCTCGGCCATCCGCTCGACCAGGATGCCGACCGTCCAGCCCGGCCGGTGCCGCAGGCGCGCCCCGGCCAGCCGCAGGGCCAGCGGCAGCCGCCCGCACAGCCGCAGCACCTCGGCCGCCGCCTCGGGCTCCCGGGCCAGCCGGCCCTCCGTGCCGGCGGGCTCGTGGGCCTCGGGCGACTGGCCGGGCTCCCCACTGGCGCGGGCCAGCAGCTGGGCGCTCTCCTCGGTGGTGAGCACGTCGAGTGAGACCGGCGGTACCTCGTCGAGCTCGACCAACCGGTTGCGACTCGTGATCAGGACGACGGACGGGCCCGCGCCCGGCAGCAGCGGGCGCACATGCTCGGCGTCGGCGACGTTGTCGAGCACCACGACGGCCCGTCGTCGGGCCAGCTCCGCGCGCCAGCAGGCGGCCAGTTGCTCCACGCCCTCGCGCGGGACCCGCTCGGAGGGCACGTCGAGCGCGGTGAGCAGCGAGCGCAGCGCGGGATCCGCGTCCAGCGGGTCGCGGCCCTCGGTGAAACCGTGCAGGTCCAGGTAGAGCTGGGCGTCCGGATAGTCGGCGGCGAGCCGGTGCGCGGCGTGCACCGCGAGACAGGTCTTGCCCACCCCCGCCATGCCGTCGATCGCCACCACCCGGCTGCGCTCCACCGTGTCCAGCACGGCCGCGAGTTGGGACGCGCGCCCGGTGAAGTCGGGGACGTCGCGCGGCAGGTCGTTGCGGGGCGGGAAGTGCACCTGACGGCTCGTCCTGGGCGGCGCGGGCAGCGGGTTCGAGGCCCGCTCCCATACCGGTCGCAGTGGCCGCGGGTCCCGTTTGACGAGGCGGCAGAGCGATATCACCGCGGGCCAGGGCGGCACCGTCTGACCGCTGAGGTAGCGCGAGAGCGACGAGGAGCTCAGGCCGCTGTCCCGTGCGAGCGCCCGGACGCCGAGCCCGGACAGCTCCTGGAGCATCCGCAACCGGTCCGCCAGCTCGTCCTGCGGCTCCGGCCGCGCCGCCTGCGGCTGTACCACCACTGTTCCCCCGCCCTTCTGTCCCGCCCCCACGGAGATTTCTCCGGCCGAACCGGCCCTGCTCAGGGCTGTTCCGGCTGTCCCACAGTGTCCCACCGCCGTCGTCGCGGCGTGCCGGAACGGCTGTCATGGAGTCACGCCCCGAGGGAACGGGGCGGAACCGGAAAAACGACCAAGGAGCTCACCGCGATGCAGTCCCGTATGCAGAACCCCGCCGTTGTCCTCTCCGACGCCATGCAGCCGATCCAGCAGATCGCCAAGGTCGCGCACTCCTCCGGGGTGGACCAGCAGACCCTGGAGCTGGTGCACCTGCGGGTCAGCCAGATCAACGGCTGCAGCGCCTGCGTGGACGGCGGGGCGAAGATGGCCCGCAAGGCCGGGGTGTCCGACGAGCGACTGGCCACGGTCGCCGCCTGGCGCGAGACCCCGTACTTCACTGCCCCCGAGCGCGCAGCGCTCGCCCTGGCCGAGGCCGCGACCCGGCTGGCCGACCGCGCCGACGCCGTCAACGACGAGGTGTGGGACGCCGCGGCGACCCACTTCGACGAGAAGCAGCTCGCCGGCCTCGTCCTGATGATCGGCGTCACCAACCTGTTCAACCGCCTCAACGCGACCACCCGTCAGATCGCCGGCGCCTGGGGCTGAGCCGCGCCCCCACCCCCACCACTTCAGAAGGGATCTCGCGTGAAGCTCAGCAGCATCTCCGGCCTGACCTGCCCGGTGGCCGACCTCGACCGGACCGTGGCCTTCTACCAGGACCTGGGGTTCCGGATCGGCAAGCAGGACGCCACGCAGGCGACGTGCTACGTCAACTGGTTCTGGATCACCTTCACCGCGGCGGACGGCCCCGTCCAGGCGCCCACCGGCCCGGTCGTCCACGTCAAGGTGGAGAACCTCGACGAGGCCTATCAGGAGCTGGTCGCCGCCGGACACAAGCCCGAGAGCGAACCGACCAAGCGGTCCGGCGGGGGCACCGAGTTCTCCCTGCACGATCCCGACGGCTACGAGTTGGTCCTGTTCTTCAAGAAGTGATCGAGCGTCAGGATGAACGATGAGACCCGGATCGCCGATCTGGTGGCGCGGGCGGCGGGCTGAGCCCCCGCCCCGGGCTACGCCGCCGCCTTGGTCGCGGGCAGGACCGCGATCGAGGCGAAGGCGCAGGCCGCCGCGACAGCGAAGGCGGTGGGAAAGCCCGAGGCGCTGATCAGGGCGCCGACGGCCGGCGGGCACAGGGACGCCGTCAGGTTCTGTCCGGTGTTCTGCACGGCGAGGGCGCGGCCCGCCCACCCAGGGCCCGCCAGTTCGGCGACGGAGGTGAAGGACAGCCCGTTCGTGCTGGCCGCCAGCCCGCACAGGACGATCAGCAGGACCACGCCGACGGCGCTGTCGCCCGCCAGCGCCAGCCCCGCCCCCAGGACACCGACCGCGACCGCCAGCCACCGCATCGGCCTCAGCCGGCTGCCGACCGCGTCCGACCAGCGCCCCGCGCCGATCCTGCAGACCGCGGCCAGGCCCTGGCCGCAGGCCATCAACTGCCCCGCGGCCACCGCGGACCAGTGGCGCACGTCCGTCAGATAGACCAGCCCGAAGGCGCCGATGGTGAACTGCGGCCAGACCATCAGCGCGCTCGCACCGTGGATCCGCCACAGAGTCGCACCGCGGTAGGGGCTGCCCGGCTTCTCGGCTGCCGCCGCCTTGGGCGCCGCCCGCGGCGGATCGACGACGAGAAGCGCGGTCAGCACTGCCATCACGCCGGACAGCACCGCGACGAACAGCACCGCCCCGCGCGGGCCGTGCGCGGCGGCGATCGGCGGGATCGCCACGGCCGCGACCAGCATCCCCAGCGGGGTCGAGGTCTGCCGCACCCCCATCGCCAGCCCGCGCTGCTCCGGCGGGAACCAGCCCAGCACGACCCGCCCGCTCGCCGCGGATACACTCGCCCCGGCCGCGCCCGCCACCGCGAACAGCGCCCCCAGCAGGACCAACCCGTGCACGGTCAGCGCGACGGCCAACGCGGCTGTCGCCGCCCCGAGCCCCGCCGCCAGCACCCAGCGCTCCCCATACCGGTCGGTCGCCGCGCCCCACGCGTACAGCGCCACCAACAGCCCCACCGTCGGACACGCCACCAACAGCCCGGCCTGCGCCAGCGTCAGCCCCTCCGCCCCGCGCAACGACGGGATCAGGTACGGCATCCCGTACAGGAACGCGCACGCCGCCGTCTGCGCGGCGGTCCCGAGCCCGAGCATCACCCAACGCCGGTGCGGGGCAGCCGGTCTGACGGCAACAGGGAGGGGGGACGCGTGGGCCTCACGCTGACTGGAGGACATGCCAGCATGATGGCTCAGTATTCATATGGTGGGACAGTTTGTTTTGTTATATGAGACGCTGCCGCGAGTCAGGGTTCCCCCAGCGCGTCCTGAGCCACCTGGGCCAGGTCTCCCTCGCTCGGAAGGAGGCGACGGACCTGGGGCGGCAGCCCGGTGTAGGTGCTGGATGCCAGGGGACGGTTGTTGGCGCTGAGCGCGTACTCGACCACGGCCTCGTTACGGCCGGCGCTCAGCAGGATGCCGATGGTCGAGTCGTCCCGCTCGTCGTCGCGGACCAGGTCGTCGACGACGGCGACGTAGAAGCCGAGTTTCCCGACGTGTTCCGGGCGAGCGTCCGTGGTCTTGAGCTCGAAGACCACGTAGCGGTGCAGGCGGGCGTGGTAGAAGAGCAGGTCGATCCGGAACGTCTCGCCTCCGACGACGACGGGGTACTGACGTCCCATAAAGGCGAAGCCCACCCCGAGCTCGGTGAGGAACGTGACCAGCCGGGCGACGAGGGCGTCCTCCAGGTCGCGCTCCTTGGCGTCGCCGTCCAGCTCGAGGAAATCGAGGTGGTAGGGGTCTTTGACCAACTCGCGCACCGCGTCGGAGCCCTCGGGCAGGGTTCGGTCGAAGTTCGTGAGGGCGGCACCCTTGGTGGCATGCAGTCGGCTCGCGATCCAGTGCTGGAGCACCCCGCGTGACCAGCCGTGCTGGACGGCTTCCGCAGCGTAGAAGTCCAGTTCGGCCCGGGTCTTCAGCTTGTCCAACAGGACGGTGATGTGGCCCCAGGGCAATTGTCCAACAGGTTGTTGGACAATTGGCTCCGTCCAGGTGCGGGACATCTTCAGCAGGTACTGAAGATTGGCCCGGCCGAGCCCACGCATGGTGGGGAAGGCCTGAACGGGGAGCGGGAGCTCGTTATCGGTCATGAGCCCGATGCTTCTCAAGGCCCCGTTGAGGCCGCGTTGACGAAACGGTACTGCTCACGCCATTTGATGAATCTCGCTTGACCTGGGAATACGGCCTACAGAGCCGTCGGCAGGTCCGGGGGAGGGGTCGGGGCGCCGGGGAGCCTCATCGTGGCGAGGGTGCCGGGGTTGGCGTTGGAGAGGGAGACCTCGCCGCCGCAGTCCTGGACGGTCTGGGAGACGATCGCAAGCCCGAGGCCGGAGCCCGGCATCTGGCGGGCGGAGGGCGAGCGCCAGAAGCGCTCGAAGACGTGGGGGAGGTCCTCCTCGGGGATGCCCGGGCCGTGGTCGCGGACGGTGAGGGTGCCGAAGTGCAGTCCGAGGTCGATGGTGCCGCCGGCGGGGGAGAACTTCACCGCGTTGTCGAGCAGGTTGATGACGGCCCGTTCGAGCGCGTGCGCGTCCGCGCGGACGTACCAGGGGTCGATCGCGACGGTGAACTCCAGCCCCGGCCCCCGCAGCCGCGCGCGGTCCAGCGCGCGGGCGGCGATGTCGTGCAGCGCCACGACCTCCAACGGCTTGGCGCCGTTGCGGCGCGTGGGCCGCGACAGCTCCAGCAGGTCACCGATCAACGTCGACAACTCGCCCATCTGCGCCTTCATGTTCCGCAGCAGCTTGGCGTGCGTCTCGGGCGGCAGCGGCCGCCCGGTGTCGTCGCTCCGGACCAGCAGGTCCACGTTCGTGCGCAGGGAGGTCAGCGGCGTCCGAAGCTCGTGCCCGGCATCGGCGATCAGCTGCGACTGCCGCTCCCGCGAGGACGCGAGCGCGGTGGACATCGAGTTGAAGGAGGACGAAAGTCGCGCGATCTCGTCCTCGCCCTCGCCCACGTCGATGGTGGTTCCCACCTCTTCCGTGCGGGCGATGTGCTCGACGGCGGCGGTGAGTTTGTCGACCGGCCGTAGACCCGTGCGGGCGACGTACCAGGCCGCTATCAACGCACCCGCGATGACGAGCAGAGCGAGTGCCAGGAGAATCAGGGCGAGCTTGGCCAGCGCGCGCTCCATCGGCTGCAGGGGCTGCGCGAACGAAACGGCCAGGTTGACAGTCTCCGAGCCGTTGGTGACCGGTCCAATGCTGACCGTGTAGATGCGGATGGGCGTCCCGTCGTATGTGCGGCCGTCGTGAATCGTTGAAGCCGCGGCAGGGGACCGTGTGCCGGAGGCGGCGGTGGAGAGGTCGTCGGGGGTCGGCCTGACCGACTTGGCGCCCGCCCCGCACACGGGGCCGGAGGACGAGATGAGGGTGGTGACCGCCTGCGACTGGTCAAATGGCCGCTCGGCAGATCCCCGGCACCATTGGACGATCTTGTCTCCGAGGTCCTGCCCAGGGGTGGTCCCCGACCAGGACTGCTTCAGGGTGTCGTTCACCTGTGTGCTCATCTGCTCCCGCGCCGCGAACCACGCCAGCGCGCAGCAGAGGATCACCGCCACCGAGACGACCGCAGCCGTCAGCGTCGCCAGCCGGCCCCGGAGGGTCAGCCGGCGCCAGCGGCCGGTCATGACGCACGCAGCGCGTAACCCACACCGCGGACGGTGTGCACGAGACGGGGGAGGCCGGCGGCTTCGGTCTTGCGGCGGAGGTACATGACGTAGACGTCGAGGGAGTTGCTGGAGGGCTCGAAGTCGAAGCCCCAGACCGCCTTGAGGATCTGTTCCCGCGTCAGGACCTGGCGCGGGTGGGCCATGAACATCTCCAGCAGCATGTACTCCGTGCGGGTCAGCTCCACCGGCTTGCCGGCACGGGTGACCTCGCGGGTGGTGGTGTTCATGGTGAGGTCGTCGAAGGTCAGGACCTCGTCCGCGTCCGCCGCAGGGCCCGCCGCGGTGGAGAGCGCGGAGCGGCGCAGCAGGGCGCGGACGCGTGCCAGCAGCTCGTCGAGTTCGAAGGGCTTGGCGAGGTAGTCGTCCGCGCCGACGTCGAGGCCGGTGACGCGGTCGCCGACCGCGTCGCGCGCGGTGAGCATGAGCACCGGGACGGTGTCGCCGCGGCTGCGGAGCCTGCGGACGGCCGTGAGGCCGTCCATCCGCGGCATCATGATGTCGAGCAGGACCAGGTCGGGCTGTTCCGCCGCCACCGCGTCCAGCGCTTCGAGGCCGTCCGAGGCGGTCAGCACCTCGTAGCCCTCGAAGGCCAGACTGCTCTCCAGCGCGTCCCGCAGCGCGGGCTCGTCGTCCACGACCAGGACCCGGGCCGGCGCGTCGGACTCGGTGGCTGTCATCCCCGTTGCTCCTTGAACTCTCTAACCCATGGTGTGAGGCAATTGTCCGCCACGAAGCGGCCAGAACCGCGTCAGCTCGTGATGTTCTGACCGGACTGCAGCTGCGGCAGCACCGCCTTGGCGGCGTTGATCGGGATCGAGAAGCCCAGGCCGACGCTGCCGGCCTGCGAGGAGCCGGAGCCGGAGGAACTGCTGTCGGAGTACATCGACGCGTTGATGCCGATGACCTGGCCGGAGGCGTTCAGCAGCGGGCCGCCGCTGTTGCCGGGGTTGAGCGAGGCGTCGGTCTGGATCGCGTTGTAGGACGCGGTCTGCGAGGAGTTGCCCTGGTAGGAGCGGTTGGAGTCGCCCTGCCAGAACGGGAGGCCGAAGCCGCCGTTGCCCTGCACGGTGCTGGGGCTGACGTCGACCTTGACCGGGCGGTTCAGCGCGCTGACGATGCCCGAGGTGACCGTGCCGGTGAGGCCGTCCGGGTTGCCGATGGCCACGACCTGGTCGCCGACGGCCACCTGGCCGGAGTCGCCGAGCGAGACCGTGGGCAGGCCGCTGACGCCCTGAGCCTTGATCACCGCGACGTCGAGGGACGCGTCGGTGCCGACGATGCTGCCGGTCGCGGTCTTGCCGTTGCTGAAGGAGATCTTGATGGTGCCGCCGTTGCCGTTCGCGGCGTCGGAGATCACGTGGTAGTTGGTCAGGATCTGGCCGGTGGAGGTCAGCACCATGCCGGTGCCGAGCTCCTCGCTGCTGCCGTTGTCGACGGTGATCTGGACGACAGCCGGCGAGACGGCCTTGGCGATCGCGGAGACGTTGCTGGTGCTGCCGGACTTGTCGCCGGTCACCACCGCGCTGGTGGCGTAGGAGGCGGAGTTGCTGGTCTTCTCGCTGATCAGGCCACCCGCGACGCCACCCGCCAGGGCGGAGAGCACGGCGACGGCGGCGACCAGCGCCACCGGGCGCTTCATCCGGCGCTTGGCCTGCGGCTCACCCTGTGGCTCGGGCTGCTGCGGCGGCGGCCAGGCGGCACCCGCCGAGTCGGCCGGGGGCTGGAACGGCGGCTGGCCGGAACCGGAGGAGCCGGCCTGCGGCTGCTCGGCGCTGAAGTAGTAGCCCTGCGGCTGCGACTGCGGCGCCTGGTAGCCCTGCTGCGCGGCGGCGGTGGACGGGTGGACCGTGCCCTCGAGGGGCTGGGTCTCGTGGGCCGTCGGCTGGTAGCCGGGCAGCGGCGGCACGGACGAGGAGTACGGGTCGTCTGCGTGGTTCCGGGGCGTCTCGCTCATGAGTCATACGGTCGACCCCGGACATGAGAGGTCCCTGAGAGCACCGTCAGAAGCGAGGCAGAACCCCGGAGCACCCGCAGACTCCCGGCCTCAGCAGCCGCAGCTGCGACGGACCACGAGCCGGGAGGGGAACTTGCGGATCCGCGGGGTGTCGGAGCCCGGCACCGCCAGCGAGTCGTCCAGCACCAGGTCGACGGCGGCCTTGGCCATCGAGTCCCGGTCCGAGGCGATCGTGGTCAGCGGCGGGTCGCAGAACGCCGCCTCCTGGATGTCGTCGAAGCCGATCACCGCGAGGTCCCGGCCGATCGTGACGCCGGCCTCGCGGGCCGCGCGCAGCACGCCTATCGCCTGGTCGTCCGTGGAGCAGAACAGCGCCGTCGGGCGCTCGTCCGCCGGGGCCCGGAGCAGGTCGAGGGCGACCTGGTAGGCGCCGTAGCGGTCGAAGGGCGCGTCGATGAGGCGGCCTTCGGTGGTGATGCCGGCGGCGTCCATGGCCTGGCGCCAGCCCTCGATGTGGTCGACGACCGGGTCGCCGGGCGCGGGCGCGTTGACCGGGCCGCCGAAGCAGGCCACGTACGCGTGCCCGTGGTGGTGCAGCAGGTGCTCAACGGCGAGGCGCGAGCCGCCGATGTCGTCGGTGACCACCGCGATGTCGTCGGAGTTGTCCGGGCGGCGGTGCAGCAGCACCACGCGGGCGTCGCTGTGCGCGGCGAACTCCTCCTCGGCCCGCTGCGAGGGGCCTTCGGAGATCAGGATCAGCCCGGAGACGCGCATGCCGAGGAAGGCCCGCACGTAGTGGATCTCCCGGTCTCCGGTGTAGTCGGAGTTACCGATCAGTACGATCTTGCCGCGTTCCGATGCGGCACGTTCGACCGCATGGGCGAGTTCGGCGAAGAACGGCTGGCGGGCGTCGGGTACCACCATGCCGATCAGGTTGGTCCGCCGACTGGCCATCGCCTGGGCGACGCTGTTGGGGCGGTAGCCGAGCTCGGCTATGGCTGCGAGAACGCGCTCACGCGTCGCCGGAGCGACGGGACGCGGTCCGTTGTTGATGACGTAGCTGACGACCGCGGTCGAGGTCCCCGCCAGTCGGGCCACATCGTCGCGGGTCACCTTGGGCATGAGGCGGATTCTACTTGCAGGACGGCATGTCCGGGCCAGGGGGCGTTCGCTGCCTCATCGGCTCCCTCGGCTCACGAACGGTCTGTGACGTGGCTGTGGGCGCGGGCGTGCGCCCGGCGGCGCGCCTCGCGCCCCGCCTGGCGTCCGTGTCTCAGACCTCGAGCTCCACCTCGGCGTCCGCCCCGGCCTCCGCGTCCTGCGGCTGCCCGGAGCGCGCGGCGCCCTTCTCGGACTTGTCCGGGACGACGAAGCGGTAGCCGACGTTGCGCACCGTGCCGATCAGCTGCTCGTGCTCGGGGCCGAGCTTGGCGCGCAGGCGCCGGACGTGGACGTCCACCGTCCGGGTGCCACCGAAGTAGTCGTAGCCCCAGACCTCCTGCAGCAGCTGTGCCCGCGTGAAGACGCGGCCCGGGTGCTGCGCGAGGTACTTGATGAGCTCGAACTCCTTGAACGTGAGATCCAGCACCCGGCCCTTGAGCTTGGCACTGTAGGTGGCCTCGTCGACCGAGAGATCGCCGTTGCGGATCTCCATCGGGCTCTCGTCGGCGACGACGGACTGGCGGCCGATCGCGAGGCGCAGCCGCGCCTCCACCTCGGCCGGACCGGCCGTGTCCAGCAGCACGTCGTCCACGCCCCAGTCGGCCGTGACGGCGGCGAGGCCGCCCTCGGTGACCACGAGCAGCACGGGTGCGCCGGGCCCCGTCGAGCGGAGCAGCTGGCACAGTCCGCGGATGTGTGGCAGGTCACGGCGGCCGTCGACGAGGATCACGTCGGCGCTCGGGGTGTCGACGAGGGCGGAGCCCTCGGCCGGCGCCACCCGGACGTTGTGCAGCAGCAGGCCGAGCGCAGGCAGTACCTCCGCAGACGGCTGGAGGGCGTTGGTCAGCAGCAGCAGCGAACTCATACCCGGTTAGTCCCCTTTCCGGGTGGGCCGGTGACACTTCTCGGTACCCCGGCAGCGCACGTCGTCGGGCGCAGCCGGTAACGTCCGAGCTCTCGCACGAACGTCCGTATCTCGCGTTCACAAAGCACAAAAGGATCCGGGGGCGACACTGCCCGGATCCCTCTTGACTAGGAGAATAGCCCACATGGACGCCCCAGCGAAGAGTGCTGTCCGTCTCATGGACACCTCGCGTTTTTGGCGCTCTCCTGCCGAGGCGAGGTTGCTCACGGCCGACGGCGTCACCCTGCACGCCGAGTATCTGCCCCCGGCGCGGGGCGCGTCCTCGGATGCGGCGTCCGAGGTCGCCGTCGTCCTGGCGCACGGATTCACCGGGGCGGTGGAACGCCCCGCCGTACGGCGCGCGGCACGGGTCTTCGCGCGGTACGGCGGCGTGGTCACCTTCTCGTTCCGGGGCCACGGACGCTCCGGCGGCCTCTCCACGGTCGGCGACCGGGAGGTGCTCGACCTCGACGCCGCAGTCGCCTGGGCCCGGTCGCTCGGCTTCGCCCGCGTGGTCACGGTCGGATTCTCCATGGGCGGCGCGGTCGTCGTCCGGCACGCCGCGCTGTGCGGCGGGGTCGCCGCGGCCGCGGCGGTGAGCGCGCCGGCCCGCTGGTACTACCAGGGCACGGTGCCGATGCGGCGCCTGCACTGGGTCGTGATGCGCCCCCTCGGACGGGTGGTGGGCCGAGTCGGACTCAAGACCCGGATCGACCCGAACGAGTGGACCGAGATCCCGCTGCCGCCGGTCGCGGCGGCCGCGCAGATCACCGTCCCGCTGCTGGTCGTCCACGGGGACGCCGACCCGTACTTCCCGCTCGACCACCCGCGCTCGCTGGCCGAGGCGGCGGCTGCCGCGTCCCCGAGGCCGGAGCTGTGGATCGAGCCCGGCTTCGGCCACGCCGAGAACGCGGCGACGGAATCCCTGCTCGAACGGGTCGCGACGTGGGTCACGGCCCCGGTTTCGGCCCGCTGACCTGCCCCTGACCTGCCGGGCGTG
>NZ_QKYN01000256.1 GCF_003258295.1 Streptacidiphilus pinicola | reverse complement strand
CGGACGGCACGCCGCTGCCGGCGCCGCCCGCCGAGCTGCTGCTGCGCCTCACGCCCGGCGCGCGCCGCGACTGGTTCGAGCCCGCGTCGCTGGCCGCGCTCGCCCGGCTCCCCTACCGCGTCTCCCCCGCCAGCAACCGGGTCGGGCTGCGGCTCACGGACGGGCCCGTGCTGCGCCGCCGGGAGGGGCTGGGCGAACTGCCGAGCGAGGGGATGGTCCTGGGCGCGGTGCAGGTGCCGCCGGACGGTATGCCCGTCGTCTTCCTGGCCGACCATCCGACCACCGGCGGCTACCCCGTCGTCGGCGTGGTGCCGGAGGCGGACCTGGCCGCAGCGGCGCAGGCCGTGCCCGGTACGCCGGTCCGGCTGCTGCCGACGGCACGACTGGACGGCTGATCAGGGATTTTCGTGTCGGCGTCGGGGTCGGCCCGGAGGGCCTTCCCCGCGACCGCCCGGAGGCTTCCCTGAATCGGGCGCACGCCGGCGCGGCATGCGCTCCCTCGTTCGTGTATTCGAGCGCGTTCGACGGGACAGCGGGGGCGGCGGGGGTCCAGACTGCTGGCAGAGCCAGGGACGCGGGGCCGTCCGCCCTTCCGCCCCCTCCGGTTCCCTGCCCGTTCGTTCAGCTGTCCCCTCTCTCGTATCTGCCATCCCACCCACGGCTCCGCCTGGAGGTGTTCCGCATGACTGAGACGCTGCTCGCGGTCGGTACGGCCAAGGGCCTGTTCCTCGCCCGCAGCAAGGACCGTCGCTCCTGGTCCTGGACGGGTCCCCACTTCGTGATGCAAGGCGTCTACTCGGTCGCCGTCGATCGCCGGGGCGCCGCCCCGCGCATCCTGGTCGGCGCGGATTCCAGTCACTGGGGTCCGTCGGTGTTCACCTCGGACGACCTGGGGGCCAGCTGGCAGGAGCCGCCCGCGCCGGCGGTCAAGTTCCCGGCCGGCACGGACGCCTCGCTGGTCCGGGTGTGGCAGCTGCGGCCCGCCGGGCCGGAGGAGCCCGGGGTCGTCTACGCGGGCACCGAGCCCGCCGCGCTGTTCCGCTCCGAGGACGGCGGCGCCTCCTTCACGCTGAACGAGGCGCTGTGGCAGCACCCGCAGCGCGAGCAGTGGCAGGCCGGCTTCGGCGGCCAGGGCCTGCACACGATCGTGCTCGACCCGCGCGACCCCCGAGCCGTCACGATCGCCGTCTCCACGGGCGGCGTCTACCGGTCGCTGGACGCCGGCGCGAGCTGGGAGCCGGCGAACAACGGCATCGAGGCCCGCTTCATGCCGGAGGAGGAGCGCTATCCGAACTTCGGCCAGTGCGTGCACAAGGTCTCCCAGGACGCGGCCGATCCGTCCCGGCTGTACCTGCAGAACCACGGCGGCGTCTACCGCAGCGACGACGCGGGCGCGGTGTGGAAACGCATCGACTCCGGGCTGCCGGCGGATTTCGGCTTCCCGATCGCCGCGCACCCGCACCGCGGCGACACCGCGTACGTGTTCCCGCTGGTCGCCGACTACGAGCGGCTGGCGCCGGAACACCGCTGCCGGGTCTACCGCACCGAGGACGCGGGCGAGACCTGGCAGGCGCTGGAGAAGGGCCTGCCCGAGCGGGACCACTACGGTGTGGTCCTCCGCGACGCCCTGACCACGGACGACGGCGAGCCGGCCGGGATCTACTTCGGCAACAAGAACGGCGAGCTCTACGGCAGCGCGGACGAGGGCGAGTCCTGGTCGCTGCTGAACGAGCACCTCCCGACAGTGCTCTGCGTCCGCGCGGTCACCCTGGGCTGACCCCGGCAGCGTCCCGAGGCCGCTCCAACTGACCCTCGGCGGCCGCGGTGGCGGCGAGGTCGGCGGCCTGAACGGTGGCCTCCTGGGCGGCGCGGGCTGCGAGGTGCTCGCGCCAGCCCGGGAGGGACCGCAGGGCGGACGCCGTCTGCTCGGCAGCCTCCCAGTCCAATTGCTCGGCCCGGTTCTCCCGGCGCTCGGCTGCCGCCAGGCGCAGCAGGTCCGGCAACAGGTCGGTGCATCGATCCAGCACCCAGCGGGTGCCCTTGGTCGCCATCCACAGCACCTGCGCCGTACGGGACGGCGCGACCCCGTCGGTCCGGTCGTCCGGCGCCGCGCCCAACGCTATGCCGCGCAGCGCGAGTTCACGATGGAAGGCGCGGGCGAGCGCGCGGTGGCCCCGCTCGCTGGGGTGCAGCCGGTCCACACTCCACATCACCGGCTCGAACAGCCATGGCTCGTCGGCGGCGTGGACGTGCACCGCGTCGTAGCGCTCGGACAGCGCGTGCACGACGGTGTTGACGCTCCGCATCCGCCGTCCCAGCGGCCGGGCCAGCGCCTCGGGTAGCCCCAGCATCCGCCCGGGGTCGGGCAGGCAGGCGGTGAGCAGCACCGTGCCGTCCTCGCCGAGGCTGCCGAGCGTGGTGTCGAGGTGCCGCGCTACGGCGCCGATGTCGTAGGTGGCCCGCAGGGTGTCGTTGCCGCCGACGATCACGGCCGCGACGTGCGGCCGGCTGCGGCGCGCCTCGGGCAGTTGACGCAGCAGCACGTCGGCGGTCTGGGCGCCGCTGGTGGCGAGGTTCGTGAAGGCGACCCCCTCGGGCTCGGTGGCCAGGCTCCGGGCCAACAGCGCGGCCCAACCCCGCCACCCACCACCGACCGGGTCGCCCAGCCCCTCTGTGAGGGAGTCACCGAGGGCGGACATGCGGAGGGATGTCATCTGAGGGCTCCCTTCGACAGCAGGACGGCTTTCAGGGATGCGGCGGCGCCGGGCGATGGCCCCGCGAGGTCGGGCCGGGGCCCGGCGGCATCCGCCGGCTCGGCGTCGTGGGCCGACAGGAAGGCGGCCACTGCTGCGTCCCAGCCGAACTCCTCGGCGCGGGCGCGGGCCAGGGCGCGGCGGGTGGTGGCCGGGCGGGCGAGGAGGCTGCGGACGGCGTCCGCGAAGGCGGGGCCGGTGTCGAGGGCCGGCAGACCCGCGTTGGCGATGATCGGCGGCAGCGCCGAGGACGCCGAGGCCACCACCGGGGTGCCGGAGGCGAGCGCCTCCAGCGCGGCCAGGCCGAAGGTCTCGATCGGGCCGGGGGCCAGGGCGACGTCGGCGGTGGCGAGCAGCGCCGACAGGCGGGCGGGGTCGGCCACGTGGCCGAGGAGGCGGGCGGGCAGCCCGTCCCGCTCGATCCGGGCCGCCAGGCGGGCCCGTACCGGGCCGTCGCCCGCGATGACGAGCACGGCGGGTACGCCCCGGCGCCGGAGCTCGGCGAGGGCGTCCAGGGCTCGTTCGGGGCGCTTCTCGTGGGACAGCCGGGAGCACATCACGAGCAGCTTCTCGTGCGGTGCGACGAACTCGTCCCGCAGCGCCTCGTCGCGGTGGCCTGGGTGACGCAGAGTCAGGTCCACGCCGAGGGGCGCGAGCCGCAGGTCCGGAGCATCGAGGCGGCGGAACTCGCGGGCAGCCCACTCGGTGGTGCAGATGATCCGGGTGAAGTCCCGCACCGTGCGGGCGTTCACGGCGTCGGAGACGCGGCGGGCCGCGAAGCGGGGCAGGCCCCACATGCGCAGCACCCCGTCCAGGCTCTCGTGGGAGACCATCGCTGCGGGGACTTCCCGTTCCCGGGCCCAACGGCCGGTCCAGCGCAGGGTGGTGCGGTCGGAGACCTCCAGCCGGTCCGGCCGCAGGGCCGCCAAAGTCGCCGCCACCCGGGACCGGTCGGTCAGGACCCGGTAGCCGCCCATGCCGGGGACGACGGGACCGGGCAGGGTGATCACCCGGCCCTGCTCGGTCTCCTCGTCCCCGGCCTCGGGGCCGGGCACGATCAGCACCGGCTGGTGGCCGGCGGCGAGGTAGCCGGCCCCGAGGCGGCGGAGCGCGGTGCGCAGGCCGCCCGAGGTCGGGGTGACGAAGTTCGCCACTCGCACGATCCGCAGTCCCATGTCCGTCGCTCCTAGGCCGCGGCGGGCGTGCCGGCTGCGGGGGTGACGACCGGAGCCGGCACCGGGGCCGGGGCCGGGGCCACCTGTGGTGCCTGCGCCGCCTGCGCCGTCCCGGCGGCAGCCGGCTGCCGGACCTCGCTGACGACGCCGCCGCGTTGGGCGACGACCCACCGGTAGTGGTCGATCAGCTCGTCGCCGACCGACTCCCAGGTGCGCGACTGCACCTCGGCGCGCGCGGCCTCGCCGTACCGGGCCCGCACCTCCCCGTCCGCGGCGAGCTCGCCCACCGCGCGGGCGAGGGCGGCGCCGTCCCGGGCGGGCACCAGCAGCCCGGTGCGCCGGTGGCCGATCAGGTCGAGCGGTCCGCCGACCGCGGGACCGACCACGGGCACGCCGCTGGCCATGGCCTCCTGGATGGTCTGGCAGAACGTCTCCATCGGGCCGGTGTGCGCGAACACGTCCAGAGAGGCGTAGAGCGCGGCCAGTTCGTCCCCGGTCCGGCGGCCGAGGAAGAGCGCCCCGGGGAGTGCCTGGCGCAGCGAGTGGTCGGAGGGACCGTCCCCGATGACCACGACCCGGACGCCGGGCAGCGCCACGGTCTCGGCCAGCAGGTCCACCCGCTTCTCGGGCGCGAGACGCCCGACGTAACCGACGAGCACCTCCCCGCCCGGAGCGAGCTCGCGTCGCAGCGCCTCGCTGCGGTGGCGCGGGTGGAAGCGGACGGAGTCCACGCCACGGCGCCACAGGTGCACGCGCGGGATGCCGTGGGCGGTGAGATCCTGCAGGGCCGGCGTGGACGGGGCCAGCGTGCGGTCGGCGGCGCAGTGCACCGTCCGCAGGCGCCGCCAGGCGGCGGCCTCGCCGATCGCGCTACCCGCCCGGTAGGCGCGGGCATATCCGGCGATGTCGGTCTGGTAGACGGCGACGGTGGGCAGTCCGAGCCGTTCGGACGCGGCCATGCCGCGCGAGCCGAGCAGGAACGGGCTGGCGAGGTGGACGACATCGGGCCGGTGGCCGGCGATCAGCTGCTCCAGCTTGCGGCTGGGCAGCGCGATCCGCACTTGCGGATAGCCGGGCAACGGCATGGCGGGCACCCGTACGACCGGGCACGGATCCCCGGCCCCGACGGGCGTCGCGGGCGCGGGGGTGATGACGAGGGGCTCATGCCCGCGACGCACGAGGTGCTCGGCGGTGCGCAGGACGGAGTGGGCGACCCCGTTGACGTCTGGCGGGAACGACTCGGTGACGAGGACGACACGCATGCCAGCGTTATTCCGAGCTCCGGCGTGCGGCGAGGCACGTGGATCTGACCGAACGGCGAACGGCGCACGAATCCTCATGCGGAATGCGCCTTCGGGCTCCGTTCCCCCTCCCCATCCCTACGCCGGCTCCCCGCCGTTCGCACAACATTCCGCCCGCGTTCCTGACCTCGTCAAGCCCGCCTGCCTCAGCCTCGTCGCGGCGAGGCCCGAGCCGAGCGGGGGCTGAGCGGAGGGCCTTGAGGACCGACTGCGCGCCAGGCCGGGCTCCTGCAGGGTCGCGGGCAGCAGGCGGTGCTCGGCCTCCAGCACCCGGGCGCCAAGCGTGTCCACGGCGTCGTCCGGCAGGACGGGGACCTCGGCGCGGGCGAGAACCCGCGCGCCGCCCGCCTCGGCTTCCGCTCAGCCCGAGCTGAGGCGGCCGCGGACGGCGGCGTGGACGTCGGCCTCTTCGCCCGGGTCGGCGGCGAGGCGGCGGAGGCGGTCGAGGACGCGGACGTTGCCGCTGGTGCGCACGGAGCGCGCGGCGAGCTCGCGGGTGGCCTCCTCGCAGTCCCAGAGACACTCGACGGCGGCGCCCGTGGCGAAGTACGGGTCGATGACCGCCAGGCCGCGCGCCGCGCCCAGGCGCAGCTGGGAACAGACGGTCTCGCCGTAGATATGGCGCAGCACGGACACGGCCTGCGCGGCCTCGAGCCGGCCGACGCCGTCGACGAGCGCGAAGAGCGCGTCGCCGTCGGGGCCGGAGCGGGAGACCTCGCGGTGCAGGGCGGCCACCACGAGCGGGGCGTCCTCGGGTTTGCCCGCGCAGGCGAGCAGGCGGGCCGCGGCGTCGGTGAGCCGGGAGCCGTCGGTGCGCGCGGCCCAGGCGCGGGCGTGCACGAGGATGTTCTCGCCGCGCATCCGGCCCAGCGTGTCCAGGGCGAAGTCCACGACGGCCTCGGAGAGGTCGTCGGCGGCGAGCTCCATCAGACCCGGCAGCTCCGGGTCGTCCGCCTCGGCGAGGTGGCGCAGCGCCGCACAGCGGGCGCCGGCCAGGCCGGTCCGGGCGGCGAGCCGCAGCACGGGCCGGTCGGCGGGGACGGCGACGGCCGCGAGCAGGCGGGCCGCAGCGGCGGCGCGGCGCAGGGTGGCGCGGCCCTCCGGGCGTTCGGCGAGGACGTCGGCGCCGGGGGTCGGCTCGGACTCCGTGTCCGCCCAGGCCAGGACGGCCTCGGTGCTCCACTCCGGCGTCTCCGGACGCGACATCTGGCGTTGCCACAGCTCGAACGGCGCGCGCTCGGTCGCCGCGGCCACGCGCGGGTGGTCGGCCGCCCACAGGTGCCACGGCCGCGGCTCGTAGGCGTCGCGGACCGCGGCGCGCAGCTCGGCGTCGCCCTCGGGGCCCTCCGGAAAGCGGGCGAGGACGGCATGGCCGAGGGCGCGCAGGCCCTCGTCGCTGTCGCGCACGGCCAGTTCGTCGAGCGCCCAGGCCCAGTTGCTGCCCTGGGCGGCGTAGCGCCGCAGCAGCTGGAGCGCGTCCCGCCGGCCGTAGCCGACCAGGCGGCCGAGCACGGCCAGGGTGAGGCCGGTGCGGCTCTCGCCACCGTCGAGCTCGTCCCACGCGTCGAAGAGGTGCGCCTCCAGCCCGCTCAGCGGCGCCTCGAGCTCCATGAAGAGGCGCGCGTAGTAGAGGGAGCGGTTCTCGACCTGCCAGTCCCGGCGTGGGTCTCTGGTGACGCACTCCTCCAGGGCGGCGAGCGCGTCGGAACGCTCGGCCGCCAGAGCGTGCAGGGTGCCGTCCCCTCGGCCCCGCTGAAGCAGGCCGAGGAGGGAGGCGCTGGGCGCTATCGCGGGCTCGAACATGAGGTCAGCATCCGTTGCGGCGGTCCTGGTGGCAAAGGAATTTCGGTGCGCACGGCGCTTGACCTGGTCGGTCGGCCCCGGCGCGGGAGGGGTCGGTTCGGGTCCGCGACGGTGGCCGCGGGGGGATTGTGGCACCGGCGGACGGCGGCCGCCAGCCGGAAGCACGGAATGCTACCGTCCGCACCCCTTACCGCGCACCCGCCCGTTTTCGGCCGCACCTTCCGCGCCACCCTCGTGACCTGCGACGCGGCTCACAGCGCCGCCATCGCGCCCGCTGCTCGGCGGCATATGCCAGAAGCAAAATCCTGCCCATCTTCGGCGAAAGCCCTCCTCCTTCGCCACGCTCTGTGCGACAGTCGTAACGTTCACGAACCCCCGATCGGCCTCTGCGGGACGCCATGCACCCCCACCTTCCCCCTCCCTCCCTCACGCAGCAGGTCTGCGCGCTGCGCGAGCGGCTGGAGACGGAGTACGGCGAGGGCCAGGACCGCGCCGAACGCGCCCTGCTGGCCCACGCCCACTCCCACCTCGCACAGCTGGAGCGCCTCACCGGCGCCCTGGGCGAACAGGCCGCCGAGGGCACCGACGACGAAGCCGCAGAAGCCACCCTCCTGGGTGACGCGGAATGGGACCTCGTGCGCGACGAGGTCGCCTGGTCCACCGAGATGTTCCGGATCTTCGCGCGCGCACCGCAGGACGGCCCGCTCACCCTCGACCAGCTCCCGGGCGTCCTGCACCCCGAGGACCGCCACACCGTCTCCCGGCTGCTCACCGAGGCCCTCGTCGACGGACGCCCGATCGACGCCGAGTTCCGCCTGCGGCTCGCCGACGGCACCGTGCGCGAGGTCCACTGCGTCGGCGCGCCCCGCTTCGCCGACGACGGCTGCGTCCAAGCCGTCTGGCTCGCCCTCCGCGCCCGCCGGGTCGGCTGATCCGGTGGCTCAGCTGATCTGCCGGTTCAGCTGATCTGCCGGTTCAGATGATCTGCGGCCGGGGCTGCCGTGGCAGCGCCCTGCTGATCTGCGCCCGCAGGTGCGCCACCTCGGGCACCTTGTCGTAGCGGGCCGTCAGCCGGTACATCTGCCGCAGCCGGTGCCAGGTGCGGTGCGAGGACATCTCACCCGTCGCGCTCAGCGCCAGCTGGGCGTAACGCTGGGCCTCGTCCGGCTTGTTGGCCAGGAAGCAGGCCGAGGCCATGGAGATGTGGTCGAAGAGCTTGGACCGCTCGTGCCCGCCCTCGCGCAGCTGCAGCGCGAGCTGCGCGTGGCGCTGCGCCAGGGGCGCGGCGGCCGGGTCGTGGTCGGCCAGGGTGCGGTAGGTGAGCGCCTCCATGCCGTGCAGGTCCGCGAGATCGAAGAACTGCAGCCAGTTGGGGCCCTGTTCGCCCGTGTCCTGGGCGAAGAGGTCCTCGGCCTCGCCGAGCGTGCGGCGGGTGGCCCGGCTGTGGCCGAGGGAGGCGTGTGCCCAGGCCTCCACCGTGCGCAGCATGGCGCGGGTGCGCGGCAGCGCCTCCTCGCCGGCGCCGGCGTCCGCGACCCTCATCAGGTCCAACGCGTCACCGGCGCGCCCGAGATGGACCATCTGGCGGGCGGCGCGCGCCAGGGCCTCGCTGGCGCGCGGCCGGTCGTCGGCCTCGCGCGAGGAGTGCACGGCCATCACGAAGTACCGCTGGGCGGTGGGCTCCAGGCCGACGTCGTGCGACATCCACCCCGCGAGCACGGCCAGGTTGGCCGCCACGCTCCACAGCCGACGCCGCAGGTGGTCCGGGTGGTCGTAGGTGAGCATGCTGCCCACCTCGTTCAACTGGCCGACAACCGCCTTGCGTTGGAGGCCGCCGCCCCGCGAGGCGTCCCAGCGGCGAAAGACGTCCACCGACTCCTCCAGCGCGACGACCTCGTCCTCGCCGACCGGGCCGGCCTCGTAGTAGTCGAGGGCCGGCAGGGCGGACGGGCTACGGAGCACCGTGGCCGAGCCCTCCACCGGGGGGAGCGCGGCCGGGGACCGCATCCAGTCGTAGAGGGGGTTGGCGATGACGGCCCCGGCCGCGAGGGCGGTGCTCGCTCCCATCAGTCCGCGTCGATTCAGCATCAGGTCCATTCCCGTGAACTCGGTGAGGACCGCGGCTGTCTGCCCTGGTGCAGGTCTGGAACCGTCCTCAGGCTCGCTGCGGCGCGAGCCGTTGGCGGATGGCCGTTCCCGGTGGAAGCCGAGGTCCTCAGGCGTGACTACTCGGCCGAGCTGCTCGCTGAACAGCGCCGCGAGGATGCGCGGGACGGGGTCGCGGGGGATCTCCCCGCGCTCCATCCAGCGACGCACCCGCGAGGTGTCGGTCGACAGCTGCTGCTGTCCGGCCTGCGCACCGCGGCGGTTGACCAGCCGCGCCAACTCGCCCTTGGACCATCCGGTCAGGGCGAAAAGGTCGGCGAGCTGGTGGTTCGGTCCTCTGTTCACGTCGTGCCCCCAGGTTCTCGGCACTTCGACACTAACCATCCGTCATGTGCCAGGCGAGCATTCGCCAGGGTTCGCCAGGCCTCGCCAACTGTCCCGCTTCGGGCGCCGAGGTGTGTTGTATGAATGCGCCACCCCGACCTGGGCGATCGCCCGGCCGACCGCCACAGGGGTGGGTGTGGCGCAAGGGGTGGCGCACCGTCGCCACGCGCCAGGGTTCGCCCGGGAGACGCAACTCCCCAGGGTGCGCCGACCGGGCTCCGGCCCCTGCGGCGCCGGAACGCCACCCCGACCAGGCAGCCGTCCACCGGCCCCACCCGGCCGGAGGACGGACGCACCGGACGCACCGGACGGAAGCCCCGGTCAGACGAAGGGATCAGGACTCACCCATGTACTCACCGGCTCTCTCTCCCTCCCCGGTGGCCCGCCCGCAGGGTGCGCCCACCACCCCGATCCGGCGGCGGCCGGGCATCGGGATCGACCCCCGGCTGCGCGAGCCCGGCCGCCGCCGGATCGGGGTGGCGCGCACGGCGCCCAGCAGCTGCGCCGGCCCGCACCTGCGGGGAGTGCTGCGCGGGGGGCTCGGTGCGCGGAGCGGCGCCGTCGGCACCCGCTGAGGC
>NZ_QKYN01000061.1 GCF_003258295.1 Streptacidiphilus pinicola | reverse complement strand
ACCGGCGGTTCGCCGGAGGCGTCGTCAGGCGGGCCGGGCTGGTGCGGGATCGGGGCGGCGTCGGGGGCGTCGGGGGTGCGGTCGAGGCGACGGGAGCGGGTGGCGGAGAGGGCGCAGAGGCGGAGGGCGGTGAGGAGGGGGGCAACCGCGGGCTCGGCGTGGAGCGGGAGGTCGTCGCCGTCGATCTCGACCGGGACGCCGGCGGAGGTGAGCGTGCGGCGCAGGCCCGGCAGTGAGCGTGAGCCGGCGCGTACCAGGACGGCCATCTCCGACCAGGGGACCTCCTGTTCCAGGTGCGCGCGGCGGAGCAGGTCCGCGATGTTGTCGAGCTCCGCGCCGGGGGTGGGGAAGGTCAGCACCTCGACGGAACCGCCCTCGCGGGCGGGGGTCAGGTCGCGGTGGGCCGCCAGGGCCGCCGCCGGGAGGCGGCCGGACGGGAGGCGCTGGGCCAGCACCCGGCTGGAGGCCAGCAGTCGGCGGCCCGCGCGGCGGGAGACGCGCAGCACCCGGATCGGGGCGGGACGGCCGTCCGCCTGCGGGAAGTCGTGCGGGAAGTCGAGGATGCCGTTCACGTCCGCGCCGCGGAAGGCGTAGATCGACTGGTCCGGATCGCCGACGGCGACCAGCTCCCGGCCGCCCCCGGCCAGTGCGCGCAGCAGCCGGACCTGGGACGGGTCGGTGTCCTGGTACTCGTCGACGAAGACCACCCGGAACGTCCGGCGCAGCTGCCCGCCGACCTCCGGGCGCTCGGCCAGCAGCACCGCGCGGTGGACCAGCTCGGCGTAGTCGAGCAGGTCCTGACCGTCCAGCACGTCGAGGTACTCGGCGAGGAAGGCCGCCGCGGCGTGCCAGTCGGGGCGGCCGACCCGCTCGGCGAAGCGGGCCAGCTCCGTCTCCCCCAGGCCCAGCTCGCGGGCGCGCGCCAGCACGGCGCGGACCTCGTCCGCGAAACCGCGCGTGGTGAGCGCGGCCCGCAGCTCGCCCGGCCAGCCCGGCCCTCCCGCGACGCCCGCACGGGCGTCCTCGGCGCCGCCGGTCAGCAGCTCGCGGACCAGCACGTCCTGCTCGGGGCCGGAGAGCAGGCGGAGCGGCTCGGCGTAGTGGTCGGGCTCCTGGTACGCGCGGAGCAGGGCGTAGCAGAAGGAGTGGAAGGTCGTCGCCTGCGGCACCGCCGCACCGCCCCCGACCGCTCCTCTGTCCGGGCCGGCGCCCGGCACGTTCACCCGGGCGGTGATCCGGTCCCGCAGCTCCACCGCCGCCTTGCGGCTGAAGGTGAGCACGAGGATCTCCTCCGCCGGAACGCCCTCGGCGATCCGGGCGGCCACCGCCTCCACCAACGTCGTGGTCTTGCCCGTGCCGGGACCGGCCAGCACCAACAGCGGCCCGCCGCGGTGCTCCACCACGGACCGCTGGTACGCGTCCAGGGCAGGCGGCACCGCAGGCGTGACCGGCTCACGCACCAGGCGGTAGGCGCCGGCGGGCAGGGAGGTGGTCATGGCGGTCCAGGGAGAAGAACAGGTGGAGCAGTCGGCACACGGGCAGGGCGCCTCAGGCGCTCCGTCCGGTAGCGAGCCTACGATCCTGCCCCGACAGCCCCGCCCCTGTCTCCCGAATCGCCGGATCCGTGGGACGCGTCACGCCCCTGTGGCACCGCCTCGGTCCGCGCGTCCGTCCCAGCGGGCCCGGCGCAGGTCGACGCGCGGCATGTGCTGCCCGGCGACCTCGCGCAGCGGCGTGCCCTCCACCCGGTACTGCTCCAGCGCGCGCAGTTCGTGGCCGGGGAGCAACCGTCCGTCCGAACGGATCACCCGCCACCACGGGACCGCGCCGCCGTACAGCGCCATCACCCGCCCGACCTGCCGCGGGCCGCCCTCGCCGAGGTATTCGGCGACGTCGCCGTAGGTCATCACCCGTCCAGCCGGAATGCCCTCGGTCACGTCCAGGACGCGCTCGGCGTAGGGGGGAAGCTCCGACTCAGCGGCCTCTTCGTTCACAACCCGCATTCTGTCGCACGCCTCCGACAACGCGTGCGGAAGCGCGACACCCTCGGGGGACGACGGCGGGGAACGTCCTCGCTCACCCAGCCGGGGGAATGTAGCATCCGCCGAGGGTCGGCACGGGGACACCTCACCGCCGCGCGCTCGATCCGACCATGCCACCCTTGAATGACCTGAGGGGCCCTGATGACGGGACGACGGCAGGCGGACGGACAGAAAGCACACGGGGAGCGATGACCGGACCGAGGGCCACGAGCGCGGCGGGCTCTGCCGACGCGCCCCGAAGCATGCCCGAATCCGAGGGCGGCGACCCCGTGGACCTGTCCGAACCCGAGCCCGAACCGGCCGAGGAGGCCCCGAAGCCCCCACCCCCCGTCGATCTGGTGAAGCGTTCCTCCTCCGCCGTGGCGGCGACAGGAGAGGCGGAGGACAGGGCGGACGACGAGGCGAACGGCAAGCAGGACGAGCCGGGCGAGAAGAGCGACGCGTTCGAGGGACCGGGCCCGGACGAGGTGACCCTCGCGGTCAACGAACCGCTGCTGCCCGCCCGCGCCCACCGGCCCTCCGACCTGCTGCGCTTCCTGCTCGGCGTGCTCGGGATCGGCGCCGTGCTGGTGCTCGCCAGCATCGCCCAGTCCACCACCAACGGACTGACCACCGACATCAACTCCGGCGCCAACCGGCTGCCCAGCTTCCTGGTCACGCTGACCAGCTTCTTCTCCACCGCCGCCGTGCTGATCGTGCCGGTCGCGTTCGCCGTCGAGCGGCTGATCAAACGCGACGGACTGCGCGTGGCCGACGGCGTGCTCGCGGCCGTGCTGGCGCACGGCATCTCGCTGGGCGTGGACCTGTGGGTGCTGCGGGCCGCGTCGGCACCCATCCAGGGTGCGCTCATGGTGTCGCACAACGGCAGTCCGGCCTCGGACCCGGTGCACGGCTACCTCACGCCGGTGATCGCCTACATGACCGCCGTCGGCATGTCGAGCCGACCACGCTGGCGGGTGGCGCTCTGGGTGGTCGTCCTCCTGGACAGCCTCTCCGAGCTGGTGGGCGGGAACACCACCCCGCTCTCGATCGCGATCACCATCCTGCTCGGCCTGACCGTCGCCTACGGCACCCTCTACGCCGTCGGCAGCCCCAACGTGCGGCCCACCGGCGAGCACCTGCTGGCCGGACTGCGCAAGGTCGGCTTCGACCCGATCACCGCGCACCGCTCCCCCGACGGCCCCGAGGGCACCCGCCGCTACCTGGTGGTGCAGCAGGTCGGCCCGCCGCTCGACGTGCACGTCATCGACCGGGAGCAGCAGGCGTCCGGCTTCTTCTACCGGCTCTGGCGACGGCTGCGGCTGCGCGCCGTGGCGACCCGTTCCAGCCCGCAGTCGCTGCGCCAGGCACTGGAGCAGGAGGCGCTGATCGCCTACGCGGCGAACACGGCCGGCGCCCGTTCGCCGCACCTGATCGCCACCTCCGAGCTGGGTCCGGACGCGGTGATTCTCGTCTACGAGCGGATCGAGGGGCGCGGCTTCGCGGACCTGGCCGACGAGGAGATCACCGACAAGATCCTCGCCGACGCCTGGACCTCCGTCCGCGCGCTGCACGACCGCAGGATCGCCCACCGCCAGCTCACCGCCAAGGCGCTGCTGGTCACCGAGGACGGCGGCACCTGCCTGGTCAACCTGTCCGGCGGTGACATCGCCGCCGGCGACCTGGCGCTGCGCATGGACGTGGCGCAACTGCTCACCACTTTCGCGCTGCGCGTCGGCCCGGAGCGCGCGGTGGCGTCCGCGACGGAGGCGCTGGGCACCAACCGGACCGCCGCCTCGCTGCCGATGCTGCAGCCGGTGGGCCTGAGCCGCTCGACCCGGCAGGACCTGAAGGTCTACCACCGGCAGGCCAAGGCCGCGGTGCAGGCCCAGCGCGACGCGAAGATCGCCGCCGGGGTCAAGGTCGAGGAGGCGCTGGAGGCGCACCCGGACCCGACGGACCTGCTCTCGCTGATCCGCGAGCAGATCCTGGCCCTGGTGCCGGCCGCGCCGGTCGAGCCCGCCAAGCTGGAGCGTCTGCGGCCGAAGACCCTGATCAGTCTGGTGGCCGGCGCCTTCGCCGCCTATCTGCTGGTCGGCCAGCTCACCAACAACCCGCTGACCAAGCTCGCGCACGCGCAGTGGGGCTGGATCGCGATCGCGGTGGGCGCCTCGGTGGCCAGCTACGTCGGCGCCGCGATGAGCCTGGCCGGCTTCGTGCCGGAGCAGCTGCCGTTCTGGCGGACCTTCGCCGCGCAAGTCGCCGGGTCCTTCGTGAAGCTGGTCGCCCCGGCCGCGGTCGGCGGCGTGGCGCTGAACGCTCGGTTCCTGCAGCGCTGCGGGGTCCGCCCGGGGCAGGCCGTGGCGAGCGTCGGCGCCTCCCAGCTGGTGGGCCTGGGCATGCACATCCTGCTGCTGCTCGGCTTCGGTCTGATCGCCGGCTCGGCCAGCAGTTCCGACGTGCCCTCGGCGCGGACCGTGATCACGGTGCTGCTGGTGGCGGCCGTCGTGGTGCTGATCGTGACGGCGATCCCGCAGCTGCGCCGCTGGGTCTTCCACCAGCTGCGGACACTGTTCATCGGCGTGATCCCGCGCATGCTGGACCTGCTGCGCACCCCGTCCAAGCTGGCCACCGGCTTCGGCGGCATCATCCTCGTCTCGCTGGCGTTCATCGCCTGCCTCTACACCTGCGTGCTGGCCTTCGGCGGCTCGGCGGGGTTCGCCGCGGTCGCCGTGGTCTACCTGGCGGGCAACGCGGCCGGGTCCGCGGTCCCGGTGCCGGGCGGCATCGGCACCATCGACGGCGCGCTGATCCTGCTGCTCACCTCGGCGGCGGGCGTGCCGGGCGCGATCGCGGGCCCGGCTGTGCTGATGTTCCGTCTGCTCACCTTCTGGCTCCCGGTCCTCCCGGGCTGGGGCTGCTTCAGCCACCTGCAGCGCAAGGGCGCGCTGTAGCGCTGCAGCGCTGTCACGAGGCCCGCAACGACACGAGCGCCGATCATTCCCCGCGAGTGCGGGGAATGATCGGCGCTCGTGTCGCAGTCGGGTGACCCGCTGTCAGTAGACGGGCTTCTCCGGCTCGATCTGGTTGACCCAGCCGATGACGCCGCCGCCGACGTGGACCGCGTCGGCGAAGCCGGCGGAGTGCAGGACGGCCAGGACCTCGGCGGAGCGGACGCCGGTCTTGCAGTGCAGGACGATCTTCTTGTCCTGCGGCATCTTCTCGAGGGCGTTGCCGAGCAGGAACTCGTTCTTCGGGATCAGGGTGGCACCCGGGATGTTGACGATCTCGTACTCGCCCGGCTCGCGGACGTCGATGAGGAAGATGTCCTCACCGGTGTCCTGCCACTCCTTGAGCTGCTTCGGCGTGATCGTGTTGCCCGCGGCGGCCAGCTGGGCCTCCTCGGAGACGACGCCGCAGAAGGCCTCGTAGTCGATGAGGTCGGTGACCGTCGGGTTCTCGCCGCAGAGCGCGCAGTTCGGGTCCTTGCGGACCTTGACCTGGCGGTACTGCATCTCCAGGGCGTCATAGATCATCAGACGGCCGACCAGCGGCTCGCCGACGCCGGCCAACAGCTTGATGGCCTCGGTCACCTGGATGGAGCCGATGGACGCGCACAGCACGCCCAGCACGCCGCCCTCGGCGCAGGAGGGGACCATGCCCGGCGGCGGGGCCTCCGGGTAGAGGCAGCGGTAGCAGGGGCCGTGCTCGGCCCAGAAGACCGAGGCCTGACCGTCGAAGCGGTAGATCGAACCCCAGACGTACGGCTTGCCGAGCAGCACGGCCGCGTCGTTGACCAGGTAGCGGGTCGCGAAGTTGTCCGTGCCGTCGACGATCAGGTCGTACTGGGCGAAGATCTCCTTGACGTTGTCGACGTCGAGGCGCTGCTCGTGCAGGATCACGTTGACATAGGGGTTGATCTCCTTGACCGAGTCACGTGCGGACTCGGCCTTGGAGCGGCCCACGTCGGACTGGCCGTGGATGATCTGGCGCTGCAGGTTCGACTCGTCGACGGTGTCGAACTCGACGATGCCGAGCGTGCCGACACCCGCGGCGGCGAGGTACATCAGCGCGGGCGAGCCCAGGCCACCGGCGCCCACACAGAGCACCTTTGCGTTCTTCAACCGCTTCTGCCCGTCCATCCCGACATCCGGGATGATCAGGTGGCGGGAGTACCTGCGGACCTCGTCCACGGAGAGCTCGGCAGCGGGCTCGACCAGGGGTGGCAGCGACACGGGGGACTCCGGTGGTGGTCAGGCGATGTGTTTCCCTGGCCAACAGTGCCACGCGCGCGGCTATTCCGAAGCCCCCGGTCCAATGTGCGAGACATTTGGTGAGACGCTGGTGAGACACCTCACTCGCGCCCCTGGTCAGACGCCGACCCTGGTCAGACGCGGCAGGCGGTCTCCATCCAGATGTCGGCGAGCGACTCCTCCAGCGGCACGCGCGGACGCCAGCCCAGCCGCTCCCGGGCGGTGCGGATGTCGGCCTGGCGCCACAGCACCTCGAGCGGGCGGTCGGCGGCGTCGGCACCCGAGATCGGGCCGCGCGACTCCTCCATCAGCCGTCCCTCGAAGCCGGAGGCGCGCACCAGCAGCCCGGCCGCGTCGCGCATCCGCACGCCGGCGCCGCCGCCGATGTTGATCACGCCCGTCGCGGCGGAGACGGCGGCCGACTGGACGGCGCGGGCCACGTCGCGGACGTCGACGAAGTCTCGGAATGCGGACAGATCCGCGGTACGGACGTGGGCTTCGCCGCGCTCCAGCGCCCGCCGCAGCCCCTCCGACAGCCGCCCGAAGAGCGAGCCCGCGGGCACGCCGGGACCGACCACGTCGAAGATGCGGAGTACCACCGCGTCCAGCCCGGAGGAGAGCGCGAGCTCCGTCCCGGCCAGCTTGGTGACCCCGTAGGGACCGAGTGGTCGCGGCTCGGCGGTCTCCGCCGTCGCCGTCCCGATCGGGACCGGGCCGTACTCGGCCGCGGAGCCGACGTGGACCAGGCGGGCCGGGTCGTGGCTGCGGCGGATGGCCTCGCAGACGGTGGCGACGGCCTGGGTGTTGGCCCGCACCAGGTCGCGCGGGCTGCCGTAGGTGGCGCCCGCGCAGTTCACCACCACCCGCGGCATGACCGCGTCGAGGAACCGGGCCAGCGCACCGGGGCTGCCGGCGGCCAGGTCGAAGCGGATGTCCGCCGAGTCGCGCCGACCGAGGACAGTGACCTGGAGCTCCGGGTCGGCGAAGAGTCGATCGGCGACGCGACGGCCGATGAAGCCGTCGGCGCCCAGCAGCAGCACCCTCATCAGGTGGTCCTTCCGTACGTAGTGCGGTTCGTTGCTCGGTCGGGTGGACGGGCGCGGTAGACCTGGCGGCGCAGGCTCTAGGGGCCCGGCTCGGCCGCGTCCGTGACATCCGGACCGGCGGGCGGGGGGCGGTGGGCTGCCGGACTGAGGAGCGTGATCCAGGCGTAGGGCAGGAGGGATCCCGCCGTCAGGGCGCAGGCCCAGGTCGTCAGATCGGGGTGCGGCGGCACCACGCGGGCCAGCCCGACGCAGCCGCAGGCGGCCGCGAGGGCGGCGAGCCCGGTCGGGGTGCGGTCACCGTGGCGGAGCAGCAGGGTGAGCAGCAGCGCCACGCCCGCCCCGCCCTGGGCGGCCCAG
This sequence comes from Streptacidiphilus pinicola, assembly GCF_003258295.1. GTDB lineage: Bacteria > Actinomycetota > Actinomycetes > Streptomycetales > Streptomycetaceae > Streptacidiphilus > Streptacidiphilus pinicola. Next base: position 108,091 of record NZ_QKYN01000061.1, on the reverse strand, counting down.
ACCGCCCCCTGGCTCCTCCAGCCGGCCTGCGCGGCGTAGCTCGCATGCGCCGCGTGAGCCACCTGGGCCGCCGCGCCGGGACCGGCCACTGCGGCTGGGAGGGCGAGCGCCGCGGCGGTGAGCCCGGCCAACACGGCCAGGTACACCAGGGCGACGGCGGGCAGCACCGGCCGCATCCGCGAGCGGAACTCGCGGGAGGACCGGGCCCGGACGTGGCCCGCGCCGAGGTGGCGGTACCAGCGGGCGCACCACTCGGCCGCGCCGACGCCGACCGCCAGCGCGAGCTGCGGCGGACCCGCGCCCTGGCCGAGGGCGAGCACCCCGCCGACGCCGAGGGCGAGCAGAGCGCGCTCGGGCAGCGGGAGGCCCCGGCCCACCGTGGGCACGGCGACGGCCGTGAACACCGCCACCTGCGCGCCCGGCGGGACCGGCAGGTCGAGCGCCCGCAGACCCCAGAGCAGCAGGGCCACCGCCGCGAACGCGGCCCCGGCGGCGACCGCGGGCGTGGCCCTGCGCTGCCAGGCGCCCACGACGGGCGGGGGCTCGACGGCGCGCCGCGGCACCCGAACGTGCAGCTCCTCGGCCAGCGAGAAGACGTCCCCGTGTCGGTAGCGGCCGGCGGTCTGCGGGCCCACGCCCGAACGCTCCAGGCCCTCGGCGATGTCCAGCGGGTCGACCGCGTCCGCGTAGAGCTCCTGGTGACGCTCCATCAGGGCCTGGACCGGATCCGCGGCGGTGCGCGGCCGGGCCGGCGGGGCGGAGCGTGCGGGCCGGGGCGACCCGGCGTGGCGGCCCGGCCCCGGCGTGGACCGGGTGGCGGACGCGTGCTGCCCGGCCGTGTTGCCGCCGTGGCGGGGCGGGTGACCGCCGCGCGAGGCATGACGAGGGCTCATCGGGCGGGCACCCCCTTCGGGAAGGCGCCGACCCAGTACTCGGCGGGACGGGCGAAGGGCTGACCGGTGCGCTCGGGCGCGGGGGCGGGCAGCTCGGCAGCGAGCTCCAGATAGAGCGTCCGGAAGGCGTCGACGGCCGGCTCGACGGCGTAGAGCTCCTGGGCGCGCAGCCGCCCGGCGTGGCCGAGGCGCTCGCGTCGCTCCTCGTCGCCGAGCAGCGCGCTGCAGGCCGCCGCGAGCGGCGCGGGCTCGCCGACCGGGACCAGCAGACCCGTGGGGCCCAGCACCTCGCGCGCCGCGCCGGCGTCGGCGGCCACCACGGGCCGACCGCTGAGCTGAGCCTGCGCCAGCAGCTGCGGCCGCACGCCCGCGCTGCCGGAGAAGACCAGGACGGTGGCGTGCTCGTAGACCGAGCGCAGCCGCGGCGGGCAGCCGTCGAAGGAGACGGCGGCGACGGCCTCGGCGCCGAAGAGGCGGCGGGCGAGCGCGCGGCAGTGCTCCTCGTAGGCGGCGGCCCCGGCCGGGGCCTCTCCGTGGACCCGCAGCACGGCGCTCGGCAGCTCCTCGTGGACCAGGGCGAAGGCCCTGATCATCGACTCCAGCCCGCCCGACGGCTCTATCGGCCCGAGCCAGGCGAGCGTCGGCCGCTCCGGCTCCGCGCCGACCGGCGCCTCCTCGGCGAGCGGCGTGGCCTCGTAGACCACCCGGATCCGCTCGCGCTCGGCGCCGCAGTACTCCTGCCAGCGCTGGTCGAAGGCGCTGCCCGGGGTGATCACCCCGGCCTGGGCGTAGCCCTCCTGCGCCAGCAGCCGGTGGAAGGCCAGCAGCAGCGAGCGGACCGGCCAGCGGTAGCGGGAGTCGCGGTAGCCCCGGTAGCGCTCGCGCAGGTGCAGGCTGTGCTCGGTGAGCAGCAGCGGCAGGCCGAGGCGTCGCTTGGCCACCAGGCCGGCGAGCAGGGCGGAGGGGCCGTCGACGACGTGGCACACGTCGGTGCCGGCCAGCGCGCCGCGCGCGCCGAACCAGGGCAGCGTGAGCGGCCGCAGCGCGCGTTCCAGCAGGTCGGTCGCCACCAGGGCGTCCTGCACGAGCGGGAGCCCCGCGTCCCCCGGCCCGGCCGCGACCGCGGCCGCCGTGGAGCCGAACCAGGTGTGTTCCAGGGTGCGCAGGGCCGCGCCGGAGCGCAGCAGGGCGGGGAGGCCGCCGCCGCGCACCTCGTCGACCAGGGCGCCCAGTGCCTCGCCGAAGCCACCCGCGGCGCGCGGCTCGACCAGGCACCGGACGAGCTCCCCGTAGGCGGCGAGGACGCGTCGTCTGCGCGCGGCCACCGGCGGGGCGGAGCGCGGACGCTCGGCCGAGGCCGGGGAGACCCGGACGAACTCGTGCTCGGGCAGGGACGCGATCAGTCGGTCGCTCCACGCGACGGAGGCGACACTCTCAGTGACCAGTGCGATGCGCATGGGACCTCCGTCCGGAAGCTGACGACGACAGGAACGACGACAATCGGGGAGGACCGTGCGCACACAGCCGCGGAGCGGCCCGTCCGGCCGCAGGCTCCCCCACCAGCACTCGCCGACCGCGGTTAACCCCGAAGCGGGGACGCGTGTTCGGCCGACGGAACGAAACTACGGCGCGCCACCGACACCCAGTCGGCCATCCGGCCCCCTACCACCCGAAGGAGTGAAGCCCCGGGAATCGCACACACGACGCGGCCGCGAGCCTGCTGCGCGCGCCGGGGGCGCGGGGCTCCGCCGCATGGGCGCGGCAACCACCCACGGGGTGCCTCGGGCCGAAGGCCGGGGTGGGCCACCTCCCGGACTAAGCCGGCGGCTGTCGCGTCCACGCGGCGGAGTCGCGCATCGGCGGAGCCTCGCGCTCCTGGAGGTGCAACCCGCCCGCGACCTCCGTCAGGAAGTCCTCGACGCGGGCCGCGACCAGGTCCGGGTACTCCATCATCGCGACGTGGCCGGCCTCGGGCAGGACCAGGAGGCGGGAGTCGGCGAAGGCCTGGGACGCGCGGCGGGCCATGCGGTAGCCGACGAGCCGGTCCTTCAGGCCGTAGACCAGCAGGGTCGGCGCGGTGACGCGTTCGGCCTGCCGCCACAGCGAGTGCGCGCCGCGCTCGGTGTAGGCCCGGACGATGCCGCGGGCGCTGCGGGAGAGGACGTCGAGCGCGTACGGGAGCTGCGCCCGCCTGCGGTACTCCGAGACCATGACCGCGCGCCGCTCCGGCGGGATGTTGCCGGGGTCGCCGTAGCAGAGCTCCAGCAGGGCCTGGGTCTGGGACTCGAAGCTGCTGCCCCGCGCGACGCGGCGGACGACGCCGGACGCGCCGGGCAGCGCCAGCATCGCGGTCGGCCAGGCGGTGGTCTGCGGTGGCAGCTCGGGCAGGGCGGGCGAGATGAGGGTGAGGGTGCGCACCAGGTCGGGCCGGAGCGCGGCGAGCCGGGTGACCACGGCGCCGCCGAGGGAGTTGCCGAAGAGGTGGACCGGGCCTCGACCGCTGCGTTCGAGGTGGTCGACGACGGCGCGCATGTGCGCGTCGAGGGAGAGGTCCGCGTCGTCCGGCGGCGGGGACTGGCCGAAGCCGGGCAGGTCGACGGCGTGGCCGTCGACCGCGTCGGCCAGCCCGCCCATCAGCAGTTCCCAGTTGCGCGTGGACCCGCCGAGGCCGTGGACGAACAGGGCCGGCGGCAGCCCCGACCGGCTCGGCGGCTGGGCCTCGGCGTAGAGCGGGCTGCCGGGAACCTGCACCGGGTGGAGGCCGTCGCCGTCCGGCGCGTCGCCGCCCCTGGCGATCTCGGCCTCGAATGTCTCGCGCAGTCCACTCATGGGGACGATGCTAAGAGGGCGATGCTCCGAGAGCACCGGAAGACTTACGCGGACCTCACAGAACCACGCTCAGGGAGGCCACACCATGTCCCAGGTCAACGACGCCGCGCTCGACTCCCTGGACGTCGCGGAGGCGGACGAGCGACCGGAGGTCGAGCCGGAGGGGAACGGCGAGGGGGAGGAACTGAAGAGCCTCACCGAGGACGATCTCGCGCTGGAGTCGCCGGAAGCGGACACGGCCGAGCAGAAGGTCGAGGTCCGAATCGACGAAGACGAGTACCGGTGACGGGATCCTTGTGGAATCCTCACAACCCTCGGCCAGGACTTTCGGGCCCGGACCTGCAGTCACCGGCATTACCCGAAAGTAGGATGGCCGCAAGCGCCGCCCCGATCGACGGCGCCCGCAAGACCAGACGTTGAGTGAGGAGCACCGTGACGGCTATCCAGGACACGGCCGAGCGCCCTCGCGGCACTCGCCTGCCGCGCAGTGCCCGCCGCAACCAGCTGCTCGGCGCCGCGCAGGAGGTCTTCGTCGCGCAGGGCTACCACGCCGCCGCGATGGACGACATCGCCGAGCGCGCCGGCGTCAGCAAGCCGGTGCTCTACCAGCACTTCCCGGGCAAGCTGGAGCTCTACCTCGCGCTGCTGGACAAGCACTGCGAGGCCCTGGTCGAGGCGATCCGCGCCGCGCTCGAGTCGACCACGGTCAACAAGAACCGTGTGCTGGCGACCACCGAGGCCTACTTCGACTACGTCTCCTCCGAGTCGGGCGCTTTCCGGCTGGTCTTCGAGTCGGACCTGACCAACGAGGAGGCGGTCCGGGAGCGCGTCGAGCGCGTCACCCGGGACACCGCCACCCTGGTCAGCAAGGTGATCGCCGAGGACACCGACCTGCCCGAGGAGGAGTCCATGCTCCTCGCCGTCGGCGTCTGCGGCCTGTGTCAGATCACCGCGCGGTTCTGGCTCGCCCAGGGCGCGACCATCCCGCAGGACGAGGCGGTGCGCATGGTCTCCAGCCTGTCGTGGCGGGGCCTGAAGGGCTTCCCGATGCACGGCGGCGACTCGGCGCACTGATCGCCCCTGGCTGACCGGCCCCGCTGACCGGCTCGGTAGCCGTATGGTGGGCCGTACGGCACGTGGTCGGTCGGCCACGTGTGAACGACAAACGCCTGTGATGGGCCCGGAGGGACGAAGCCGTGGAGGTCAAGATCGGCGTGCAGAACGCGGCTCGGGAGATCGTTCTCGAGAGCACGCAGACTGCCGACGAGGTCGAGAGCGCTGTCGCCGCTGCGGTGGACGGCGGCAAGCTGCTGAAGCTGACGGACGAGCACGGCCGCAAGATCCTGGTCCCGGCCGACCGCCTGGCGTACGTCGAGATCGGCGAGCCCGCCCGTCAGAAGGTCGGCTTCGGCACGCTCTGAGCGAACACCACGAACGCCCCGCTCACCCCGGTTGTCCGGGAGGAGCGGGGCGTTCCGCGTGTCCTGGTATGTCCCGGCCTCGTTGTGGGTAGGGCTTTCTCGACCGCGTTCCACACGCAGCTCACAGAGAAGCCGCAGCAACCCGCCAGGGAGGCCGTGACCATGACCGTCGAGCTGATCGCCTTCGCGATCGCCGGACTGGCCGTCGGGCTGGGCGCCGTCCTGTTGCTGGGCGACCTGTTCCCCGCGCCACGACCGGTGACGGTGCTGACCGGGCTCTGCTCAGCGCTGCTGCTGGGCGGGGTGGCCCATATCGCCTTCGGCGACGGGCACGGCCTGGAGACCGTCGTCTGCGCGGTGCTGGGCTCCGCGGCGATGGTCTCGCTGCTGGCCCGCCCCGACCAGCGGTCAGCGCACCATCCGCGGCACGCCTGACCGCGGTCACCACCGTTCCGGGGGCCCGCTCCTCAGGAAGCCAGGCCCAGCGCTGCCATGCGCTTGGTGTGCGCCTCGGTGATCCGGTTGAACATCTTGCCGACCTCGACCAGGTCGAAGCCGCGCACCTCGGTGCCGCCGATCAGCAGGTTGGACAGCGCGTCGCGCTCGGCGACGACCCGCTGGGCCTGGCTCAGCGCCTCGCCCATGAGCCGACGGCCCCACAGCGCCAGCCGTCCGCCGATGCGCGGGTCGGCGTCGATCGCCTCGCGGACCTTGCCGACGGCGAACTCGGCGTGCCCGGTGTCCGCCATCACGCCGAGCACCAGCTCGCGGGTGTCGTCGTCGAGCCGGACCGCGACCTCGCGGTAGAAGTCCGCGGCGATGGAGTCGCCGACGTAGGCCTTGACCAGGCCCTCCTCCCAGTCCGCGGGCGCGGTCATGCGGTGGAAGGACTCCAGCGCCTCGGCGAAGGGCTGCATCGCCTCGGCCGGGCTCTCACCGATCCCGGCGAGACGGTCCGACAGGACGCGGTAGTGACCGAACTCGGCGGCCGCCATGCCCGCCAGCGCCGCCTTGTCCTCCAGGCTGGGGGCCAGCTTCGCGTCCTCGGCCAGCCGCTCGAACGCGCTGAGCTCGCCGTAGGCGAGCGCGCCGAGCAGGTCGACGACAGCCGCGCGGTACTGCGGATCAGCCGAGCAGCTCGCCCAGTCGCCGATGGACGGGTACGCGGCCGTGTCCGTCTCGTCCTGCTTGGGTGCTTCAGGGGTCTCCATACGCGGCACCTTAGTGGGCCCAGGAGGGCGCGAGACGCACGAAAGCGGGCAGGAAGGAGCCCGATGTCGTCCGCGTCACATGTTCGATCTTCGACTTGACGGTATGGTGGTAGCGAGGCCCGGTGTGTTTCACGACCAACACGGTGGTGGATGAACGCCGCGCCTCACGCACGCGGATGCCCGGTCGGTCGCACGATCGGCTCCGACCGACCCCGCAGTGGCCGAGCGAGGGCCGCCGCAGACCGCGCCATCGCGGTCCCGCGCCGGGCCTCCCATGCAGTGCCGCTCTCTGCGCCCCGTCGAGTCCGCTCCCCGCGGACGCGTCCCGGACGAACACGTCCGCGGACGGTCACCCGACGAGCCGGCGCGTGAGCCGCCGCGAGGCAAACCGGTAGCGGTCAGCGTGCCCGTCCCAAGACGGGTACCCGGCCGCCCCGCGATCGGCCGCACCACATCCGGAAGAGGCACAGCCCTGACTACGTTCCGTGAACTCGGGATCCTTCCCGAGACCGCAGAGGCCCTCGAGGCCGTTGGCATCATCACTCCCTTCCCGATCCAGGAGATGACCCTCCCGGTGGCCATGACCGGCCACGACGTCATCGGCCAGGCCAAGACCGGCACTGGCAAGACCCTGGGCTTCGGACTCCCCATCATCGACTCCGTCCGCGTCGCGGCCGACGTGGACGCCGGTCGCCTCACCGCCGCCGAACTGCCGACCGCGCCGCAGGCGCTGGTCGTCGTCCCGACCCGAGAGCTGTGCACCCAGGTCACCAACGACCTGCTGGTCGCCGGCAAGGTCCGCAACGTGCGGGTCCTCTCGATCTACGGCGGTCGCGGCTACGAGACCCAGATCGAGGCGCTGGAGCGCGGCGTCGACGTCATCGTCGGCACCCCCGGCCGGCTGCTCGACCTGGCCCGCCAGAAGAAGCTCGACCTCTCCGCCGTGCGCACGCTCGTGCTGGACGAGGCCGACGAGATGCTCGACCTGGGCTTCCTGCCCGACGTCGAGAAGATCATCGACCTGCTGCCGGCGCAGCGGCAGACCATGCTGTTCTCGGCGACCATGCCGGGCGCGGTCATCGGTCTGGCCCGCCGCTACATGAGCCGCCCGACGCACATCCGCGCCACCGCGCCGGACGACGAGGGCGCGACGGTCGCGAACATCTCGCAGCACATCTTCCGCGCGCACTCGCTCGACAAGGTCGAGATGATCGCCCGCCTGCTGCAGGCCGAGGGCCGCAACCTGGCGATGATCTTCTGCCGCACCAAGCGCACCACTGCCGACGTCGCCGAGCAGCTGACCAAGCGCGGCTTCGCCGCCGGCGCCGTCCACGGCGACCTGGGCCAGGGCGCGCGTGAGCAGGCGCTGCGGGCGTTCCGCAACGGCAAGGTCGACGTGCTGGTCTGCACCGATGTCGCCGCCCGCGGCATCGACGTCGAGGGTGTCACCCACGTGGTGAACTACCAGTGCCCCGAGGACGAGAAGACCTACCTGCACCGCATCGGCCGTACCGGCCGCGCGGGCGCGTCGGGCACCGCCGTCACGCTGGTCGACTGGGACGACATCCCGCGCTGGCAGCTGATCAACAAGGCGCTGGACCTGAAGTTCAACGACCCGGAGGAGACGTACTCGTCCTCCGCGCACTTCTACGAGCAGCTGCACATCCCGGCCGGGACCAAGGGAGTGCTGCCGCGTACCGAGCGCACCCGCGCCGGTCTGGACGCGGAGGAGATCGAGGACCTGGGCGAGCCGGGCGGCGGTCGCCGTCGCGGCGCGACCAAGCCGGCGGGCCGCGGCGAGGGCCGGGGTCGCGATCGCGAGACCGAGCGCGAGACCGAGCGTCCGGCCGGACGCCGGGAGCGCGACCGCAAGCGTCGCCGCACGCGCGGCGGCGCGGACTCCGGCGCGGAGGCGACGGCCGAGCAGACGGCGCAGCCGACGCAGCCCGCACTCGACGACACCGCCGAGGGCACGGACGCGCCCGGGCGCCGTCGTCGGCGCCGCACGCGCGGCGCCGAGCAGGACGCTGCCGCGGTCGAGGCGACTCCGGTCGTCGAGGCCGTCGTCGCGGAGACGGCCCCGCCGGTCGTCGAGGCCGTGCCGGTCGAGACCGAGGCGGCTCCGGCCGAGCCGCGTCGTCGCCGCACCCGCGCCGCGAAGACCACCGCCGAGGCAGTGGTCGAGCCGGCCCAGGACGTCGTGGTCGAGCCGGCTCCGGCCGTCGAGCCCGTCGCGGTCGAGACCGTCGTCGAGGACGCCCCGGCGCCGCGCAAGCGGACCCGGGCCACCAAGAAGGCCGTGGCCGAGACCGCCGTCATCGAGGCGACCCCGGTCGCCGAGGGCGTCGTCGCGGAGATCCTCGCCGAGGAGACCCCCGCGCCGCGCACGCGGACGCGCGCCACCAAGAAGGCGGTCGAGGTCGTCGCGACCGAGGCCGTGGTCGAGGACGCCCCGGCGCCGCGCAAGCGTGCCTCCCGTGCGGCCAAGGCCGTCGCCGAGGTGGCCCCCGTGGCCGTCGTCACCCCGGAGGCCCCGGCCGCCGAGGAGACCCCGGCCCCACGCAAGCGCACCCGCACGGCCAAGCAGGCCGTCACCGAGACGCTGGTCGAGACCGTCCTGGCGGAGACTGTCGCCGAGGAGACCCCGGCCCCGCGCAAGCGGACCCGGGCGACCAAGAAGGCCGTCGCCGAGACCGCCGTCATCGAGGCGACCCCGGTCGTCGACACCGTCGCGGTCGACGCCGTCGCGGAGACCCCCGCGCCGCGCAAGCGCACCTCGCGTACCGCCAAGGCCGTCGCCGAGGTGGCCCCCGTGGCCGTCGTCACCCCGGAGGCCCCGGCCAGCGAGGAGACTGTCGCCGAGGAGACCCCGGCCCCGCGCAAGCGGACCCGGGCGACCAAGAAGGCCGTCGCCGAGACCGCCGTCATCGAGGCGACCCCGGTCGCCGAGACCGTCGCGGTCGACGCCGTCGCGGAGACCCCCGCGCCGCGCAAGCGCACCTCGCGTGCCGCCAAGGCCGTCGCCGAGACGCCCGTCGAGGCCGTCGTCACCCCGGAGGCCCCGGCCGCCGAGGAGACCCCGGCACCGCGCAAGCGCACCCGCACGGCCAAGCAGGCCGTCACCGAGACGCCGGTCCAGGCCGTCGTCGCGGAGACCGTCGTCGAGGTCGCCGCTCCGGTGCAGCCCGCCCCGGCCGCGCCCGTCGCTCCCACCGCTCCGGCGGTGGCGCCGCGCAAGCGGCGGCGGGCGACGTCGGGTGTGACCGACACCAGCGCCAAGGCCGCGGGCCTGCCCACGGAGAAGGCCGAGGAGGCTCCGGCCGCTCCGGTCGAGGCCACGTCGGTGCCCGCGCCGCGCAAGCGGCGGCGGGCGACGTCGGGTGTGACCGACGCCACCGTCAAGGCCGCCGAGCGGTCGGCGGCGAAGGCCGCCGAGCCGGAGGTCCCGACGCAGCGCGTGGAGGCGGCTCCGGCCGCCGCCGAGGAGGAGCGGCCGAAGCGCAAGCGGCGCAGCGTCCGCCTCGCCGAGGCCGCCGCCGCGTCCGCCGCGGCGGAGGCCGCCGAGACCCCGGCCAAGCGCACGCGCAGCCGCGCCTGACGCACGCAACGACGGCGCGGCGGGATCCCCCACGGGGCCCGCCGCGCCGTCGGCGTTTCCGGGGACACGGCACAGGCGCAGCGACATCTGCCGGACATCTCGTCTGGCTAGGCTCGACTCGCACGCCGTCCCGCCAGGAGGTCTCCCCGGATGAGCACGCCGCCGTTCCTCACGCTGCCCGCCTGTGCCCGCAGCGTCCGTCTGCGCACGGCCAGAGGCGAGTTCGCCGCGCTGCACGCGGTGCCGCAGGGACGGGACGCCACGGCGACGGCGCTGCTCGTGCCAGGGTTCACCGGCAGCAAGGAGGACTTCATCGCGCTGCTGGAGCCGCTGGCCGAGGACGGCCTCGAGGTGGTTGCCATCGACCAGCGCGGTCAGTACGAGACGGGCGGGCCGGACGACGTCGCCGCGTACGCGCTGGAGGAGTTGAGCCTCGACCTGCTCGCGGTCACCGCGGAACTGCGGGAACGCACCGCCGCGCGGCCGCTGCACCTGCTGGCGCACTCCTTCGCCGGGTACGTCGCCCGGGACGCGGTGCTGCGCGCGACGGGGACGCCGCTGCCGTGGTCCTCGCTGACGCTGCTGAGCACCGGCCCGGCCGCCGTCGGGCACGGGGAGACGGAGCGCGCAAAGCTGCTGCTGGCCGCCCTGCCGGCGATGACGCTGGAGGAGATCTGGCAGGCCATGCAGGAGATGGACGAGGCCGGCGGCGCCAAGGTCCGGCTGGAGCAGGACATCGCGGAGTTCCTGCACCGGCGCTGGCTGGCCAACGTCCCGGCCGCGCTGGCGGCGATGGCGCAGCGGCTGATCTCGGAGCCGGACCGGGTGGACGCCCTGGCCAAGGTGTCGCTGCCGAAGCTGGTCGTCTCCGGCGAGCAGGACTACGCCTGGCCGGTGGAACTGCAGGCGCAGATGGCGCTGCGGCTGTCCGCGGAGCACGTGGTCGTCCCCGGGGCCGGGCATTCGCCGAACGCGGAGCGGCCCGCGGGCACGGCGGTCTCGCTCTCGGCCTTCTGGAGCAACGTGCTCGCCTGACGTGGCGTCAGCCCGGTGAGCCGTACCGATACGTACGTTTAACAGAGCGCTAACGGGCGCGCAGCAGGCGACCCGCAGGATGGTGTCCGTAGCCGGGTTGGTCCAGCTGAAGGGAGAGGTCCATGCGCTTCGAGATCCTCCGCCTCGACGAGAGCGGAACGCCGGTCGGGGAGAGCCAGATCGCCGAGGCGGACGCGGTCCGTTCCATCGTCGACCACGCCGCCGCGACGGGCGATCGCCTCTATATCCGACCCCTCGCGAACACCACGGTCTGACCGCTCCGCAGGCCTCGGGGATCCCTCGAAAGAGGGGTCGCCCGCGCGGGTGATCGTCCTTGACGGACCGGGCGGGAGAGAGGACCGTGGTCCTCTATGAGGGGCGAGCCCAGTTGCCCGAGGTGCGGGGGCCGAGTCCGCGCCCCGGGGTTGTTCACCGACACGTGGCAGTGCGACAGACACGGGACGGTCTATCCCCTGCAGCCGATCGTCCCGCCCAGCGTCGAGGCGCTGGGCGTCGCTGTCGCGAGGGCCGAGGTGCCCGTCTGGCTGCCCTGGCCGCTGCCGGTGGGCTGGCTGTTCACGGGCATCGCACACGCTGGTGACGATGTCTCGGGAACGCGGGCGACGGCCGTCGCCTGCTCCGGGCCGGGTCCGCTGGGCGGGCCCGGAGAGCTGCTGCTGATCGCCGAGGAGCTCGGCGTCGGCCTGGGCGCGCGCTACGCCGGGCTGTCCGGGCCCGATCCGGGCGACGCGATCGCGGTGAACCGCCCGCCGCACGCGAAGGTCCTGGCGGCGGGGCGCCCGACGGCGCTCTGGCACGTCCCGGACGCCCCCGACGACCGCGCCGTCTTCGTCGGTGAGGCGCGCGGGCTGTGGCTGTGGGCGGTGGTCTGGCCGGAGCGCTCCGGCCTGCTGATGTACGACGAACTGGTGCTCACCGACCTCCGCGACGCGGGAGCGGAGCTGGAGCTGCTGCCCTGCGGGGCGCTGTCGCCCCGCATCCTGAAATAGCAGGGCGGCGAGAGGCAGCGCAGCGAGACAGCCGCCCCGGTTGTCGGGGCGCTCCCCTACGCTGGACGGCATGCGCATCGATCTCCACGCCCACAGCAACGCCTCCGACGGCACGGACTCCCCCGCGGAGCTGGTGCGGAACGCCGTGGCCGCCGGGCTGGACGTCGTCGCGCTGACCGACCACGACACCACGGCCGGCTGGGCCGAGGCCGCCGACGCGCTGCACGGGACGGCGTTGACGCTGGTGCCGGGCGCGGAGCTGTCGTGTCGCGTCGAGGGCATCTCGATGCACATGCTGGCCTACCTGTTCGACCCGGAGGAGCCGGCGTTCGCGCGGGAGCGCGAGCTGGTGCGGACGGACCGGGTGCGGCGGGCGCAGGCCGTCGTCGAGCGCTGCCGTGCCCTGGGCGCGCCCATCACCTGGGAGCAGGTGCTGCGGATCGCGGGCCGTGGCGCGGTGGGGCGGCCGCACGTCGCCTCGGCGCTGGTCGAGGCGGGGGTCGTGGCGGACGTGGACTCCGCCTTCAGCAAGGAGTGGCTCGCCAACGGCGGGCGGGCGGACGTGCCCAAGCGGGAGACCGACCCGGCCGAGGCGGTCGCGCTGGTCCGCGGGGCCGGCGGCGTGACGGTGTTCGCGCACCCGGGGGCGTCCAAGCGCGGCCGCACGGTCTCGGAGGCGACGATCGCGGATCTGGCCGCGGCGGGTCTGACGGGGCTGGAGGTCGACCACCTGGACCACGACGAGGAGACGCGCGCCCGGTTGCGCGGGCTCGCGGCCGAGCTGGGCCTGCTGGTGACGGGTTCCTCGGACTACCACGGCAGCCGAAAGACCGTCAGGCTCGGCGCGGACACCACGGATCCGGCCGCCTACGAGGCCCTGGTCGGGCTCGCCACGGGGGCCAAGCCGATCACCGGCTGAGGCGGTCGAACCCGGCCATACTCGCTGTCCTAAAACCTGCTAGCCTCTGGCGTCTCTCGACGGGCGCCGGGGAATCGCGCCCGTCCCTTTTCTTCCTCCCGGGGTGGGTACATGGCGATTCGCCGTGCAAAGCAGAAGCAGCAGGTCATCGAGAAGCTCTCGCAGGTGGCTCCTCCCGGTGAGCAGTTCATCGCGTGCGTGCACGTGGAGACCGGGCCGAGCCCGTGGCTGAACGCGGTCTTCGACGAGGTGCCGGTGCTCGGGCTGGTCGTCGCGCTGACCCGCAAGTTCTACTTCCTGACGCTGACCAACACCTCGATCGTGGTGAACTCCGCGAGCCGCTTCACCAACCGCCCGGGCGAGGTCGTCGCCGCCTACCCGATCCCGGCCTTCCCGGCCAGCCGGATCAAGCGGGCCACGGTGTGGAGCTCGATGTACGTCGAGATGACGCCGGGCACCAAGCCGACCCGTCTGAACATCCACCGCTACTGGCGGGGCGAGCTGGACCAGCTGCTGGCCGCGCTGCCGCAGGCGCAGGTCCCGGCCCAGGGCGGCGCGCCGGCCGGTCAGCCGCAGTACTGACCCCGATGGTCTGATCCGGCGTCACATGTCGCCGAGGGGCACGGACTTGCGCTGCTGATCACGCAGGTCCGTGCCGTGGCGCAGCCAGCGCTCCTGGAGCTCGGCGGCGCCGTGCACGCGCTTGTGGGCGGCCTCGTTGGGGGTCATCGGCAGCAGCGGCAGGAACCGGACCGGCTCGGCGGGCTCGGGGAGCTCCAAGTCCTCCACCAGTCCGCCCGGTTCGGCGACCAGGAAGCCCGTGAAGGGCGCATTCGGCCAGAGCGGTTCGCCGAGGTCCAGCGAGGCACCCGGAGCCACGACCAGCCCCTCCACCTGCGGTGCGGCGGCGAGCGTGGCCAGCGGGCGCAGCAGCCCGTCCTGACCGCCGCGGACGGTGACCACGAGCTCGACGCGCGGTCCGGCGACCGGGTCGGCCACCAGCGCCGTCGGGTCCGTCATCGGCGCGGCGGACATGCCGAGGGTGGCGTACCGGTACAGGCCCTCGGGCTGCGGGAAGCGCAGCACCTCGATCCGGTCGGTGCCGAGGAAGGTGATCGCGGCGCGGCCGTCGGGCTCACCGAAGGTGCTGATCAGACGCGCCTCGACGGCGGCGAGGACGGCGTCCGGCGCGGACGGGACGGACGAGTCGGCGGCGTGCGGCATACGCAGAGCCTACGTCCTGGTCACCGGGGCCCCGGTCGGGGCCGGCCCGGCAACAGCTCAAGCGCCCTGCCCGGAGCGGCTGCTGCTGCCACGGATGATGAGCAGCAGGCCGGCCAGGATCATCGCCACGGCCGGGTAGACCGCGACCGGCGGCAGCTGGCCGAGCCAGACGGCGGCGATCAGTGCCGCGCCCGGGGTCTCCAGCAGGATCGCGGTGGAGACGAACGACGGTCCCAGCGTGCGCACCACTCGGTTGCTCAGCGAGTGCCCGAGGAACTGCGCGGACGCGGTGAGCAGCACGATCTGCCACCAGGCGGTGGGGCTGTAGCCGGTCAGCGACTGCCCGGAGAGCAGGCAGGCCACCAGCAGCAGCACGGCCGTCGTCGCGTAGCAGACGAAGGTGTAGGCGGTGGTGCTGACGGTGCGTCGCACCTCGCTGCCGAGCAGGAAGTACCCGGACGCGGCCATGCCGGCGCCGAGGGCGAGCAGGTCGCCCAGGACCGCGCGCGAGGAGAGCGTCAGGTCGAAGCCGGTCAGCAGCACCACACCGGCGAAGGCGAGCCCGATGCCCACCCACACCACGCGCGGCGGACGGTGCCCGCGCAGCCGCAGGTAGAGCGTGGTCCACAGCGGGGTGGCGGTGCACAGCGCGGTCGAGGTCGCGACGGAGGTCAGCCGCAGGCTGGGCAGCCACATCGCGAAGTGCAGCGCGAGGAACGCGCCCGCGGCGAGCGAGAGCCCGACCGTGCGCCTGGTCATCGCCCGCAGCTCGCCGCGGTGCCGCAGCAGCGCGATCGGCGCGAGGATGCCGGTGGCCATGCAGTTGCGCCAGAACGCGATGGCGACGGCGGGCGCGGCGATGGCACTGATCAGCGGCGCGGACAGCGCGACACCGGCGACGGCGAGCGCGAGCAGCACGAAGTCGATGCGCGGCACGGCCGACAGGTCCGGATGCAGGCCGACGGCGGCCGGACCGGCGCCCGGCTGAGCGGCGCCCGCCTGCCGGGACGCGACCGCGGGCGCGGCGGGCGAGCTCGCGCTCTCGGCGGTGCTGGACACGGGCCACTCCTCGGCACGACCACGCGGGAACCGACGCAGAAGAGGTCGGTAAGGGGCGTTTCGATGGTAGGTGACTGACAGGCTCGGCTTCCACGGAGTTCCACGCCCTGGACGTTCCACGTCTCGGGGCCGAGACGCCGCCGGAGACCCAATACCCTGTGGGCATGACTGCTGAGCCGAGTGCCGAGCTGCTGGATCGCGCGCTGGTCGAGGAGGCCGCGAGGAAGTCCGGCCTGCTGTGGGTGCGACGCGACGGCGGACGCGACCGGGCGCTGTGGCACGCGTGGGTGGACGACGCGGTGGTGCTCGTCGGCGACGGCGGCGAGCAGCCGTTGGAAGGCCTCGCCGAGGGCCAGGACGTCGTCGTCACCCTGCGCAGCCGGGACAAGTGGGGCCGACTGGTCGCCTTCCGGGCACGGACCGAGCTGCTGGCCCCGCGCTCCGAGGCGTGGCAGGCAGCCGTGGACGAACTCAAGGGCAAGCGGCTCAACGCGCTGGACCACGACGGGGTCGAGGAGCGCTGGGCCCAGGACAGCCGGGTGCTGCGGCTGGCACCCCAGGGCCACAGCGTCGAGCACCCCGGCGCGATGCCGGACGGCGCCCACACGGCGCCGCCGGTGCCGACCGCCGCCACGACCCGGCGGCCCATCCCGGCCGCGCTGCCCAAGCTGCTCCTCGGCCGTAAGCGCCGCCGCCAGGCCTGACCGCCCAAGGGCTGCCCGCGCCCGCCGGAGGCCCGCTCGGCCGACCGCGCCCACGCGGGGCCCGTCCCGGTGACCCCTCGCGCGCACGCGGGGTGCAAAAGGGGGCAGACCTCTCATACCAGGTAGCCTGGCCCCCTGGAGCGGGTTGTCCGTCGGGCGGGGTCATTGGGAGGTATCGCGTGAGCGTGGGCGCCGGTGCCTCGCGGGTGTTCGTCTCGCATCTGGCGGGGGTGGCGGTCTTCGACCCCAACGCCGACAGCGTCGGGCGGGTCCGCGACCTGGTGGTGACCCTGCGGCTCGCCGGACGGCCGCCGCGGGTGCTCGGGTTCGTGGTCGAGGTGCCCGGCAAGCGCCGGGTCTTCCTGCCGATGAACCGCGTCACCAGCGTGGAGTCAGGCCAGGTGATCATGACCGGCGTGATCAACATGCGCCGCTTCGAGCAGCGCCCGACCGAGACGCTCTGCCTCGCCGAGCTGCTGGACCGCCGGGTCACCCTGCGCGAGTCCGGGCCGTACGGCGAGGAGGGCGAGACGGTCATCGTGCTCGACGTCGCCATGGTGCGCGCCAAGGCCCGCGACTGGGAGATCGACAAGGTCTTCGTCGAGAAGGGCCGCGGCGGCCGGCTGCGCCGCAAGGGTGAGACCTTGGTCGTCGAGTGGTCCGCCGTCACCGGCTTCGCGCTGCGCGAGGAGGACCAGGGCGCGGCCAACCTGCTCGCCACCTTCGACCGGCTCCGCCCGGCCGACCTGGCCAACGTGCTGCACCACCTCTCGCCCAAGCGCCGCGGCGAGGTCGCGGCCGCGCTGGACGACGAGCGTCTGGCCGACGTCATGGAGGAGCTGCCCGAGGACGACCAGGTGGCGATCCTGGCCGGGCTGCACCAGGAGCGCGCCGCCGACGTGCTGGAGGCGATGGACCCCGACGACGCGGCCGACCTGCTCTCCGAGCTGCCGGACGAGGAGGCGGAGCAGCTGCTCCAGCTGATGGAGCCGGACGAGGCCGAGCCGCTGCGCCGCCTGCTCACCTACGCGGAGCACACCGCCGGCGGTCTGATGACCACCGAGCCGGTCGTGCTGCCGCCGGACGGCACGGTCGCCGAGGCGCTGGCCCGGATCCGCCACGAGGACCTGAAGCCCGCACAGGCCTCCGTCGTCTACGTGTGCCGGCCGCCGCTGGAGACGCCGACGGGCAAGTACCTCGGGCTGGTCCACTTCCAGCGGCTGCTGCGCGAGCCGCCGTTCACGCTGGTCGGCTCGCTCGTCGACCGTGACCTCGACCCGCTCACCCCCGCGACCGAACTGCCGAGCATCACCAGCTTCCTGGCCACCTACAACATGGTGGCCGCGCCGGTGGTCGACGAGGCCGGCAACCTGCTGGGCTGTGTCACCGTCGACGACGTGCTCGACCACCTGCTGCCGGAGGACTGGCGCGAGTCCGCGCTCCACGGCGGCGCGCCCCGCACCCACCACGGCGAGGAGGTGACCTCCGATGGGTCCCACAGCTGAGCAGAAACCGAACCAGCCGCAGCCGCTGAAGCAGAAGCGGCTCCGGCTCGACCAGCCGCAGCGGCCTTCCCGGCTCGGTCTGCCGCAGCCCGACCCCGACGCGTTCGGGCGCTTGTCGGAGCGGTTCGCCCGCTTCATGGGCACCGGGCGCTTCCTGGTCTGGATGACGATGGTGATCCTGCTCTGGATCGCCTGGAACGTGGTCATGCCGTCGGCGGTTCGCTTCGACGAGTACCCGTTCATCTTCCTGACCCTGGCCCTGTCGCTGCAGGCCTCCTACGCCGCGCCGCTGATCCTGCTGGCGCAGAACCGGCAGGACGACCGCGACCGGGTCAACATGGAGCAGGACCGGGCCCGCGCCAGCCGCACCGTCGCGGACACCGAGTTCCTCACCCGCGAGGTCGCCGCGCTGCGGCACGGCCTCGGCGAGGTGGCCACCCGCGACTTCCTGCGCAGCGAACTGCAGCAGCTACTGAAGGAGATGGACGCCCGCGACGGCGACGGCCGGGGCCCGGAGGACCCGCGTGTCGTGGCGTCCGACCTGGTGTGATCTGCTCCACGCTACTGACGGGTCAGCGGGCCTCCCGGCCCGCCGTACCATTCGGGTATGGCAACCGACACTGAGGCGACCCCCATCGAGGAGTCCGTGCGCGCCGCGCTGGCGAAGGTGCAGGACCCGGAGATCAACCGGCCCATCACCGAGCTCGGCATGGTGAAATCCGTGGCGGTCGACGCCGCGGGCGGCGCGAAGGTCGCCGTCTGGCTGACGGTGTCCGGCTGCCCGATGCGCGACACCATCACCACCCGCGTCCGCGACGCGGTCTCCGCCGTCCCCGGCATCTCCTCGGTCGAGGTCGAGCTGGACGTGATGAGCGCCGAGCAGCGCAAGGAGCTGCAGACGACGCTGCGCGGCGGCCAGGCCGAGAAGGAGATCCCCTTCGCCAAGCCCGGCTCGCTCACCCGCGTCTACGCGGTCGCGTCCGGCAAGGGCGGCGTCGGCAAGTCCTCGGTGACGGTGAACCTCGCCGCCGCGCTGGCCGACCAGGGCCTGAAGGTCGCCGTCGTCGACGCCGACATCTACGGCCACAGCGTGCCGCGCATGCTGGGCGCGGAGGGCCGGCCGACGCAGGTCGAGAACATGATCATGCCGCCGTCCGCGAACGGCGTGAAGGTCATCTCGATCGGCATGTTCACCCCGGGCAACGCGCCCGTCGTGTGGCGCGGACCGATGCTGCACCGCGCGCTGCAGCAGTTCCTCGCGGACGTCTACTGGGGCGACCTCGACATCCTGCTGCTCGACCTGCCGCCGGGCACCGGCGACATCGCGATCTCGGTCGCCCAGCTGATCCCGAACGCGGAGATCCTGCTGGTCACCACCCCGCAGCAGGCCGCGGCGGAGGTCGCGGAGCGGGCCGGCACGATCGCGCTGCAGACGCACCAGACGATCGTCGGCGTCATCGAGAACATGTCCGGCATGCCGTGCCCGCACTGCGGCGAGATGGTCGACGTCTTCGGCACCGGCGGCGGCCAGACCGTCGCCGACGCCCTCACCCGCGCCACCGGCGCGAAGGTCCCGGTCCTCGGCAACATCCCCATCGACGTCCAGCTCCGCCAGGGCGGTGACGAGGGCAAGCCCATCGTCCTCTCCGACCCGGACTCCCCGGCCGGCAGCGCCCTCCGCGCCATCGCCACCAAGCTGGCCTCCCGCCAGCGCGGCCTCTCCGGCCTCTCCCTGGGGCTCACGCCGAAGAACAAGTTCTGACGACGACCGGCCCGACCGGCTGCCACACGAACGCCGACCGCTCCTCTCGACGGGGCGGTCGGCGTTCGTCGTCGGGAAGCCGCTGCGGCTAGCCCGCGTAGGGCGTGAAGTCCGTGATCACCGTGAAGCCCAGGCCGTAGGCGCTGACGCCGCGGCCGTAGGCGCCGAGGTGGGCGTCGTCGGCGTTGCCGGCGAGGACCCAGCCGTATTCGGACTCGCGGTAGCGGAAGGGCTGGGGGGTGCCGTTCACCGGGAGGGTGAGGGAGGACCAGGCGGGGCCGTCGAGGTCGTCGGCGAGGTCCCAGGCGAGGGCCGTCTGCTGGTCGAGCCAGTCCTGGCGGAGCGAGCGCTCCATCGGGGCGTGCTCGGTCGCGGTGAGCAGGCCGGAGCCGGCCAGCCAGGCGGCCGCGGAGACGGAGGTCGCCTCCAGCATGCCGGTGCCGTTCTCGAGGCGGCGGGCCTCGCGGCGGGCGACGGTCACCACGACGGCGAAGCGCCGGCCCTCGGCCGGGTCCTGGGCCAGGTAGGAGCGGACCGGCTCGTCGCCGTGGCCGAGGAAGCCGTAGTCGACGGTGCGGCCGTCCGGCGAGGTACCGGTGGTGCCGTACCAGCGGCGGCCGGTCCAGGCGTCGTCCAGGCCGTACCAGGGGAAGTCCACCCCGCCGAAGCCCGGTCCCGCGGGCTTCGCCTCCGCCCGCGGCTGCTGGTCCTGCTCGGCCACGGTGTCGCTCGTGGTGTCCATTTCGGCCCTCCTCTTGGTCCGCCCCGGCAGAAGATTACCGGGGCGGACGGGGACGACCGTGTAGGGAAGGGCTGACGCGCGCCTGAGCCTCCGTCAGAGCCTGCGTCAGGTGGCCTCGAGGTCGTAGGGAGGCCGCTCGTCGGGAGTGGCGGCAGTGGCCGGAGCCGCGGGCGCGGCCGGGGTGCCGTTGCCCTCGGCGGCGACCTGGCCGAGCGGGTCGTTGCGGACCGACTTCACCGCCGCGGCGGCGTCGCTCGCGTCGCGGGTGAAGCCGTTCTTCAGCTCCTGGATGTCGCCCAGGCCGAACTCGTCGCCGTGCCGCTGCATCTGCTTGCGCACGAAGGTCTTCGGGTTCAGGTCCTGGAACTCGAAGTCCTGGTACTCCGGGCCCAGCTCCTTGCGGATGTCCTCCTTGGCGCTGTCGGAGAACTCGCGGATCTTCCGGATGATGCCCATCGCGTCCTGGACCAGCTTGGGGAGCTTGTCGGGGCCGAAGATGACCACGGCGAGGACGACGAGCACCACCATCTCGAGCGGGCTGATGTCGAAGAACATGCGGTCGGCTCCCCTGCTGACGTGTGGACGGCTCCAGCGTAATCGCCCGGACGCCAAGACGTACCCGGTGCCCCGTGAACCGGGGGTGTGAAAAGGGGAACGGGGACGGCCTCAGGCCTTGGTCGAGGTGCTGTCGGTGGGTTCCGAGGTGAGCTTCGCCTCGATCTTCAGGCTCGCGCCGTCGCGCAGCACGGTGAGCTCGGTCGTGCCGTTCGGCTTGCGGCCGCGGATCAGTGCGATCAGGTCGTCCGCGTCGGTGACGGCGACCCCGTCGGCCGCCGTGATGACGTCGCCCGCCTCCAGCTTGGAGCCGCGCTGCTGCACGTCGGTGACCTTGGCGCCGCCGTCGAAGCCGCGGTCCAGGGTGACGCCGAGCATGGGCGGGGTGGCCCGGCCGACACCGATCAGCTGCGCGGCGACCTCGGTGGCCTGGTCGATCGGGATGGCGAAGCCGAGCCCGATGCTGCCGCTGGTGCTGTCGCTGCCGTAGGGGTCGGAGCTGTCCGGGTCGGAGGAGCGGATGACGGTGTTGATCCCGATCACCGTGCCGCTGGCGTCCAGCAGCGGGCCGCCCGAGTTGCCGGGGTTGATCGGCGCGTCGGTCTGCAGCGCGTCGAGGTAGGAGTGGCCCGCGGGCGAGTCCAGGCTGCCGGACATGATCGGCCGGTCGACGGCGCTGACGATGCCGGAGGTGACCGTGCCGCGCAGGCCGTAGGGTGCGCCGATCGCCATCACCGACTCGCCCACCTGCACGTTGTCGGAGTCGCCGAAGGTCGCGGGGGTGAGCCCGGAGACGCCCTCGACACGCAGCACGGCGAGGTCACTGCCCACGTCCCGCCCGACGAGAGTGGCCGGGTGGTGCTGACCGGTGCTGAAGGTGACCGTCACGGTGCCGACGGCGCCCTGCGGGGCGATGACGTGGTTGTTGGTGAGGATGTGCCCGTTGGCGTCCAGCAGGATGCCCGTGCCCGCGCTGCGCTGGCCGCCGGCGTCGACCTGGAGGTAGACCACGCCCGGCAGCACCGCGTGCAGCACCTTCGCGGTGCGGCTGGACTCGGCGGACGCGGCGCCCGACTGCTGGTGCAGGGTGAGCCGGCCGCCTTCCGCGGCCCCTTCGACCCCGACTCCGAGGCCGCCGCCTATCAGGCTGGCGACGACCACGACGAAGGCGATGATCAGCAGCCCCCTGGGCGAGCTGAGCGCGGGCGTGGTCCGGCGCCGCCGCGGCCCGGCAGGGCCGCCCCACGGCTCCTCGTTCGACCGCTGCGTCGGGATGCTCCCGCCGTCGGCCCCGCTGTCCGTCGCGCCACTCGTCGTGCCGCTCGACCCGCCGTCCTCGGCGCCCGTGGGCCCCCCGAAGATCGCGCCGCGCCGCGCTGCCGCGCCGCCGGGGTGGCTCCACCATGCGGGCGCGGGCCGCCCGGCACGCTGCGGCGCCTCCGGCTCCTCCACCTGGTGTTCCGCTGCCATGCCGAACTGCTCCTCCACGCCTGCTGCCCTGGCATTGAAACAGGTCGGGGGCGATCGAGGCTATGCCCGAGTGAATGTTCCCAGTTAACGAACAGGTGACTGAACAGCACACCGACAAAAAGCCGTCGGCCCGCACCGCGGCTGTCGCGGTACGGGCCGACCAGGCAAAAAAGCCTGCGGTGGCCGACTCACCACCAGGTCACTGGCGGAACTGGGAGGCCGGATAGAGGTTGGGCGCCGCGGTCGGGCGGGCCGGCGACGGGTGCGCGGCGGTGCCCGCGTGCTGGCGGGAGTCGTCGATGCGCGAGGCGTCATAGGCCAGCTGACCGGTGGAGGGCACGTAGTTGCCCGCCGGCGCGTAGTTGTTGCTGCCCGACAGCGGGGCGACACCGTGGGGCGCCTCCGAAGTGGCGGTGACCCCGGTGAGCGCGGTGCTCAGCGTGACCGCGGCGACGGAGAAGGCGCCGGCCGCGGCGAAGACCAACCGACGGCCGCGCGGCGCGGCGGGCGCGCTCGGCGCGACCGCGACCACGGGCTGGGCCGGGGCCATCGAGCCTGCGGGGTCGGACCCGGAGCGCAGCCGTGCGGCTATCGGACGCTCGGCACGCGGCTCACGGCCGCGCTCACGCCGGGCGCGCGGGTCGACGCCGGGCAGCGGACGGTCCGCGCCGAGCGCGCCGTTGCCGAAGCTGCTGCCGCGCAGACCGCCCCCGCCGAGCCCGCCGGTGGCGCCGAATCCGGGGCCCTGGGCGGCGGAGCCACCGAAGAGGGATCTGACGCGCGAGGGCGTGCCCTGGGGTGGGCCGCCCGCGTCACCCTCGTCGTCGGCGGCGGAGATGGACATCAGGCGACTGAGGAAGACGTCGCTGGGCGCGGGTGGCAGGACCTCGCGCAGTCGCGACTTGAGCCGGCGCTCCTCCTCCGCCTCGGCCAGGCAGTCGGGGCAGGTGGCCAGGTGCGCCTGGACGCGCTCACGGGCGCCGTGGTCGAGCTCGCCGTCGACGAACGCGGCGAGGCGGTCGCCGAGGTGGTGCTCCTGCGGAGCCGGGGCGTTGACGGCCACGGAGACCTGGGTCACCCGCAGCTCGCCGACCTCCGGCCGCGGGGCGCGGCGGGGCTGCTCGCTCACGAGGACCGCCCCCGATCGAGGGCGTCCGCGGCCAACAGCCGGGCCTCGGCCTCGACGTCCACGCCACCCCGGCGCTCACGGCCCTCGCCCGCGCCCGGGGCGCGGTGCTGCAGGGCGGCGCGCAGGTGCGCACGGCCGCGGTGGATGCGGCTGCGGACGGTGCCGAGCTTGACGCCGAGCGTCGCGGCGATCTCCTCGTAGGACAGGCCCTCGATGTCGCAGAGCACCACGGCGGCCCGGAACTCCGGCGCGAGGGAGTCCAGCGCGTGCTGGACGTCGGCGTCGAAGTGGGTGTCGTGGAACTGCTGCGCGGGCGACGGCTCCCGGCTGGGCAGCCGCTCGGCGGCGTCCTCGGCCAGGGCGTCGAAGCGGATCCGCTGCTTGCGGCGGACCATGTCCAGGAAGAGGTTGGTCGTGATCCGGTGCAGCCAGCCCTCGAAGGTGCCGGGCGTGTAGGTGGAGAGCGACCGGAAGACGCGGACGAAGACCTCCTGGGTGAGGTCCTCGGCGTCGTGCTGGTTGCCGGTCAGGCGGTAGGCGAGGCGGTAGACGCGGGCGGAGTGGGTCTGGACGATCTCCTCCCAGCTGGGCGGGGTCCAGGCAGCCGTCGCACCGGACTCGTCGAAGGACGCGGTCTGACCCTCGGCGACGCCCTCCAGGGCGGCCGGGAGACCGTTCGACTCCGTCGCGTCGACGGGCGCGTTCTCGGGCTGCGACTCACTCATCACGGGCTTCGGCCTGTGGGCCGGCGCGGGGCCGCGAAGATCGCGCGAACGGGCGCCCCCCTCAGCCACACCTCCTCGATCGGCTCTTCTGCCTAGCAGGGCCACCACCATATCCGCACCACCCGTTAGCACCGGATAAAAGCCAAACAACCAACGATCCACCTGCGGCGCTCCGTGCACAGCCGGTACAACGAAGGCGCCGACGGCCGGGACGAACCCGGCCCTCTTTCCAATCCAACGGCCGGGCCTTGATCCCGGTTCCGCCTCTCTCCACTAACCTGTGGCCAGAAATCGACACTGGTCAGTACGGATCGGTGGAGAGGCACACAACTCGGCTCGGCGCGGGAGGAAGGCATCAGCGGCTACGGGCAAGCGGACGCGGCCCTCGCCGACGCCTACGCCGTCGAGGACGCCGTGCTCGAGCGTGCCCGCGAACTCTCGCTGCTCTCCTCGGTCCGGCCGGTCTCCCCCGGCAGCGGCGCGGCGCTGCGGCTGCTGGCGGCCGCGACGGGCGCGCGGGCGGTCGTCGAGATCGGCACCGGCGCGGGCGTGTCGGGCATCTGCCTGCTGCGCGGGATGCGCGCGGACGGCATCCTCACCACCGTCGACGTCCAGCCGGGACTGCAGCGGCAGGCCCGCGAGGCCTTCGCCGCGGCCGGCTTCGCGCCGAGCCGGGCCCGGCTGATCCCCGGCCCAGCCCTGGAGGTGCTGCCGCGGCTGGCGGACGGACAGTACGACCTGGTCTTCTGCGACGGTGATCCGGCGGAGACCACCGGCTACCTTGCTGAATCGTTGCGCCTGCTGCGACCTGGGGGAACGGTCTGCTTCGAGGGCGCGCTCGGGGTCCGTACGGCGGCCGTGCGCGAGCTGATGCGGCAGGTGCGCGAGCACCCGGACCTGATACCCGCGCTGCTGCCGGTCGGCGACGGCCTGCTGGCCGCGGTCCGCCGCTGAGCCCGGCGGGGCCGGGCGGGACTCGGCGGGAGTGGGCCGGATCGGGCCGGATCGGGCCGGGGATGGCCGAAGGCCCCTCTCCCGCGAGCGGGACAGGGGCCTTCGATGGAGGATGTGAGCGGGGTGGGCTCAGCCGCACACCTTCTTGAGAGCGTCGCCGAGCGCCTCGGCCTCGTCGGGCGTCAGCTCGACGACCAGGCGGCCGCCGCCCTCAAGCGGAACGCGCATGACGATGCCCCGCCCCTCCTTGGTCACCTCAAGCGGGCCGTCGCCCGTCCGCGGCTTCATGGCCGCCATGCTCGTTCCCCTTCCTGCACCTGCTCCACCGGAACCTGCGGCCCGTCCACCGCAGGTTTCGAACGCACTGATCGGAGTACCAGTATCCCGCATTCAACCGTCCGATGACCAACGTCACGCATCTCGCCAGCCCCAGCGGCCTCCTCCGTGCACGTTCCGACAGGTTCGAACACGCTCGCCGACCGCACCTCAGTTCCCCTCCCCCACCGGGCACCTGCGGGTGCGTGAGCTCCCCTCGTGTTCCCCCGGTCGGACGCGCGAAAGTGGGCTACGTCACATCTTCTCAGAGGTACCGGATCCGTCATGCTGACCAGAACGAACAGTGAGGAGACCGACGTGTCCGACAGCGTCCTGTACGAGATCGAGGACGGGCTGGCGACCCTGACCATCAACCGCCCCGAGGCGATGAACGCCCTCGACACGGCGACCAAGGTGGCCCTGCGCGACGCCGCGACCGACGCGGCGGCCAACCCCGCGGTCCGTGCGGTGCTGCTGACGGGCGCCGGCGACCGCGCGTTCTGCGTCGGCCAGGACCTGAAGGAGCACGTCGGCAATCTCGCTGCCGCGAGGGAGGGCGGCGGCCCCGCGCTGTCGACCGTCCGCGAGCACTACAACCCGCTGGTCACCGCGCTGGCCACGATGCCCAAGCCGGTCGTCGCCGCGGTCAACGGCGTGGCCGCGGGCGCGGGCGCGGCGCTGGCGTGGGCCTGCGACTTCCGCTTCCTCGCCGCGCACGGCGGCTTCAACACGTCCTTCGCGGGCGTTGCGCTCAGCACGGACTCCGGCGCGTCGTGGACCCTTCCGCGCCTGGTCGGCCAGTCGCGGGCGATCGAGCTGCTGATGTTCCCTCAGACCGTCAAGGCGGAGGAGGCGTTGGCCCTCGGCCTCACGCACCGCGTGCTGCCGGGCCCGGAGCTGCTGGACGAGGCCCGCGCGTTCGCTCGCAAGCTCGCGCAGGGCCCGACGGTCGCCTACGGCGCGATCAAGTCCGCGGTGGCCTACGGCGCCGGCCACACCCTCGTGGAGACCCTCGCCAAGGAGGAGGAACTCCAGACCCTGGCGGGCGACTCGGCGGACCACACCATCGCCGTGGAGGCGTTCCTCGCGAAGGAGACCCCGCGCTTCACCGGCCGCTAGGCCCACCGGCGTGCGGATGGCCCTGAGCGTTGAGGACCATCCGCAGATGGGTGGCTTGTCGCGCAGTTCCCCGCGCCCCTGGAGAGTGCATGGTCCCCGCCGCCCGAAAGGCGAGCTTCAGCGGGCGAAGCAGTCCGTGAAGTGGTCGTTGACGAGGCCGCAGGCCTGCATCATGGCGTAGGCCGTGGTGGGGCCGACGAAGCGGAAGCCGTGGCGCTTGAGGGACTTGGCCAGGGCCGTGGATTCCGGGGTGACTGCCGGGACGTCCGAGAGGGACTTCGGGGCGGTGGGGGCCGGGTCCGGGGCGTGGCTCCAGATGAGGGCGTCGAGGGTGGTGCCGTCCAAGGCGAGGAGGGCGCGGGCGTTGGCGATGGTGGCGAGGATCTTCGCCCGGTTGCGGATGATGCCCTCGTCCGCGAGCAGGCGGGCGACGTCGGCGTCGCCGTACGCGGCGACCTTCACCGGGTCGAAGCCGTCGAAGGCCCTGCGGAAGCCTTCCCTGCGGCGCAGGATGGTGATCCAGGACAGGCCCGACTGGAACGCCTCCAGAGCGAGGCGCTCGTAGAGCGCGGTGTCGCCGTGGACCGGCTTGCCCCACTCGGTGTCGTGGTACTCGACGTAGTCGGGGGTCGACAGACCCCACGGGCAGCGCAGCCGGCCGTCCTCGCCGCGGATGGCCTCGGTCACGGCTCGTCGTCCTCGTGCGTCTCGTCCGCCCCGGGAGCGGCCTCCCGCGGCGCGGGCGGGAGCGCCTGCGTCGGCTCGTAGGCGACACGCCGCTCCGTGGCGAGCGAGCCGGCCGCGCCGGGGGAGGCGAGCGCCGCGGCCAGCGCGGTCTCGAGCTCGTGGACGCGGTGCTCGCGCTCGCTCAGCTCTGCGGCCATGCGGTCGAGGGCGTCGTCGACCTCGTCCATGCGGTAGCCGCGCAGCGCCATCGGGAAGCGCAGCTCGTCGACGTCCGCGCGGGCGAGCGGGCGGTCCTGCGGGAGCCGCGCGGCGAGGCGGTCGCGCTCGGCGTCGGGGAGCGAGCCGCCCGCGCCCAGCGCGGCCAGCGCGGCCGCGCCGACGACCAGCACCATCAGGACGAGGATCAACCAGAACACGGGCCCACTCCAGGCTGCCGGTGGGGGATCATGGACGAACCCCAAACGTAACGACAGCCATCATGGCAGCACCAGCCCGGGAGGACGCATGGCCCGCACGGCCTTGAAGCTCGGTCCGCGAACGTTCGGACCCGACGAGCTGGTGATCATGGCGATCGTGAACCGCACGCCGGACTCCTTCTTCGACCAGGGCGCCACCTTCGCCGACGAGCCGGCGTTCGCCGCGGCCGACCGCGCGGTCGCGGAGGGAGCGGCGATCCTCGACATCGGCGGGGTGAAGGCCGGGCCCGGCGAGGAGGTGACGGTCGAGGAGGAGCTGCGCCGCACCGTCCCCTTCGTCGCGGCGCTGCGCGAACGGCACCCGGACGTGGTGCTGAGCGTGGACACCTGGCGCCACGAGGTGGGCGAGGCCGTCTGCGCGGTGGGGGCGGACCTGCTCAACGACGCCTGGGGCGGCGTCGACCCGGAGCTCGCCGAGGTCGCCGCGAAGTTCAAGGTGGGGCTGGTCTGCACGCACGCGGGGGGCGCGGAGCCGCGCACCCGGCCGCACCGCGTGGAGTACCCGGACGTGATGGCCGACATCCTGGAGCGGACGGTGCACGGCGAGGCGGAGCGGGCGCTCGCCTTGGGCGTGCCCCGGGAGTCGATCATCATCGACCCCGGGCACGACTTCGGCAAGAACACCCGCCACTCGCTGGAGGCGACCAGGCGGCTGCCCGAGATGACCGAGACGGGCTGGCCGGTGCTGGTCTCGCTGTCCAACAAGGACTTCGTCGGCGAGACCCTGGACAAGCCCGTCGGCGAGCGGCTGCTCGGCACTCTCGCCACGACCGCGGTCTCGGCCTGGCTGGGTGCGCGGATCTACCGGGTGCACCAGGTGGCGGAGACCCGCCAGGTGCTCGACATGGTCGCCTCGATCCGCGGCACCCGCCCGCCGGCCGTCGCCCGCCGGGGCCTCGCCTGATCCGCGCCGCCGCTACTCCGGACTGTGGGCCGGCTGCGCGTGGCCGTTGGTGCGGCTCACCTCGAGGATCTTGATGGCCTCCTCGACGGAGTCCGTGCAACTGATCAGCTCCAGGTCGCCCAGGGAGGCCTTGCCCTCGGCGACCAGGGTGTTGCGCACCCAGTCCAGCAGGCCGGACCAGTACGCGGTGCCGAAGAGGACCACCGGGAACTTGGTGACCTTGTGCGTCTGGACCAGCGTGAGCGCCTCGAAGAGCTCGTCGAGCGTGCCGAAGCCGCCTGGCAGCACGATGAAGCCCTGGCTGTACTTGACGAACATGGTCTTCCGCACGAAGAAGTAGCGGAAGTTCAGGCCCAGGTGGATGTAGTCGTTCAGGCCCTGCTCGAAGGGGAGCTCGATGCCGAGCCCGACGGAGGTGCCGCCTGCCTCGAACGCGCCGCGGTTGGCCGACTCCATCGCCCCCGGGCCGCCGCCGGTGATCACCGCGTAGCCCGCGTCGACCAGCGCCCGGCCGATCTGCATGCCCGCCGCGTACTCCTCGGAGTCGACCGGGGTGCGGGCCGAACCGAAGACGCTGATCGCCGGGCCGAGTTCGGCGAGGGCGCCGAAGCCCTCGACGAACTCCGACTGGATCCGCATGACCCGCCAGGGGTCGGTGTGCAGCCAGTCGACCGGACCGGCCGAGTCCAGCAGGCGCTGGTCGGTGGTGCTGTTGTCCACCTGCGGACCGCGCAGCAGCACCGGGCCTCGGTGCTTGATCCGCGCCTTGCCGCGGAGGCGGTTGCCGTTACTGGCCCCGTTGGTGGGCTCGACTGGGTGGATGCTGCGGTCGTCTGTCATACCTCCGCAGCGTACGACGATCAATCGACGCATGGGGGTATGACAGACGGCGACTTCAGGACTGCAGCCAGGCCCGCAGGCGCTTCTCGGTCTCCTCGATGGCGGACAGCGAGCAGTGCTCGTCCCGCTTGTGCGCGTAGTTCGGGTCGCCGGGGCCGAAGTTCACCGCGGGGATGCCCAGCGCGGAGAAGCGGGCCACGTCGGTCCAGCCGAACTTCGGGTTCGGCGTGGTGGCCGTGGCCTCGACGAACGCCGCGGCCGCCGGCTGGGACAGGCCCGGCAGCGCGCCGGCGGCGAAGTCGGTGACGACGACGTCGAAGCCGTCGAAGACCTCGCGCACGTGCGCCTCGGCCTGCTCCGGGGTGCGGTTCGGGGCGAACCGGAAGTTCACCACGACCAGGCAGTCGTCCGGAATCACGTTGTTGGCGACGCCGCCCTCGATGCGGACCGCGTTCAGTCCCTCGTGGTACTCCAGGTCGTCGATGACCGGGCGCTCCGGCTCGTAGGCCGCCAGCCGCGCGAGGATCGGGGCGGCCTTGTGGATCGCGTTGTCGCCGAGCCAGGCGCGGGCCGAGTGGGCGCGCTGGCCGGTGGTGCGGATCTCGGCGCGCAGGGTGCCCTGGCAGCCGCCCTCGACCTGGGCGTTGGTGCCCTCCAGCAGCACCGCGAAGTCGGCCGCGAGCCACTCGGGGTGGTTGCGGGCCAGCCGGCCGAGGCCGTTGCGGCGCGCCTCGACCTCCTCGCAGTCGTAGAAGACGAAGGTGATGTCCCGGTTCGGCTCCGGCACGGTCGCCGCGATGCGCAGCTGGACCGCGACGCCCGACTTCATGTCCGAGGTGCCGCAGCCGTACAGCAGGTCGCCCTCGATGTGGGAGGGCACGTTGTCGGCGATCGGCACGGTGTCCAGGTGCCCCGCGAGCACGACCCGCTCGTCCCGGCCGAGGTTGGTCCGCGCGATCATCGCGTTGCCGTCCCGCTCCACCGTCAGGTGCGGCAGCTTGCGCAGCGCGGCCTCGACGGCGTCGGCGATCACCTGCTCCGACCCGCTCACGGAGGGGATGTCGACCAGGACTCGGGTCAACTCCCCACCGGTCATGTTCAGGTCGAGCTCGGGGACGACGGTCGCGGCGGCGGGCTCGGCGGACTCGGGGGCATCAGGACGGCTCATGAACATCCAGCCTACGTGGGATCCGCACAGGTTCGCCTCAGCTCCCGCTGGAGCGCGGTGCAGCTCACAGATACGCAGGCGAACCGTAGTCCCAGGTGGACCGTCCCAGTCGGTAGGGTGACCAGTCGGCCGGACCTGGCCGACTGTGCCGACCGGAACGGCGCACCGTACGACATGCGCCGTCGGAGAAAGGACGCCGGGTGAGTCTGAGCGAGATGATGGGCGCGGGTGACGACACCCCGACGCCGCGCCGGCGCCGGCGCCGCTGGCTGGGCTGTCTGCCCGTGCTGGTGCTGCTGGTCGTCGCGGCCGTCGTGGTGGGGCTGCTGATCGCCAAGGGCCGCAACTTCCTGCCCGGACCGATCTCGGAGGGCTGCGAGGTGGACACCACCGACGGCATCGTCCCGCTGAGTCTCGACCAGATGCAGAACGCCAGCACCATCGCCGCCGTCGCGACCGCGCGCAACCTCCCGGAGCGGGCGGTGCAGATCTCGCTGGCGACCGCGATGCAGGAGTCCCGGCTGACCAACCTGTCCGGCGGCGACCGCGACTCGATCGGCCTGTTCCAGCAGCGCCCCTCGCAGGGCTGGGGATCCCCGCAGCAGATCGCGGACCCGGTCTACGCGACCAACAAGTTCCTGGACAAGCTGGTCGCCATCCCCGGCTACGCCCAGCTCCCCCTCACCGAGGCGGCCCAGGACGTCCAGCACAGCGGCTTCCCCGACGCCTACGCCCAGCACGAGGCCGACGCGATGACCCTGTCGTCCGCGCTGACCGGCCGCGTCCCCGCGGCGATGAACTGCACCGTGGACGGCGTCGGCACCTCTCCCTCGGGCAGCGGCGGAACGACCCTGCAGGCGGAGCTGAAAAAGGACTTCGGCCGCGTCGTCTCCACGACGGACCTCGGCGCGAGCACGGACTCCGGCGGCTCGTCCTCCTCGTCCTCCTCGGCGTCGCCGCAGCACCTGCTGTCCGTGGCGGTCCACGGCAGCGCCTACGTCTCGGAGCGCGGCTGGGCCGTGGCGCAGTGGTCGGTGGCCCACGCCAAGTCCCTGCACATCACCGAGGTCGACTACGCCGGCAAGACGTGGAACAGCTCCGCGTCCGACAAGGGCTGGGTCTCGACCAGCTCCGCCTCCCCCGGCACCACCGCCGCCTCGTCGGACTCGACGAGCGGGCTCCGCATCACCGTGGCGTAGCGCGGCCACCCCTGCGGGGTGAACGGCCCCGCACAGGGTTGACGAATGCGGCCATTCGGGTCGAGACGGCCGAATTTTCTCGGATCACCCGGGCAATCCCTTGTCGGGCATACGGAGAAACCTTTTGCTGGCTGCGGCGACGTGGTTCGACATACCCGGCATCAGCGGACAAAAAGCCGCTCCGCTTGGGGAACTCTTTACCCGGCGGGCCCGCAACCTTCTTGCTCCTGGGGCGGTAATCACCACGTCCGCCCGGCGGACGGGTTCTGTCGTCCCATCTCAAGGAGCACCATGTCTCTCCCCATCTCGCGCCGGATCGTCCAGGCCGCGGTCGTTGTCGCCGCCGGTGCGGTCCCGGCGGTCGCGGCGGGCACGGCGATGGCCGCCCCCGCGCTGCCGGCGGTACCCGACCTGGGTGGGCTCAGCCAGGTCAACTCCGCTCCCGAGCTCGGTAGCTCCCTCCAGAGCACCGCGCACCAGACCGGCGAGCTCGCCGGCAACGGCGTCGGCCAGGCCGCGAGCACCGGCCTCCCGGTCGTCGCCGACGCAGCGGGCCGCGCGGCGAACGACGCCGTCCCGGTCGCCAACCGCTCGCTGGGCTCCTCCGCGCTGGGCCTGCTCGGCACGGCCGGTCAGGCCGTCAGCCTCGCGCACGGTGCGGGCGTGGCCCGCAGTGTCCCGGCCGCGGCGCAGGCCACCGGCGCGCTGCCCGGCGACGTCCCGGCCGCTCCGGCTGCCGCGCCGGCGGGTCCGCTGGGCTCGCTCCCGATCGCGGGCAGCCTGCCCGTCAACAGCCTGCCGCTGGGTGCGGCGCAGGGCGCGCTGGGCGGGGGCACCCGCAGCATCGAGGCTCCGTCGCAGCGCCTGGGCGGCCTCCCGGGCATGGGCGGCGCCGCCGCCGACCAGTCCCCCCTCAGCACCGTCACCAACACCGTCCCCGGCCTCAACGCCCTCCCCCTGGGCAACCTCCCCGTCGACGGCATCCCCCTGTAGGGAAGCTCCGCTTCGGACTCCCGCAGGTAGTTGCACGACCAAGGGGCGCGAGGCGCGCGGGCGCGACAAGCCCCGCTCCGAGCTCTCACAGGTCGATGCAACAACCAGGGGCGCGAGGAACTGCGCGACAAGCCACCGTGTGTGGTGAGTCGCTCAGCGAGCAGGGCCACCCTCACAGGGTGGTTGCTCGCGCAGTTCCCCGCGCCCCTTGGCGTGCTGCAACGTACCGTGGGCGCGAACCAGACCGGCTCGCGCCCACGCGGCGTAGCCGCACATCGTGCACAGCCCCGCGCCCCTTGGCGTGTTGCAACGTACCGTGGGCGCGAACCAAACCGGCTCGCGCCCACGCGGCGTAGCCGCACATCGTGCACAGCCCCGCGCCCCTTGGCGCGTTGCAACTGACCGTGGACGCGAACCAAGCCGGCTCGCGCCCACGCGGCGTAGCCGCACATCGTGCACAGCCCCGCGCCCCTTGGTGTGCTGCAACCGACCGTGGACGCGAACCAAACCGGCTCGCGCCCACGCGGCGTAGCCGCACATCCTGCACAACCTCGCGCCCCATGGCGTGCTGCAACTGACCGTGGACGCGAACCAAACCGGCTCGCGCCCACGCGGCGTAGCCGCACATCGTGCACAGCCCCGCGCCCCTTGGCATGCTGCAACCGACCGTGGACGCGAGGCCGTCAGGCCGTGAGGCGGGAGACGGCCGATGCCACGCGTTCGTCCGTGGCGGTGAAGGCGACGCGGACGAAGTTGGCGCCGGCGGTGCCGTAGAACTCGCCGGGGGCGGCGAGGATGCCGTGCTTGGCGAGGTCCGCGATGGTGTCCCAGCAGGGTTCGTCGCGGGTGGCCCAGAGGTAGAGGCTTGCCTCACTGTGCTCGATGCGGAAGCCCGAGGCCGTCAGCGCGCCCCGGAGGGCCTCGCGGCGCGCCGCGTAGCGGGCGCGCTGCTCGGTGACGTGCGCGGTGTCGCCCAGCGCGGCGACGGTCGCGGCCTGGACCGGAGCCGGGACTATGAAGCCGCTGTGCTTGCGGATCTCCAGCAGCTCGCCCAGGACCGCCGCGTCTCCCGCGGCGAACGCCGAGCGGTAACCGGCAAGGTTCGAGCGCTTGGAGAGCGAGTGGACCGCGATCAGGCCGTCCACGGACCCGTCGCAGACGTCCGGGTGCAGGACGGAGACCGGCTCGGCCTCCCAGCCCAGTTCGAGGTAGCACTCGTCGCTGACCACGAGGATCCCGTGCTGTCGCGCCCACGCGACGATCCGGCGCAGCTCGTCCACGCCCAGGACCCGACCCGTAGGGTTGGACGGGGAGTTGAGCCACAGCAGGCGCAGGCCCTCGGGGTCGAGCTCGGTCGGGTCGTCGTAGACGACGGCCTCCACGCGGGCGAGGCGCGCGCCCACCTCGTAGGTGGGGTACGCGAGGCGCGGGAAGGCGACGCGGTCGCCGGGGCCGAGGCCCAGCTGCCACGGGAGCAGGGCGACGAGCTCCTTGGAGCCGACCACCGGCAGGACGTTGCGGTGGGTCATGCCACGTGCGCCCAGACGCCCCTCGACCCAGCCGACGAGGGCGTCCTTGAGCGCGGTGGCGCCCCACACCGTGGGGTAGCCGGGGCTGTCCGAGGCGGCGGCCAGCGCGTCCTGGACCAACTGCGGCACGGAGTCGACGGGCGTGCCGACCGAGAGGTCGACGATGCCGTCGGGGTGGGCCGCCGCGATGGCCTTGTAGGGCTCCAGCCGGTCCCACGGGAACGGCGGAAGCAGGGCCGAGACGCGGCGCGCCGCCCCTCCGAGGAGGGACGGCGCGGCGGAGTTGTCCTGCGAGGAAGTCAACTCAGTGGTCCTGGTTCTGCGGCGGGAGCGCCGAGATGAACGGGTGGTCCTTGTCGATCACACCGAGCTTGGAGGCGCCACCGGGCGAACCGAGGTCGTCGAAGAACTCGACGTTCGCCTTGTAGTAGTCCTTCCACTCGTCCGGGGTGTCGTCCTCGTAGAAGATGGCCTCGACCGGGCAGACCGGCTCACAGGCGCCGCAGTCGACGCACTCGTCCGGGTGGATGTACAAGGACCGCTGGCCCTCGTAAATGCAGTCGACCGGGCACTCTTCGATGCACGCCTTGTCCTTCACGTCGACACAAGGCTGCGCGATGACGTAGGTCACGCTGTCATTCCTCCTAGTAAGGGCCTATCGCGCAAGGGAAGCGCGGCGTCGTCGATGCCCGCCTCTAGTATCGCCGGTCGAGGGCACCGAATGTAACGGAGGTAGGCATCATGGCGTCCCAAGCGACCGAAGTCGATCGGTCGGGATTCCGACTCACCCCCGCTGACCTGGGCCGACGGGTCATGGTACGGCGTGTTGTGGGGATCTTGGAAGGCCGTCCTCAGTTCTCCGACACGCTCGGCGTGCTCACATCCTGGGATTCCGAGCGCCAGAGCTTGACGGTGGTGAACCGCGCGGGGCAGGACGTCGAACTCCCGGTGGCGGCGCTGGTGGCAGGAAAGCCGGTGCCCCCGGCCCCGTTGCGCCGTTCGCTGGCCGCGCCGCCCGAGCCGACGCCGGCGGAGCTGCAGCGGACCGCGGCGCGCGGCTGGGCCGCGCTGGAGCAGGAGCCGCTGGGCGACTGGCTGCTGCGGTCCTCCTCCGGATTCACCCGACGCGGCAACTCGGCGCAGACGCTGGGCGATCCGGGCCTGCCGCCCGCAGAGGCGCTGGACCGGGTCCGGGACTGGTACGCGGCGCGCGGCCTGCCCGCCTACGTCGAGGTGACGTTGCCCGGGTCCACGCCGGGCCTGGAGGCCGCGCTGGCCGAGCGCGGCACGGTGGAGGCGTACACCGAGGTCCGCACCGCGCCGCTGGCCCGCCTGGCGGCGCCTGCGGCCGCCACCGCGGCAGCGGATGTCCGGCTCTCGCGGACCGCCGACGCGGCCTGGCGCTCGCGCTACCAGCGGGTCGACGCGGACGAGGCGCGGACCGCCGCCGCGCAGGCGCTGCTGCACAGCGGCCCTTCGGTCTGGTTCGCCTCCGTCTTCCTGCCGGAGGTGCCGGACGGCCCCGCGGCGATCGGCCGCTGCGTGGTGGACGGCGCGTGGGCGGGCTTCGGCGCGATCGAGGTGCTGCCCCAGGCGCGCAGGCGCGGCCTGGCGAGCGCGGTGATGTCGACGCTGGCGGCGCGCGCCGCCGAGGAGGGTGCGTCGGGCGCGTATCTGCAGGTCGAGGCGGAGAACGAGGTCGCCCGCGCCATGTACGACAAGCTCGGCTTCGAGGTGCGCTACCGGTACTGCTACGCCAGGCTCCACGTGTGAGACACGATCAGGTGGCGCGACACGCATAGAATCCTCGCCCGTGAGCGAGGAGAGCAGAGCGCGGTTCGCCGCCGAGGCGCGCGGGGAGCAGCCGAGCCTCGCGCTGCTGTGCCTGCTCATGGGCTTCGAGGTGGACCTCGAGGCCCGTCCGGGCCACCTCGACGAGGCGCTGGCGCCCGCGTTCGACGCGCTGGAGCGGCTGGCCTCGGTGGTGCGCGCGGCCCTGCGCGAGGCCTGCCCCGGCGGCGCGACGGGGCTGTCGCCCACCAGGACGGCGGCCGTGCTGGCCGGCGCGCTGGCCGGTTCGGCGGATCTGCGGGGCGGGCCCGGGGTCTACGGCCGCCTCGAGTCCTCGCTGCTGCACGAGGTGCTGCGGCGCGGACGGGGCCTGCCGATCACCGTGGCCACGGTCTGGATCGCGGTGGGCCGGATGGTCGGCCTGCCGGTCCACGGCGTGGCGCTCCCCGGCCACTTCGTGGTCGGCGTGGGCGATCCGGCGGGCGAGCACGTCCTGGTGGACGCCTTCCACAGCGGCCGGATCCTCTCCGACGAGGACGTCGAGTCGCTGGTCGCCCAGGCCGGTTACCGCCTCACTCCGGACCTGCTGCGTGCGGCGGAGCCGCAGGACGTCGTGCTGCGCACCCTCGCCAACATCCGCAACTGGGCCGCGGCGCGGCCCGAACACGCCCGCACCCAGCTGTGGGCGACGGAGCTCTCGCTCCTCCTCCCCCGCCACCCGGCCCAGCTCCGCCTGGAACGGGCGGAACTCCTGGTGAAGACCGGTCACTTCCTGGAGGGCGCGGCCCAGATGGAGGAGTACGCCACCATCCTCGACGCCTTCGACCCCGACTCCGCCAAACGCGTCCGCTCCGAGGCCAAGACCGCCCGGTTCCGCCTCAACTGACGTCCGGTTGCCACCCCTTGAAGGTGCGAGGGGCGCGAGAAACCCTCGCGCCCCTGGAGAGTGCGGCTACAGCCAGCCCTTTTCCATGGCGATGCGTACCGCTTCGGTGCGGTTGCGGGCACCTGTCTTCTGGATCGAGGCGGAGAGGTAGTTTCGGACCGTGCCCTCGGAGAGGTGGAGGCGGGCGCCGATGTCCGCGTTCGCGCTGCCGTCGGCCGCGGCGGAGAGGACGTCGCGTTCGCGGGAGGTCAGGGGGTTGGCGCCTTCCGCCAGCGCGGCCGCGGCCAGGGTCGGGTCGATGACGCGCTCGCCGCGCAGCACGCGGCGGACCGCCTCGGCGAGTTGGGCGGCCGGGGCGTCCTTCACCAGGAACGCGTCCGCGCCGGACTCCATCGCGCGGCGCAGGTAGCCGGGACGGCCGAACGTGGTGAGGACGACGATCTTGATGCCCGGACGGGCCTTGCGCAGCAGGCCCGCGGCCTCGATGCCGGTGAGGCCCGGCATCTCGATGTCCAGCAGGGCCACTTCGACCTCGTGGGCCTCGGCGGCGGCCACCACCTCGTCGCCGCGCGACACCTGCGCGACGACGTCGATGTCCCCCTCCAGCCCCAACAGGGCCGCCAACGCCTCACGGACCATGGCCTGATCCTCGGCCAGCAGAACTCTGATCACTCCTGCACGGTACCGGCCGCGGGCTGTTCCTCGGGATCCTTCGAGGTGAGCTCGGCGCGCAACGGGACCGTCGCGCGCAGGACGAAGCCGTGTCGGCCCGACGCCGGACCGGCGTCCAGCGTGCCGTCGGCGAGGGCCAGGCGCTCGGACAGGCCGGTGAGGCCGTTGCCGGGCGGCTGGTGGCGGGACTGCTTGCCGAGGTTGCCGTTGTCGGCGACCTCCAGGGTGAGCACCCGGCCGGGGCGGCCGTCGGGGGCGAGGTCCTCGATCAAGCGGATCCGGCACTCGGTCGCGCCGCTGTGGCGGACCACGTTGGTGACGGCCTCGCGCAGCGCCCAGCCCAACGCCCCCTCCTCCTCGGCGCCGAGACCCGGGCGCGGGTCGGCGAGCGAGAGGGGGGCGTCGATGGTGACGTCCGCCGCGGTCAGCGCGGTGCGCGCGGCGGCGATCTCGACGGCGAGCTTGGGGCGGCGGTAGCCGCCGATCGCCTCGCGGACGTCGACGAGGGCCTGGCGCGAGACCTTCTCGATGTCGTTGACCTGGGCCCGCGCCTCCTCGTAGCGCTCCTGGTCCATGAAGCGGGAGCTGAGCTCGCTCTTCAGGGTGATCAGGGAGAGCGAGTGACCGAGCAGGTCGTGCAGGTCGCGGGCGAGGCGCAGACGCTCGTCGGAGGCCGCGAGGGCGGCCACCGCCTGCCGCGCCTCGCGCAGTTCGGCCATGGTGCGCACCAGCTGCTGCAGGCCCGTCATCGCCAGGCCGCCGAGGAGGCCGCCGAGGGCCATCCCGGCCAGCCCGGTGCGGTCGATGTGTGTTGTCGTCAGGCCGAGTGCGACCTGGGTGGCGACGACCGCGACCACCCCGATCGCGGCGACCCGCTGCGGCAGGACGATGCCGGCCGCGACCGCGGTGTAGGTGAACAGCGCGAGCCAGTTGGCGTCCAGCACGACCGAGGTGGAGACGGCGGTCAGGAACATCGCCGCCAGCACGGCCCCCTGCCACCGGTCCCACTTGGAGGCCGCGCCGGTGACCTGGCGGCGCAGGACCAGCGAGACGTAACAGGCCAGGAAGAGAACGAGCAGGACCCAGCCGAACACGGTCTTCCCGAGGCCCACCCGACCGAACAGGTCGGAGATCGGATAGGCCAGGTAGAGCATCCAGACCAGCATCCAGCAGAGCTTCACGAACAGCTGCCGGCGGTTCTCGGGGGGCACCCCGACCCGGGGCGCCCTCGACCGGGCCTCGCTCTTCTCCGTCATTGTCCGTCCCCCGTGTCTCAGACTGCCTTGCGGTCGCGCTGGTACAGCCAGGCCGCGAGGGCCGCGAAGGCGGCGAGGTAGGCGGCGAGGCCGATCACCTGCGAGGCGCCCACCGAGACCCCGTTGACGGGGTACTTGGCGAGCTCGTTGTAAAGGTAGACCGGAGTGTACTGGCCGACCGACTTGAGGCCCCCGGACAGCGGGAACCAGGAGCCGCCGAGGAAGGCCAGGCCCATGTAGCTGACCATGGTGATCGGCTGCACGGTGTCCGGCGCGGCCGCGTAGCCGAGGGCCACGCCCGCCGCCGAGAAGACGAACCCGCCGGCCCAGACGGCCAGGCCCATGCCGAGCCAGGTGGTGACCGGGAAGTGCACGCCCTCGGCCATGCCGGCGGCGAAGACGGCGAGCACGGCGGGCAGGGTGACGGCGCCGGCCGCGGCGACCTTGGACAGCACGTAGGCCCAGCCGGGCAGGGCCGTCAGCCGCAGCTGCCGGGTCCAGCCGCTCTTGCGCTCCAGCGCGATGCGCATCGCGGTGTTCAGGGCGGCGCCGACGGTGCCGAAGGTGGCCATGGAGACCATGTAGTAGGTCTTCGGCGTGACACCGTTGAAGGTGGTGGTGCCGAAGTTGGTCGACGCGTAGAAGAAGAACATCATCACCGGGAAGATCACGGTGAAGAAGAGGTAGCGGCGGTTGCGCAGCACCCGCAGCACCTCGAGCCGGATCAGCGAAGACATGGTCAGTTCCCCTCGGCCGCAGTGGCTTCCGCAGTGATGGTGATGAAGGCCTGCTCCAGGCCGACCCCGGTGACCTCCAGGCCACGGGGGTAGAGACCGGCGCGGTAGACGGCGGCCATGGTGGCGTCGGCGTCCGACGTGGAGATGCGCACGGTCGAACCGCTCACGTCGAGCGCGGTGATCGCGGGCAGCGCGTTCAGCAGCGAGGCGTCGCCGCCGTCCTGCGGGTGCAGGTCGAAGGAGATGCGGCGCTGGCCGGCCCGGGCCTTGATCTCGGCGGCGGTGCCGTCCGCGATCAGGCGGCCCTTGTGCATCACCAGGACGCGGTCGGCGATCGCGTCCGCCTCCTCCAGGTAGTGCGTGGCGAAGAGGATGGTGCGGCCGGCGTCGGCCTGGGCCTTCATGACGGACCAGAAGGCCTGGCGGGCGTTGACGTCCATGCCGGTGGTCGGCTCGTCCAGGACGATGAGGTCGCTGTCGCCGGAGGTGGCGAGGGCGAAGCGGACGCGCTGCTCCTGGCCGCCGGAGAGGCGGTCGACCCGGCGGTCGGCCAGGTCCTGGATCTGCGCCGTCTTCAGCACGTCGTCGACGGCGTAGCCGCGCGGGTGCACCTTGCAGGAGAAGCCGACCAGCTCGCGGACGGTGACCTCGGGCAGCAGGCCGCCGCTCTGCAGCATGACGCCGACCCGGCCGTCCATGATCGCCTGACGCGGGGTGCCGCCGAAGAGCGTCACCTGGCCCTCGCTCGGGTCCTTCAGGCCCAGCAGCATGTCGATGCTGGTGGACTTGCCGGCGCCGTTGGGGCCGAGGAACGCGACCGTCTCGCCCGGGTGGAGCGTGAAGGAGCTGCCGCTGACCGCCTTGACGGCGCCGAAGTGCTTGCTGACGTTACGGAACGCCGCGACCTCGTGCATCGGGTGGCCGTTCGCCCCGCGGATCGCGGAACCCTTCCGGTCCGCCCCCGTGACTGTTTCGGTGGAAGTCGTCATGCAAGAAGAATCGCAGGTCAGGAAGGCCCGGCAGCAGTGCCGCGCCTCCATGACCAGGCATGACAGATGTCACGGCCGGGGCAGTGACCTCCGCAGGAAGTCGACCTGCAGGAGCAGCAGGTTCTCCGCCACCTCCTCCTGCGGCGTCATGTGGGTGACGCCGGAGAGCGGCAGCACCTCGTGCGGGCGTCCGGCCGCGAGCAGCGCGGAGGAGAGGCGCAGGCTGTGCGCGACGACCACGTTGTCGTCGGCCAGGCCGTGGATGATCTGCAGCGGCCGGGTCAGCCGGGACGCGTCGGTCAGCAGCGAGTGCGCGGCGTAGACCTGGGGTTCCTCGGCCGGGAGGCCGAGGTAGCGCTCGGTGTAGTGGGTGTCGTAGAGCTCCATGTCGGTGACCGGGGCGCCGGCGACGGCCGCGTGGAAGACGTCCGGTCGGCGCAGCACGGCGAGCGCGGCGAGGTAGCCGCCGTAGGACCAGCCGCGGATGCCCACCCTGCCGAGGTCGAGCGGGAAGTCGGCGGCGAGCGCCCGCAGCGCCTCGACCTGGTCGTCCAGGGTGACCCCGGCCATGTCCCGCATGATCGCCTTCTCCCAGGCGGGGCTGCGGCCGGGGGTGCCGCGCCCGTCGGCGACGACGACGGCGAAGCCCTGGTCGGCGAACCACTGCGCGGACAGGAAGATGTTCTGCGCCGCGACCACCTGCTGGCCGTGCGGACCTCCGTAGGGGGCCATCAGCACCGGCAGCAGGCCGTCGCGCTCCCGGTCGTAGCCGGTGGGCAGCAGCACCGCCGTCGGGATCCGGCGATGGCCGGCCAGGGTGAGCGTCGGACGGGCG
The DNA here is from genome assembly GCF_003258295.1 of Streptacidiphilus pinicola. GTDB lineage: Bacteria > Actinomycetota > Actinomycetes > Streptomycetales > Streptomycetaceae > Streptacidiphilus > Streptacidiphilus pinicola. The sequence goes on along the minus strand of NZ_QKYN01000061.1, from coordinate 66,950 downwards.
GTGAGCACCGGCACCTCGGCGTGCGAGGCGATCCGGGCCACCTCGGCGCTCGCGCCGTCCTCGGTGCGCAGCACGCGGACGAGCGCGCCCGGCCGGTCGACGGCAGCGGAGCTCAGCACGGTGACGGGGCCGCCGCGGACCGCGGAGTGGTAGCCCGGGGCGTCGCTGATCCGCTGCACCGTGCCGTCCGCGCTGTCGACGCGGTAGACGTGCACCTCGCCGACCTCCGGCGCACCGGCCTCCTCGCCGGCCGAGGCGGTGAACAGCACGTCCTCGGCGGTGACGTCGACGACATGCCGCACGTGCAGCGAACGGTCCGTCAGCACCCGGTCGCCCACCACGAGGACGCGCGCGTCGGCGGCGCGGTCGTCCGCGACGCGGACCAGGCGGCCGTCGGGCGTCCACGCCGGCACGCCGGGGAAGAGCTCGACCCAGTCCGGGTCGCTCTCCTCGTGCAGCGGGCGGGTCCGGCCGGTCGACGGGTCGACGGTCAGGACGACCTGGCGGCGCTGGTCGCGGGTCTGCACCAGCAGCAGCGGGGCGCCACCGGCGGACCAGTGGACGCGGGCGAGATAGGGGAAGGCCGTGCGGTCCCAGCCGACGTCGACGCGGCCGCCGTCGAGGTCCAGCAGAGCGAGGGAGACCTCGGCGTTCGGGGTGCCGGCCTGCGGGTAGGCGATCTCCAGCGGCTGCTGGTCCGGGTTGGCCGGGTCGGCGATCCACCAGCGGCGGACGGGCCGGTTGTCGACGCGGGCGGCGAGCAGCCGGTCGCCGCCCGGGGACCACCAGAAGCCGCGGCTGCGGTCCATCTCCTCCTGGGCGATGAACTCGGCCTGGCCCCAGGTGACCTCGGGGTCGTTCTCGTGCGCCAGCACCCGGTCGCCGCCGCCGTCGGCGGCGATGACGCGCAGCGCGCCGTCGGTGGTGGCGTAGGCGATGTGCCGGCCGTCCGGCGCGGGTCGCGGGTCGAGCACGGTGCCGTGGCCGGGCAGCTCGGCGGCGTCCTCACCCGGGCCCGCCAGCAGGGAGGCCCGGAAGAGCCGGCCGGAGAGGCTGAAGGCCGCCATGGTCAGCGCGGCGTCGGTGGCGTACCCGATCACGCCCGCGGAGCCCTCACGGGCCCGCTCGCGGCGCGCCTGCTCCTCGGCGGACAGGTGCTCCTCGCCGCCGCCGAGCAGGGCGACCGGGTCGGCGGCGACTCGCTCGAACGGAGCAGCTTCGTTCGAAAGGTCGAGCACGAACAGCAGGTTCGCCCGTTCGGTCCCGCCGCGGCTCCGCAGGAAGGCCACCCTTCCGCCGTCCGGGGACACCGAGAAGGACCGCGGAGCGCCGAGCGAGAAGCGCTGCGTGCGCGAGAACTGACGGGGGAACGTGATCTCCTGGGCCATGTTCCGACCCTAGCGGCGAGGCCCCGGACAGAGCCGGATTCCCGGCAAACACCCCGCGCTCCCTCCTCGCCCGTTCGGCTCCCCCACGTACCCGCGCGCACCCGCGTGGGAGTCGCGCCCGCGCGCCGGGGTCGTGCATCGGAGCGACGGGCTAGGCATGATGACGGAAAGTGACCTACCCATCACCCCGCGGGTATCACCTGTGTGCGCCCGTCCTGTGGGGCGGCAGTCCCCGCCGCCCAAAACCGAGAGGTGTGAGACGCGATGGTTCTGCCCATTTCCGCAGCGGTGCTGATGCTGATCATCGTGGGAATCCTGGTCAAGCGGTCCGGCCTGAAGCTCTGGCATGCGTTCGCCTGCACGCTGCTCGGCTTCTACCTGGCGTCCAGCTCGATCGCCCCGTCGATCAAGACCGTGACCACGAGCGTCGCCGGCATGCTGACCGGCATCAAGCTGTAGATCCTCCGTTGTGGGGTGCTGTCGGCCCGACCGCAGGGCCTGTCTCACGGGTCAGGTCGGATCAGCCCGCGGCGTCAGGGTGCGTGGATCGCAAGGCGGAGGAGGGAGTCCATGCGGAGCATCGGCGACCGACGACAACGCAGCGGTGGGGGCACCTCCCGGCCGAAGGCTGGGGGAGCGTGCCCTGACGCCGCGGGCCCGGCCTGACCCGCGAGACAGGCCCTAGGCTGAGCGCCATGACGGATACTTCCCGGGCCGCCCGCGCCGAGAGGCGCCTGCTCCTCGTTCACGCCCACCCCGACGACGAGTCGATCGGCAACGGCGCGACGATGGCCCGCTACGCCGCGGAGGGCGTCGGCGTCACCCTCGTCACCTGCACGCTGGGTGAGGAGGGCGAGGTCATCGGCGACGACCACGCCCACCGCGTGGCCGAGCGGGAGGACAGCCTCGGTCCGCACCGGATCACCGAGCTCGCCGAGGCGATGCGCCGGCTCGGCGTCCTGGACCACCGCTTCCTCGGCGGCCCGGGCCGCTGGCGCGACTCCGGGATGATGGGCGTCGCCAGCAACGCCCGTCCCGACGTGTTCTGGCAGGCCGATCTGGACGAGGCCGCCGCCGAGCTGGTCGCCGTCGTGCGCGAGGTGCGCCCGCAGGTCCTGGTCACCTACGACCCGAACGGCGGCTACGGCCACCCCGACCACATCCAGGCGCACCGAGTGGCCATGCGCGGCGCCGAGCTCGCCGCCGACGCCGGCTTCCAGCCCGAGCTGGGCCCGGCGCACGCGATCGCCAAGGTCTACTGGAACGTGGTGCCGCGCTCGGTGGTCGAGGCCGGCTTCGCCGCCCTGCGCGCCGCCGGCCAGGACGCCCCGTTCCCCGGCGTCGCCTCCCTGGACGACGTGCCCGGCGTCGTCGACGACGCCGAGGTCACCGCGGTCGTCGACGGCACGGCCTACGCCGACGCCAAGACCGCGGCGATGCGCGCGCACGCCACCCAGATCGCGGTGGAGGAGCCCTTCTTCGCCCTCTCCAACGAGCTGGGCCAGCCGCTGCCCGCCGTCGAGTACTACCGGCTGGTCCGCGGCAAGCCCGGCCCCGTCGACGCGGACACGGGCTGGGAGGCCGACCTCTTCGCCGGCGTGGACACCGCGTCGGGGCGGGCGTCCGCGAGCCCGGCCGGGGCGGGCGCATGAGCGGCGGTCAGCCGCCGGGCACGGCGCCGGGCTCGGGAAGCTCCGGGCGCGGGCGCGCCGGAGGCTCGGGCGGCAGCGGTGGCGCGGCCCGGGTGCCCGCGCCGCGCAGCGGTTCGCCGCTGCCTCCCGCACGGTCCTACCCGCTGGGCCGCCCCGCGCGGATGACGGTCTATCTGCTGCTCGGCGTGCTCGGCGCGGCCGTCGGTCTGGCCGGGGCGCTGATCGTGGACCTGTGGAGCGGCGGCGGCCTGGTCCTCGGCACCGCCGGGATCATCGCGCTCAGCTACGGCGGCAGCACCGTGACCGGCACCAGGACGGGCGCGGTCGTGCCGACCGCCACCTGGCTCGGCGTCCTGCTCGTCGCCAGCGTCAGCACACCCAAGGGCGACCTGATCTGGGGCGGAAGCGCGACCAGCCTCGCGCTGCTCTTCCTCGGCCTGCTCGGTTCGGTGCTGTCGCTGGCCCGGCCGTCGCTCTCGCCCTTCCGCCACGGGCCTTCAGGCTCCGTTCTGCCTCCGGCAAGTCCGCGTCGGGACGGCTCCCAGTAAGGTGGTCCCCGCAACGCTGGAGACCGCGGTTCCACACACCGCAACCGCAACCCCACGGGACGCGGGGAACAACGATCCACAACCGCGCGCCGCCACTCAAACGGAGCGCGAACCGGAGCAGCAGTGAGTCGAGAATCCGACAATCCGATGTCGCCTCGTCAGGGCGGCGAGTCCTACCCCTCGGGTACGCCGCCCTACGGCGTCCCCGGTGACGCGGCGTTCTCCCGCTCGGGGCAGCCGCCACAGGCCGGTCGGCCGGGCCCCGGGGGTGCCGCGCAGCCGGAGAACGGGGCCGACGCCCCGCACCGCGACGAGCCTCGCACCGAGACCACGCTCACCACGCGCATCAAGATCAATATCCCCGGCGCGCGACCGATCCCCGAGGTCGTCGTCCGCAGCCCGCTGAACGAGGAGACGGGCGAGCAGCCCGCCCCGCGGCGGCGCCGCGCGGACACCTCGGGCTCCCCCGTGCTCGGCGTCATGGACTCGGGCGCGGGCACCACCACGCCCCCTGACCTGCCGCCGGAGTGGCTCGCCCCGGGCGCCTCGGAGCAGCCGACCTCGTCGGCGCAGGACGCACCCTCCGCCCCGGCCGGGGCGGACGGCGGCGGGACCCCGCCCAGCGAGTGGTTCGCGCCGCGCAAGAAGTCGGCGCCGCCGGCCGCCGCGTCGGCCCCGGCGTCCCCCGCGCCGCCGCCCGGCCAACCGCTCTTCCAGGAGCCTCCGGCCGCGCCGCCCGTCGCGCCGACGCCGGGCTTCGAGGCGCAGCAGCCGCAGTCGCCCCTGGCGCCGTCCCCGGACCGGTCCCCGCAGCCGCCGATGCCGAAGCGGCGGGGCAAGGCAGCGCCGACGCCGACCGGTCCGAGCGCCGACGGCAGCATGCCGCCCGGGTACGACCAGCCCTACGGCAGCGGCCGGGACGCACTGCCGGACGCCCAGCCCTGGTCGGGCGGGGCGCTGCCGCAGCGGCCCCAGCCGACGCCGGGCCAGCAGCCCCCGCAGGGCCAGCAGGCGCCCCCCGGGCCGACCCTGCCGCCGCGTCCGGTGCCGGGCTCCATCGCCGCGCGCCTGGGCGGTGCGACGGCCGAGGCGCCCGCGAGCACCACCGGTGTCCAGCCGACCCTTCAGTTCCGCTCCCCCGCAGACCAGCTGACGGACCCGCAGACCGGGTTCCCGCCGGCTCCCCCGATGCCGGGGGAGGCCGTCGGCGCCCCGATAGCCACCCCGACTCCGGCCGGCCCCGGCCCGCAGCCGGGCCAGCACCGCCAGCAGAAGGGCGGCAAGGGCGGTCAGCAGCAGGGCGCCAAGGCAGCGAAGGGCGGCAAGGCCGGCGGCGGGAACGCCGCGGGCCAGACCGCGACGCTGCCCCCCGTCCCGCGGCCGCAGCCCATCGCCGACGGCTTCGCGGGCGGGACCGGCGGCGTCAGTGCCGACCCGCGTCCCGAGCCCGCCGGTGGCGGCCAGGGCACGGGGGCCTCCACCGCGCCCTCCGGCAAGGCCGGCCGCGCCAAGCGTGGCGGCGGCAAGGCCCGCAAGCTGGCCGGCTACGCGGTCGGCGTGGTGGTCGTGGCCGGCGCGGGCGCCTACGGCGCCGGGCTGATGATGAACCAGGCCGACATCCCCAAGGGCACCACGGTGCTCGGACAGGCGATCGGCGGCGACACCCGGGACCAGGCCCTCGACGCGCTGGAGCACACCCTCGGCCCGCTCTCGGCGCGCCCGATCCAGGTCTCCATCGGGGGCAAGCCCGCGACGCTGAACCCGTCCGTGGCCGGTCTGACGATCGACGCGACCGCGACGGTCGACAGCGTGGCGCACCACGACTACAACCCGGTCACCGTGGTCCAGTCGCTGCTCGGCACGGGCAAGGCCGTCGCCCCGGTGGTCACCATCGACCCCGACAAGCTGCGCTCCGCGCTGCAGCAGCTGGCCGCGTCCAGCAGCGGCAACTCGGCCGGCGTGCACTTCGTCGCGGGCAAGGCCGTGGTGACGCCGCCCAAGGCCGGCAGCGGCCTCGACGTGGACGCCGCGATGCCGCTGGTCGAGCAGGCCTTCCGGGCCCGCGCCAACGGCGGCCAGGTCGGCGTGGTCGCGCTCTCGGTCACCACGGTGCAGCCCAAGGGCTCCGCGGCGGCCGCGGACGCGGCGGCGCGCACCATCGGCGCCTGGGCCATGAAGCAGCCGTTCCAGGTGACGGCGGGCGGCAAGACGGTGCTCTTCGGCAAGAACACCTTCAGCCAGGCGCTGACCCTGCGTCCGGACGCCTCCGGCGCCTTCGTCCCGGTCTTCAACCTGGCCAAGCTGAAGGCCGCCTACGGTCCCGCCTTCGACGGCGTCCAGACCAAGGACGGCCGCCCGGTCACCCCGCAGGACGTGGCGATCGCCCTGGTCTCCCTGCTGTCCAAGCCCGACGGCAGCACCAGCGTCGGCATCTGACGCCCGGCCCAGCGCGGGCCAACGAAGAACCCCCGAGCCGGAAGGCTCGGGGGTTCTTCGTTCGGCGTCAGCCGGACGGTTCAATCAGCTCACTTGGTGAAGCCGATCTTGGTCCAGTCGATGTCCTGGAAGCCGTTGGCACCGAAGTTGGCCAGCGTGCTCTTGGTGGCGACGATCTGCGGACGCTGGTACAGCGGCACGTGGATGGCCATCTGCCAGACCATGGCGTCGGCAGCGTTGACGTCGGCGAGGTACTGGGTCGGGTCGGTGTCCGAGCCGGCCTTGTTCATCGCGGCGTCCAGCGCGGGGCTGCCGATGCGCGAGTAGTTCGAGCCGATGCCCGCGGAGGTCGGGTTGAGGAAGTTCGGCTCGACGTTGCTGATCGGGAAGTACGGCAGCGAGCCGAGCTCCGAGAAGACGGTCAGGTCGAACTTGCCGGCCTGGACGTCGTTGAAGAACTGGTCACCCACACCCTGGGTGGTCTTCACGCTGATGCCGACGTCCTTCAGCATCGCGGTGAGCAGCTGCGCCTCGTTGGTCGCGACCGGGGTGCCGGCCGGGATCTCGAGGGTGAGGTCGAACTCCTTGCCGTCCTTGGTGCGGAAGCCGTTGGAGCCCATCTTCCAGCCCGCGGCGTCCAGCGCGGCCTTCGCGGCGGTCGGGTCGAACTGACCCAGGGCGCCCGCGTTGTCCTTGTAGCCGGACGCGTTGTTGACCAGGAAGTTGTTGTTCAGCAGCTGCACGTCCCAGGGCAGGCCGCTCAGGTCGGACTTGCCGATCGCGACGCGGTTGATCGCCTGCATGACGGCCTTACGGACGTTGACGTCCGTGAGGTTCGGGCTCTTGCCGTTCAGCCACATCTGGCGCAGGTTCGGCGCGCCGGCCACGCGGATGGAGGCGCCGGCGACCTGCTTGGCCTGCTTGTAGATGGACGGGGACGGGCCGATGTCCTCCCAGTCGATCTCACCGGAGGCGAAGGCGCCCGGGGTGGAGGAGGCGTCCAGGGTACGGAAGTTGATGCTGTCCAGGACCGGCTTGTTGCCCCACCAGTTGGGGTCGCGCACGACGGTCACGACCTTGGTGGTCGGGTCCATCTTGCCGATCTTGAACGGACCCGCGGTGACCGGGATCTTGTTCTTGTAGGAGTTGTTGAAGCCGTCGACCGTGCTGATCTGCGAGGCCGGGTAGAGCGGCGAGAAGAGCGCGGCCCAGTCGGAGAACGGGGTCGCGTAGGTCACGACGGCCTCGAACTGGTCCTTGCCCTGGACGACCGAGGCGATCTGGCTGTAGCCGGTCGTCTGGGTGTCGTTGAACTTGGGGTTCTTGCCGTTCTGGACGGACCAGTCGGCCTCGATGTCCTTCCAGGTGATCGGGGTGCCGTCCGACCACTTGGCCTTGGGGTTGATGTCGTACGTGGTGACCTGCTTGCCGCCGGTCATCGTGTTGGTGATGCTGCTGAAGTAGTCCGTGTCGACGGCCAGCTTGTTGTCGGCCGTGGTGTGGAACTCCTGCGGCATCACGGACTCCATGGTCCACACCGTGGACTGCTCGTTCTGGGAGTCCGCGTTCAGCACGTTCCACTGGCTGGAGTACTGGTCCACCGGGAAGTTGAAGGTGCCGCCCTGCTTGAGCTGCGAGGGGTCGACAGCGTTGATCTGGTTCAGGTTGGCGTTGATCGGCTTGGCCGACGGCGCGGCGCTGGAGCCGCTGCTGCTGGAGCAGGCAGTGGCGGACAGCACGAGACCGGCGGACAGCGCGACGGCTGTGGCCAGCTTGACGGTGTAGCGGGACAAGGCGGGTCCTCCCCTTGAATGGCTGAGTTGAACGTGCACGACTGCCTGTGGGCCAAGGCCCTGATGGTCAGACGACTTCGAGGGCCGCAGCGTAGTGGCAGGCGGCGGTGTGGTCGGCCCCCAGGGCCTGGACTGCCGGGTCCTCGGTGTGACACCTCTCGGCGTCAGCCGCGGAGAGCCCACCGATCTTCGGGCAGCGCGTCCGGAAACGGCAGCCCGAGGGGACGTCGGCGGGGCTCGGCAGGTCACCCGTCAGCAGGATCCGCCGACGCTCGCGCTCCTTGCGCGGGTCGGGCAGCGGAACCGCCGAGAGCAGGGCCTGGGTGTAGGGGTGCGAGGGCTGACCGAAGACCGAGTCCGCATCCCCGAGCTCGACGATCCGTCCCAGGTACATGACCGCGACGCGGTCAGCGATGTGACGGATCACCGAGAGATCGTGAGCGACGAAGAGGTAGCTCAGGCCGAGCTTGACCTTCAGTTCGTCGAGGAGGTTGATGACACCCGCCTGGATCGACACGTCGAGCGCGGAGACCGGCTCGTCGAGGACGATCAGCTTGGGGTCGAGGGCCAGCGCGCGGGCGATGCCGATGCGCTGACGCTGGCCGCCGGAGAACTCCGTCGGGTAGCGCTCCGCGTGCTCGGGCAGCAGACCGACGAGGCTGAGCAGCTCGGGGACGCGGGCCGCGATGCGGTCCTTGCTCCAGCCGTGCGTCTTCATCGGCTCCGCCAGGATGTCGCCGATCGGCATGCGCGAGTCGAGCGAGGCCATCGGGTCCTGGAAGACCACCTGCATGTCACGACGCAGCTCGCGGCGGCCCTTGCCGTTCAGCGACTTGGTCTCCTTGCCGAGCACGACGACCGAGCCGGCCTGCGCCTTCGGCAGCTCCAGGATCTGCAGCAGCGTGGTGGTCTTGCCGCAGCCGGACTCGCCGACCAGGGCGAAGGTCTCCCCCTCGCGGATGTCGAAGTCCAGGCCGTCGACGGCGCGGACGGTGCCCACGCGGCGCTTGAAGACCGAGCCCTTCATCAGCGGGAAGTGCTTGATCAGGCCGTCGACCTTCAGCACCGCCGGGCGGCTCTCGCGGGGCGAGCGGTCGTGCGCGGGAACGTCCGGGGTCGGGAACATCTCCTCGCGCGGCACCGAGTCGCCGATCTCCGTCGACCGGTGACAGGCGCTCAGCAGACCGTCGGCGGAGGCCTTCAGCTCCGGCTCGACCTCACGGCAGACGTCGACCGCGATCGGGCAGCGCGCCGCGAAGGGGCAGCCCTGCGGCAGCGACACCATGGACGGCGGGTTGCCCTCCAGCGGGGTGAGCGCCTTCTTCTCGCCGCCCTCGTCCATCCGCGGCACCGCGCTGAGCAGGCCGATGGTGTAGGGCATGTGCGGGGTGTAGAAGACGTCGTCGGCGAGGCCGGACTCCACCGGGCGGCCGGCGTACATGACCTGGACCCGGTCGGCCATCCCGGCCACCACGCCCAGGTCGTGCGTGATCATCAGGATCGCGGCGCCGGTGACCTCCTGGGCCTTCTTGAGGACCTCGAGCACCTGGGCCTGGATCGTCACGTCGAGGGCCGTGGTCGGCTCGTCGGCGATGATCACCTTGGGGTCGTTGGCGATCGCCATGGCGATCACCGCACGCTGCCGCATACCGCCGGAGAACTCGTGCGGGAAGGCGTCGATCCGGCGCTTCGGGTCCGGGATGCCGACGAGGTCGAGCAGCTCCAGGGCCCGCGCACGGGCGGCCTTGTCGTTCAGGTCCTGGTGCACCTGGAGCGCCTCGACCAGCTGGGTGCCGATGGAGAAGACGGGCGTGAGCGCGGACAGCGGGTCCTGGAAGACCATGCCCATCTCCTTGCCGCGGATCTTGGACATCTCCCCGTCGCTCAGGTGGAGCAGCTCGCGGCCCTCCAGCCGGACGGAGCCCGAGACCTGCGCGCCCTCCGGCAGCAGGCCGAGGACGGAGGTCGCGGTCACGGACTTGCCGGAGCCGGACTCGCCCACCAGGGCCAGGGTCTCGCCGCGACGCAGCGAGAAGTCGATCCCGCGCACGGCCTGGACCAGGCCGGCCTCGCTGGGGAACGAGACGCGCAGGTCGCGGACGGCGAGCACCGCGTCGGAGGCGAGGAGAGAAGAGGCGGGGGTGGTCACGAGGCGAGTCCTTCCTCGGCACGAGCGGTGTTGCTGACGACGTCCTGGGCCGGCGAGCCGGCGATCGGGCCCTTGGCCCGCTTGATGCTCTTCACGACGGCCTTGGCACCGGCCGCGGTCGGGTCGAAGGCGTCGCGGAGGCCGTCGCCGATGAAGGCGACGCACAGGCCCATGAGCACCAGGAAGCCGGCGGGGAAGAAGAACATCCAGGGCGAGGTGGTGGCGTCCGGCTGACCGTCGGCGATCAGGGTGCCGAGGGAGATGTCGGGGGCCTGGATGCCGAAGCCGAAGTAGGACAGACCGCTCTCGGAGAGGACGACCGCGCCGACCTGGATGGTGGCGTCGACGATGAGGATCGAGGCCACGTTGGGCAGGATGTGGCGGAAGATGATGACCAGCGGGTTGACGCCCATGTAGCGGGCGGCGAGCACGTACTCGCGGTCCTTGAGGGTCTGGGTCATGCTGCGCACCACACGTGCGGTGATCATCCAGCCGAAGGCGGAGAGCAGCACCACGAAGTAGAGCCAGGTGCCGCCGGCCAGGCGCGGCGCGATCAGCGCCAGCAGCAGGAAGCTCGGCACGACGAGCATGAGCTCGAGCACCCACATCAGGATCCGGTCGATCCAGCCGCCGAAGTAGCCGGCCGAGGCGCCGACCAGGGCCGCGATCAGCGTGGTCAGCGGACCGCCGATGAGGCCGATGACCAGCGACTTCTGCAGGCCGCGCATGGTCAGCGCGAGCATGTCGACACCGGGGTGGTTGGTGCCGAACCAGTGGGTGGCGTCCGGCGCGGTGCCGAGCGCGTTCCAGTCGTTGTCGGTGTAACTGAACTTCAGGAAGTACGGCAGCACGTAGGCGCCGACCAGCAGCACCGCCAGGATCCCCACGCCCACCATGGCGAGCCGGTTGCGGCGGAAGCGGCGGCGGACGAGCGCGCCACGGCTGAGGGTCCTGGTCTTCTTCTGCTTCTCTTCGGGCAGGACGTCTGCGGGCACGTCGGGAACGAGCTGGGTCATCGGGTCATCTCCTCTTGGTCGTCGTGGTCTCTGCGCTGCGGGGTCAGCTACGGACCCGCGGGTCGAGCGCGGCGTAGACCAGGTCGGACAGGAGGCCCGCGATCAGGACGAGGACCGCGGTGAAGACGGCGATGGCACCCACCGCGTTGACGTCGTTCTGGGTGATGGAGTCGACCAGCCACTCACCCATGCCGTGCCAGCCGAAGATCTTCTCGGTGAAGGTGGCACCGGTGAAGAGCAGCACGATGTTGTAGACCAGCAGCGGCATCACCGGGATGACCGCCGTGCGCAGACCGTGCTTGAGGACGGCCTGGCGACGGGTGAGGCCCTTGGCGCGGGCAGTGCGCAGGAAGTCAGAGCCGAGCACGTCCAGCATGGTGCCGCGCTGGTAGCGGCTGAAGAGCGTGGCCTGGATGAGGAAGAGCGTGATCGTCGGCAGGATCAGGTGTTGCATGTTGCTCGTGATCACGGACCAGGTGCCCTGCGCTCCCGGGTCGTACATGCCGGTGTACTGCACCGGCACGCCCATCCACTGGTCGACGGTCTCCAGCGAGATGGCGATGACCGGGGTCGGCGTGGCCAGCAGCAGGTAGGACACGACGGTCGAGATCCGGTCCGAGGGCCGGTACTGCCGCAGCGCGTTCCAGGCGCCCCAGGCGACACCGGAGACGGTGCTGACCAGGGTGGCGACGAGCAGCAGCTCGGTGGAGACGAAGATCCGGCGGCCCATCTCGGAGTTGACCGAGTTGCCGTCGAAGGTCTGACCGAAGTTCCCGTGGAACAGGATGTTGGTGATCCAGGTCCAGTAACGCTGGACCAGCGGGGTGTTCGGGTCGAGGTTGCGCGACCGCAGGATGTTGTGGATCGAGCTCAGCGGTGGCTGTGGGTGCTTGCTGAGGAAGTTGACGATGGGTTCGAGATAGCTGGATGCCAAGAAGTAGGTAAAGGAGGCTGCGATGAAGACGAGGATCACGTAGTTGACCGCTCGCCTCAGTAGAAACCGCCCCATGCCGCGCCCCATCGTCGTTTGGCCGCGACGCCGGGGGGCGCTCGCGGCAATCCTTACTTGAGCCCCCCGCCCGGCCGCCGTCGGGTGACGACAACTTTGCGCTTGTCGGGCCTGTCGACCTGTGGATCGACCTGGCATCAAATCATGGCGTCGTCCGGGCTTCGTGACTACGGCCCATTGGTGAAGTTTCAGTAACGCACGCTAATGAGCCACCTCGGCAAGTCCCCCGAGCCGGTGCGATCTGACGACCAATCTGATGTCGTATGTCCACTTACGTCCCCCCTGGCCAGCACACTGAGTCGCCTCCGGTAGTGAAGACATCACCAGCCGTGAATGTTCCTCCGTAAGCGGTGCGAGAGGCTGCACCCCTGTCAGTGGTGCCACAAAGGCGCGAATTAGATCACGCCTTCAACAATCCGAGTGGAACGCATCGGGGAAAAGTCTCGGAATGACAACGCGCAAGAATCCCCCATTCAGGGGGAGGCTGTACCGACGTTCGGGGGTGGCGGTCGCGGCCCGGGCAGGCTGCAGCGTCGCCGCAGCTGGGGCGGGAGTCAATCGGCGGGGCGGCCGAGGCTCCGGGCGGTCGGCTCCAGTTTGGCATGAACGCATCGGGCAGCGGGGTGAATTCCGGGACCCGGAAAACGACGGCAGGGCCGCCCCCTCCTCGGGGCGGCCCTGCTCTGTGCCGTCGGTCCGGCGGTCAGGCCTCCGGCGTCTCGCCGCCGTCGCCGTTGGCGTCGCTGCCGTTGGCGCCGTTGCCCTTGGCGCCGACGACGTCGACGTCCTCGGCGAAGTGGCACGCGGACTCGTGCGCGGCCGGGGTGTCCTGGCCGCGGAACCACTCCGGGATCGCCAGCAGCGGCTCCTCGACGGCGCACCTCTCCTGCGCCTTGAAGCAGCGCGTACGGAAGCGGCAGCCCGAGGGCGGATTGGCCGGCGAGGGGATGTCACCGGCCAGGATGATCCGCTCGCGGCCCTCACGGCCCTCCGGGTCCGGCACCGGCACCGCCGAGAGCAGCGCCTGGGTGTAGGGGTGCGTCGGGTGCTCGTAGATCTCCTCGTCCGTGCCGATCTCGACGAGCTTGCCGAGGTACATCACGCCGACGCGGTCGGAGATGTGCCGCACGATCGAGAGGTCATGGGCGATGAACATGTACGAGAGGTTGAACTCGTTCTGCAGCTGCTCCAGCAGGTTGATGACCTGCGCCTGCACGGAGACGTCCAGCGCCGAGACCGGCTCGTCGCAGATGATGATCTCGGGCTTGAGCGCCAGGCCGCGCGCGATGCCGATGCGCTGACGCTGGCCGCCGGAGAACTGGTGCGGGTACCGGTTGATGTACTCCGGGTTCAGACCCACGACGTCCAGCAGGTCCTGGACCGCCTTGCGGCGGTCGCCCTTGGGAGCCACCTCGGGGTGGATCTCGAAGGGCTCCCCGATGATGTCGCCGACCGTCATGCGCGGGTTCAGCGAGGTGTACGGGTCCTGGAAGACCATCTGGATGTTCCGGCGGATCGCCTTGAGCGCCCGGCCGGACACCCCGGCGATGTCCTCGCCCTTGTAGAGCACCTGGCCGGCGGTGGCCGGCTCCAGGTTCATCAGCACCTTGGCCAGCGTGGACTTGCCACAGCCGGACTCGCCGACGATGCCGAGGGTCTCGCCCTGGTGCAGGTCGAAGCTGACGCCGTCGACGGCCTTGACCGCTCCGATCTGCCGCTTGATCAGGATGCCCTGGGTCAGCGGGAAGTACTTCTCCAGATTCCGGACCTGCAGGATCGGCTCGCCGCGCTCGACCGGCTTCTCCATCACGGCCTCGATGGCCACCTCGGCGGCGGTCGGCTCAGCCATGGATGGTCTCCTTCCAGAAGTGGCAGGCGCTGCCGCGACCCTCGATCGGGGCACCGTCGGCCTCCGTCACCGCGTGCAGCGGCGGGACCTCCGAGCGGCAGATCTCCTGGGCCATCGGGCACCGCGGGTTGAACGCACAGCCGGAGGGGATGCGCAGCAGGTTGGGCGGCAGGCCCTTGATCGCGTAGAGCTCCTGGCCCTTCTGGTCCAGGCGCGGGATCGAGTCCAGCAGACCGCGCGTGTACGGGTGCGCGGGGCGCTTGTAGAGCTCGTGCACGGGGGCGGTCTCGACGATCCGCCCGGCGTACATGACCGCGATCTTGTCCGCGACGTCGGCGACCACGCCCAGGTCGTGGGTGATCAGGATCAGGCCCATGTTGTACTCGCGCTGCAGATCCGCCAGCAGCTCCATCACCTGGGCCTGCACGGTCACGTCCAGGGCCGTGGTGGGCTCGTCGGCGATGATCAGGTCGGGCTCCAGGGCCAGCGCCATGGCGATCATGATGCGCTGGCGCATACCGCCGGAGAACTGGTGCGGGTACTGGTTGACCCGCTCCTTGGCGGCCGGGATGCCGACCCGCTCCATCAGCTCGACGGCCTTCTTCTTGGCCTCGGCCTTGGAGGTGCCGCGATGGACCCGGAACATCTCGCCCAGCTGCGTGCCCACGGTGTGCACCGGGTTCAGCGAGGAGAGCGCGTCCTGGAAGATCATGGCCATCTGGGTGCCACGGATCTTGCGGCGCTGCTCGCTCGAGAGCTTCAGCAGGTCCTGGTCCTTGAAGACGATCTCGCCGCCGGTGACGAAGCCGGGCGGGCTGTCCAGGATGCCCATGACGGCCTGCGAGGAGACCGACTTGCCGGAGCCGGACTCGCCGAGGATGGCGAGCGTCTCACCGGCGCGGACGCTGTAGTTGACGCCGTTGACGGCCTTGGCCAGACCGTCGCGGGTGCGGAACTCCACGTGGAGGTCCTTCACCTGCAGCAGCGGGGCGTCCTCGCTGTCCGCGGTGCGGCCGCGCCCGTGTTCGGCGGTGACTTCGGTTGCATGAATACCCACGGTTCCGCCTCTCTCAGCGCAGCTTGGGGTCGAGAGCGTCGCGGACCGCGTCGCCGAGCATGATGAACGCCAGGATGGTGATGCAGAGCGCACCGGCCGGGAAGAGCAGCATGTGCGGCGCGTTGCGGAACGTGTCCGCGGCGGCCGAGATGTCGATGCCCCACGAGACCGTCGGCGGCTTCAAGCCCACACCCAGGTAGGAGAGCGTCGCCTCCAGCGAGATGTACGTGCCGAGCGCGATGGTCGCCACGACGATGATCGGCGCCAGCGAGTTCGGCAGGATGTGACGCAGCATCAGTCGCGGGTTGCCGGCGCCCAGGGCGCGGGCCGCGGTGACGTAGTCCTGCTGGCGGGCGGTGATCACCGCACCACGGGCGATACGCGCGATCTGCGGCCAGCCCAGCACCACGATGAACGCGACCACGATCCAGATCGACCGGCTCGGGATGACCGAGAGGAAGACCAGACCGCCGAGCAGGATCGGGATACCGAAGAAGATGTCCGCGATGCGCGAGATGACCGCGTCGAGCGGGCCGCCGAAGAAGCCGGCGAGGCCGCCCATGATCGTGCCGAGCAGCGCGGTGCCCAGGGTCGCGAAGACACCCACGGTGATCGACGCCCGGGCACCGTAGATGGTGCGCGCGTAGACGTCGCAGCCCTGGGTGTCGAAGCCGAACGGGTGGCCGGAGGTCGGGCCGTTCTGGGACTTCGACAGGTCGCACTTGAGCGGGCTGGTCGAGTCGAAGAGCCCGGGAAAGAACGCCACGATGATCAGGAAGATGATCAGGATGCCCGAGATGATGAAGATCGGGTTGTGCCGCAGCTCACGCCAGGCGTCCTGCCACAGGCTGCGCGG
The DNA here is from genome assembly GCF_003258295.1 of Streptacidiphilus pinicola. Lineage (GTDB taxonomy): Bacteria > Actinomycetota > Actinomycetes > Streptomycetales > Streptomycetaceae > Streptacidiphilus > Streptacidiphilus pinicola. Next base: position 51,197 of record NZ_QKYN01000061.1, on the reverse strand, counting down.
CACCTCGCGGTCGGCCACGGCCACCGTCTCGGTGGACTGCTCCGGCGCGTGGGTGAGGTCTTCCTTCTCCAGCATGCCCTCCACCTCCATGGCGCCCAGGGTGGGCGTCTGCGGGAAGGCGCTGGACAGCTCGGTGTTCGCGTCGTCGGGGACGCCGTTCGGCTTGTTCGGCTGCTGGTCAGGCATAACGGATCCTCGGGTCCAGGACCGCGTAGAGCAGGTCGACGAGCAGGTTGGCGAGGAGGAAGACGATGACGAGGACGGTCACGAAGCCGACGACGGTCGGCGTGTTCTGACGCAGGATGCCCTGGTACAGGTAGTAGCCCACGCCGTGGATGTTGAAGATGCGCTCGGTCACCAGCGCGCCACCCATCAGGGCGCCGAGGTCGGTGCCCAGGAAGGTGATGACCGGGATCAGCGAGTTGCGCAGCAGGTGGTGGGTGACCACGCGGCGGCGCGGCAGGCCCTTGGCGACGGCCGTGCGCACGTAGTCGGCCTTGCTGTTCTCCGCGATGGTGGTGCGGGTCAGACGGGCGACGTAGGCGAGTGAGACCGAGGCGAGCACGATGCCCGGCAGGATCAGCGACTGGATCGGCGCGCCCTCGGGGACGGTGGCATCCGCGATGCCCCACTTCACACCGAACAGGTACTGCAGCACGTAGCCGATGACGAAGGTCGGGATGGAGATGACGATCAGGGTCATCACCATCACGCCGGTGTCGGCCAGCTTGCCGCGACGCATGCCGCTGATCACGCCCAGGCCGATGCCGATGATCACCTCGAAGGTGAAGGCCACCAGGGTGAGCTTCAGCGTGGTCGGGTAGGCGGTCTTCAGCAGCTCGGTGACGGGCTGGCCGCTGAAGGTGGTCCCGAGATCCCCGGTGAAGATCCCCTTCATGTAGTTGCCGTACTGCACGATCAGCGGGTCGTTCAGCCCGAGCTGCTGCCGGATCTGCGCGGCAACGGCCGGGTCGGGAGCCTTGTCGCCGAAGAGTGCGGCAACCGGGTCACCGAGCGCGTGCACCATCGCGAAGATGATGAACGTGGTCCCGATGAACACCGGGATCATTTGGAGCAGTCGTCGGATGACGTAGCGCCCCATGGAACCTCCAGGGATTCGTCGCGGCGGCGGCCGGGAATCGCGTGGATTCCCGGCCGCCGTCCGGCTCGCGCGGCGATCGGCCGGCGGACCGACGACTTACTTGTTGACGGTGATGTCGGTGTAGACCGGGACGCTGAAGACGTCCAGCGACACGTTCGACACCTTCGAGGACCAGCCGACCGTGCCGTTCTGGTACCACAGCGGGATCGACGGCAGGTCGGTGACCAGGAGCTTCTCGGCGTTCTGGAAGTCCGAGACGGCCGCGGACTTGCTGCTGGCGGCGTTGGCCTGGTTGACCATGCTGTCGAACTGCGGGTTGCTGTAGTGCGAGTCGTTCGACGCGGCGTTGGTGTAGAAGATCGGCTGCAGGAAGTCCTGGATCAGCGGGTAGTCCATCTGCCAGCCGGTGCGGAAGGCGGAGGTCATCTGCTTGTTCTGGATCTGGTTGCGGAAGTCCGCGAAGGTGCCGACCGGCTTGCCGACGCAGGCGTTGGTGTTGCCCAGCGCGTTGTTGATGCTGTTGCAGACCGCGTCGACCCACTCCTTGTGCGGGCCGTCGGCGTTGTAGCTGATGGTCATCTGGCCGTGGGGGATGCCACCGCCCTGCTGGATCAGCTGCTTGGCCTTGGTCGGGTTGTAGGTGCAGACGTCGCCGCAGAGCGTGCTGCTGTAGCCGCCCTCGGCGCCGAGGACCGGCGAGGTCCAGTCGGTGGCCGGGGTGCGGGTGCTCTGGAAGATCACCTTGGTGATGGTCGGGCGGTCGATGGCCATCGAGATGCCCTCGCGGACCAGCTTGGCGCCGGCGGTGTTCCAGGCCGGGTCGTACAGCGGGAAGGCGACGGTCTGGTTGATACCCGCCGGCTGGTTCAGGTAGCGACCGTTGAGGTCGGACTGGACCGTCTTCAGCGCGGTGTTGGACAGACCGTTGTCGATGTCCAGGTTGCCGGCCTGCAGGTCGGCGTAGGCGGCGTTCGGGTCGGTGTAGACCTTGAGGTTGATGCCGCCGTTCTTCGGCTTGTAGTTGCCGGAGTACGTCGAGTTGGGGGTGAGCTGCATGCCCGTGCCCTTGGTCCACGACTTGATGACGTACGGGCCGTTGCCGACCGGGTGCGCCTCCCAGGCGGCCTGGTTGGTGAAGAACGACTGCGGCAGCGGGTAGAAGGCCGAGTAGCCGAGGGTGTCCGGCCACAGCGAGAACTTCTGGGTCAGCGCGACGGTGAAGGTGGTGTCGTTGACGACCTTCAGGCCGGACATGGTCTGCGCCGTCGCCGAGCCGCTGGCCGGGTGGACCGCGTCGTAACCCTGGATGGAGGTGAAGAACGGGTCCGTGTTGTTCTGCGCGTGCGGCAGGTACGCTCCCCAGTTCCAGGCGTCCACGTAGGAGTGGGCGGTCACCGGGGTGCCGTCGGAGAACTTCCAGCCCGGCTTCAGCGTGATGGTGAAGTGCTGCTGGTCGGTGGTCGTGATCGACTGCGCGTTGGCCAGCTCGGCCACACCCGTCTTCGGGTTGTAGTGCTGCAGGCCGTCGAAGATCATGTTCAGCACCGCGCCGCCGTTCACCTCGTTGGTGTCCGTCGGGATCAGCGGGTTCTGCGGGTCACCCCACCATGCGGTCACCACGCCGTTGGCGTTGCTGCCGGAGCCGGAGCTGCTGGAACTCGAGCTGCTGCAGGCCGTGGCGGCCAGGGCGATGGCGATGGCCCCGGCGGCGAACTTCGCTTGCGTGGCTCCACGCATGGACGTGCCTCCTCTGACGTGCTGTTTGCACTCGTTCAGTGGCGCCCTCGCCCACCCCTGGGCGACGGCACCGAGCTCGCGAGCCCGGTGGCCGTGGTAGGCAGCGGGCCCGGTGACCCGAGCGTCGTGGTCTCTACTATCCGTCACTCTCGGCGATGCTTCCGACCAAACGACATTGCGGTTTGATCACACGCCCCTGAGCTGCGTCTCGCAACTTGGGCATCCCCAGGTGGGTGCAACAGATGTCGAATCGGACATGGAATACCGCCAACAGTCATCGTGTCACCGATATCCGTACAGTCCGGCACTGACACTCGGCCGGAATGTCATCACAATGAGTGACGGTCATACGGCGTAAGAAAACCGCCGGAGGGAGTACCCTCCGGCGGCTCTCTTCGCTCGGGCGAAGCTGCGGGTCAGCCCTTCGAGGCGCGACCGCGGGTGCGCGCGCGGGTCTGCGCGTCCAGCACCACCTTGCGGATGCGCACCGTCTCCGGCGTCACCTCGATGCACTCGTCCTCGCGGCAGAACTCCAGCGACTGCTCCAGCGAGAGCTTGCGCGGCGGGACGATCGACTCGGCCACGTCAGCGTTCGAGGAACGCATGTTGGTGAGCTTCTTCTCCTTGGTGATGTTCACGTCCATGTCGTCGGCGCGCGAGTTCTCGCCGACGATCATGCCCTCGTACACCTCGGTGCCGGGGTCGGTGAACAGCACGCCGCGCTCCTGCAGGTTGGTCATCGCGAAGGCGGTGACCACGCCGGAGCGGTCGGCGACCAGGGAACCGTTGTTACGCGTCGTCAGCGTGCCGAACCACGGCTCGTGGCCCTCGTGGATCGAGTGCGCGATGCCGGTGCCGCGGGTGGAGGTGAGGAACTCCGTGCGGAATCCGATCAGACCACGCGACGGGACGACGAACTCCATGCGGACCCAGCCGGAGCCGTGGTTCGACATGTTGTCCATCCGGCCCTTGCGGACACCCATGAGCTGGGTGACGGCGCCCATGTGCTCCTCGGGCACGTCGACCGTGAGGCGCTCGACCGGCTCGTGGGTCTTGCCGTCGACCTCCTTGGTGACGACCTGCGGCTTGCCGACGGTGAGCTCGAAGCCCTCGCGGCGCATGGTCTCGATGAGGATGGCCAGCGCCAGCTCACCGCGGCCCTGCACCTCCCAGGCGTCCGGGCGCTCGGTGTCCAGGACGCGCAGCGAGACGTTACCGATCAGCTCGCGGTCCAGCCGGTCCTTGACCTGACGGGCGGTGACCTTGCGGTCGACCTTGGCGCCCGACTTGGCGTCCGCGCCCTTGCCGGAGCCGCCCCTGCCGACCAGCGGCGAGGTGTTGGTGCCGATGGTCATCGAGATGGCCGGCTCGTCGACCGTGATCAGCGGCAGCGCGATCGGGTTCTCCGGGTCCGCCAGGGTCTCACCGATCATGATCTCGCCGATGCCCGCGACGGCGCAGATGTCGCCCGGACCGGCCTGCTCGGCCGGCTTGCGGGTGAGCGCCTCGGTCATCAGCAGCTCGCTGATGCGGACGTTGGAGATGGTGCCGTCACGCTTGATCCACGCGACGGTCTGCCCCTTCTTCAGGTAGCCCTGCTCGACGCGGAGCAGCGCGATACGGCCGAGGAAGTTGTCGGCGTCCAGGTTGGTGACGTGGGCCTGGAGCGGCGCGTCCTCGTCGTAGGTCGGGGCCGGGACGTGGTCCAGGATGGTGGAGAAGAACGGCTCCAGGCTGTCGCTGTCCGCCGGCACGGTGCCGTTCTCCGGCTTGGTCAGCGAGGCGATGCCGTCACGCGCGCAGGCGTAGACGATCGGGAACTCGATCTGGTCCTCGTCCGCGTCCAGGTCCAGGAAGAGGTCGTACGTCTCGTTGACGACCTCGTCGATCCGGGAGTCCGGACGGTCGGTCTTGTTGATGCAGAGGATGACCGGCAGCTTGGCCTGCAGCGCCTTGCGCAGCACGAAGCGGGTCTGCGGCAGCGGGCCCTCGGAGGCGTCCACGAGGAGCACGACGGCGTCGACCATGGACAGACCGCGCTCGACCTCGCCACCGAAGTCGGCGTGGCCGGGGGTGTCGATGATGTTGATCGTGATCGGGTCGCCACCACCCTTGGGGTGGTACTTGACCGCGGTGTTCTTCGCGAGAATGGTGATGCCCTTCTCGCGCTCCAGGTCGTTGGAGTCCATCATGCGGTCGTCCAGGTGCTGATGCGCCGCGAAGGCGCCCGCCTGCTTCAGCATGGCGTCCACCAGCGTGGTCTTGCCGTGGTCGACGTGCGCGACGATGGCGACGTTCCGGATGTCATTGCGCGTGGGCATACGGAGTACAGTTCTCCCGAATCGACTGGGCGTGGCACCCGCCGAGCACGGTTCAAAGTGCCGCCGGTCCACCCACCGGGCATCTGAACATGCCACGGCTTTGTCCTATGGTACGTGGTTGGGCCCGGGCCCTCGCGCGCTGCCCGGCGAACGGCGGATGGCCGCGGGCCGAACGGGCCGTGCAAAGCCGTGGTACGGCCGGCCAGGAGCTGGCATGATCGCCCGCCGTGACCCAGTCCTCCCAGACCCCTGCACCCCACGCGGCACGACGGGCCAGACGGACACGCCTGATCTTCGTCGTCCTGATCTGGCTCCTGATCGGCCTGGAATCCGCCGCCGGCCCAGGACCGCTCTCCCACTCGCCCGGCGCCGCCGGCCTCGGCGCCTTCGTCGGCATGCTGGCCGCCATCCAGCTCCAGCAGCTCGTCACCCTGGCCCTCGGCCGGTCGGGCGGCATCGCCCCGACGATGTTCTTCCTCGGTAGCGGCCGCTGGCTGGCCGCGCGCCGCCTCGGAGCCCTGACGCTGGTGCTCCGTACCGTCCCGCTGATCCCGCTGCAGGCCGGGCAGGCCATCGTCGCCGGCCCCGCGCTGCGGCTGCGGCTGCTCCTCGGCGGGCTGTGCCGGATCGGATCCGTCATCGCCCTGGGCGTGCTGCTGATCATGCAGGGCGACTTCGCCGTGGTCTTCGCGGGCCTCGGCGCCCTTTTCTACGCGTTCCTGCTGCTGATCGGCGGGCCGAGGAAGCCGGGGACGCTCTCCTGGATGATCTTCAGTGCGCCCTTCGCCGACCCCCTCCTGCTGCAGGGCCTCGCCCGGGGCCGCGCCGAGGTCCGCGCCGAGCGCGCGCTGCTGGGCGCGCGATACGCCGAAGCGCGTGAGGCCCTCTCCGCCGATCCGCTCCCGGTTCCGCTGACGCCGGACCGGGTGGTCGCGGCGCGTGCCTGGGCGGCCGTCGAGATCGGCGAGGGCCGCTACGAGGACGCCCGGCGAACCCTCGACGCGGTCCGCGAGAGCGGCCCGAGCGAACAGGTTCCCGCCGGCGAGCTGCTGCTCGCCCGCACGATGCTGTTCAGCCTCGAGGACGGCACGACCGCCCGGGAGGAAGCCCTCCCCGCCGCGCAGGCGGCGATCGCCACGGCCCAGCAGCGCATGCCGCGGCTCTTCGCCGCGACGGAGGTGCTGGCCACGCTCGCCCTCCTGAACGGGCGCGGCCAGGAGGCGCTCGAGATGGCCCGCGAGGGCCTGCGCCGGGCCACCGACCTGCAGATCCGCGCCCACACCCTCTGCACGCTCGCCGGCGCGCAGGCCGTCACCGGCGACTTCCCCGCGGCCCGCGCGACCCTCGCCGAGGCCCGCGCCCTGGCCCCGGAACTGGCCCGCGTCGCCACGGTGGAACGTCTGGTGGGCGAGCTGCCGCTGACCCGCGACCGGGTCTGAACACTCCCCTGCTTCCGCGCCTACTTCTGAGCCGCGAACCCGATGTCCTGGAAGCGCGGGACGGCGAAGCCGAAGGCGCCCGCGTTGCGGACGTTCGAGCGGATGCCGACCAGCTGCGGTGACTGGAAGAGGGGGAGGGACGGCGCCGCCTGCCAGATGCGGACGTCGGCCTCGTTGGTGAGGCGGGTGGCGTCGGAGGGGTTGGTCGCGGCGACGGCCTGGCCGAGCAGGGAGTCGATCTCGTCCGTGCCGGTGCCGGAGAGGTTCTGCCCTACCGTGAGCGAGCCGTCGGAGTTGACCTGCGGCTTGGCAAAGAGCGCGCGCTCGTCCGCGACGGGGAAGCGCGAGGCCGGCCAGGTGACCAGGGCCAGGTCGAAGTCGCCGGCGGCGACGTGCTTGGTGAAGAAGTCCGCCTCAGGGACCGGCTTGGTCGTGAGGCCGACGCCGACCTTGGCCAGCTGCGCGGTGAGCAGCTTGGCCAGGGCGGCGTCCCGCGCGGAGCCCGCGCGGGTGAGGAGGGTGAGCGCCAGCGGCTTCGTGCCGTTGATCCGCGTCGCCCCCGACGCGGCGTCGCTGTGGGCGCCGAGGCGCCAGCCCGCCGCGTCGAGGAGCTTGGCGGCGGTGGCCGCGCTCGCGCCGAGGGCCGCCGCGTCGTCCTGGTAGCCCTGCTGGTCCTCCATCAGCAGGTGGTTGCCGAGCGGCACGGCCGGCAGGTTCAGCGGCTTGAGGACCGCGTCCGCCAGCGCCTGGCGGTCCACGGCGTCGGCGACGGCGCGCCGCACCTGCGGGTCGGCCAGCAGGCCGGTGCCGCCGTTGAAGGCGAGGGCGAGGTAGCCCGGCGCGGAGGCGCGCAGCACCTCGGTGCCCGAGGTGGCGTCGGGGGTGTTGCCGGAGTCGTCCGCCGCGCGGCTCAGGTCGGCCACGTCGACCCGGTGCGAGGCGAGCGCCGACGCGGCGTCCCCTGGGGCGACCGCGGTGAACGCGATGGCGTCGAGCTTGGCGCGGTCGCCCCACCAGCGCGGGTTGCGGGCGACGGTCAGCGTGTTCTGGCCGTCCACGCCGGGCGCGCCCTTGAGGGTGAACGGGCCGGCGTCGGCGGCGAGAGTGCTCTTCAGCCCGTCGGTGAACGCCTGTGGTGAGGCGGTCGCGGCGGCGGGGTAGAGCGGGGCGAACAGCGAGCGCCAGGGCGCGTAGGGGTGTGCGAAGACGACCTTGACCTGGTTCGGCTTGGCGCCCGCCGCGACCGAGGCGATGCTGTCGTAGCCGTCGGCGTGCGCCGCGCCCGCCGCTCCGAACGCCGGGTCGGCGCCGCTCAGCGCGTGCCACTGGCCGGCGAAGTCGGCGACGCCGAGCGGCTTGCCGTCGCTCCAGACCGCCTTGGGGTTGAGCGTGTAGACGACCGTCTGGGGGGAGGCGGAGACCTGGTCGGCGCTCTGCAGGTAGTCCTGGTCCACGGACGCCTTGCCGGCCGCGTCCAAGGTGAAGAGCGTCGGCAGCAGCGCCTCGTCGGCGAGTGTCGTCGCCGGGCTCGCGTCGGCGGCGAAGGCGTTGAGGGTGGTGGGCACCGCGTCGACCGCCCAGTGCAGGGTGCCGCCCTGGGCGACGGCGGAGCGGTCGGCGTGGGCCATGTCGTCGGCGCGGACGGCGGGGGCGCCCGAGCCCGAGCAGGCGGCGAGCACCAGGGCCGCCGCCGCGACCAGCACCGCCGCGGAGGTCTCGCGGGGCGCACGGAGGTTTGCGTTGCGGTACACCACGGTGCCACTCAAGGGCTCAGGGACGCAGTTCGCCTGACGACACGTCGGAAAGGGCTCCGGAGCCACTCGATCGGGCCAGCGGATTGCGCCGGGCGGGGGCGCGCAGCGCGCGGGTGTAATCCGCCAATCGTGAGCAAAGCCTTTTCAGGTGAGGGTGATCGGGGCCACACTCGCTTCCGCGCGTTCCTGACAGGACATCAGGAATCGAATACCCATGCGCGTCGAGGCGCGTGGAGGGGAGCTGACTCATGCCCTCGAACACCATCGATCCCACCGCCCTGGCGGAGGCCCACCGACGGCTCGCGGAACTCGACCGCGCGGTCGACGAGACCCGGCTCGCCCTGGCCAAGCTGCGGGACTGCCTGCCTTCCTGCGGCACGCCCGAGCAGTGCGGCAGCCCGATCGAGATCCCGGACAGCCAGTACGACCCCGCGATGTGGCACGGCGCCGAGGACGAAGGCATCGGCGGACACCGCCACTGACCCGGAGAGAACTCCGGACCCGCCCAGGAGAGGACGAGAACAGCAGTGACGACGGAGACGAGGCCCCCCGAGGCCGCGGAGACAGCCGCCCGGGGGGTCCACTCCCCCGGGCGCGCGGCGATCGCACAACGGCATCTGCGGCTGGACCGCTGGTGGCTCCCCCAGGTGATGACCGCAGCGGGCCTGCTGCTCTTCATCGGCTACTCGACCTGGCGGGCCTTCTTCGGCCTGCACACCTCCTACGCCGCGCCGTACGTCTCGCCGTTCTACTCGCCCTGCCTGGCCGCCAACTGCCCGACCATGAAGGGCGGCGCGGACTGGGCGCTGTTCGGCAGCTGGTGGCAGCTCTCCCCGGCGCTGATCGTGCTGATCTTCCCGCTCGGCTTCCGGCTGACCTGCTACTACTACCGCAAGGCCTACTACCGGTCCTTCTGGTCCTCCCCGCCGGCCTGCGCGGTCGCCGAACCGCACGCCAAGTACACCGGTGAGACGCGGCTGCCGCTGATCCTGCAGAACGTGCACCGGTACTTCTTCTACTTCGCCATCCCGGTCGCCGGCATCCTCACCTGGGACGCGATCCTGGGCTTCCGCGACGCGCAGGGGCGCTGGGGGCACATGGGCCTCGGCACGCTGGTGCTGCTCGTCAACATCGTGCTGATCTGGGGGTACACCGCCTCCTGCCACTCCTGCCGGCACATCGTCGGCGGCCGGCTGCGGCACTTCTCCAAGCACCCCGTGCGGTACCGGATGTGGACCTGGGTCAGCAAGCTGAACGCCCGCCACATGCAGCTGGCCTGGGCCTCCCTGTTCAGCGTGGGCCTGACCGACCTCTACGTGTACCTGCTGGCGAGCGGCGCCTTCAGCGACCCGCGCTTCTTCTAGACGAGCTAAGGGAACAACTTCATGACCGAGGTGGAGCGCCACGGCTTCGACGTGGTGGTGGTGGGCGCCGGCGGCGCCGGGTTGCGGGCGGCGATCGAGGCCCGCGAGCACGGCAAGCGGACCGCCATCATCTGCAAGTCGCTCTTCGGCAAGGCCCACACCGTGATGGCCGAGGGCGGCATCGCGGCCAGCATGGGCAACGTCAACGACCAGGACAACTGGCAGGTGCACTTCCGCGACACCATGCGCGGCGGCAAGTTCCTCAACCACTGGCGGATGGCCGAGCTGCACGCCAAGGAGGCTCCCGAGCGGGTCTGGGAGCTGGAGACCTGGGGTGCGCTCTTCGACCGCACCAAGGACGGCCGGATCTCGCAGCGCAACTTCGGCGGCCACGAGTACCCGCGTCTGGCCCACGTAGGGGACCGCACGGGCCTGGAGCTGATCCGCACGCTGCAGCAGAAGATCGTCAGCCTGCAGCAGGAGGACTTCCGCGAGTTCGGCGACTACGAGGCGCGGATCAAGGTCTTCCAGGAGTACACCGTCACGCGCGTGTTGAAGGGCGGAGACCGCGTCAGCGGCGTCTTCGGCTACCAGCGCGAGTCGGGCCGCTTCTTCGTCATCGATGCCCCCGCCGTCGTGCTGGCCACCGGGGGCATCGGCAAGTCGTTCAAGGTGACTTCCAACTCCTGGGAGTACACCGGCGACGGCCACGCGCTGGCGCTGCTGGCCGGCGCCAACCTGATCAACATGGAGTTCGTCCAGTTCCACCCCACCGGCATGGTCTGGCCGCCGTCGGTCAAGGGCATCCTGGTCACCGAGTCCGTGCGCGGCGACGGCGGCGTGCTGCGCAACAGCGACGGCAAGCGGTTCATGTTCGACTACATCCCCGACGTCTTCCGCGAGAAGTACGCGCAGACGGAGGAGGAGGGCGACCGCTGGTACCAGGACCAGGCCAACAACCGTCGCCCGCCGGAGCTGCTCCCCCGCGACGAGGTGGCCCGCGCCATCAACAGCGAAGTCAAGGCCGGTCGCGGCACCCCCCACGGCGGGGTCTTCCTGGACGTCTCCACCCGCCTGCCGGCCGAGGAGATCCGGCGCCGGCTGCCGTCGATGCACCACCAGTTCAAGGAGCTGGCCGACGTCGACATCACGGCCGAGCCGATGGAGGTCGGCCCGACCTGCCACTACGTCATGGGCGGCGTCGAGGTCGACCCGGACACCGCGTCGTCCAGCGTCCCCGGGCTGTTCGCCGCCGGTGAGGTCGCGGGCGGCATGCACGGCTCCAACCGGCTGGGCGGCAACTCCCTCTCCGACCTGCTGGTCTTCGGCCGCCGCGCGGGCCTGCACGCCGCGCAGTACGCGGACGAGGCCGCCGAGGACCGGCCGACCGTGGACCAGGAGCAGATCGACGCGGCGGCGGAGGAGGCGCTCGCGCCCTTCTCGGCCGACGGCGGCGAGAACCCCTACGGCCTGCACCAGGAACTGCAGCAGTCGATGAACGACCTGGTCGGCATCATCCGCCGCGAGGGCGAGATGGCGGAGGCCCTGGAGCGGCTCTCCGCCCTGCGGGAGCGGGCGGAGAACGCGGCCGTCGAGGGCCACCGGCAGTTCAACCCCGGCTGGCACCTGGCCCTGGACCTGCGGAACATGCTGCTGGTCTCCGAGTGCGTGGCCCGCGCGGCACTGGAACGCCAGGAGAGCCGCGGCGGCCACACCCGTGAGGACCACCCGGCGATGGCCGCCGAGTGGCGGCGCGTCCTGCTCGCCTGCTCGCTCGCCGACAAGCCCGCCCCCGGCGACGGCGCGATCACGCTGCAGCGCAAGGCCAACCCGCCGATCCGGGAGGACCTGCTGGCCCTCTTCGGCGTCGACGAGCTGAAGAAGTACCTGACCGAGGACGAGCTGCCCGGCGCGGAGGCGGACCTGCCGCCGCAGCGCGCGGACGCGGACGCCGAGAAGAAGACTGAGAACGGAGCGGAGCATTGAGCTACGAGGCCACGTTCCGCGTCTGGCGCGGCGACGCCGAGGGCGGGGAACTGACGGACTTCCAGGTGGAGGTCAACGACGGCGAGGTGGTCCTCGACGTCGTCCACCGCATCCAGGCGACGCAGGCGCCGGACCTCGCGGTGCGGTGGAACTGCAAGGCCGGCAAGTGCGGCTCCTGCAGCGCGGAGATCAACGGCCGCCCGCGGCTGATGTGCATGACCCGCATGTCGACCCTGCCGGCCGGGGAGACGGTCACGATCACCCCGATGCGCACCTTCCCGGTGCTGCGCGACCTGGTCACGGACGTGGGCTTCAACTACCAGAAGGCCCGCGAGATCCCTGCCTTCGTCCCCCCGCAGGGCGTGAAGCCGGGCGAGTACCGGATGCAGCAGGCGGACGTGAACCGCTCGCAGGAGTTCCGCAAGTGCATCGAGTGCTTCCTGTGCCAGGACACCTGCCACGTGGTCCGCGACCACGAGGAGAACAAGCCGGCTTTCGCCGGGCCGCGCTTCCTGATGCGGATCGCCGAACTCGACATGCACCCGTTGGACGCCGCCGCGGACTCCGGCCTGGACCGCAAGGCCACCGCCCAGGACGAGCACGGCCTCGGCTACTGCAACATCACCAAGTGCTGCACGGAGGTCTGCCCGGAGGGCATCAAGATCACGGACAACGCGCTGATTCCGTTGAAGGAACGGGCGGTTGACCGAAAGTACGACCCGCTGGTCTGGCTGGGCAGCAAGATCGGCCTGAGGCGAGGTTAGGCACGACCTCAGGGGCGCGAGGCTCTGCCGATATGCGGCTCCGCCGCGTGAGCGCGAGCAGTCGGATTCCCGCCCGCAGCCAGTTGCACCATCAGGGGCGCGAGGAACTGCGCGACAAGCCACCCACGTGGTGAGTCGCCGAGCGCACAGGGCCATCCGCACAGGGTGGTTTCTCGCGCAGTTCCCCGCGCCCCTCAGGAAGTTGCAGGGATCCCCAGTTCGAACCAGACGGCCTTGCCGTTGGGAGTCCGCCGACTCCCCCAGCGGTCGGCGAGCAGGCTGACCAGTTGCAGGCCGCGGCCGCCCTCGTCCGTGTCGCGGGCGCGGCGCTGCCTGGGTTGGGCGTAGCCGTTGTCCCAGACCTCGCAGACCAGGACGGAGTCGCGCAGGAGGCGGACGCGGATGTCGCCGCGGCCGTGGCGCAGGGCGTTCGTGGCGAGCTCGCTGACGAGCAGTTCGACGGTGTCGACCAACTCGTCGAGGCCGCAGGCGAGGAGCCAGCCGCAGGCGAGTTCGCGGGCGCGGGCCACCGACGTGGGCTCGGAGGGCAGGACCCAGTCCCCCACCGAGTTGCTGGGCAGGGCCCGGACACGGGCCATCAGCAGGGCGATGTCGTCCTCGCCGTGGTGCGGGTCGAGCTCGGTCAGCAGCTGGTCGCAGAGGGCTTCCAGCGGGCGCTGCGGGCCGCTCAGCGCCGCGCGCAGCGCGGAGAGGCCGTCTTCGAGCTGGTGCTTACGGGATTCGACCAGCCCGTCCGTGTAGAGCCCGAACAGCGCGCCGTCCGGGAGTTCGACGGTGACCTCCTCGAACGGCTCGCCGCCCACGCCCAGCGGGAGGCCCTCCGGGACCTCCAGCATCAGGGCCGGGCTGTCACCGCCGGCCGGGTCCACCACCACCGGGGGAAGGTGGCCCGCGTTGGCGATCGTGCAGCGACGGGTGACCGCGTCGAAGACGGCGTAGACGCAGGTGGCGAGGTAGAGCTCGCCGGACTCGCCGCCGTCGGACTCCGGGTCGGCGGACAACCCGCGGGCGATCTCGTCGAGTTGGGTCAGCACGTCGGCCGGGTCCAGGTCAAGCAGGGCCAGGGTGCGCACCGCGGTGCGCAGTTGGCCCATGGCGACAGCGGCGCGCAGGCCGCGGCCCATGACGTCGCCGACCACGAGCGCGGTGCGGTTGCCGGGCAGGGGGATGACGTCGAACCAGTCACCGCCGACCTCGGTGCCGCTGCCGGCGGGACGGTAGCGGCAGGCGATCTCCAGGCCGGAGGCCTCGGGGTTGCCCGGGGGCAGCAGCGAGCGCTGCAGGATCAGCGCGCGCTCGTGCTCGCGCCGGTACAGGCGCGCGTTGTCGATACAGACCGCCGCGCGCGCCACCAGCTCCGTGGCGATGGCGACGTCGCGGGCGTCGAAGGGCTCGCTGCCCTTGGCGCGGGAGAGCTGGACCAGGCCGAGCACCTTCTCGCGGGCGACCATCGGCACCACGACCGCGCTGTGGATCAGCGGGTTCGGGTCCGGGTTGCCCGGGCCGATCAGGGTGAGGCTGCGGCCGGTGCGCAGCGCCTTCGCGTACGGGGAGCGCGGCGGGTAGCAGAACGCGCCGCCCACCTCCGCGACGGGCACGGGCGCGCCCTCGTGGGTGGGCGCGTCGTGGTGGACGGTGCTCGCGGAGGCGACGCGGCGCAGCTCGCCGGTGCCGTCGCCGTCGTCGACCCGGCGGCCCTCGGCGTCGGCGGTGAGCACGGCGTTGTAGAGGTCCACGGTGGCCACGTCGCAGAAGCCGGGGACGGTGATGTCCAGCAGCTCGCGGGCGGTGGTCTCCAGGTCGAGGGTGGAGCCGATGTGGCCGCTGGCCTCGTTGAGCAGGGCCAGGCTACGGCGGGCGCTGGCGGCCTCGCGCTCGGCGCGGGCGCGGCCGGTGACGTCGACGACCTGCCCGGCCACGCCCATCGGCCGGTCGCCGGTGCTGAGCAGCCGGTAGAGCGAGATGGACCAGCGCCGTCTGCCGCGGGTCGGCAGCTCGCCGGTGAAGGTCAGGTCGACCACGGGCTCGCCGCCGGCCAGCACGTCGGCGACGGCCCGGCCGAGCCGGGCGGCGTCGCGCGGGGCCATCAGGTCGTCGGGGAGCAGCCCGACCAGATCCTCGGCCGGCAGGCCGAGGACCTCGGCGAAGCTGTCGTTGACGCGGCGGATCCGGCACTCACGGTCGAAGAGCACGAAACCGGTCGGCGCCTGGCCGAACACGGCCTCGGAGGCCGCGAGTTCGGTCTCGATCGCGCGCAGCTTGCGCAGGTCCACGGCCAGGCAGACGACGCCGGAGCGGCCGTCGCGGCCCCGGGTCGGCATCAGGTAGAGCTCGGCGGCGCGTTCCTGCCCGTCCTTGTCGCGGTAGGGCGCGGTGCCGACCCACTCCTTTCCGGCCAGGATCTCCTGGATCCGCTCGCGCCCGCTGCGCCACAGCTCACGGGGGGCGAAGGTGGTCACCGGGTCGGTGCCGACCACCTCTTCGGCGCGCAGGCCGAAGAACTGGGCGGCCCGTTCGCTCCACTGCGAGATCAGGCCGTCTCCGTCGAGCGCGAACGCGGCCACCTGTATGTAGTCGTAGACGGAGCCCGGTTCGCCGTGGTGTCCCCACAGGCTCCGCGCCTGGTCTTGTGGGAGATCAGTCTGCGGCCGCTGCTCCCCGGCCGGATGCGGGATGACGGCGTCCGCACCGACCCCGGGCGTGAACGCGGCCGCCTCGGCGGCCTCACGTGACGGCGTGTCGCTCAACTACCGACTCCTGTGGCGATCTGCGCTGCGCTGGTGTCCGGAATCGGAACCTTACGCCTCGCTCCGGCCGAACGGGAGGTGTCGGAGGTGTCCAGTTGATCAAGAAGTGGTGGAAACACCACTCTCACCTGGAACATCGGACCGCATTTGTTCGAACCAGACGACTTTTCCCTCGCCTTCGGCCCGAGTCCCCCAACGGTGCGCGAGCCGGTGCACCAGCTGCAGTCCGCGGCCGCCCTCGTCGGTCCCGGCCGCCTCGCGCTCCCGCGGCGGGTCCGGCAGCGGGTCGGCGACCTCGACCAGCAGCGTCTCCTCGCGCAGCGCCAGACGCAGCCCGATCGGCGCGCTCGCGTACCGGACGGCGTTCGTCACCAGCTCGCTGACCAGCAGTTCCGTGGTGTCGAGCAGCGACTCCTGCCCCCAGTCGTGCAGGGCCCGGCGCACCAGCCGGCGGGCGTACGCGGGGGCGGACGGCTCGGCGCTGAGTGTCCAGCGCTCCTCGCGCAGCGCGGTCGGCTCGGGCACGCCGCCGAGGCGGGCCAGCAGCAGCGCGACGTCGTCCGGCTCCTGCCCCTGGTCGAGGGTCCGCACAACCGCTTCGCACGCCTCCTCGACGGAGGCGTGCGGAAGCTCCAGGACGGCGCTCAGACGACGCGTGCCCACATCGATGTCCTCCGTGCGCGACTCGACCAGCCCGTCGGTGTACAGCGCGAGCAGGCTTCCCTCCGGCACCACGAGCTCGGTCACCTCGAACGGGACCCCACCCACGCCGAGCGGCGCGCCCGAGGGCAGCGTCAGCACGTTCGCCGCGCCGCCGGCCAGCCGGCCCGTGGGTTCCTCCGGGGTGGCGGGGGTGATCAGCAGCGGCTCGGTGTGGCCGGCCTTGGAGAGCACCAGTTTGCGGGTCGCCGGGTCGTAGACCGCGTACACGCAGGTGGCGATCAGCGCCTCGTCCGGCCCCTGGGCCAGGTCGTCGGCGAGGTCGTGCACCTTCTGCAACAGCCGGTGCGGCGGCAGGTCCAGCCCGGCCAGGGTGCGCACCGCGGTGCGCAGCCGTCCCATCGTCGCCGCCGCGCGCAGGCCGTGGCCCATGACGTCGCCGACCACCAGCGCGGTGCGGCCGCGCGGCAGCGGGATCACGTCGAACCAGTCCCCGCCCACCTCGGCGCCGCTGCTGCCCGGCACGTACCGGTAGCCGACCTCCATGCCCGGCGGCTGCACCACGGTCTGCGGCAGCAGGCTGCGCTGCAGCATCAGCGCGGCGGCGCGCTCGCGGGCGTAGAGGCGGGCGTTGTCGAGCGAGGCCCCGGCCCGGTCGGCCAGCTCGGTGGCGAAGACGACGTCGTCGTGGTCGAAGCCCTCCCGCCGCCCGGCACGGTCCAGGATCAGCAGGCCGAGCACGATGCCGCGCGCCCGCAGCGGCACCACCAGCATCGAGTGCACGCCCAGCCGGTAGGCGGCGCGGACCCGCGGGTCGCCCTGCCCCGAGACCTCCTCCAGCTGCGTCGCCGCGTCCATCGTCTCCGGCATGCCGGTGCGCAGCACCCGGCCGAACAGGGAGTCGTCGGTCATCTCGATCGGCGCGCCCGGCGTCTGCATCGCCTCCGCGTCGGGCCCCGGGACGACGGCGGCGGTCGCCGCCATGATCAGCGGGGTGAGCCGCGAGTGCGTGTGCCGCGGCAGCTCCGCGCCCTCCAGCACGGCCTCCAGCAGGGCGACCCCCGAGTGGTCGCCCAGCCGAGGCACGAGTGCGTCGGCCAGCTCCTGCGCGATCAGCTCGCCGTCCAGCAGGTCGCCGATCCGGCTGCCCACCTCGTTCAGCAGCGCGAGCCGCTGCCGGGCGCGCTCGACCTTGGCGACCGCGCGGTAACGGTCCGTCACATCCATGATCATGCCGGTCAGCCCGAGGATCCGCCCCGCGCGGTCGTGCAGCCGTGAGTAGGAGACGGATCGGTAGCCCGGATCCCCCGGGTCGGCGCTGTTGACCGTCACGTCGATCACCGGCTCGCCGCTGGCCAGCACCTGCCGCTGCACCGCCATCACCTCGTCCGCGGCGAGCTGCGGCAGCGCCTCGCCGGCGGTCCGCCCCAGATGCTCCTCGGCCGGCAGGCCGTTCATCCGCGCGAGCGTCTCGTTGACCCGCACGTAGCGCAGGTCGCGATCGAAGATCGCCAGCCCGAGCGGCGACTGCTCGAACAGCGCCTCCTGCACGGCGAGCCCCTGCTCCAGCCCGAGCAGTGCGGTCGCGTCCGCGAAGCGGCAGAGCAGAAACGGTACGCCATCTCCGTTCTCCAGCAGCGAGAGCCGCGCCTCCAGCCGCACGCGCGGCCCCTCGCGGTGCCGCAGCCGGACGATCCCCGACCAGGAGTCACCATCGCGCAGCACGCGCGCGATCGCCTCGTGGGCCACCTTGAACGCCTCGGCGTCGTCGCCGATCAGCACGTCGATCTCCCGGCCGACCAGGGTGTCGCTCGGCCAGCCCAGCAGTTCTTCCGCGGCCTGGCTCCAGAGCATCACCCGCCCCTGCTCGTCCAGCAGGGCGATCGCGACCCGCACCACGTCCAGCAGGCTGCCGGACCGGCCGCCGAGCCCCTCGTCCAGCTCCGCGCCGACGCCGAGCGCGTCCGGAAAACGCGCGGGCGTGGCCGCCCGCGACCCGGCACGACGGACGATCCCCCCGACACCACCCGCCACCGGCCTCCGCCGCAGGCGCGCACGCGCGTCAGCTCGCCTCACGTCTCCCCAGTCCCGGCCGCCGCTCCGCTGGGCAGCCGGATACTGACATACCCACCTGAAACATCCCGTACCCCGCCGGATGGGTCATCTTCGAGCAGGCGAGCAGGTGCACTCTCCAGGGGCGCGAGGAACTGCGCGAGCGCCCGCGCGGCGGAGCCGCACATCAGCAGACCCTCGCACCCCTGGGTGGTGCAACTACAGCATCTGCTCGACGTGCGGCAGCGCGAAGCGGTCCTGGGGGAGCCAGTCCACCGAATCCAGCGTCGTGGCGTCGAGCCAGCGGAGCTGGTCGTGGTCCTCCAGGGGGTGGGGGTCACCCGCCAGTAGGGACGCAGTCCAGATCTGGAGCTCCAGCCCCGGGCGGACCTCGCATGCGCCCGGGAGGCGTTCGCCGGCGCGGGCGACGACGCCCAACTCCTCGCGGAGCTCCCGCTCCAGCGCCGCCGGCACGGTCTCACCGGGTTCGACCTTGCCGCCAGGGAACTCCCACCGGCCCGCCAGGGCCTCCGGCGCCGAACGGCGGGCCGCGAGGACGTGACGCCCCGAGGCGTCGAAGAGGGCCGCGCCCACCACCACCCGAACCGCGGGGGTCACCCAGTACATCTGCTTGTGCCCCCGCGCCTCGAACTCCGTCGCAGCAGCCTCCGCCTCCGCGCGGGCGTCGAAGCGCGCCATCTCGACACGGTTGCCGTTGTCGTCCTGGCGCATCAGGATCCATCCGCCGCTCATCCCAGGCCGATCCGGCCGAGATGGGCGATGTTCTCCTGGTCGTCCGGTTCCTGGCTGGGCGCGGCGTCGAACCAGGCGTCGAGGATCTCCGAGAGCAGCGCCGCCGAGGTCAGCCGCAGGCTCAGCGCAAGGACGTTGGCGTCGTTCCAGCGGCGGGCTCCGCCCGCGGTGTAGCCGTCGGTGCAGAGCGCGGCGCGGACGCCGGGGAGCTTGTTGGCGGCGATGGACGCGCCCGTGCCGGTCCAGCAGCAGACGACGGCCTGGTCGGCGCGGCCCTCGACGACGTCGCGCGCGGCGGCCTCACTGCAGAAGGCCCAGTCGGCCTTCTCCTCGGGCTGGAGCGCGCCGTGCCGCAGCACGGAGTGCCCGCGTCGCTGGAGCTCCGCGACCAGCAGGTGCGCGACGCCCTCGTCCATGTCGGAGGAAACCGAGATCCGCATACGGGAAGCGTAACTTCAGTCAGCCGGCCTGGGCCGGTTCCCCGTTCCGCCGGACCGCGGCGAACGACGCGGCCAGGCCGCGCTTGAGCAACGGTGCGAAGGGCCGCTCCACGAGCCGGTGCAGCGCGTACGCGACGGTCAGCATGATCGCCAGCGAGACGGCGACGGTCGGGTACGGCGGCAGGTACCGGCTGAGCCGGGTGATGAGCTCGAAGCCGATCTCCTGGTGGATCAGGTAGAGCGGGTAGGTGAGCGCGCCCGCGACGGTGAGCCAGCGCCAGTTGATCCGGTTGAACGCGCCCACCGCGGCCAGGCCGACCAGCGCGAAGGAGAGGGTGACGACGCCGGCCGCGAGCTTCCACGACAGGGGGTGGCCCGCGCCGTACTCGTTCGTGTGCAGCATGATCGTGATCCGGTTCAGCGCCATCAGCCAGCAGAAGCCGACGATGCCCCACAGCAGCAGGTTCTGGCCGAAGCGGTACATCAGGAAGAACGCCATCCCGGCGATGAAGTACCAGGAGTACTGCGACTGCACCACGGCGTCGAGCAGCGGGAAGTTCACCGAGGCCGAGATCAGCGAGAGGAATCCCCAGACACCGCAGAACGCCAGCACCCGGCGGTAGGTGAGGCCCATGGCCACCACCACGCCGAAGATGATGTAGAAGCGCAGCTCGATCCAGAGCGTCCAGTAGACCGCGTCGATGTCGTTGACACCCAGGGGCGCGTGGGCCATCGAGAGGTTGGTCAGCACCCGCATGAGCGAGGGCCTGCTGGTGTCGTTGCCCCAGCGGTGCGGCGCGAAGTACAGCACCGCCGAGGTCAGCAGCACGGCGACCCAGTAGGCGGGGAAGAGCCGGGTGACCCGGGAGGTCACGAAGTCCCCGACGGAGCGGCCCCAGCAGCTCATGCAGATGACGAATCCGCTGATCAGGAAGAACAGTTCGACACCGAGCCAGCCGTAGGAGCCGAGCGCGTGGCCGGCCGGCATCAGGTGCGCGGTGGTGCCGTGCCAGATGTCCGGCCACCGCTGGACGCCCATCCAGTGCCAGGAGAGCACCCCGAGCGCCGCGACCAGCCGCAGCCCGTCCAGGACGTAGAGGCGCGGACGGCGCGTCGACTGCGCCGGCCGTTCCGGACGCTGGGGGGTCGCCCGCACGTCGACGTTCCGGTCGGCGGCGAACGCCTGCTGAGGGATGGTGGTCACAACTGTCTCGCATCCGACCGTAGGCGAAGGGAGTTCGACCTCCCTCGTGAGCCCCAGAGGATACGACAGTCGGACGAACGCATCGAGTGGCCGAACCGTGCAGCCTGTACCGGAACGGCCTGTGTCACACCTGGCGACCCGGTAAGAATTCGGGAAGAGGTATTCGAACCAGTCATCACCAATCGGTCAAACGCAGTGATTTCGCGGCCGTTCCGTTCACGGAGGGAGTGCTCGGAACTGGTATTTTGACGCCCCCTCGCCCGCCGGGCGCCCCTCGAAGACGGAACGGGTCTCCTCACTCATGTCCGGTCCAGCCCCGCTGCTCTCCGTCGTCATACCGATCTACAACGAGCAGGACGCGCTGCCGCTGACCGCAGCGCGGCTGCGCCCGATCCTGGACGGCATCGGGGGCAGCTACGAGGTCGTCGGCGTGGACGACGGCAGCGGCGACGACACCGCGCAGGTCCTCGACCGGCTGCAGCTGGAGTGGCCCGAGCTCCGCGTGGTGCGGCTGCGCCGCAACTCCGGCCACCAGGCCGCGCTCACCGCGGGCCTGCACCGCGCGCTGGGCCAGTACGTGGTCAGCATCGACGCCGATCTCCAGGACCCGCCAGAGAAGATCGTCGACATGCTGGCTCTGGCCCGCGACGAGGGCTTCGACATCGTCCAGGGCGTCCGCGACGACCGCAGCTCGGACACCTTCTTCAAGCGCAGCACCGCCGCCGGCTACTACTCGGTCATGCGCCGCCTGGTCGGCCGCGAGATACCCAAGCACGCCGGGGACTACCGCCTGCTCAGCCGCGCCGCCGTCGACGCGCTGAAGTCGCTGCCGGAGACGCAGCCGGTCTACCGGCTGCTGGTGCCCTGGCTCGGCTTCCGCAGCACCTCGGTGACCTTCCAGCGCGAGGAGCGCGTCGCGGGCACCACCAAGTACCCGCTGTCCAAGATGGTCCGGCTGGCCGTGGACAGCATCACCAACTTCTCCGCCGCCCCGCTGCGGCTGGCGACCTGGCTCGGCCTCGGCAGCTTCCTGCTGGCCGCCGTGCTCGGCGTCTACACCGCCGTCGAGCAGATCCGCGGCGCCACCGTGCCCGGCTGGGCCTCGCTCTTCATCGCCGTCGTCTTCTTCGGCGGCGTGCAGTTGGTCTGCGTGGGCCTGCTCGGCGAGTACGTCGGACGCATCTACTCCGCCGTGCAGGGACGGCCCGGCTACTTCGTCGGCTCCGACTCCGCGGACGTCAGACCGTCGGCGGTCGACGAGGCGCCGCAGGCCCAGGTGCACATCCCCACCCAGGTCGGCTGACGAGACCCCGATGGCCACACCACAGGTGGACGCACCCGTCCCGACGACCGTCGACGAACCCGCACCCGCGGCGGTCCGCTCCGGCGGCGTGTCCCGCTGGCTGCCGGCGGGCACCGCCCTCGCACTGCTCTACGCGGCGCTGCTGGCGAGTCACACGGCTCCGCTCGACCTCGCCAAGTACACCTTCTACGCGGGCTGGGCGGTGCTGCTGCCCGGCACCCTGGTCTACCGGGCGCTGCGCCGGACCCCGCACACGCTCGTCGAGGACCTCGGCCTCGGGGCCGTGACCGGCCTGGTGCTGGAGCTGGCGGCGTGGGCGGTGTTCACCGGGCTCGGCATCCAGTCGGCCGCCGTCGTCTGGCCGCTGGCCGTCATCGGCCCGTTCGCGCTCGTTCCGCGCCTGCGCCGGCACTGGCGGCCACGGAGCTGGGCGGCGACGCCGTCGCTCGGCTGGTCCTGGGCCGTGGCCGGCACGGTCACTTTCACCACCGTCTACGTGTACCGGGTCTTCCTCGCGGTGAACCCGGTGCTCCCCGACCCGGCCGCCGGGGAGCACAACCGCCAGTTCATCGACCTCTCCTACCTGCTCTCGCTCGCGGGCAACGCCAAGCACCACGTCCCGCTGACGCTCCCCCAGGTCGCCGGCGAACCGCTGGCCTACCACTGGTTCACCTTCGCGCACATGGCGATGAGCAGCAGCATCGGGCACATCGACCTGCCGGTCGTCGAGATGCGGCTCATGGTCCCGGCGTTCACCGCGCTCACGATGATCGTGACCGCCGTCGTCGCGTGGCGGCTCAGCGGCCGCCCGTGGGCGGGTCCGGTCGCCGGGCTGCTCTTCTTCGCCATCGGCGAGTTCAACGCCGTAGGCGGCCCGGGCAGTTACCCGTTCGGCTCCCCCGAGACCTCGGTGATGGTCTGGGCGAGCCTGTCCTTCACCTACTGCCAACCGCTGCTGCTGGCCCTGGCGGTGGCGATCGGCGACGGCCTGACCGGCGCGGGCTCCCCCCAGCCCGGCCAGCGCTCGGTCCCGGCCTACGGCCGTGGCGGACGCTACGCGCTGGTGGCCCTGTTCGCGCTCGCATCGAGCGCCGCGAAGGCCACCTCGCTCCCGGTCACCCTCGGCGGTCTGGCGCTGGTCGGCCTGGTGCTGCTGGTCCGCAACCGCCGCGTCCCGTGGGACGTGGTGATCCTCGGTGCGATCGTCGCGGCCGCCCAACTCCTGGCCACCGCCGTGATCTTCGACTTCCAGAGCTACGGCCTGGCCGTCCGGCCCTTCGCCAACCTCGACTTCTACTGGTCGAACCCGCACCAGCTGCGGTCGACGGCCGGTCAGGCCGTGGTCGCGGCCGGGGTGTGCCTGGCCTTCCTGCTCAACACCCAGCTCCGCGTCGCGGGCATGCTGCCGCTGCTGACACGCCGTCGGCTGCGCCTGGAGCCCGTGCAGTGGCTGCTGGTGGGCAGCGCGGTGGCGGGTCCCGCCGCCTACGTCGCGCTGAACGGCTGGAACGCGAGCTACTTCACCCACGCCGGGCTCGCCTTCGGGGTGATCGCCTCGGCCTGGGGCTACTGCGAGGCCTTCGAGCGGGCCGCCTACTCGCCCCGCGCCAAGGCCCTGCTCGCGACCGCCTCGGTCGCCGGCGTCGTCGCGCTGACGGTGCTGCTCGACCTCGGCGCGCACCGCTGGCAGGTGGTCACCGCCGACCTGCTGGCGGGCGGCCAGAAGCCGCGCTCCTACAGCGCCCTGCTCCCGATGCTGGGCCTGGCCGCGTCCCTGGCCCTCCTCGCGCTGGCGGGCGGGCTGCTCTGGCGGCTCGCGTCCCGGCGCTTCGCCTGCCTCCGCGGGCGCGGTGGCGTCGTCCTGCTGACCGGCGCGCTGCTGGCGGGGTCACCGACCCTGCTGCTCGACCTGGCCCACCCGACGGACGGGCTCTCCTCCTTCGGCGCCTACCCGCTCCCCGCCTCCCGCGTGGACACGGCCCGCTGGATCCGCGACCACAGCTCGCCGGACGACGTCCTGGCCACCAACTCCCACTGCGTCACCCGGGACGACTTCGCCCGCCCCGACGAGCCCTGCGCCACGATGGAGTCGTTCTGGCTGAGCGGCTACTCGGAGCGCTCGGTCCTCGTCGAGGGCTGGGCCTTCGCCCCGCGCGTCCAGGGCGGTTCACCCGACCCGGCGTTCTGGGACCCGGCGCTGCTCGCCCTCAACGACCAGGCGGTCACGGCTCCGACGGCGTCCCTGCTGCAGCAGCTGCACACCCGGTACCACGTGCGGTTCGTCGTCGTGGACCGGCGGATCGGGCACGAGTCCGCGGCGCTCGGGAGGCTGGCGGCCCGGGTGTACGACAACGGCCGCATGGCGGTCTACCGGATCGGCTGACGCCTCCCGCCGAGGCCCGCGCTCGCCGCTTCGGCGTCGGCTCAGGCCTCCGCGTCGAGGCAGGCGAAGGCCTCCCGGACCAGCTCGGCGGGGTCGACGGACGAGCGCTCCGCCTCCGGCAGCCGCCCGTAGGCCAGCCGCACCGCCCGCAGCACGCCGACGCCGGCCCGGCTGAGCACCGAGGCCCGCAGGGACGCGGCCTCCGCCGTCGCGTCCGCGCCCTCCCTCACCAAGCGGTCGGTGAGGGCTGCGGCCACCGCCTCCTCCATGTCGAAGAGCAGGTGCCGGTCACCGCTTCCATCGGTCGGTGTGACCACGCGCAGCGGGCCGGAGGCAGCGAGCAGTACCGCGGGGTTGGCGCCGTTGCGCCGGGCGACCTCCAGCACGGCGTTGCGCAGCGCGGCCAGCGGCGGCTCGGCGGCGGGCCGCCGGCGGATCTCGGCGGCAAGCAGCGGCACCAGGTCCCGGACCTGCTGCAGGACCAGGCTCTCCTTGCTGGGGAAGTAGCGGAAGAAGGTGCGCTCCCCCACCCCGGCCGCGGCGGCGATGTCCCGCACGGTCGTCGACTCGAAGCCGCGTTCCTGGAAGAGCTGTCCGGCCGCCTCGATCAGCGCCTCGTGCGTGCGGCGCTTGTTCCGTTCCCGCCGCCCCTCGGTCTGCTCGGTCTGCTCGGTCTGCCCGCTCAGGGGCGGGACTCCTCCTGCGGTCGTGTCCACACGGCGAGTATCTCAGCCTTGAGGATGAAACTGGCAGTTCTGCCACTTTGCTAGCGTGGCAGAACTGCCAGTTTTTTCGCGAGACTCCTGTCTTCCGGATCCCCGAGCGGAGCCCCCATGCCCACCCTTCTCCACCGCCTCGGCAGGTTCGCCTACCGCCACCGACGCAGCGTGCTCGCGCTCTGGCTGGCCGTGGTGGCCGCCGTGGTCGCCTGCACCGTCGCCTTCGGCGGCAGCGGCAAGTTCGACAACACCTTCTCGATCCCCGGCTCCGAGTCCCAGCAGGCCCTGGACCGGATGAAGACCGACTTCCCGACCTCCTCCGGCACCAGCGCGCAGATCGTCTTCACCGCGCCGGCCGGCCGGCAGCTGACCGACCCGGCGGACGCGGCCGCGATCCGCTCCGCCCTCGCCGCCGCCTCCTCCGCGCCGCAGGTGGCGCGGGTGATCAGCCCGTTCGACGCGCACACCGTCTCCCCCGACGGCAGCACCGCCGTCGCGCAGGTCCAGTACGAGGTGCCGAGCAGCGGTCTCGGCTCCGGCTCGCTGGACGCGCTGCAGTCCGCCGTCTCGGTCGCGGGCACCGACCGGCCGGGCCTGACGACGGAGGTCGGCGGCGCCGCGTACGGCAACGCGCCGGGCAAGTCGAACAGCGATCTGATCGGCATCGGGATCGCGCTGGTCATCCTGGTCATCACCTTCGGCTCGCTGCTCAGCGCGGGCATACCGCTGGCGACCGCGGCCTTCGGGGTGGCCACGGCGATCTTCGGGCTGCTGTCGCTGACCGGGGTCGTCGCCATCTCCTCGACCGCGCAGAGCCTGGCCCTGATGATCGGGCTGGCCGTGGGCATCGACTACGCACTCTTCATCGTCACCCGTCACCGCTCCCAACTCGCCCACGGCATGGACCCGGAGGAGTCCGCGGCGCTGGCCGTCGGCACGGCCGGCAGCGCGGTGGTCTTCGCCGGGCTCACCGTCGTCATCGCCATGGCGGGCCTCACCGTCGTCGGCATTCCGTTCCTCACGGCGATGGGCCTGGCGGCGGCGGGCGCGGTGCTCACCGCCGTCCTGGTCGCGACCACCCTGCTGCCCGCGATCCTCGGCTTCGCCGGCGCCCGCCTGACACCCCGTCCTGGCTCCCGTGCAGCCCGCCGGGAGGCCGCGGCGGACGGCCACGCCCCCGCCGCGCGCCAGGGCAGGGCCGCCAACGCCGCCGAGGGCTGGTTCCGCCTGGTCACCGGCCGCCCGCTGCTCACCCTCGTCGCCGTCGCGTTCGCGCTGGGCGCGCTGGCCTGGCCGGCGCACTCGACCAAGCTCGCCCTGCCCGACAACGGCACCGCCCCGTCAGGGAGTTCGCAGCGCGTCGCCTACGACGAGATCAGCAAGGAGTTCGGGCCCGGCTTCAACGGCCCGCTGCTCGTCCTCGCCGACACCGGCGCGAGCGCCGACCCGCGTCAGGCCGCCGGGCAACTCGCCTCGACCCTGCGCGCCCTGCCGGACGTCGCGGCCGTCGGCAAGCCCGTCCTCAACCCGGCCACCCACTCGGCGCTGATCCAGGTGGTCCCCAGGACCGGCCCCAGCGACGACGCGACCAAGACCCTGGTCACCACCATCCGCGACGACCGCGCCGCGATCCAGCGCCAGACCGGCGCGACGATCCAGGTCACCGGCAGCACGGCCGTCCAGATCGACGTCGCCGCCAAGCTGAACGCGGCGCTGCTGCCCTTCGCCTCGGTCGTGGTCGGGCTCTCGCTGCTCCTGCTGCTCCTGGTCTTCCGCTCGGTCGTGGTCCCGCTGAAGGCCGCCGCCGGCTTCGTCCTCTCCGTCGCGGCCACCCTGGGCGCGGTCGTCTCGGTCTTCCAACTCGGCTACCTGGGCGGCCTGTTCGGCCTCGACACCACCGGCCCGATCAGCAGCTTCCTGCCGATCCTGCTGCTCGCCGTCCTCTTCGGCCTCGCCATGGACTACGAGGTCTTCCTCGTCTCCCGCATGCGCGAGTCCTACACGGCCACCCGCGACCCGCTCCGGGCCATCCACTCCGGCGCCCGCCACAGCGGCCGCGTCGTCACGGCGGCGGCCCTCATCATGATCTCCGTCTTCGCCGCCTTCCTCGGCACGGACAACCTCATGCTCAAGCAGATCGCCTTCGCCCTGGCCACCGGCGTCCTCCTGGACGCCTTCCTCATCCGCATGACCTTCGTCCCGGCCGTCCTCGCCCTCACCCGCCACTCCGCCTGGTGGCTCCCGAAGTGGCTCGCCCGGCTCCTGCCGAACCTCGACATCGAGGGCGAGCGCCTCCAGCACGCGACCACGCGTCCCGCCGCGGACGACGGTTCCCGGGTGCCGGAGGCCGTGTGAGCCACAGCTGGAGCAGTCCGCATTGCCGATCGGCAGGGCAGCGGCTGCAATGAGATGACCGACGCCTCTCGATGGGCAGGTGGTCGCAGTGAAGACCCCGGGCTTCCGCCGAACCGGCCATACGAACTGGAAACGCGCGGCCCTCGTGGCGGTTCCGACGGGGATCGTGTCCGCCGTCGTGATCGCCGGAGTGGCCGCCGGGGCCGTGCCCGTCGCCCTGGCGGTGTCCCCGCAGGCCTTGTCGCTCTCCGGGCAGACCTTCCAGATCTCCGCCGACCGCCTCGACGGGCAGGGCTTCACCCAGTACATCGCGGTGGACCACACCCGCGGCGACCACCCGCTGGCGCTGTCCGGCATCGCCTCCGCGGACCTGCACAACCTGTGCCAGTCGGTGGTCGCCGACATGCCCGGCGTCGGAAAGGTCACGCTCCGGATCACGGCGGGTGGCGGCGACAAGCCGGCGCACGCCGACCACCTGGTGGTGCACACCGACGACCTGGCGGGCGACACCTCCTTCCAGGACATCGTCATCGGACAGGACGCCTCGACCCTCAGCGGCCTCGCGGGCGGCCCGGCCGGTGGGTTCGGCCTGCAGGCCGGACACGTCCACATCGACCACCTCCGCCAGCGGGCGACCGGGGTGAGCGCCGGGACGTTCCAGCTCACCGGGCTGCACCTGACCGTCAAGTCCGGTGCGGACCCCTGCTACTGAGCAACTTCTGCGACGCGCCGCACTGGTCCGTTCGGGTCGGACCGGTAGCGCGTCAGGGTGGCGCCCGGGTCAGGCGGGTGACCGAGGGCGGCGCGTCCGCGTTGGCAGAACGGCGCAGCCGCAGGTTCTGACGGACTGGGATCTCCGCCCCGGCCTCTCCTCGCGTCACGGAAGCGGCGACTGCTGCTCCCGACATCCGCTGCCACGTGACCAGGAAGCCCGAAGATGACCGGTTCGCAGGAGGCCCGCCCGCAGGGCCGTACCCGCTGGGCGCGGTTCGCCCTCGTCATGGTGCCCACGCTGGGGGTGTCCGGGCTGCTGCTCGGGGCGCTGGCGAGCGGAGCACTGGCCGCCTCCTTCGGGGTCTCCGCCAACTCGTTCACGGTGTCCGGGCAGAGCTTCCAGATCAGTGCCGACCGGCTCCAGGGGCGTGGCTTCGAACAGTTCGGAGTCGTGGACCAGGGGCGGGAGAACTCCTACCCCGAGGCGCTCACCGGGATCGACTCGGCCGATCTCTACAACCTCTGCCAGTCGGTGGTCCAGGACGTGCCGCTGCTCGGCAAGGTGACGCTGCGGCTCACCTCGGGCACGGGGGAACAGCCCGCCCACGCGGACCGCCTGGTCGCGGACTCCCACGACCTCAGCGGCGACGCCACGTTCAGCAACATCGACATCGGCCAGGACGCCTCGACCGTCACGGCCGTTCCGGGCGTGAGCGGCGGCGAGGGCGGCTTCGCCCAACAGGCCGAGACCATGCGGATCGACCACCTGAGGCAGCAGACGCGGTCCGTCAGCGCGGCCACCTTCAAGCTGCCCGACCTGCACCTGACGGTCGGCCAGGGAGACAATCCGTGCTTCTGACCGTGCGCGCCGCCTTCCGGGAGTGGCGACGCAGCCGCCCGTTCTGGGCCGGACTGTGGACGGTCATGGCCGGCGTCGAGATCCTCTCCATCCCGCTGGCACCGCTCGGCCTGCTGATCCACGAGGGCATCGCCGGCGTCTCCGGCGCGCTGATCGGCGTCTTCCTGGTGATCCTCGGGATCACTCTCTGGCTGGCACCCGCGTACCGGGTCTTCGCCGGGATCGCCACGCTGGTCTTCGCCGTCGCGTCGCTGGTGCTCTCCAATCTCGGCGGCTTCCTGATCGGCTTCCTCCTCGGCGTCGTCGGCGGCTGCCTCGCGGTGAGCTGGGTGCCCGGCGGCAGGCCTTCGGACGGCGACGGCGACGGTGACGGCGGCTCGGACGTGCCGGGCCGTCCGGCGCCACGCCCGGCCCCCGGCCCGTCAGCCGGTCCGTCAGTCGGCCCGTCAGCCACCCCTGAGGGAGCACCGGCCAAGGGAGGGAGTGGCGTCCAGCGAACCGCCCGGCTGGGGACCCTGGGCATGCTGCCCGTCGGCGCCCTGCTGGCGACGGTCCTGCCCCCTCACTCGCCGACCGCCCACTCGGCGTCCGCCGTCGACGCGGCGGCCGGCCCGGCGTACCCGGCGGCGGCATCCGGGCAGGACCCACGGACCCGACAAGGGCTGTCCGTCTGCTCGTTGCTGAACGGGCTGCTGGCGGCGGTCGGACCGACCAGGAACGGAGTCGGCAGCGGCCTCACGCTCGGGACCGCGACGCCTGGCGGCAGCCGCACCGGTCGCCCAAGCGTCCACGCCGCGATTCCGGCCCAGCGCACCGACAGGCCGGACGCGAGTCCGCCCTCACCCGACGCCCCGCAGGGAACCGTCCACCCGCCCACGCTGGGCGGGCTGTTGTCCGGGGTCACCGGCCTGCTCGGCCTGCACGCGCCTCCGGCGGCCGGCGGGCTCGGCTCCTCGTCGGCGTCCGTCGACGTGTCCCTCCCCACGCTGCCCGGCGACGGCGGGATGAACGTCCTGGCGTCGGTGTTCCCGCTGCACCTTCACCTGGGGACCGGTCAGCAGTCCTCATCCGGCTGCACGTCGGACCTCTCCCTCGGCCTGTCGGCCGACGCCCAGCGCATCGCCGCGCGAGCGGCGGCGCAGCCCGCCCGGGTGCGCACCCCGCTGCTGGTGCTCACCGGCCTCACCTACCACGGGATCGGCGAGACACCGACGGCGTTGGGACCGCAGCGCGTCCTCGTCTTCACGGCGTACCAGGTCGACATCGACGCCCTGCGGCAGACCGCGCCCTTGCTGCCGCCCTCGTGCGGGCTGCCGAAGGGCTCCTCGTCCTCGGCCCTCCTGCCGCCGTTCGCCCCTTTCACGGGCATCCCCGGCATCGGCCTGCCCGTCCTGGGGATCGGCCTGCCGGGCATCGGCCTGGTCGACCCGAACGCCCCCGGCCCGTGGTTCCCGTGCCAGGGCACCCTGGAAACCGACGGCGCCCCCAGCGGCACCACGACGGCCTCCGGCCCGGTCGTGCTCCTCACCCGCGTCCTCAGCGGCAACCTCCTCGGCCTCCTCCCGGTCACCTTCACCCCGGACATGCCCCCACCCCTCCCGCCCGGCCTCACGCTCCCGATCCCGCTCTTCTTCACGGACGTCACCGCGTTCAACCAGTCCCTGCAGGCCCAGGAGTTGGACGTCCCCGAACTGCACCAGACGGCGTCCCGCTGACGACCGCCCACCGCGCGCGAGACAGGTTGGGCTTCCCCTCCGCCACGCGGAGAAGCTGGGTCACCGACCGCACGGCGTCCAAGGATCCGGTCTTCAAGAAGTCCACCCCGGACACGGACGTGGACCGACTGATCCGCAACACCTACAAGGTCCTGCTGACGCGCGGAATGATCGGCACAATCGTGTACTCGATCGACGCCGAAACCCGGCAGAAGCTGCGCGACCTGACCGGCGCAGTCTCAAGCCACGCGGCGGTGTGACCTCTCCGAAGAATCGGTGGAGCCGTTGTGTACACATGAGACACTCGGTACGCTTGGGCACATGACACAGCCCCTGCCCATAGAGTCCATCCGCGATGTCCGGGCGCACCTGGCCGAGGTCGTGGAACGAGCCGACCGTGACGACGTACCCACGGTGATCACGCGCCGAGGCAAGCAGGTGGCCGCTGTGGTCTCCATCGACGTGCTCCGGAAGTACCAGCAATGGGAAGAGCGCGAGATCAACCGGATCATCGACGAGCGCATGGCCAATCCGGCGCCCGGCATCCCGATCGAGGACGTCATGAGCGAGACACTGGCGCGCAGTGAGTGAGTACCGCACCGTCTTCCGGCCCGAAGCTCAGGCCGAACTTCGCAAGGTCCCGCGCGACATGGCCCTCCGAATTCTGGCGAAGCTGACCGAGCTGGAGAGTGACCCTCTCGGATTCAACACCGCCGCCCTCGTCTCCCAACCCGACCGTCACCGCCTACGTGTGGGCGACTACCGCGTGATCTACTCGATCGACAACGGCGAGCTCGTGGTATGGGTCCTGCACATCGGGCATCGCTCCACCGCGTACGACACCTGAGCACGCCTGACGTCGGAGCAAAAAAGATCCATGGCCGATCCTGCGCAGGACGGACGAAGGGGCCGGACTCTCGCGAGTCCGGCCCCTTGACGCGATCACACGTTGAAGCGGTACATCCGGTCCAGCGCAGTCACCTTCGGAATCGCCCGCGCTCGTGGCCGTACCCAGCACCGATCCAGCACCGTCGGTTCCGTCCGTAGCGCGGCGTCAGGCGAGTGCGGGCCTGCCGCAGCCCTTCCTGTACTTGTGGCCCCAGTCGCACCAGCACGGTCCGTTGCGGGCCGGCGGCCAGGGCATGGCCCGGCCGAACTGCCCGAGGTCTGCCGCGTACTGAACACGAGCTTCGGATGCGTCGGGCGCGACGCCGAACGTCTCGGTGATCCGCATGGCCCTGTGCCTGACGAAGCGTCACTCATACCGTGTCGCAGTGGGTACGCTGTGGACGCCGTGCGGGGCGCAGAGGGGCAACCGCGAACGCCGAGGGAGGGCCGGTTGAGCGTCCAGGAGACGCGCCGCGACAACAGGCGTGCAGCCGCGCGGACCGAGGACGAGCAGCGGCGGCTGTCCCTTCTCCAGCTTGTCGGCCTGGCGGCCGGAGGCGTCTTCGGCTCCGGGTGGCTGCTCGGTGCGCACAACGCGTACGACACGGCCGGCTCTACCGCCTGGATAGCCTGGCTGGTCGGCGGTTCGCTGATGCTGTTGGTCGCCTGGGTCATGGTCGAATTGAGCAGCGCGGCGCCCAAGACCGGCGGGCTGATCTTTCTGCCGCTGCAGAGCAGTGGCCCGCTGGTCGCGACCGTGGTCGCCGCCGGCCTGTGGATCTTCTACTCGATCAACCTGGCCAGCGAGGCCGTGGCGATGACCCAGGGCCTCTCGTGGAACGTCCACCGACTCCTGGTGCGTCACCAGCACAGCACGACGCTCACCCCCGCCGGCTGGGCCTACACCCTGGCCTTCATGGCGGTGATCTCCGCCGTCAACCTCATCGCCCCACGGATCCTGTTCCGGCTCTACACCGGCCTGACGGCCGCGAAGCTGGTCGTTCCGGTGTTGACGGTCGCCCTGCTGGTCGCGCCCGGCATCCACCACGACGGTCTGCCCCCCAGCCCTGACCACGGCGGGGGCGGTTTGGGAGCGGTGC
Source organism: Streptacidiphilus pinicola (assembly GCF_003258295.1). Taxonomy (GTDB): domain Bacteria; phylum Actinomycetota; class Actinomycetes; order Streptomycetales; family Streptomycetaceae; genus Streptacidiphilus; species Streptacidiphilus pinicola. Next base: position 18,817 of record NZ_QKYN01000061.1, on the reverse strand, counting down.
TGCCCGCAGTGGTCAACAGCGGCGTGATCTACGCTTACGTGGGCTTCCAGGCGCCGCTCGACTTCGCCGGGAACATCAAACGGCGGGGAATGGGCGAGGCCGCCCGACTGCGCTGGGCGGTCTTCGGGACGATAGCCGCCTCGACCGCGCTCTACTGTGCACTCCAGGTGGTGTTCACCAGGTACCACCTGTCCTGGTCCCCGGACAATCCCGAGTCGCCCTACGCCCATTTCGCGTTCGCCGCCTCATTGACCTGGCTGGGCTGGCTGCTGCGGATCGACGCCGTGGCCTCGCCCTTCGGCGCCGGGCTCGTCTTCGCCCAGGCTGTCACCCGGGAGGTGGCCGCGCTCAGCCGTGCCCACCTCACCCACCGGGGCCTGCAAAGCGCCCGCAACGCCTCCCTGAAACAGCGTTACGACGTCTACTGGCTCGTGCTCCTGGTGGATTTCTTCATCGGCGTGATCGTGCTGGAACTGGTCGGCGGCGACTGGGACGCTCTGGTCGCGATCACCGGCATCCTCACACTGATCGTCTACGCCTTTCCCGGCGTGGTTCTCGTTTCGCTGCAGAGCCAGCTGGCACAGCACTCCCGACGGCGGCGCGATCTCAACACCGTGCTGGCACGACTGAGCTTCGCCCTGATCGCCCTGATCCTCTACGGCGCAGGCTGGGCGTCCATGTGGCGTGGCATGGTGGCCCTCGCCTCCGGCAGCCTGCTGCTTCTGTTGCTCCCCGTCCTCTCCCGCCAGGTTCCGGCCCTCGGGCGCGTCTACGACGCCAAGGAGCACGTGTCGCAGCTGGCCCGATGGCGCACCGAGCCGCCCGCCAGGGCAGCATTTGGACTGATCGTTTACCTGGGCGCCTTGATGCTGCTGACCTTGTTGGGCAACTCCTCTGTGCGAGCGGACCGAGAGTTCCCGGTCGGCGTGTGCGTCTTCTTCCTGGCGCTCGCGGCCTTCGAGTTCCTGGTCAGGACCTCGCGGGCACACATTCGCAAGGAGGCCCCCGTGCTGCCTGCCCCGCGGCCTCCCACCGACTAACGCAGCGAGCGGACGACCTCCTCGGCCTCGTCGTCGTATCCGTTGTCCTGCAACAACTCGACCGCTCGCTCCCGGGCGTGTGTGTCCGACCAGCGGCCCACCGTCGCACGCAGTAGCAAGAGCCTCCGCTGCTCGTCCAGTGCGACGCCGGACTCCCGTAGCCGTTCCACGACGATCAGGACGTCTTCCGGACGGATGCGCTGCTCGTTCTCCAGGTAGCGCTCCAGCAGGTCCCAGCCGTCGTTGTCCGACCCCGCGGCGAACAGAAGCAATGCGATCTCCGCGACGGCCCGCGCGGACCCGGACGGTGCATGCATCGAGTCGGACGGGTCGGCCAGCTCCTTGAGAGCGAGGAAGACACCGTCCCGGCGACCGTCCGCGCGCAGCTCGGTGAGGTACCTGACGAACGTTTCGAAGTCGGCGTCGCTCACGCTCACAAGTGTGCGCGCGGTGAGCTTCCGGGCGATCGTGCGCGCCACTCGGTAGCGGTCCCGGGAACGGGCGACTTTGCCGAGCAACTGGGCCAGAGCGGTCCCGGACCAGCCCTCGACGTGCTCCGCCGCCGCGATCCAGAGCAGCTGCCGGCAGTCCGCCTGGCCGGTCTCCGGGAGGAAGTTGCCCAACGTCCCGTCCAGTACCTCGAGCCTGCGCAGGGCGCGCTTCTCCTTTTGCTCCTCGGTCTCCTCCTGCATCGTGCTCCCCGGACCGCAGGCGACGATGTCGGTCAGCAGGTCCTTGGTCGACCTGCTGAGGAGAGCTGAGCTGTACCAGGCGGTGACCAGCTCGGCCAGATCGCCGATATCGGGGCGCGACGCCGCATGCTTGCGGATCTCCTCGCACTTCTCAGGGCTCACCCGCGTCAACTGTCCGCAGATGTCGACGACGTGGTGTCGGGACAGACGAGTGCCCACGTGCTCGACCAGGAGTCTGGGGCGATCCGTCTCGCTCGCGATCAGCCGAGCGACGATGCGCCTCGTCTGCTCAACGAGATCGGAGTCCTCCAACTGCACATCGACCCAGTGCTCCAGAATCTTCTCAGCGGGGCTGAGCTGGTAGAGCGCCCCGACCAGGTCGTGGAACTCCGCCGGGTCGGTGTCTGAGGCCTGCGTGGTGCCGTGCTCGTCGATCGCAATCAGGGTGAGCTGGAGCAACGTGGCGGCCTCTACGACGCAGCCCTCATCGCGCAGCAGCAAGTAGAGCAGGGCCTTGTCGAGATTGGTCCGCCCGGAACTGGGCCGCGCGAAGACGCGCAGGGTCTTGTCGACCAACTCACCTTTCCCTCGGCACTCCCGGACGAAGACCGCCACGTCCGGGGCGGTCCGTTGGCAGGCGACATCGTGGACGATGCTGTCCGTCAGCGGCGTGCCTTGACTCGAGGCATCGCTCCGCTCGACATCCCACTGTTTGCCTGCCAGCTCCGCGGCGCTCTCCGGGCTCCGACACAGCGCGGCGGTGGCCAGCATGTTGGCGGAGTCCCAGTAGCTGAGCCGTCCCTCCTCAGAGGGAGCCCCGGATCCGGATGCCGAGGGCCCCGACGCCGCCTTGAGCAGGTCGTCGATGGGGCGCCCGATAGCGAAGGCGTGAAGCAGCCGGAGCGCGGTGGCCGGCTGGGGCTCCTCGCCGTCCGGACCGACCCGGATGGCCTGGACGCGCTTCACGAAGCTTCCGATCGAGCCGTTGCGCACCCAGTTGGGACCGAACACCGGACCGCCGGTGGGCACGCCCGCGGAGCCCCTGCTCGCCTGCTCGTCACTCATGCACGCCGCGCCTGTTCCACCCGGTTCCAGTAGCGGGCGAAGGTGTTCGGCTTCTTGAACCGCTGGTCGGCCTGCTCATCGAGATGTCCCGCGAGGCGCTGACTCGCTTCGTCCTTCCGCCTGCTCAGACGACCGACCACGTCCCCAACCATCTCCTCGTTCCTGAACAGTTCGTCGAGGAGATAGTCCTGGTCGAGCATCAGGTGCTTGATCCAGTCCTCCACGTCCGATGGAACCCGGCTTCGGTCGCGGTGGAGGCGATGCTTCCGGTTGGTGAACAAGGGGATGTTCTCGCTGGCGTCGTTTAGAAGCATGCCCGGCCGATTGTGGTCATGCTCGGTCATCTTCAGCTTCACCGCCTCGCGCAGCAGCCCGATGGTGAGCCGGTCCTTGGGGTCCGTGGTGCCGTCCCGCAGGACGTGCAGTAGGTGGCCGCTGAACGGCGTGCACTCTCGCAGCGCGTCGGGCAGGCTGGCACACCCCTCGGCGTCCGCGGCCTCCACGTCTTTGACGGCCGTGAAGACACAACTGCCCTTCTCGCGCCGGCCAAGCACGCCAGGAAGAACCTTCCCGTCCTCGTCGCCACCCAGGGTGGGCAGCATGTTCGAGTAGCAGCAGTCGGCAATCAGGACCTTCAAGCCAGCCCTGGCCTGGCGCATGGCGCGGTACAGATACCAACTGGAGAGCCATGTCCAGGGCTTGTCCTTGTACGACGACCCCACCGAAAAGTGCACCTGACTGCCGGGGATGTCACTCCAGTACCGGCCGTGGCCGACGTAGACGACCAGGAGGATGTCGGCCTCCTCCGTCGCGGCGGCCTCCTCGTGGAGCGCGTCCATGACGCCGCCGACCGTTCGGACCTCCTTGGCACTGAGGACGCGACACCGCTCAGGGCCCCACATCCCGTCGTCGGCAAGCACCTTGCCGTACATCTCAGCACTCGCGAGGATCGTGGGATGGCCGGGAATGCCCGAGCTCTCGGCGTACTCACTCGGTCCGATCACCAGCGCTCGGGAAGCCATCTCAGTCGTCCGACGCGTCCAAGTCCGACCCGTCCGCGTCGGCCTCGGGTGTGTTCTCCACCTGGACTGTCGCCTGCGGCGGGTCCAGCCGCTCGGCCCGAAAGCGATCGACGACCTGCTTCGCCCGCTCCACGGCTGCCTCGTAGGCCATCTCCGTCGTCTTACTCGCCACCGCAACCAGCAGGATCTCAACCAGCCCGCCACTGAGAGTCTTGGCGTCGCCAGCCGACTCCTCATACCAGGCCAGGCCCGTCTTCGCCTCGAGCTCGCTGATCAGCCGCGCTGGATCATCCAGTCCCATCGGCCCCTTGAGCGACACCGAAATCCTGGTTCCCACTCCCGCCCCCCATCTCGGCACCGGCCGGCATCCACCCAGGATATCCGTCATGATCAGTCCTCACAGCTGACATTGACGAACAGTCAGCCTCCTGACCCCGATGATCCTCCGGCCTCGAATCCGCAAGCTCCTGAGCAATCTGGCAGGTGGACTCCGAGCATGTTCTCTGGCGTGAAGGCCACGGATGACCGCAACCACCCGGAGCACACCCCCGAGTGGCTGCCCCCAAGGGAGCGTCGGCGCCACATCCACAGCCGGCTCGACAGCGCCGCCCTCCCAGTCGCAGAGCGAACCCGACGCCCAGGACGGCCGCACACCCTCGCCCTCACCAAGTCCCAGGAACTGTTCATCCGCGAGGGGTGAATCCGCACTCGGGCAGCCACCGACAGCGCCCGGCTCGCCTCGGCCTGGACGTGATCCTGAACCCGATCACGACACCTGATGGAGCATCAGTTCAACCAGCACCGACCCAGCACCGTATTCGATCAACCCAGAGCGCACCTCGCTTCATACGAAGCGTGGGCTGACCACCTCGGCGTGCCCTTCAAGGCCACCCTTGCCCGCGCCGCAGAGCGAGCCACCACCGAGATCGCCGATCACGGCCGGTTCACGATCAGCTGCCTCGGCGGCATCCACTTCGGCCGACGGCACCGAGCACCAGAGCCGTCGCCGCCGGCTGTTCGAAAACTGATGGGAAGACCGGATGATCAAAGGTGTACAGTCCCTGCGCCCGCACCGCGCGCGGCCCACCGATCCGGTCCTGGGGGGACTGTGACCCTTCGTTCCATCTTGTCTGATTCCACCTTCTCCAGGCGCGCTCTGCGGCGCCTCGCCACACTCGCGACCGGCGCCGCCCTCGCCCTCAGCGCCCTGCCCGGGTCCGCCTCGGCCACAGGAGGCGGCTGGGCCGAGCCCAGCATGCTGACGGTCGCCGAGCTCGGAAACACCGGCTTCTACTCCATCGGCACCCTCGGCGACTACCCCGTCGTCGACGGTTCGCCGTCCAACGCCGCATACCAGCAGCTGCTGGACATCGGCAACATCAGCGGCGGGAAGGGCGAGGACTTCCTCGCCGTCACCGCCTCCGGCCAGATGCGGCTGTTCCCGTCCACCTACGCCCGACCCAGCAACAAGTACATCGTCATCGGGTCCGGATGGCAGGCGTACAGCCAGATCTTCGTCGTCGGCGACCTCAACGGCGACGGCCGGGCCGACCTGATGGCCCGTGACCACCAGGGACGACTCTGGTACTACGCCAGCCGAAACAGCCTGACCTCCCCGTTCCACGGCCGGGTGCTCGTCGGCAGCGGCGGTTGGAACGGCTACGACCAGCTGATCGGTGCCGCGAACTTCGACGCGGGCGCCGCGGCCTCCGTGCTCGCCCGCGACTACCAGGGCCGGCTGTGGGCCTACGACGCCGGCGCGAGCGGCGGTCTCTCGGGCCGCCGACTGATCGGCTCCGGGTTCGGCCGCTACAACCAGTTGCTCGGGCTGGACTGGAACAAGGACGGCCACGGGGATGTCGTCGGCCGCACCGAGTCCGGCGACCTGTACCTGCACGCGGCCAACGGCGCAGGCGGACTCGCCCAGCCGGTCAAGATCTCCTCCGGTTTGGGCCAGGTCGGATTCCTCGGCAACCAGGGGCACCAGCCCGTCTTCGGCAAGGGCGAGATCCTGGCCCGGTACGGCAAGGACAGCTTCTGCTGGTACGCGGGCAACGGGGACGGCACCCTCGGCTCTCCCGGGTGCGGCAACTCCGTCGGACCGTACGCGGTCCTGGCCGCGACCGTCTCGCCGAACGACACGGGCTTCGTCGGCCTGGCGGGGATCGACCCGACCGGACACCTGACGGGCATCTTCCCCGGCGGCGACCTCCAGTACCCGCAGACCTCGTACAACATCCTCGTCGGCCCCGGCGACCTGACCGGCGACGGCAAGGCCGACCTGGTCGCGCGGGACCGCGCCGGGCGCCTCTGGCTGATCCCTGGTGACGGCACGGGTTCGGTGGACCGCAGGCCGGCCCTGCTCGGCTCCGGCTGGAACCAGTACCGCTGGATCGTCGGCGCGGGCGACTTCACCGGCGACGGCATCCCGGACCTGATCGCCGTCACCCCCGGCGGTGTCATGTACCTCTACCCGGGGCTCGGCAACGGCCACTTCGGCAGCCGGGTCCTCCTCGGCAGCGGATGGCAGCACTTCACGCACCTGGTGGCCCCCGGCGACCTGACCGGCGACGGCAAGGCCGACCTGGCCGCGGTGGACTCCACCGGGCGCCTCTGGCTCTACCCGGGCAACGGCAACGACACCTTCGGCGCGCGCGTCCTGCTGGGCACGGGCTGGAACAAGTTCCGCGACCTGTCCTGAGCTTGATCCTCAACCATCGGGCCCGTTCAGGGCTGCGATCGCTGTGGTCTGACCCGGTCGCGTTCGAGCAGGGTCTCGGGTCGTTTGACGGTTTGCCCACGTCATGGCGGGTGGCCCGGTGATGATTCGGGCACGTCCGACGGACCCATCGGACGGAGGCTGGCGGGGCTCATTACGTGCGCTTCCAGTGCACTGGGCACCGGAAAGCAGCTGGCAGCGGTGAAAACCAACGAAAGGCTCCGCCGCAGGTCAAAGGCCATTTGAGAGGATCACCCCAGGTCAACGACCTGGGGTGATCATTCGCTGCACGAGTGGCAGGACTTCGCGAACCAGCTCCACGACGCCGGGCACCAGCTGTACTGCCTGACGTGGCCCTGAGCCGGAGGTCTGCTTGATCCACGGGGTTGGCCGAAGCGCCGTGGCGGCCCCGCACCGAGCCCCGCGTCACGCTCCTCGTCAACCCGAAGCCGGGGACGGCAAGGACCAGGCCTCTACGGTTGAATGCCGGCCCCGCGACATCGGCGCCGAATCAGCTGGCAGCGGTCGGCGTCGAAGTCTCCGGGCGGGCCCGGCGGCGGTGATACCGCTTCGCCCAGTTGGCGCTGAGCAACCCGTTCATCGCCAGTATCGGGAACACGGTCCCGCTCCAGGCGAACAGCAGGTTCTGGTACCAGAGCCCCCGGCCTACGAGGTGGATGTAGAAGGCTCCGACGAACACGCTGACACACGGGGCCAGTAGGAGAAACGGCAGCACGGCCGCGACCCGGAAGGCGTCGTCGAAGGCGGCGACCGCCGCGGCAGGCTGCCCCTGCCCCGTCTGCCGCCGGGTGTTCAGCATCCACAGCTGCGCACGCTCGACCGACCACGAGATCAGACCGCACACCGGTGCCAGGGCAACGAAACCGAGCGCCAGGCCCGTTCGGCGCTGCGCCGCACAGGCAAGTGCGGCCAGGAGGGCGGGGCTCACGGCGAGCACCCGGGCCGCCCAGACCAACCAGAGGGGCACGATGTTTCGCAGCCGAATCGCCACAGGCGGCTGAGGCAAGAAGGCCGCTGCCGTGGCCGCTTGCCGGCGGACACGGGCCAGCTCCCAGACGCTCTCCAGCGCAGTCATCAAGACCCCGAAGACCGGGCCTATGACGATCGCCGCCGGACCCGGGAAGCGCACAGCCTGGAAGTCAAAGCGGTCGACCGGCGTGTCCAGCGTGGCCACGAAGGTGCCGACCAGATAGCCGAGGACCGGCCCACCCAGCAGGGCGGACACGGTCAATGCCAGCACGGTGCGCTGACGCAGCCGTGCAGCGACCGAAGTCACCATCTCCTCGGGCAGGTACAGATCCATCTCGCGCGCGAACCGGTCAGCGCGCTTGAAGTCACTCTTGGGGCTCCGCCATCGGTGCGCCACCCACGCGCTGATCGCGAAACCGGCCGAGCTGAGCGCGCCCGTCGTCACCCCCACCATTACCGCCGACATGTCCTGACCTGCCCGTTTCTGCCGCCCGCGCTTTCCGCGCAATCTGACGCGAGGGTTCTAGCACACCCAGACCAGGCCGCCAACCTTCCGATCCGCACAAGGAGCTGGCCTCCCAACTCAGCCGGCTCGCGCTCCCCACCCATTGCGCATGCGGTCAATCCGGCGGACCACAGCAAGGGTCAGTGCGGCCATGCCGACGTAGAGAATCTCGCTCAGCGCCAGGTGATGCAGAGCGTCGCGAGCGGTGCTCGCCGTCGCGCGCTTGAGCAGTGAGAAGCCGTCCGCCCACTGTCCTGCAGCAAGGACCGCGAGCCACCACGCGGTGAGGAGCGGATGGCCCCGACATCGCCGCTCGACGGGCTGGGCGGCGGCCCACAGATCGTTCATGAACATCTTCGGCACGAACACCTGCGCTACCGGGACAAACCAGCCGAAGAGCAGCCACGCGCGATGGCGTCGCTGCCCCTCCGGCCAGATCTCATCCGCGAAGGCGCACATGTCCTAGACCCAGACGACAACTGGGAGCCGGCGACACCGGCCCCAGCAACTGCCCCCAGAACGGCGACGGCGGGTTCGGGCAATCACGACTTGTCTGGGACGGGCCGACCGGCGGGTTGAACACCAACCACATCCCTACACCGACAACAGCAGTTACCATGTCGCGATCTTCACCACGAGTAGCACCAGTGGCAGCACCCACACCGATGTGTGGTCCGACACCAACTGGGGCCCGAGCAGTGGGTTCGTGGTTGCCCGCGACTTCAACGGCGACGGCAAAACCGACCTCGGTCTCTACTACAACGACGCCACGGCCCCGGGTGCTGTCTTCACACTGACCGCCGACAGCGACAGCGACGGCGGCTTCTCCGCCCCCGTCCGCCGCTCCAACAGCCTGTAGGACAGCAGCCCGGCATCCACAACCACCCGAGGTGGCCCGGCCCTCCAGCCGGGCCACCCCTCCCCGACATCGGACCACCCTGTGGCGACACGCCGCTACCACCAAGCTCTTCTCACCAGCGCCACAGCCATCGTGGCAAGCCTGGCGCCGCTGAACACGGCCACCGCCGACACCACCGGCCCGGCCATCAGCGTGACCGTGCCGGACAGCATCGACCTCAACGGGCCAGGCGGCGATATCACCCTCCACATCTCCAATCCGCCCACCAGCGACGCCTACGTCCAGCTGTCCCTGTCAATCGGCACCGGACTGACCGTCACCGACACAAGATCGCTCTTGGCGCCGGAGCCAGGGCGGGGCAGCGCCTCCGCGATCACGAACGCGATGCCCTTGGAGTGGTGAACGTCGTCAGGCAACCGGGCCGACACGAATCGTGTCACTGCACCGCGTAGGGATCGCAAAGAGGGCCGATGTGCTGCGCGACCAGATCGCGAACCGGGTTCATGCGTGTGCCTGCGGTATAGAACGTTCCCCGGGCCTTACCGTGCTGCATCAGCCACCCGGCATCGCGAAGCTGCCGGATGTCCCGCATCGCGCTGGCCTCTCCGAGTTCGGCGTCCGCCTGGTACAAGGCCCGACGGACCCGGTGCCCGACGAAGGCGGGCAGCAACGCGTAGAGGTAGCGCTCGGCCAACTCCTCGTCGATGCCAGTGGCCCGCAAGGCATCGAGCAGGGCTGACCAGCCCTGGTTCTGGCGGCGAACCAGATGTTGTGCGTCCTGCGCCTGCTGATGGTGCGCACGCAGGCAGAACCGGATCCACGGATGCGTGTCCCGATCCGGGGAGTACACCGGCCCGCCGACCTCGGCCAGCACGTCGTAGTAGCGCACCGTGTTGGCCGGGTAACCGAGCCATTCCTCGATCGAGGAGAACTCCGGCGGCATCAGTTGTTCCCGCGCAAAGACCAAGGTGGACAGCGCCCGTGACATCCTGCCATTGCCATCGTGCCACGGGTGGATCTTCACCAGATTCAGGTGCGCCATCGACGCGCGCACATGCACCGGTGCCTCCAGGTCGCCGTCATTCAGCCAAGCCACCAACTCATCCATGAGCGCTGGGACGTGCTCCGGATCCGGAGCCGTGTACGCGCGCACGTCCGGTCGGCCCGGCTCATTGATCCACACCTCGCGACTGCGCCACCGCCCCGGACGCTTGGCCAGATGCTTGGACTGCATCATGAAGTGCAGCGCGTTCAGACCTTCCACCTCATAGGTGAAGTGAGGGGCGTCCGCGAGTGGCTGGACGTACGTCAGCGCCAGCTGATAGCCGGCGATCTCCTCACGCACGACATCGGATGCCTCCAGCGGCTCCTCGCCGCTCATCATCGCCTCGACATCGTCGACGGTCGCCGCATACCCCTCGATGGTGTTCGACCCCGCCACGGCCCGAACCGTCATGTGCCGAAGCAACGGTCGGCCCCAGCGCGGCCGCACCGCGAGCTGATGCCGCAGCGCCGCGCGCATCGCCTCGATCTCCTCCAGGACCCGGAGATCGTCGGCATTCAGGGTAGGGGTGGCATGCAGCAATCGGCAGCCAGGGAAATTGTGGCCGCCCAGGCGGCATCGATAGCCACCCTGGGGAGCTGATGGCATGTCAGATTATCCAGTGCCAATCCAGCACCGTAGTCGATCAAGTCAAGCATTGCCCCGCGCGCCACACCGCACCCACCGACGCCCACCTGCCCTTATAGACACCAGTTCGAAATCGCAGGACATCTGAACATTCCGGCGCAACATGCGAGGCCAGCGCCGCTGAACCTACAAATCAGCCCGCTGACCTGCGGTTTCGCAAGCGAGCGGGCCAATTGTCTGATCATCACACGTTGAAGCGGAACTCCACCACGTCGCCGTCCTGCATGACGTACTCCTTGCCCTCCATGCGGGCGCGGCCCTTGGCGCGGGCCTCGGCGATGGAGCCGAGGGAGACGAGGTCGTCGAAGGAGACGATTTCGGCCTTGATGAAGCCGCGCTGGAAGTCGGTGTGGATGACGCCGGCCGCCTCGGGCGCGGTGGCGCCCTTCTTGATGGTCCAGGCGCGGGCCTCCTTGGGGCCGGCCGTGAGGTAGGTCTGCAGGCCGAGGGTGTCGAAGCCGACGCGGGCGAGAGTGGCCAGGCCCGGCTCGGTGACGCCCATCTCCTGGAGGAGCTCCAGGGCCTCGTCGTCCTCGAGCTCGATCAGCTCGGACTCGATCTTGGCGTTGAGGAAGATGGCCTCGGCCGGGGCGACCAGGGCGCGCTGGGTGTCCTTGAAGGCCTCGTCCGCCAGCTCGGCCTCGTCCACGTTGAAGACGTAGAGGAAGGGCTTGGCGGTCAGCAGGTGCAGGTCGCGCAGCGGGGCCAGGTCGAGGCCGGCCGCGAAGACGGTGGTGCCGGACTCGAGGACCTTCTGGGCCTCCTCGACGGCGGCCAACTGCGAGGCGGTCTCCTTCTTCAGACGCGCCTCCTTCTGCAGACGCGGCAGGACCTTCTCGATGGTCTGCAGGTCGGCCAGGATCAGCTCGGTGTTGATGGTCTCGATGTCGTCCTTCGGCGAGACCTTGCCGTCGACGTGGACCACGTCCGGGTCGCTGAAGGCGCGGATGACCTGGCAGATCGCGTCGGACTCGCGGATGTTCGCGAGGAACTTGTTGCCCAGACCCTCGCCCTCGCTCGCGCCGCGGACGATGCCGGCGATGTCGACGAAGTCGACCGTCGCCGGGAGCTTGCGCTGCGAGCCGAAGATCTCGGCGAGCTTGTCCAGGCGCGGGTCCGGCACCCCGACGACGCCCACGTTGGGCTCGATGGTGGCGAAGGGGTAGTTGGCCGCCAGCACGTCGTTCTTGGTCAGGGCGTTGAACAGGGTCGACTTGCCGACATTCGGCAGGCCGACGATTCCGATCGTGAGCGACATGGTGGCGTGAGTCCCGGGTTCGAGGGGGCGAGAGCGTACAGCCCCCCAGTCTACGGTTCGCAGCGGTTGCGCCCGAACGGCTCAATCACATGCCCCGCATCGCTCAACCGCGTGTCTCTGCCCTTGTCCGGCGTTCATCCGACCGTACGTTGGTCACGTGGAGTACCGAACCAGCCGGGCACAGCCCGGGACGGAGCGGAACATGGCCCTGCCCAAGCCCGCACGCTCGCCCGAGGCCGTGGTCCCTACGGCCCGACCGGCGGCCGCCGCCCCGACCGCGCGGGCGCCGCAGCGGCTGACCGCGATCGGCTGCGGCGTCCTGCTGCTCGTCACCTGCCTGGCCGCCGGCGCGCTGGACTCGATGCTGTTCGACAGCTCGGGCGTGCTGCTGGGCCTGGTCTACGTCGCAGCGAGCTTCCAGGCGTCGGTGAAGGTCCGCTCCTCCGATCTGGCGGCCGCGCCGATCAGCGGCCCGATCTGCTTCGCCCTGGCCCTGCTCTTCTTCGGCCCCGCGGCCGGCCCCGGCTGGGGCGGCCACGTGATCGGCCTGGCCGAGGCCCTCGCGCTCGACGCGGGCTGGCTCTTCGCCGGGACGGCCCTCAGCGTGACGATCGCGCTGGCACGCCACTTCTCCCTCTCGCACGCGCGGAAGAAGGCGCCGTTCTAGCCTTCCGGCTCGGCGGCCCGCTCAGCCCACCGTGGCCAGGCGGGAGGCCTGCATCGCGGCCCCGATGATGCCGGCGTCGTTCTGGAGCTGCGCCGGCACGATCTCCGCCTGCAGCGGTTTGAGCAGGGGGAGGAACTTGTCCGCCTTACGGCTGACACCGCCGCCGATGATGATCAGCTTCGGCGAGAAGAGCATCTCCACGTGGGCGAAGTAGTCGTCCAGGCGGGAGGCCCACTGGGACCAGGAGAGGTCGTGCTTCTCCCGGGCGGCGGAGCTGGCGTGCTTCTCGGCGTCGTGGCCGTTGAGCTCCAGATGGCCGAGCTCGGTGTTCGGCACCAGGTTGCCGTCGACGAACAGCGCGCTGCCGATGCCCGTGCCGAGCGTCATCATGAGCACCACGCCGTCGCGGCCCTTGCCCGCGCCGAAGCGCATCTCGGCCAGGCCCGCCGCGTCGGCGTCGTTGACGACGGCGACCGGGCGCCCGCCCAGGGCGTCGGAGAAGAGGCCCGCGGCGTCGGTGCCGATCCAGCGCTTGTCCACGTTGGCGGCGGTGCGCGTGTGGCCGTCGACCACCACGCCGGGGAAGGTGATGCCGACCGGCCCCTGCCAGTCGAACTGCGCCACGACACCCTTCACCGCGTCGGCCACGTCCTGTGGATCCGACGGCTGGGGTGTGAGCACCTTGACGCGCTCCTCGGCCAGCCGGCCGTTCTCGAGGTCTGCGGGCGCGCCCTTGATGCCGGACCCGCCGATGTCCACTCCGAAGACAGTCACGCTGTCCACGCTACGTGTGACAGGACGAACCCGCCCGTTACTCGGGCGGGTTCGTTGTGATGCGTCAACTCGGGACGGTCACTCCGTGGTGGCCGTGCCCGCCTCGGCGCGCAGGTCGCGCCGCAGCTCCTTGGGGAGCGAGAACTGCAGGTGCTCCTCGACGGACGTGACCGTCTGGACGTCACCGAAACCGCGCTCGGCCAGCCACTCCAGCACGCCCTGGACCAGGATCTCCGGCACCGACGCGCCGCTGGTGACGCCGATCGTGGCCACGCCCTCCAGCCACGCCTCGTCGACCTCGTCGGCGAAGTCGACCAGGTGCGCGTCCTTGGCGCCGGCCTCCAGGGAGACCTCGACCAGGCGGACCGAGTTGGAGGAGTTCTTGGAGCCGACCACGATCACCAGGTCGGCCTCGGCGGCGATCTGCTTGATGATCACCTGACGGTTCTGCGTGGCGTAGCAGATGTCGTCGCTCGGCGGGCTGGTCAGCAGCGGGAAGCGCTGCTTGAGGGCGTCGACGGTCTGCATGGTCTCGTCGACGGAGAGGGTGGTCTGCGACAGCCAGACGACCTTGGACTCGTCGCGGACCTTGACGTGTCCGACGTCCTCGGCGCCGTCGACGAGGTGGGTGCGCTCCGGCGCCTCGCCCATGGTGCCGATGACCTCCTCGTGGCCCTCGTGGCCGATCAGCAGGATGTCGTAGCCCTCGTCGGCGAACCGCACCGCTTCCTTGTGCACCTTGGTGACGAGCGGGCAGGTGGCGTCGATCGTCGCCAGCTTGCCGGCCTTGGCCTCGTCGTGGACGGACGGCGCGACACCGTGCGCCGAGAAGACGACGATGTTGCCCTCGGGCACCTCCTCCGTCTCGTCGACGAAGATCGCGCCCTTCTTCTCCAGCGTCTGCACCACGTACTTGTTGTGGACGATCTCCTTGCGCACGTAGATCGGCGACCCGTACTGCTCCAGGGCCTTCTCCACGGTGATGACGGCGCGGTCGACGCCCGCGCAGTAGCCGCGCGGGGCGGCGAGCAGGACACGGCGTGCAGCGGTAGCAGACATGGGCCCAGCCTACCGCCCGCCCCCGCGGCGAACCGCGCCGATCAGGGGCCCGGGAGGGGCCCCGGCGCGTCCTGCGGGGCACGCCCGGCCGCCCCGTCGATCATCGGACCATGGAACCCGCCGGGCCGCCCGCGTCGCCGTCGACCGACACCGCCGCGTCCTCGCTGCGCCGCTCCCTCGGCTTTCGGGAGCTGGTCGTCTTCGGCATGCTCTTCATCGCGCCGATGGCACCGGTCGGCATCTTCGGCGTGCTGGACGCGAAGAGCCACGGCGCGGTCTCCACGGTCTACCTGGTGGCCACGGCGGCGATGGCCTTCACCGCCTTCTCCTACGCGCAGATGCTGCGGGTGGTGCCGCAGGCCGGTTCCGTCTACGCCTACGCCCGCGCCGGGCTGGGCGAGGGCCCCGGCTTCGTCGCCGGGTGGATGGCCATGCTGGACTACCTGCTGATCCCGGCCGTCGCCTACGTCTTCTCGGGCATCGCCATGCACTCCTTGGTCCCGGCGGTGAACCAGTGGGTGTGGACGGCGATCGCGGTCGTCGTCACCACCGTGCTGAACCTGGCCGGGGTCCGGCTCGCCGCCCGGGTCGGCACGCTGGTGCTGGTCTTCGAGCTGGCGGTGCTGTTCGTCTTCATGGCCACGGCCGTCGAGGCGCTGGCGACCGGCACCGACCATCGGCCGCTGCTCAGCCCCTTCACCGGCATCGGCGGGTTCTCGCTCGGCGCGGTGATGTCGGCGGTCTCCGTCGCGGTGCTGTCGTTCCTCGGCTTCGACGCGATCGCCGCGTTCGCGGAGGAGCACGCCGGGCCGTCGGCCCGGGTCGAGGCGGGCGGTACTGCTCTGCCTGGCCCTGGCGGGCGTGCTGTTCGTCGCGCAGACGTACCTCGCGGGCCTGCTGGAACCGGACTCCCCGCAGTATCTGGCGGCACACCCGGAGGCCCAGGGCAGCGCGTTCTACGACACGGTGGAGGCCTCGATCGGCCACTGGCTCCACCTGCTGGTCGCGGTCAGCAAGGCCGTCGGCGCGGCGTTCGCCGCGCTGGCCGGTCAGGCGGCGGCCGGCCGGCTGATCTTCGCGATGGCACGCGACGGCCGCTTGCCGCGCCCGCTGGCCCGGATCGACTCCCGCACCGGCGTCCCCTTCGGCGCGCTGCTGGTCGCCGCGACGATCACGCTCGCGGCGGCGGTCTGGTCCGCGTCCCGCTCGGACGGCCTGGACCAGCTGACCTCGGTGGTCAACGTCGGCGCGCTCTCGGCGTTCGTGCTGCTGCACGCGTCCGTCGTCGGCTGGTACGCCGTCCGGCACGGGAGCCGGGCGTGGCTCCCGCACCTGCTCATGCCCGGAGTGGGCACGGCGGTGATCGTCTGGGTACTGGTCGCGGCGTCGCACACGGCGCAGATCGTCGGCGCGGCGTGGCTGGCGCTCGGCCTCGGCGTCTGGGCCCTGGAGCGGGCGCGTTAGGGGCGCGGAGCGCTTCTTGAGGGGCGCGGGGAACTGTGCCCCTGAAGTAGTGCCACGTCCCCGAGCTTGTCAGTTCCGGACCGTAGGCTCTGGGCATGGCACTTGAGACCTCGCCCGACGCGCCCATTCCCGTGAGCCGTGTCTCCGCGCTCATCGGTGGGTGGATCCAGCGGCTCGGCGCGGTCTGGGTGGAGGGCCAGATCACCGAGTTGAGCCCCCGTCCGGGCGCCGGAGTCGTCTTTCTGACGCTGCGTGACCCGTCGCAGAACGTCTCGATTTCCGTGACCTGCTACCGGTCCGTCTTCGACCCCGTCGCCACGCTGGTCCAGCCCGGCTCCCGGGTGGTCGTGTACGCGAAGCCCGAGTGGTACGCGCCACGCGGGACGCTGTCGCTGCGCGCGGCGGAGATCCGGATGGTCGGGCTCGGGGATCTGCTCGCGCGGCTGGAGCTGCTCAAGCGCAGCCTCGCCGCGGAGGGGCTGTTCGCGGCGGAGCGCAAGCGACCGCTGCCGTTCCTGCCGCAGTGCATCGGGCTGGTGACGGGCCGCGCCAGCGCCGCCGAGCGGGACGTGCTGCAGAACGCGCGCCGGCGCTGGCCGGCCGTGCGCTTCGAGGTGCGCAACGTGCCGGTGCAGGGCGCCTACGCCGTGCCGGAGGTGATCACGGCGATCAAGGAGCTGGACGCCCACCCCGAGGTCGACGTGATCATCGTGGCGCGCGGCGGCGGCAGCGTCGAGGACCTGCTGCCCTTCTCCGACGAGGCACTGATCCGCGCGGTCGCCGAGGCCCGCACGCCCGTGGTCAGCGCGATCGGGCACGAGCCGGACCAGCCGCTGCTCGACTTCGTCGCGGACCTGCGCGCCTCGACACCGACGGACGCGGCCAAGCACGTCGTGCCGGACGTGCGGGAGGAGCTGGCCCGTGTCCACGCCCTGCGGGACCGGGCCCGGCGGACCATAGAGGGCCGTCTGCACCGGGAGGAGGCGGGGCTGGCGAGCATCCGGACCCGCCCGGCGCTGGCCGCGCCGCACCGGCTGATCGACGACCGCGCGGCCGAGGTCCGTTCGCTGGTGGACCGCTCGCGACGCACGCTCGGTCACCGCCTCGACCGCGCCGCGACGGAGCTGCACCACACGCTCGCGCGCGTCGTGGCGCTCTCCCCCGCGGCGACGCTGCAGCGCGGCTACGCGGTGCTGCAGCGCACGGCGGACGGCGCGGTGGTCCGCGCCCCTGGCGAGATCGCCGTCGGCGAGGAGCTGCGCGCCCGCGTCGCGGAGGGCGCGTTCACGGTGGCGGTCAGCGCGGTGGAGGCCCAGGCCGAGGAGGAGTGACCGCGCTCTCGCGGGCGACCGACGCGTGGGTCAGCGCAGCGTCGTACGGGAGAGCGCGACCGAGTACTCGGTGAAGCCGAGGGCGCGGTAGAGGTCCTGGCCGAGTGGGCTGGCGTGCAGGTCGAGCCGGGTGGCGCCCTGCTTGTCGAACCAGTCCAGCAGCGCTTCGGTGCAGGCGCGGGCGTAACCGCGGCGCCGGCGGTCCGGATCGGTGCAGATGTTGAAGACAAAGCCGAAGAGGCCGTCGGGGTGACCGGGGGCGGGCAGCCGCTGCTCCAGCGTGCCCACCGCGCAGGCCGCGAGGCGGCCGGGGCGCTCCTCGTCGTCCACGACGAACACTCCGAAGACGGGACGGCCACCGCCTGCCTGGTCCGGGCTCAGGCCGGAGCGCAGGATGCTCTCGGTGAGCGGCTTCCAGTCGCCCGAGCTCTCCGCCGCGATCGTGCCGCTCTGCATGGAGGCGAACATGACCTCACGCAGACGGACCAGCTCGGGGGCGTCGTCGGGCACGGCGGAGCGCACAGTGATCATGGCCGGACCCTAGTCGCGCCCTCACGGGATGTCAGCCGCATTCCATAGGCTGAGCGCATGGCGAAGACGGAGCCCGGGGCGAAGCCGGGCGAGACCAACGGCGAGGACGTGCTGGGCTACGAGCAGGCTCGGGAGGAGCTGCTCGACGTCGTGCGCCGGCTGGAGACGGGCGGCGGCACGCTGGAGGAGTCCCTCGCGCTGTGGGAGCGCGGCGAGGAGCTGGCCCGGGTGTGCGAGCGCTGGCTGGACGGGGCCCGGGCCCGGCTGGACGCCGCCCTGGCCGCCGACGAGGGGCGCGAGGCCGCAGCCGACGAGGAGTCCGAGGACGAGTGAGCCCGATCACATAGCCAGTTACCTATTTGGGAAATAGTTGAAGCATCACCTACGTTGGAGATCGACGGTGACAGCGTCCGGTCACCGCCGACCGATCTTCTTCTGAGGTGTGAACACCATGACCGACATCCTCGCTCTCGACCCCGCGGCCCAGGACCTGCTGTTCCGCGAGGCACGTACCGCGAACACCTTCACCGACGAGCCCGTCACCGACGAGCAGGTCCAGGCCATCTACGACCTGGTGAAGTACGGGCCCACCTCGATGAACATGCAGCCGCTGCGCGTCGTCCTGGTTCGCTCCCCCGAGGCCCGCGAGCGCCTGGTCGACCTGATGATGGACGGCAACAAGGAGAAGACCCGCACGGCCCCGCTGGTCGCCATCCTGGCCACCGACCACGAGTTCCACGAGGAACTGCCGACCCAGTTCCCGCACTTCCCGCAGGCCAAGGACGCCATCTTCGGCGAGCGCCCGGTCCGTGAGTGGGCCGGCTCCTTCAACGCCGCCCTGCAGGCCGGCTACTTCATCATCGGCGTCCGCGCCGCCGGCCTGGCCGCGGGCCCGATGACGGGCTACGACGCCGAGGGCATCAACAAGGAGTTCCTCGACGGCGACCACGCCGTCCTGGCCGTGGTGAACATCGGCAAGCCGGGCGAGGACGCCTGGTTCCCGCGCGGCCCGCGCCTGGCCTACGACGAGGTCGTCACCACCGTCTGAGCCAGCCGGCACCGAGCGCCACAGCACGGAGCCCCGACCGAGTACCGCCCGGTCGGGGCTCCGTGCTGTGGCCGTGCTGTGGCGCCGGGGTCAGCGGCCGGCC
>NZ_QKYN01000255.1 GCF_003258295.1 Streptacidiphilus pinicola | reverse complement strand
ACCACAACCCCACCCACCAACACCACAGCAGCAACGGGCGCAGGCACACGCACGGGCACGGGCACGGGCCCACCACCGGGCACACCAGCACCCAACACCCGCACACAACAGGGGGGGCGGAACCCGGCACCCACACCCGGCCCCCCACCGCACCGCTCCGCACCGCAACAACACCGCACCGCGAGAACGCCGCACCACCGCGAAACCAGGAAGGGCGCCTGCGCCCGCCCACCCCCGCAAAAAAAGGGGGGCAGGCCCGCGCGCAACGCCCCTCCCCGCTGCCACCCGACCGGCAGCAAAACGCGGAACCCCGGGCCCAAGAACCCGGGACTCCCCGCATCACCGCGCCCTCAAATCGGCCGCCGGCACACCCTAGGCGCGCCCTACCCCCAGATCGGCCGGCGGAATGTTGTGGTTCATCCGGAACATGTTCTCCGGGTCGTAGACCGCCTTGACCCGCCGAAGCCGCTCAAAGTCCCGCGCCTCATACGCGGAAGCCACATCACGCGCGTCCCCACGCCCGTTCAAGAACGTCTGCACTAAGAGGCTTCGAAGACGTCCGCTACCGCCACGGCGCCGTCTTCCGCCAGATCGATCCTGACGGCTCACGGCTCACCGTGCTCGCCGAACACTCCGGGCACACCAAACAAACCCTCACCGAAGTCGTCCACGAGCTCCAGAAGGCCGGCTACCTCGAACGCACGCCACACCCAACTTCGTCCCCGCCCACGAGGAGCGGGGGCAACTGCCTAGCGGGCGATGGCGAGCGTCGCCGGGGTGCCGGTGGCGTGGAAGGTGACGTCCGTGAAACCCGCCTGGATGAGCCAGGCCGCGTAGTCGGCGCGGCGCCAGGTGCCACCGTGGTTGGTCTTGAGGAGCATCTCGGAGGCGAACAGCAGCGAGAACGGGGGGCCGCTGCGGTCGTCGTCGACGATGTAGTCGCAGACGATCAACGCCCCGCCGGGCTTGAGGGCGTCGCGGAGCTTGGCGAACACCGCGGTGTTGTCCTCGGGGCCCTCCTGGTGCGCGATGTGGGAGTAGAGGGCCACGTCGTAGGCGGCGGCTTCGAGTTCGGTGGTGTGGAAGTCGCCGTCCAGACAGGAGAACCGGCCCGTCAGGTCGTGATTGGACAGCAGGCGGCGAGCGATCGCGTTGATCGGCTCCCAGTCCAACTGCGTCGCCTGCGCCGTGGGATTGAGCTGGAGCCAGACGGACGAGAAGACGCCCGACCCGCCGCCCACATCCAGAATCGACAGGTTCTTCCAGTCAGCCAGCGACAGGACGCTCGCAGCGGTCTGCGCTGCGGCCACCGACAGGCCCGCGATGGCAGTGACGACGTTCTCCCAGTGGGGGTTGTCGGCGACCTCGGCCACGGGGTTGTTGAGGGGGCCGCCGGCGCGGAACACCTCCAGTCGGCCGACGAGGTTGTCCATTTCGGCGAGCTTGAGTTGGGCCAGGCCGCTGATGTCGGTGAGCTGACCCTCGACGAGGTACAGGTCCGTCTCCGGGGTGTTGCGGTAGACGCCGTCCTGGGTGTGGAGCAGGCCGAGGCCGACCAGGCCGTCGAGGAGGGTCTGCACGCCACGCAGAGCAAGGCCGGTTTTGTCGGCGAGTTCGGCGGGGGTGCGCCGGCCGTCATGGATGAGGGTGAACAGCGAGTTCTGTGTCGCCACGGCGAGGAGTCCGGTGGCCCAGTAGCCGCTGGCGATTTCCAGGATGCGGCTGGGGGAAGGCTGAGTGCCCGTCATGGTTGGGTTTCTCCTCACAGGGTGGCCGGCACGGCCTGTCGATGGAGGTCCACGGCGCGCCACCCACCCTCACCCGCCACACTCGAAAACCACTCGACGCGCACTCGAACCTCGCCGAAGGCAAAACCCCCACCCCCCAGCGACCGGAGGCCGCACGATGAAAGCCGAGCACGAGTTCTTCGACCCCGACGCCCTGCCGTGGTGCGACGGACCGCAGCCCAAGACCGCGCAGAAGATCCTCAGTCAGGACCCGGCCGACCCCGAGGTCCTGACCAGACTGCTGCGCTGGGAGCCGGGCTTCGCCACCCCCGCCGACGTGATCCGGCACGAGTGGGTCGAGGAGGTCTACCTCCTCGAAGGGGACCTGCACGACATCACCCTCGACCGGACGTTCCACGCCGGCCACTACGCCTGCCGTCCCCCGGGCATGCCGCACGGCCCGTACCGGAGCACGAACGGGTGCACCATGCTGGAGATCCGCTACCGCCCCTGACCACCGCGTCATCGCGCGCCGACCCGCACCCCCCGCCCGTGCTCCGTCAGGGTTCCAGATCGACCAGGACGCGACCGGACAACACGTCGGCCGGCAAGGACGCCTGGTCGTGCACGATCAGCCACTCCCCCTCGATCCGCCGGAAACAGAACGTCGCACGCACCCACATGCCTTCGGCCCGCTCACCGGTCACCGTGGTGCCGCTGAGCCGGCCGAAGGCATGCCCGAAGGCGATGTCGCCGCCGACCTCGATCGCCAGGTCCCTCAGCTCGTAGGAAACGTCCGCGAAGAGCGTGAAGACGCGGGCCCAGTTCTTCAGCTTCGCGTCGACCCCGACGTGCTGGAGCGGCGGCTCGACGTCGAAGGAGACGACGTCGGTCGCGTAGACGCGACGCAGCGCGTCGAGGTCCTTGGCCTGGATGCCGCCGATGATCTCGGAGATCCGGGCCCGGATCTCCGCCTCCGCGGTCCCGGCCGAGCGCAACGGTGCGAGGGCCCCGCTCCACTTCACGACGCAGTCCAGCATCGTCTCCAGGGTCTTCGCGTGGGACTCCCGGGGCTTGAACACGGCGTGGTCCTCGAAGTCACCGGCCAGCGTCAGGGACACCTGCGCCACCACGTCCGCCAACTGCAGCACCCCGCACAACTGCCGCAGCTGCGCCACCGACCGCACCCCGCCGTCGACGCCGTAGGACACGAACCCGACGGCCTTGTCGTTCCACTCCACGTACAGGTGGTCGAGCGCGTTCTTCAGCGAGCCCGGCAGCCCGTGGTTGTACTCCGGCGTCACGATCACGTAGCCGTCGCACGGAGCGATCGCGGCCGCCCAGGCCGACGTCCGCTCGTCCTCGTAGACGCCGCGGGCCGCCAGGGCGGGCCGCTCAGCGTCCAGCAGCGGAAGCGGGTGGTCCAGCAGGTCGATCAGCACGAACTCGGCGTCCGTCCGCCGCGCTCCCGCCTGCGCCACCCAGCGCGCGACCTGCCCGCCCCGACGGCCGTCACGAACACTGGCGAGGATGATCCCGATCCTGAGCATGGCTCACTCCTTCACTCACACTGCTTCGACTGGCTGTTGCTGTGTTGCGCTGTGCCCGGAGGGTGCCCCCTCCACCTGATACGACAAGGCAGCCGCCCGGAATGTGAGGCCACCGACGGCGGCGGTCCCCGCTCGGAGCCGCAGTAGGGTCTGCGGATGCGTCAGTTCGCGGAGATCGAAGACTTGTCGGACCTGGTACGGGAGGCACTCGGAGCGCGGTTCCGTCCCGTCGCGGTGGAACGCCTGCGGGGCGGGAGCAAGAAGGGCGTCTACCGCGTCCACGTCGAAGGGCCCGGCGGGACCGGCACCGGCACGGGCACCGGCACGGGCACCGGCCCGACGAGCGTGATCGTCTACCGCTGGGCCGACACCGAGAACTTCTGGCCCGCCACCGCCACCGAGCGGCCGGGCACGAACGCGGGTGATCCGTTCGCTGCGGCGTCCGGGCTGGTCCCGTTCCTCGCCGCGCAGCGCCGGCTCGAGGGCGTGGGAGTCCGGGTCCCGCGGGTGCTGCTGGCCGACGGCAGCCGGCCCGGCGGCGCTGACGTCGCCGTGGTAGAGGACGTCGCCGGTGGCAGCCTCGAGGCGCTGTTCGGTTCCGACCCCGCCCGAGCGGCGAACGCGCTGGCAGAACTCGCCACGATGCTGCAGATCATGCACGGGCAGCAGAACGTCTCCTACGGCCAGGTGCACCTGCTGGAACGCGGCGGGACGGCGCCCGGTGTCTCCTGCGAGCAGGTGGTGACCGACCGTGCCCTGGCGGACCTGGCGCAGGCGGCGGGGCGCGACGACCGGATCGCGTCAGCGGCGTGCGCCCTGGAGGACCGGCTGCGGGAACTGGCCGGGCGGGTGGCTCCACGCACGCGGTACGGACTGATCCACGGGGAGCTCGGGCCCGACCACGTTCTCGTCGACGCCGACGGGCTGCCTGTCCTCATCGACATCGAAGGGCTGATGTTCTTCGACGTCGAATGGGAGCACGTGTTCCTGCGGATCCGCTTCGACGACCGGTACGAGGCCCTGTCGCGCCCCGGCCTGGACCCGGCGCGGCTCGACCTCTACCGGCTCGCGATGCGCCTGTCCCTGGTCGCCGGCCCGCTGCGGCTGCTCGACGGGGACTTCCCCGACCGGTCCGCCATGCGGCAGATCGCCGAGTACAACACGCACGCGGCACTCGCCCTGCTCGCCTGACCTGGTCGGTGCAGACTGAGGGAAGTCGAAGAACGCGCTCCGGGGGCTCCGGGGGAGCACCGGAGCCGCCGCAGACGCGTCACGGAGCGGTGGTCATGAAAGCCATGCGGATCTGGACCGCCGGGCTCCCCGACGCGGCGGACAAGCACGCCGTCGAGGAGATCCTGCGCGACCACCAGCGACGCGGGGTCCGCGTCCAGGCGGTGCTGCGCGCCTGCGTCGTCGTGGTCGCCCTCACCGTCATCGTGCTGATCCGCCCGCGCGAGCGCCTGTGGGCCACGATCGCGCTGACCCTGCTCTACGCCGTCTGGAGCGCGGCGATGATGGCCGTCTCCTGGCGCGACCGCGGCCGCAACTCCCTCGCCCTCGCGGTTCCGCTGGTGGACCTGCCGCTGCTCACCCTGATCCTCTGCGTCGCGGGCGACTTCACCGACCCGAACTGGTCCTCGCCCTTCAGCGCCGACGCCTTCGTGTTCATCCCGGTCCTGGCCGCCTTCCAGCTACGGCCGCGGATCACCGCCGTCTCGGGCGCCGCCGCCACCCTCACCTACGCCGTGGCCTCCGGCGTCGGGCACCTGCATGCCCAGCCCGACCTGCAGTTCACCATCGGCCACGCGCTCTTCATCGCGATGATCAGCATCGCCAGCGTCGTGCTGTCCCTGATCCAGCAGTCCCGGGTGCGGCTGATCGCCGAACTGGCCCAGCAACGGTCGAAGCTCCTGGCCCGCACGGTCGCCGCCGGCGACCGGGAGCGCCGGGACCTCGCCGAGGCGCTGCACGACGGTCCGCTGCAGAGTGTCCTGGCCGCCCGGCTCGACCTCGACGAGGCGCGGGACGCGCCACCGCAGGGGGGAGGCCTCAAGGAGGCTCTCGGGCGGGCGGAGGAGGCGCTGCGCGACGCGGCGCGGCAGCTGCGTTCGTCCGTCACCGAGCTGCATCCAGCGGTGCTGGAACGGGCCGGCGTGAGCCGGGCGCTGGAGGAGCTGGCCCTGCGGTGCGCGGTGCGCGGCAGGTTCGAGGTGCGGTTCACCAGCGATGCGACGACCGCCGGGCGCGATACCGACCGGATGCTCTACCAGTGCGGGCGTGAGCTGCTCGCCAATGTGGTCCGCCACGCGCGGGCCTCCCACGTCGAGGTGCTGCTGGCGCTGGCGGGACCCGTCGCCGTGCTGGAGGTGCGGGACGACGGGGTGGGTCTGGCGGCCGGCCGCCGACCGCTCGTCGACCGGCTCGCGGACGGGCACATCGGCCTGGCCGCGCAACGCGTGCGCGTCGAGGAGGCGGGGGGCTCGATGACCCTCACGGCGAACGCGCCCACCGGAACCGCGGCCAGGGTCACCCTGCCGCTGGAGCCCTCGGCGCATGGCGGCCGGACCACCGGCGCGGCCGGGGGCGGGAACGGGGACGGGACCAGGGACAAGGCCGGGGACGGAGCCGGTGCCGTCACCGGCGGAGAGGGACGGTGAGTGGGCTATGGGGCGCACCGTTCTGGAGAACGCCAAGATCCGCGTCGTCGTCGCGGACGACCATCCGCTGTACCGGGAGGGGGTGTGCCGGGCGCTGGTGCAGAGCGGTCGCATCGACGTCATCGCCGAGGCGGAGACCGGTCGCGACGCGCTGACCGCGATCCGGGAGCACCGGCCCGAGGTGGCACTCATCGACTACCAGATGCCGGGGCTGGACGGCATCGCGGTCATCCACGCCGTGGTGCGTGACGAGCTGCCGACCAGGGTGCTGCTGCTGACCGCCTTCGAGGAGAGCGCCCTGGTCTTCAAAGCGGTCCAGGAAGGCGCCGCCGGGTACCTGCTCAAGGACTCCTCGCGTGACGAGATCGTCGGCGCGGTGGCGCAGGCGGCGTCCGGCGCGACGGTGCTGCCCGCCGGGCTCGCCACCGGGCTCGCGGCGGAGATCCGGCTGCGCCACGAACCGGACCAGCCGGTGCTGTCCGAGCGCGAACGCCAGGTGTTGGAGCTGTTCGCGGCCGGCAAGAGCGTCCCCGATGTGGCGAGTGAGCTGTTCCTGTCGCCCAGCACGGTCAAGACCCACGTCCAACACCTGTACGCCAAGCTCGGCGTCTCCGACCGCGCGCAGGCCGTGGCTGAGGCGTTGCGGCGGGGTCTGCTG
>NZ_QKYN01000060.1:523-64970 GCF_003258295.1 Streptacidiphilus pinicola | reverse complement strand
AGTAGGACGCCGCCGAACAACTCTTACAATGAAGGCCCCTGACCACTGGTCAGGGGCCTTCATTGCGTTGCGGGTCAGATCAAGAACCGCAACGCCAGCCCCGCCGCGAGGGCCCACACCGGTGCCCCGATCCCGAACGCGGATACCCCGGATGCAGCAACGACGAAGGTGAGTACCGCGGCCTCGCGGCCTTTCTCCTCCGCCAGTGCGGACGAGAGGGCGGAGCCCAGGGTCGGCAGCAGGGCGAGGCCGGCGATTGCCTCGACCAGTTGCGGAGGTGCCTGCGTCAGGAGGGTGGCGGAGGCACCAGCTGTCAGGCCGAGCAGGACGTAGCAGCAGCCTGCGGTGACCGAGGCGATCCAGCGGCGGTCGCGGTCCGGATGGGCGTCGGGGCCGGCGCAGAGCGCGGCGGTGATCGCGGCGAGGTTGACGGTGTAACCGCCGCCGAAGGCCGTGGCCGTCGTGCTGAGGCCCGTAGCGGTGAGCACGGGTCGGACCGGTGGGTGGTAGCCGAAGTGGCGGAGCACCGCGATGCCCGGGATGTTCTGCGACGCCATGGTGATGACGTAGAGCGGCAGAGCGATCCCGATGACCGCCGACCAGCTGGCCGCCGGCGCCGAGAGCGTGATCCGTGGAAGGAGAGACCCGGCTGCTCCGCCGAGATGAAGCGGCGTCCGGACGGCCAGGACGACCAGCAGGGCCACCAGTGCTCCCGGCGTCGCCCAGCGACGGGCCCAGCGCAACAGCGCTGCCCAGACGGCGATGACCGGGAGCATCAGTCCCGGCAGATGAAAGGACGCCTGCACGGGGGCCAGGCAGAGCGGCAGCAGCACGCCGGCGAGCAGGCCTGTGGCGAGGCCGGCGGGGATCGCGGCGACGATGCGGCTCAGCCGAGGCCAGAGACCGGTCAGCGTCAGCAGCAGCCCGCAGATCACGAACGCGCCCACGGCTGCCCGGTAGCCGCCCGCCGGGGTGCCCGCGGTCGCCAGGAGCGCGGCGCCCGGTGTCGACCAGGCGATGCTGATCGGCTGCCGGTACCGGAGACCGAGCCAGACGGCGAGGCCGCCCATGCTCAGGCAGAGCAGGAGCAGGCCGGAGACGGCCTGGTCGCGGTCGGCGCCGACCCCGCGCAGGCCGGTCAGCACGAGGGCGAAGGAGCTGCTGAAGCCGACCACGGCGGTGATCAGCCCGGCGGTCACCGGCTGGACGGGTATCAGTTCGCGTTGGTTCCTGCGTTCCATAAACGGAACGCTAGCGGACACGGGATACTCGGGGCCATGGGGTATTCCGCACACTGGTCCGCGGATGCGGCCGCCGCGACCGGCGAGCGTATCCGGGCGCTGCGCGTGAGCCGTGGCATCAGCCTGTCCGAGCTGGCCCGCCGGGCGGGCGTCGGCAAGGCGACGCTGTCCGGGTTGGAGACGGGGAGCCGGAACCCCACGGCGGAGACGCTCTACGCCATCGCCGGACAGCTCGGTGTGCCGCTGGCGATGCTGCTCTCCACTCCGGGCGAGCCGCTCGACGTGCCGGCGGTGCGGGGCACGGCGGTCGCGGCGCAGCTGTTGGAGGTGTTCCAGGACGACGGCATCAGCACCGAGCTGTACCGCCTGGAGATCCGCCCCGGTGTGCTGCAGACCTCGCCGGCGCACCCCGAGGGCGTGGTCGAGTACGTGACCGTCTTCTCCGGCACGGCGAAGCTCGGGCCGGTCGGGGACCCGATCGTGGTGCGGGCGGGCGAGCACGCGTCCTTCGTCTCGGACACGCCGCACATCTACGCGGCGCTGGGCGAGGAGTCGGTCCACGCCTCGCTGTTGATCAGGCATCCCCTGGAGGTTTCGGACCTTCCGGTGTGAACCGGGGCTGAAGACTTCCCGACGCGCGCGTTGTCACCGGTAGGCACTACGGTGAGCGCTACGAAAGGGGGCCGCGTCGTGCTGAACCTCACGCTGAGCTGGCAGTCCGCGGGTGCGCTGGCCGTCGCGGCCTACGGCGCGAGCGTCGCGGTCCGGCGGATCGGCGCGCCCTCGCCGCGCCGGGTCAACGTGGGGCTCGTGGTGCGTGAGGCGGCGACGATGATCGCCCTCTTCGCGGTGTGGCAGTACGCCGGCCAGCTGTCGGTGATGAGCGAGGACGGCGCCGTCTCCCGGGGGCAGAGCATCTGGGACGCCGAGCGCCGGCTCCATCTGCCGAACGAACTGACCCTGCAGAGCTGGGTGCTGCCGCACCCCTGGCTGGTGCAGGGCGCCAACTACTACTACGCGAGCATGCACTTCGGCGCGATGATCGCGCTGCTGGCTTGGGTCTTCCTGCGGCACCGGCGGGCCTATCCCTGGGTGCGGATGACGGTGGTGCTGGTCACCGCCTGGTCGCTGCTGGTGCAGCTGATACCGGTGGCCCCGCCGCGGCTGCTGCCGGACAGTGGCATGGTCGACGTCGCCGTGCAGTACGGCCAGTCCGTCTACGGGGCGACGATCGGGGGGCTGCAGGCCGACTCGTACTCGGCGATGCCCTCGGTGCACGTGGCGTGGTGCGTGCTGGTGGCCGTCGCGGTCATCCGGCTGAGCCGAAGCCGGTGGCGCTGGCTGGTGCTGGTGCACCCGATCCTGACGGTGGCTGTCGTGGTGGTGACGGCCAACCACTACTGGCTGGACGGCGTCGCGGCCGTCGCGCTGCTGCTGCTCGCCTATCTGGTGCAGTGGTACGCGGCCCGGTTGCGGGCCGCGTACCTGCTGCGCCGTTCGGTGGTGGACGGGGAGGGCGGCGACGGCGGGGCGGAGACCCCCCTCGGGCCTCCGCCCGCCCCGGTGGGAGCCGGCCGCCCGGCCGATGCCGGTGGGATCAGCGGACGGGGAGATTGAGCCCGGCCCAGCTGCTGCCGCCGAGCGACACGGTCGCCCCGTACCAGGAGAGCAGACCGGCTACCGCGGCCGCCCAGCCCGCCGTCTTGTCCAGGCCGGAGCTGCCCGCGAAGGCGCCGATCGCCCAGAGCACCAGGGCGACGGTGAACAGGCCGTAGACCCCGCGGATCAGCAGGCTCCCGTCGCGCCACTGCGAGGCGGTCAGGGCGACTGCCAGCAGAGCCCAGATGATGTAGAAGAGTCCGGCAGCGTTGGCGGACGAAGGTGAGGCCTGCGCCGCGACGACCCAGAGGGCGCCGAGGCCGGCGAAGGCGGTGCCGGTCGCCGCGCTGGCCGAGCGGAACTCGACCAGGCCGCAGATGAAGAGGGCGACCCCGCCGACCCAGAAGGTGAGGCCGTGGGTGTCGGCGACGGTGGTGTTGTGGATGACACCGGTGGAGACGATGCCGTAGGCCAGCAGGGTGAGGCCCAGGGCGAGGTAGCCGAGCGATCCTGCTGCGGCACCGAGGGTGAGGGAGCGGTTGTTGGCCACCGCGGCTTCGTTGCTCACGGGGGCTCCTTTCACGGGGGGTGATGCCACGCGACGGCCGGTTTTCGGCCGTCTGTCCGACACCTGTCCCGTACCCGACAGTGACGGCTCGTCAACACGCCGTAATCAGAGTGATATCGAGCAAGTTGGTGGATCTCCTGCGGAGCCCCTGTTGAGGGGTGTATTAGACCGTGTCCGACCGATCCCGGCGGCGCTTACGGACGGTTCAGCCGATGGACAGTCGGTAACGTCCGCTGGCACAGCCGGTGACGCGCCAGCCGCCGGCGGTCCGGCGCACCGTCAGCCCGCTGACACCGGTGGTGTCAGGCTTCGGTTGTGTGGCGCCGGGATACCACACGTCCAGCGTGCAGGCCGGTCCGGTGACGGTCGCGACGGGCGCGTCGCCGGTCAGGGCGAGGGCCTTGGTCGTCGGGTCCGAGGTGAGTGAGGTGAGCGCGCCGGGGACGGCGCGGGGGTAGGGGCGCGCGAGCACGGCCGTCGTCGCGGCGGTGGGCGGGATGTCCTTGCCCGTCGCGCAGTCGACCGCGACCAGGTTGCCGACGACGCGGGCCTGTTGGTCGCTCTCCGGGCTGCCGCAGGCCTGCCGCCAGACCCAGTAGGCGTCGCCGATCCCGGCCTGGTCCTCGGCCGCGGCGAAGCGGCGCAGCATGGCCGGGTCGCCGGACGGATCGGGCTTGCTGCCGGTGGCGCTGCTGGTGGTGCTGCCGAACCAGCCCCACTCGCCGGCCCACAGCGGCATGCCGTAGGCCTTGGCCTGCTGCTCGGCGAGCGCGAAGCCGCGTTCGACGGAGACGAGGGTGAATCCCAGCGAGCGGTCCATGGTGATGGACTCGCTGTAGAGATGGGGTGCGAAGACCAAGTAGGGATCGTCGCTGAAGCCGCGCGGCGGGGCCGCGTCGAAGCCCAGGCCGGACCAGAGCACGCTGGGTTCGATGAAGACCAGGTGCGGGAAGCCGCCGGAGGTCTGCTGCTCGGCCTGCCGGATCGCCTGCACGGCGCGGTCCTCGTAGGCGCCGAGCAGCACGGACGAGGTGGCCGGCGGGTCGTCGCCGACGCCGGGCTCGTTGAGCAGCCCGTAGCCGGCGACGCTCGGGTCGGCCGCGAAGGCGCGGGCCAACATGGCCCAGGTGCGCACGAGTTCGGTCTGGATGCCGTTGCTGTCGTGGTAGAACGCGCTGAACGCCTGGGCGTTGGCAGGGGTCAGGTCGCGGCTGAGCCGCTGGCAGCGGGAGGCGCCGTCGGTCAGGGTCGCCCAGGCGGGTGCGCCGTCGTAACCGAGGGCGGGCGTACTGCCGCTCGGGCAGTTGGTGCCGGCGGGGGCCGCGATCGCGGGGCCCCAGGCGTCCTCGTGCATGTCGAGGTCGGTGTAGAGGCCGTGGCGGGCGGCCATGGCGACGGTGTCCTTGATGCGCTGGAGGTAGCCCTGGTCGTACTGACCCCGGCTGGGTTCCAGCGCCGACCAGGAGAGGTCGAGGCGCACGACGTCGAAGCCGAGCGCGGCCATCGCGGCGAAGTCGGCGTCCCCGAGCGGGCGCACGGTCGGGCGGTCGGGCGTGGGGGCCGCGTACTGCACGAGCTGGTTGACGTTGACGCCGCGCAGCAGCACCTGGCGGCCGTTCACGTCGGTGATGGCGGCGGGCGTGGCGCCGCCGGCCTGACGGACGGTCAGGCCGGGCAGTGCGGCGGTCGCGGTGGCGCGGGCGGCGGCGCCGATGGTCGGCGGTGGAGTCGCCACGCTCGGCGTGGCCTGGGCGAGGCCCCAGGAGCCGACAGCGAGGGCCGTCGCGGAGGCGAGCACGGTCGCGAAGCGCCGGCGCCCGCCGGAGATGGCGTCGAGGAGCCGGCTGATCAGCAGCAGGGCCGGTACCACGGCCCAGCCGAAGGCGACGCCGAGGGAGAGGCCGGTGCCGAGGCGCAGTCCGGCGTCGGGCAGCACGAAGAGGTCGGTGCCCTGCAGGTCGCGCGGCAGCGCGAGCGCCGTCTGCACGACGCCCGCCGCCAAGCCGCCGCCGAGTGCGGCGAGCCAGCCGCCCAACAGCAGGTCGGCGGGGCGGGTGTAGTCGAAGCGGCGCGAGGAGCGGGCGAGCAGGACCGCGCCGACGATGGCGGCGGTCCCCAGCTCGACCACGAAGCGAGCGGGTCCGAGGTCCAGGCCGAAGGGCAGGCGCCGCAGGCTCAGTGACTCGCCGTAGAAGGAGGCGGCGGGGGAGCCCTCCCAGAGCATCGGCCCGACGAGCGGACCGAGCAGGGCGAGCGGCAGGACGGTGCCCATCAGCGCCCAACGCCAGCCGAAGTGCGGCGGCGTCGGCATGCGCCGCCGCCTGGACCCCTCGGGGCGCGGCCGGTAGCGGTGCGCGTAGGCGCCCAGCACCGCGGGGATCCATCCGACGAACGCCACGCGCAGCGCGGGCAGCCCGCAGTCCCACAGCGCGGTCGCGACCAGGGTCTGCGCGCCCCCGTGCACGCCGGCGCCGCCGGTCTCGGCGATCATCTCCGCGAGCCGCGCGAGCGCGGTCGACAGGATCGTGACCCCCCAGAGCCGGAACACCATGCGCCTGCGCCCGACCGTCTCGGCGGCGCCGCGGAAGGAGACCGCGGTCCCCCACGCGGTGGCAAGCAGCAGGACGGGCACGAAGACCGCGATCCCGGCCACGGACCACAGCCCGCGCACGGTGGTCAGCTGGAACGCGGACCAGGGCACGGGTGTGAACAGCGAGGTCGGATCGGCGTAGGCGGCGGCCGCGCAGACCGCGAGCAGGCCTCCGGCGGTGACCACGGCGGCGAACGGAGCGCGACGCGAGGGGCGGGACATCCCCGAGATGCTAGGCATATGCCCACGTCGGCAACAGGGGTCCCAGCCACCTCACAGGCGCCACAACGGGTGAGAACCGGACAAGCGGGGCAGGGGAGTTGTGAAGGTTTGGCGGAGGGACCGCGTCCGCTCCAGGTCGTCGCACTCACCTCAGAGGCGTGCAACTACCTCGAAGGTGCCCCCAGCACACGCAGCGCGAGGATGGCCATGTCGTCCGACGCCGGGTCCGCGGCGAAGCGTTCGACCGCGCGGAGGATGCGGGTGGCGACCGCGCCCGCGGTGAGGCCGGTGCAGGTGGTGAGGACCTCGGCGAGGCCGTCGTCGCCGAGCATGCGGGGGCCGTCGCGGCGCTCGGTGACGCCGTCGGTGACGCAGAGCAGCACGTCGCCCGGGTCGAGGACGAAGGTCTCGGCCTCCAGGTCGAGGTCGTCGATGACGCCCAGCAGCGGCTGCGGCGAGGCCGCGGGGGTGACCGTGCCGTCCGGGCGCAGCCGCAGCGGCAGGGGGTGGCCGGCGCAGACCGTGCGCAGTTCGACCGAGCCGTCCTCGCGCGGCGTCATCTCGCCGTAGAGCAGGGTGAGGAACCGGCCCCGGTCGCCCTCGTCGAGAATCGCGGCGTTCAGCCGCTTCAGCACCTCGGGCGCGTTGAAGCCCTCGCGGGCCAGCAGGCGCAGCGAGTGGCGGGCCAGGCCGGTGACCGCGGCGGCCTCGGGGCCGGTGCCGCAGACGTCGCCGATGGCGAAGCCGTAGGTGCCTTCGCGGATCGGGAAGATGTCGTAGAAGTCGCCGCCGACCTCGTTGCCCTCGCCGGCCGCACGGTAGATGACCTCGACCTCCACGCCGGGCACCCGCGGCACCGCGGGCGGCAGCAGGCTGCGCTGCAGGGCGCGGGAGATCGCGGTGCGCTCGCTGTACAGGCGGGCGTTGTCGAGTGCGAGCGCGGCCCTGCGGGAGAGGTCCTCGGCGAGCTCCAGGATCTCGCGGCGGAACTTCTCCTCCGCGGCCTTGCCGAGCGTCAGCATGCCGATGACGCGGTTGCGGGCGACCAGCGGCAGCACGACCGTCTCGCCGCCGACGGTCGCCGCCGTGGCCATGGCCGCGCGCTGCGCGGCGGTCTCGCCCGCGCCCTGGGTGCGCGCCCGCAGCGCGGCGCGCAGGGCGGCGTCCTGCGCCGCGTCCGTGGGCACGGGCCAGTCGCGCGCGCCGGGCGTGTTCAGCGGCTCGGGGGGCGCGATGCTCTCCAGCAGGGCGCGCAGCCCGTCGATCTGCTCCTCGTCCTCGTGCAGGACGTAGGCGAGCTCGGGAACGGACGGGTCGATGCCGGTGTACGTCGTGTAGACGGCGCACCAGGCCGCCAGCGTCGGGACGGTCATCTGCGCGACCAGCGCCAGTGTCTGGTCCCGCTCCAGCGTGCCGGCCAGCAGGTCGGAGGCCTCGACCAGGAAGGACAGCGAGCCGCGCCGCAGCCGCTCCAGCTCGGTCAGGCGGGCGCTCTCGACCGCCAGCGCGATCCGGTCGGCCGCGAACTGCAGCCGCAGCGCGTCCTCGTTGCGGTACTGGCCCGGCGACTGGGCGGCCACGCCGAGCGAGCCGGTGAGCCGTCCCTCGACCTTGAGCGGGACCGTCACCACGGACCGCAGGGTGGTGCCGCCCAGCAGTGGCACCGCGCCGGGGGAGTCCGTCAGGTCCTCGTGGACGGTGGGGAGTCGCGCGGAGCCGAAGCGGCCGATGCCGGACTCGACCGGCACCCGGGCGAAGCGCTGACGTCCGGCCGGCAGGCCGCAGCTGGCGCGGACCTCCAGCTCGGTCTCGTCGTCGGTGGCCAGCAGCAGGTAGGCGGCGTCGCCGTCGAGCAGGTCGCGGGCCCGCTCGACGGTGCGCTGCAGCAGCCCGTCGAGGTCGTCCGGAGCCTGGCCGCCGGTCAGCGGGCCGAGGAAGGCGTCCAGGGCCGGGCCGTCCGGGCGCGCGCCGTGCTCGGCGGCGGCCGAGGCGGGCCGCGACGGGGTCTGCAGCACCGCGCGCTCCGGCTCGCGCACCAGCAGGCAGACCGTCGAGGGGTTGCCGTGGGTGTCGCGGACCCGCAGGTGGGCGCCGTAGACGCCGATCAGGCGGCCGTCGCCGCGTCGCATCGCGTAGCTGCCCTCCCAGCGGGAGAGCCGCAGTGCCTCGTCGATGCCGAGGCCGGTGCCGGGCGTCTG
The DNA here is from genome assembly GCF_003258295.1 of Streptacidiphilus pinicola. Taxonomy (GTDB): domain Bacteria; phylum Actinomycetota; class Actinomycetes; order Streptomycetales; family Streptomycetaceae; genus Streptacidiphilus; species Streptacidiphilus pinicola. The sequence goes on along the minus strand of NZ_QKYN01000060.1, from coordinate 56,552 downwards.
CGGCCAGGCGGCCAGCTCGCCGAAGGGGCGGCCGACGGTCTTGACCGCGTCGTGCTGGAAGAGCAGCTCGGCGTCCTGGTTCCAGGCGGAGATCAGCCCCTCGCCGTCCACCTGCACCACGGCGACGTGGACCTGCTCCTCGGCCTCGGGCAGCTGCGCGTCCGGGGTGAGCGGTCCGGCGACGCGGGTGCCGGTGGCGCGCGGCGGCAGGTTCAGGGTGAACCAGACGCGCTTGTCGGTGGCGGTGTAGTCGACGCCCCAGCGGCCGGCCAGCGCGGCACACAGCAGCAGGCCGCGGCCGCCCTCGCGTTCCAGCTCGGCGGTGACGGCGGCGCTGTCCTCGGCGCCCGGGTAGATCGGCAGCGCGCGGCGCGGATAGCGGTCGCCGACCTCGACGCGGACCTGGTCCTCCTGGCGCAGCAGCTCGACCTGCGCGGCGGTGCCGGCGTGCACGACCGCGTTGGTGACCAGCTCGCTGACCAGCACCACCGCGTCGTCGACGACCTCGCCGAAGCCCCAGCCCTGTAGCGTGTCGCGGACGAAGGCGCGCGCGGCGGCGACGGAGCGGCCGACAGGTTCGAACGTGGCGGCGGCTCGCGCGGTGGCGTCACCCACGAGGCGCCTCCTCCTTCTTCCGGGCTACCGGCTTCACGTTACCGGGGTTTACCGATCCCGGCGGGCACTCCCGGTGCGGTATCTGTGCGACGCCACTGGCCCAACGCCGAGTCGTGCCGCCAGGTTACTGATCCCCGGTACCGCTTGGGGAGTGAAGCAGGTACGTTCGGTGACTCGATCTGAACCTGACACCGATCGCAGGGGTGCGATCGGGCCCCAGCGGGGCCGATACCCGTCTGCGACCCTCGCGCAACCCTCGGTGGTCGTTAGATTGTTGGGGATGCGTCCCGCGGCCTCCGGCCGGGCAGCCGCGGGGCATTCAACGCAACTCTGGAGGCAGGCCCGTGGATTCGAGCAGGGCGACCGCGGTCGCGGCGAAGCCCAAGCCGGGCGGGACACGGCAGTCGAGCCGCGGGCCGAGCAAGGCCGGCGGTGCCGACGCGGCCGATCTGCGCAAGCTGCTGACCGCGCTGACCGCGATGCGCGACGGCAACTTCCGCAAGCGGCTCACCGTGCCAGGGGACTCGGTCATGGCCGAGATCGCCGCCGTCTTCAACCAGGTCGCGGAGCGTAACCAGCACCTCACCGGAGAGTTGGCGCGGGTGCGGCGCACCGTCGGACGCGAGGGCCGGCTCGGCGAGCGGCTCGAGCTCGGGCCGAGCGAGGGCGCCTGGGCGGCGGCGATCGACAACTCCAACGCGCTGATCGACGACCTGGCCCGGCCGATGGCCGAGGTCGGCCGGGTGCTCGGCTCGATCGCCGAGGGCGACCTGCAGCAGCGGATGGAACTGCGCGCGCTCGGTCCGGACGGCGGCTCGCACCCGCTGCGCGGCGAGTTCCTCAAGGTGGGCCGGACCGTCAACGGACTGGTCGACCAGCTCTCGGAGTTCACCGACGAGGTGACCCGGCTCGCCGTCGAGGTCGGCACCGAGGGCAAGCTCGGCGGCCAGGCACGGGTGCGCGGCATGTCGGGTTCCTGGAAGGACCTGACCGACTCGGTCAACATGATGGCCAGCCGGCTGACCGCGCAGGTGCGCGACATCGCGCTGGTCACCACCGCGGTCGCCAAGGGCGACCTGTCCCGCAAGGTCACCGCCCAGGTCGCGGGCGAAATGCTGGAGTTGAAGAACACCGTCAACACGATGGTGGACCAGCTCTCCGGCTTCGCGGCCGAAGTGACGCGTGTGGCGCGCGAGGTGGGCACCGAGGGCCGGCTCGGCGGTCAGGCGCAGGTGCCAGGCGTCGCCGGCACCTGGAAGGACCTGACCGACAACGTCAACCAGATGGCGACCAACCTCACCGACCAGGTGCGCAGCATCGCCCTGGTGACGACGGCGGTGGCGCGCGGCGACCTGTCCTCGACCATCGAGGTGGACGCGCGCGGCGAGATCCTCGAACTGAAGAACACCATCAACGCGATGGTGGGCCAGCTCTCGGCCTTCGCCGACGAGGTGACGCGTGTGGCGCGCGAGGTCGGCACCGAGGGCATCCTCGGCGGCCAGGCCATGGTCCCCGGCGCGGCCGGCGTGTGGCGCGGCCTGACCGACAACGTGAACCTGATGGCGTCGAACCTGACCTTCCAGGTGCGCAACATCGCCACCGTCTCGACGGCGGTGGCCCGCGGTGACCTAACCCAGCGCATCACCGTCGACGCGCGCGGCGAGATCCTCCAGCTCAAGACGACGCTCAACACGATGGTGGACCAGCTGTCCGCCTTCGCGGACGAGGTGACCAGGGTCGCCACGGACGTCGGCACCGAGGGCCGTCTCGGCGGTCAGGCGCAGGTGCCGGGGGTCTCCGGCACCTGGAAGGACCTGACCAGCTCGGTCAACCTGATGGCCAACAACCTGACCAACCAGGTCCGCAACATCGCCGAGGTCACCACGGCCGTGGCCCGCGGCGACCTGTCGAAGAAGATCACCGTCGACGCCCGCGGCGAGATCCTGGAGCTGGTCACCACCGTCAACACGATGGTCGACCAGCTCTCGGTCTTCGCGGACGAGGTGAGCCGCGTCGCCCGCCAGGTGGGCACCGAGGGCATCCTGGGCGGTCAGGCCCGGGTCAAGGGCGTCGAGGGCATCTGGCGCGACCTGGCCGAGAACGTGAACCTGATGGCGTCCAACCTGACCTTCCAGGTGCGCAACATCGCCCAGGTCGCCACCGCGGTCGCCGGCGGCGACCTGTCCAAGAAGATCACCATCGACGCGCAGGGCGAGGTCGCCGCGCTCGCGGACACCCTCAACACGATGGTCGACCAGCTGTCCGCGTTCGCCGACGAGGTGACCCGGGTGGCGCGCGAGGTGGGCACCGAGGGCATCCTGGGCGGTCAGGCCCGGGTGCCCGGCGTGGCCGGCATGTGGAAGGACCTGACCGACAACGTGAACCTGATGGCCGACAACCTGTCCGGCCAGGTGCGCAACATCGCCCAGGTGACCACGGCCGTCGCCAAGGGCGACCTGACCCGCAAGATCGACGTCGACGCCCGCGGCGAGATCCTGGAGCTCAAGACCACCATCAACACGATGGTCGACCAGCTGTCCGCCTTCGCCGACGAGGTCACCCGCGTGGCCCGCGAGGTGGGCACCGACGGCCGCCTCGGCGGCCAGGCGCGCGTCCCGGGCGTCGCCGGGACCTGGCAGGACCTGACCGAGTCCGTGAACGAGCTGGCCGGGAACCTGACCCGGCAGGTGCGCGCCATCGCCCAGGTCGCCACCGCGGTGACCCGCGGCGACCTGAGCCTGCGCATCGACGTGGACGCGGCCGGTGAGCTCGACGAGCTCAAGGACAACATCAACCAGATGATCGCCAACCTGCGCGAGACCACCCGGACCAACCAGGAGCAGGACTGGCTGAAGACCAACCTGGCCCGGATCTCCGGTCTGATGCAGGGCCGCCGCGACCTGGAGGCGGTCAGCTCGCTGATCATGAGCGAGCTCACCCCGGTGGTCTCCGCCCAGCACGGCGCGTTCTTCCTGGCCATGCCGGCGCTGCGCAGCGAGATGACCGCCGACGCCGGCGAGGAGGCCATCGAGCACGACACCGTGCTGCGGCTGATCGGCTCGTACGGCTACCAGCGGCGCGCCATGCCGACCTCGTTCCATCTGGGCGAGGGCCTGGTCGGCCAGGCGGCGATCGAGAAGAAGCCGATCCTGCTCAGGGACGCCCCGCCCGGATATCTGAAGATCGCCTCGGGTCTCGGCGAGGCCGCGCCGGTCAACGTGATCGTGATGCCGGTGCTCTTCGAGGGCCGGCTGCTGGGCGTGATCGAGCTGGCCTCGTTCAACCCGTTCACCAAGATCAGCATGGACTTCCTGGACCAGATCGCCGAGATGATCGGCGTCACGGTCAACACCATCGCGGTCAACACCAAGACCGAGGGCCTGCTGCTGGAGTCGCAGCGCCTCACGGCCGAACTCTCGATGCGGTCGGCCGAGTTGGAGGCCCGGCAGGAGGAGCTGCAGCGCTCCAACGCCGAGTTGGAGGAGAAGGCCGAGCAGCTCGCGGTGCAGAACCGCGACATCGAGATCAAGAACTCCGAGATCGAGGAGGCCCGCCAGGTCCTGGAGGAGCGCGCCGAGCAGCTCGAACTCTCCACCCGCTACAAGTCCGAGTTCCTCGCCAACATGTCGCACGAGCTGCGCACGCCGCTCAACTCGCTGCTGATCCTGGCCAAGCTGCTCGCCGACAACGCCGAGGGCAACCTCAGCCCCAAGCAGGTCGAGTTCTCCGAGACCATCCACGGCGCCGGCTCCGACCTGCTGCAGCTGATCAACGACATCCTGGACCTGTCCAAGGTCGAGGCGGGCAAGATGGACATCCGCCCGACCCGGATCGCCCTGGTGCAGCTGGTCGACTACGTCGAGGCCACCTTCCGGCCGCTGACCGCCGACAAGGGCCTGGACTTCGCGGTCCGGGTCTCGCCGGAGCTGCCGGTCACCCTGCACACCGACGAGCAGCGGCTGCAGCAGGTGCTGCGCAACCTGCTGTCCAACGCGGTCAAGTTCACCGACTCCGGCGCGGTCGAGCTGCTGATCGAGCCCGCGGGCGGGCCGGGCGGGGAGCACCGGGCGCCGCAGGCGATCCGCGAGCAGATGCTGGAGTCCGGCGCGATCGCCGACCCGGAGGAGCCGCTGATCGCCTTCTCGGTCACCGACACCGGCATCGGCGTGCCGCAGAACAAGCTGGGGGAGATCTTCGAGGCGTTCAAGCAGGCCGACGGCACCACCAGCCGCAAGTACGCCGGCACCGGCCTCGGGCTCTCCATCTCCCGTGAGATCGCCCGGCTGCTGGGCGGTGAGATCAACGCCGAGAGCGAGCTGGACCGGGGCTCCACCTTCACGCTCTACCTGCCGCTGCGCGAGGCGCCTGACGCCGAGGCGACGCTCCCGCCGGCCGGTAGCGGCCGCGGCGGGGTGAGCCCGGCGGAGCTGTGGGCCCAGGAGGTCATCGAGGCGGCGCACGAGCGTCGCCGCGCGCCCTCCGGTTCGATGCGCACGTCGGTTTCTTCCCGACCCGCCACGCCGCCCGTCGCCCGGCCCGACGCGTCGGCGGCCGTGCCCGCTGCGCCGGCGTCCGGCCCGTCCGCCGTGGACGGTGCGGCCCGGGCGAGCCTGTCGGCGCCCGGGCAGCAGCCGTCGGCGCCGTCCCGGGCGGAGGAGGCCGAGGACGGCCAGGCCGCGGGGGCGCAGGAGGGGAGCTTCGCGCCCTTCTCGGGCCGGTTCGACGGTGAGAAGGTGCTCATCGTCGACGACGACATCCGCAACGTCTTCGCGCTCACCAGCGTGCTGGAGACGTACGGGCTGTCGGTGCTGTACGCGGAGAACGGCCGTGAGGGCATCGAGGTGCTCGAGCAGCACGAGGACGTCGCCGTGGTACTGATGGACATCATGATGCCGGAGATGGACGGCTACGCCACGACCGAGGCGATCCGGGCGATGCCTCAGTTCGCGGGCCTGCCGATCATCGCGCTCACGGCGAAGGCGATGAAGGGCGATCGTGAGAAGAGTCTCGCCGCGGGTGCCTCCGACCACGTCACCAAGCCGGTCGACACCGACCACCTGCTCGGGGTGATGGAGCACTGGCTGCGGGCCAAGAACCGGTGAACGGGCAGGGGTGAAGGCCGATCGTCCAGGTGGGCAGGGGGTCCGGGCATATGCGTCCGGCTCCGTGTCAAGCCCGGTTGAGGGGTGGGTCATCGGGCATCCATCCGGAACCCACGCCTCGAACGGACCGTCAGATACGAGTTGTCCCCACTCGTCAGGGTGGTGGCTCTGTGGCGCGGGAACGAGATAAGGTCACTCGGCGTTGCTACCGGTACTGACTGGGTCACCGGAGGCGGGCAGTTCACCGGGTGCGGGCAGTGAGGTGCGGCTAGCATGACCGTCGGCAGGGCAGTGGTGGACACACGGGCGACGTACGAGTCCGACGCGTACCGAGGGGCGGCGAATGCCGCCACGTCGGCGGCGGGGGCGCGAGGAGGGCAGGCCAAGGTGCAGAAGGCCAAGATCCTTCTTGTCGACGACCGGGCCGAGAACCTCTTGGCGCTGGAGGCGATCCTCTCGGCGCTGGACCAGACCCTGGTTCGGGCCGGCTCCGGCGAGGAGGCGCTCAAGGCGCTGCTCAACGACGACTTCGCGGTCATCCTGCTCGACGTGCAGATGCCCGGGATGGACGGCTTCGAGACCGCCGCCCACATCAAGCGCCGCGAGCGCACCCGGGACATCCCGATCATCTTCCTGACCGCGATCAACCACGGTCCGCACCACACCTTCCGCGGCTACGCGGCCGGCGCGGTCGACTACATCTCCAAGCCGTTCGACCCGTGGGTGCTGCGGGCCAAGGTCTCCGTCTTCGTCGAGCTCTACATGAAGAACTGCCAGCTCAAGGAGCAGGCAGCGCTGTTGCGGCTGCAGGTGGAGGCCGAGCAGTCGCCGGGCACGGGGCTGCTCTCGGAGTTCTCCGCGCGGCTCGCCGCGGTCGAGGAGCAGGCCGAGACGCTGAAGAAGCAGCTCGCCGAGGGCAGCGACCAGGCCGCCGTCTCCACCGCCACCCACCTCGAGCGCCGCCTCGTCAGCCTGCGTCGCGCCCTCGACGCCCTGGAGCCCGGCAACCCGAACCGGAATGCCACCCCTGACGCCTGACGGCGCGTCGCCCTTGACACCGCCTCGGTGCCCGCTCGTGCCGCGACACGAGCGGAGCAACCCGGCGCAGCACGTGTTGCGCCCCTTGTCACCCTAGTAATCTGAACGCCATGGCCACACGCACGTCCGGAAGCGGTTCGCAGACCCGAGGCGCGGGGACGGCGAAGAAGGCCACGCCCGCCAAGAAGGCCGCCGGCAAGGGGGCCGCGAAGGCTCCCGCCAAGAAGGCTCCTGCGAAGAAGGCGCCGGCCAAGAAGGCCGCGGTCGCTCCCGCGCCGCCGCCCAGGCCGCCGAAACCGATCGCCTACCGTGCTGTGCGCGGCAGTTGGCTCGGCGTCGCCAACGGCGTGGGCGCGGTCGCGCGCGGCTTCGGCAACGGAGCCAAGAACCTGCACCCGGCGCACCGCAAGGACGGTCTGGCGCTGCTGCTGATCGCGCTCGCGCTGCTGATCGCCGCCGGAGCCTGGTCCGACCCCCAGGGCTGGCTCGGCGTCGCCGTCACCGACGTGGTCAAGGGCGCCTTCGGCAAGCTCACCGGGCTCGTCCCGGTGCTGCTCTTCGGCATCGCGGTGCGGCTGATGCGCCATCCGGAACGGCCCGAGGCCAACGGACGGATCGTCATCGGGCTGACCGCGCTGACCATCGGCGTGCTCGGCCTGGTGCACATCAGCTGCGGTGCGCCCAGCCTGCAGGCCGGCGCGGAGCGGATCCGCGAGTCCGGCGGACTGATCGGGCTGGCCGCGTCCCGCTGGCTGATGGCCGCCGCCGGCCCCGCCCTGGCCGTGCCGTTCCTGACCCTGGTCTCCTTCTTCGGCCTGCTGGTGGTCACCGCGACGCCGGTCAACCAGATCCCGCAGCGGCTGCGCCTGCTCGGCGAGCGGCTGTCGGTCATCGAGCAGCGCCACGAGTACGGCGGCTTCGACGAGGAGGCCGGGCTCGACGGCCTGGAGGACTTCGGCTTCGGCACGGACGCACCGCAGGGCGACTTCGAGGGCGAGCCCGGCACGCCCGAGGAGCGGGCGGTCCTGGAGGCCAAGCGCAGCCAGATGGAGGCCGACGGAGCCGCCACGCCACGCCGTCGCCGTCCGCGCCGCCGGGTCGGCGCCGCCGCCGAGGCGGCCGACCAGCCGGACCCGTTCGACACCATCGGCGTCGCCGCCGCGGCCGCGGCGGAGCTCGACGGCGCGGTCATGCACGGCGTCCAGCCCTCGGCCGCGCTCGCCGACATGCTGGGCCGGGTCAAGGACCGCACCCCGCCGTCCGACGTCCCAGCGGCCGACGTGCCGCAGGACGCGCCGCCGATGCCCGACCACGCGCCCGAGGTGCCCGTCCCGGCGGCCCGCACCGAGGACGGTGCGGCCTCCGCCGACGAGAGCGGCCTGCCGCTGCGCTCCGAGCAGCTGAAGCTGCCGGACGGCGGCCACTACCAGCTGCCCTCCGTCGACCTGCTGACCCGCGGCGGGCCCGGCAAGGCCCGCTCCAAGGCCAACGACGACGTGGTCGCCTCGCTCATGGGCGTCTTCGCCGAGTTCAAGGTCGACGCCGCCGTCACCGGCTTCACCCGCGGCCCGACGGTCACCCGCTACGAGGTGGAGCTCGGCCCCGCGGTCAAGGTCGAGCGGATCACCGCGCTGGCCAAGAACATCGCCTACGCCGTGGCCAGCCCCGACGTCCGGATCATCAGCCCGATCCCCGGCAAGTCCGCGGTCGGCATCGAGATCCCCAACACCGACCGCGAGATGGTCAACCTCGGCGACCTGCTGCGCTCGCAGGCCGCCACCGGCGACCCGCACCCGATGCTGGTCGGCATGGGCAAGGACGTCGAGGGCCAGACGGTCATGGCGAACCTGACCAAGATGCCGCACGTCCTGGTCGCCGGCGCCACCGGCGCGGGCAAGTCCTCCTGCATCAACTGCCTGATCACCTCGGTGCTGATGCGGGCCACGCCGGACGATGTCCGGCTGGTCCTGGTCGACCCCAAGCGCGTCGAGCTCACCGCCTACGAGGGCGTGCCGCATCTCATCACGCCGATCATCACCAACCCGAAGAAGGCCGCCGAGGCGCTGCAGTGGGTGGTCCGTGAGATGGACCTGCGCTACGACGACCTCGCCGCCTTCGGCTTCCGGCACGTCGACGACTTCAACCGCGCGGTGCGCTCGGGCAAGCTGCAGCCGCCGCCCGGCAGCGAGCGCGTGCTGACGCCCTACCCGTACCTGCTGGTGATCGTCGACGAGCTGGCCGACCTGATGATGGTCGCCCCGCGCGACGTCGAGGACTCGATCGTCCGCATCACCCAGCTCGCCCGCGCCGCCGGCATCCACCTGGTGCTCGCCACGCAGCGTCCGTCCGTCGACGTCGTCACCGGTCTGATCAAGGCGAACGTGCCCTCGCGGCTCGCCTTCGCCACCTCCTCGCTCGCCGACAGCCGGGTCATCCTCGACCAGCCCGGCGCCGAGAAGCTGATCGGCAAGGGCGACGCGCTCTTCCTGCCGATGGGCGCGGGCAAGCCGCTGCGCATGCAGGGCGCCTTCATCACCGAGGAGGAGATCGCCGCCGTCGTCGAGCACTGCAAGGCGCAGCTCCAGGCCGAGTACCGCAACGACGTCACGGTCGGTTCGGGCCCGAAGAAGGAGATCGACGAGGAGATCGGCGACGACATGGATCTGCTGATCCAGGCCGCCGAGCTGGTCGTCTCCACCCAGTTCGGTTCGACCTCGATGCTCCAGCGCAAGCTGCGTGTCGGCTTCGCCAAGGCCGGCCGGCTGATGGACCTGATGGAGTCGCGCGGGATCGTCGGTCCGAGCGAGGGCTCCAAGGCCCGCGACGTGCTGGTGCAGCCGGATGAGCTCGACGGGGTTTTGCTCACTCTCCGGGGGGAATGAGCGCGCGTACGGGTGTCCGTTCGGTTCTCCTGGTCGTTGAGAGGACCGGGCGGGAACCATCTTGTGTGCGGCTGCGTGTCGGTTTCCGACACACCGTCAACACATGCCCGTCGGTGCGCGGCGCGTCCGGATAACGATCAGGATGCAGAGCTTCCCTTTCGGCCGAATCCCGGTTGAGCGAGGCTCAGACCCGCCCCCTAGACTGGTGTTTCGACGGCGTTCTCGGGGGGCGTGACCCCCTCTGCAGAAGCCTGGCCGCCCACGTTTGAAAGGCGCCCCTTGTGACGACCGGCACGACCTCCACCGGAGCGACCGAACCGCTCGCGAACGAGCCCTCCATCGGACAGGTGCTCGGTAACGCTCGCGTGGCCGCCGGGCTGACCGTCGACGAGGTCAGCGCGGAGACGCGGGTCCGCGTGCCGATCGTGCACGCGATCGAGGCGGACGACTTCACCCGTTGCGGCGGCGACTTCTACGCCCGCGGCCACGTCCGCGCGCTGGCGCGCGCGGTCGGCGTCGACGGCGACGACCTCGTCCGCCGCTACGACGCCGCCCACGGCGGTGCGCCACAGGACGCGCGCGTTCCGCTGCTGGAGAACGTCGGCGACCGCCGGATCTCCGCGGAGCGCCGCCGCCCGAACTGGACCGCCGCGATGGTCGCCGCGATCGTCGTGGTCGTGGCCGTGATCGGCTTCAACCTCGCCGGTGGCGGCTCGAAGCCGTCCCCGGCCGCCGCGGTCACCCCGTCCTCGGTCGCCAACCCGTCGATCGGCCCCGTCCTCCACCCGACCCTGCCGCCGGCCTCCTCCGCCCCCGCGGTCAAGCCCAGCGCGATCGCGGCCGCCCCGGCGGGCAAGGTCACGGTGAAGCTGCTGGCGCAGAACGGTGACAGCTGGATGATGGTCAAGGACGGAACCGGCCACGTGGTCTTCGAGGGCGACCTCGCGCAGGGCCAGAGCCAGACCTTCACCGACAACAAGCAGCTGAAGCTGGTCCTCGGAAACGCGGGCGGCGTTCACGTCTGGGCCAACGGCAAGGACCTCGGCACCGCCGGCGGCGACGGCCAGGTCGTGAACGTCACCTACACCCCCGGTGACCCGGTCGCCGGCTGAGGCCGCGCCCCTGGAGAGTGGAAGCTCCGCCGCCCGGTAACCTTGGCGGCATGCCCGAACGCCGTACAGTCGCTCTTGTCACCCTTGGATGCGCCCGCAACGAGGTGGATTCCGAGGAACTCGCCGGGCGGCTGGAGGCCGACGGGTGGGAGCTCGTGGCCGACGCCGCCGAGGCGGACGTCGCCGTCGTGAACACCTGTGGCTTTGTCGAGGCCGCGAAGAAGGACTCCGTCGACGCCCTGCTGGAGGCCAACGACCTCAAGGGTCACGGCCGCACCCAGGCCGTCGTCGCGGTCGGCTGCATGGCCGAGCGTTACGGCAAGGAGCTCGCCGACGCGCTGCCGGAGGCGGACGCGGTGCTCGGCTTCGACGACTATGCCGACATCGCGGAGCGCCTGCAGACCATCCTCGCCGGCGGCGAGCACGTCTCCCATGTGCCGCGCGACCGGCGCAAGCTGCTGCCGCTCTCGCCCGTGGAGCGCCAGGACGCGGCGGAGGCCGTCGCGATCCCCGGCCACGGCGTGAACGTCGAGGCCCCGGCCGAGGCGAAGATCGACGACCTGCCGGACGGCCTCGCGCCCGCCTCCGGCCCGCGGACCCTGCGCCGGCGGCTCGACGACAGCCCGGTCGCCAGCGTCAAGCTCGCCTCCGGCTGCGACCGCCGCTGCAGCTTCTGTGCGATCCCGGCCTTCCGCGGCAGCTTCCTCTCGCGGCGGCCCTCCGACGTGCTGAACGAGACCCGCTGGCTCGCCGAGCAGGGCGTCCGCGAGGTCATGCTGGTCAGCGAGAACAACACCTCCTACGGCAAGGACCTCGGCGACATCCGCCTGCTGGAGGGTCTGCTGCCCGAGCTCGCCGCCGTCAAGGGCGTCGAGCGGGTGCGCGTCAGCTACCTGCAGCCCGCCGAGATGCGCCCGGGTCTGATCGACGTGCTGACCGGGACCGAGGGCGTCGCGCCCTACTTCGACCTGTCGTTCCAGCACTCGGCGCCGAACGTGCTGCGCCGGATGCGGCGCTTCGGTGACACCGACCGTTTCCTGGAGCTGCTGGACCAGATCCGCGCCAAGGCGCCGGAGGCCGGCGTCCGCTCGAACTTCATCGTCGGCTTCCCCGGAGAGACCGAGGAGGACCTGGCCGAGCTGGAGCGCTTCCTCACCCACGCCCGGCTCGACGCGATCGGCGTCTTCGGCTACTCCGACGAGGAGGGCACCGAGGCGGCGGACTACGACGGCAAGCTGCCCGAGGACGAGGTGGCCGAGCGTCTCGCGCGGGTCAGCCGCCTGGCGGAGGAGCTGACCTCGCAGCGGGCGGAGCAGCGGGTCGGCAGCACCGTCCGGGTGCTGGTCGAGTCGAACGACGGTGAGGACGGCGTGATCGGCCGCGGCGCGCACCAGGCGCCGGAGACCGACGGCATCACGATCCTGCTCGGTGACGTCGAGGACCTCGCGCCCGGCGACTTCGTGGAGGCCAAGGTGACCGCGAGCGAGGGCGTCGACCTCTACGCCGAGGTCGTCGCGGTGGTCGGCGCGACCGGGTCGGCCGGGGTGCCGGCGTGAATCAGACCTCGGGGGGCGGGGCCGCCAGAGCGGGCGCCCCGTCGGATTCGCAGCCGGGTGGGGCGGGCGATCAGCCGGGGCTGTGGAACATCCCGAACCTGCTCACCATGCTGCGCCTGGTGATCGTGCCGATCTTCGCGGCACTGCTGTTCGCGGGCGGCGGCCACGACCCCAAGTGGCGCGCCCTGGCTTGGGCGGCCTTCGCCATCGCGATGATCACCGACCTGTTCGACGGCGAGCTGGCCCGCCGGATGGGCCTGGTGACCGACTTCGGCAAGATCGCCGACCCGATCGCCGACAAGGCGATCATGGGCACGGCACTGATCGGCCTCTCCGCACTCGGCGATCTGGCCTGGTGGGTGACGGTGGTCATCCTGGTCCGTGAGGTGGGCATCACACTGATGCGCTTCTGGGTGATCCGCTTCGGCGTCATCCCGGCCAGCCGCGGCGGCAAGATCAAGACGCTGACCCAGGGAATCGCGGTCGGCATGTACGTGTTGGTACTGACCGGGCCGCTGGCGTCCGCACGCTGGTGGCTCATGGGTCTGGCCGTTCTGCTCACCGTGGGCAGCGGCCTGGACTACGTGCGTCAGGCGATCGTGCTGCGCCGTGCCGGGCTGGCCGCCCGCGCCGGGCGGGCCGCCGCGAACGGGCAGCCGGGCGCCGCGGGGTGACCGCCGAGGCGGCGCTCACGGCGCTGGTCCGCACGGGTGCGACGCTGGCCGTCGCCGAGTCGCTGACCGGCGGACTGCTCGCGGCGGAGTTCGTTGCGGTGCCGGGGGCGTCCAAGGCCTTCCGCGGATCGGTCACGGCTTACGCCACCGAGCTCAAGGGTTCCGTCCTCGGGGTGGACTCCGGGTTGATCGCGGCTCGAGGCGCGGTGGACCCGGACGTCGCGCTCGCCATGGCCCGTGGCGTCCGGCAGCTGATGGGCGCAGACTATGGCCTGGCCACGACAGGCGTGGCCGGACCGGAGCCGCAGGACGGTCAACCGGTCGGCACCGTCTTCGTGGCGGTCTCGTGGGCATCCCCGGGTGGGGAGGGTGGAGAATCGGTCTCTTCCCTACGCCTGTCAGGGGATCGTGCCACAATCCGACGCAAGGCGGTTTCGGCCGCTGTCGAACTGCTCCTCAGCGCTCTGGAGGGCAAACCGGTGGGTTAGGAACGCTGTTCCTGCCGGGAAGAACACAAGGGATGGGCCGGAAAGATTCGCGGACGATACCGCGAACAGCAGGGGAGGGCCACGGATGCAGCCAAGAGTGAACACGACCGGGCTCCCCGCACGGGATGCGGGGCAGGCGGTACGGTGGGGCTGTGAGGTTCCGAGCCGCGGTCCAAGGAGGGAGCGACCGATGATCCTGCTCCGTCGTCTGTTGGGTGACGTGCTGCGTCGGCAGCGCCAGCGCCAGGGCCGCACCCTGCGCGAGGTGTCGGCTGCTGCCCGGGTCTCGCTCGGCTACCTCTCGGAGGTCGAGCGCGGACAGAAGGAGGCCTCGTCCGAGTTGCTCTCCGCGATCTGTGACGCCCTGGATGTCCGCATGTCCGAGGTCATGCGCGAGGTCAGCGACGAGCTCTCGCTCGCCGAGCTGGCCGCCGGCGAGGCGGTCCGTCCGGCCCTGCTGGAGCCCGTGCCGGTACCGCCAGGGGAGCGCGTCTCCTCGCTCGTGCCCAAGGCCAGCGCGATGGACGTCGTCGCCGCCTGACAGCCGTAGTAGCCGTCGTGACGTGAACGGCCCCTCCCCGAGCCCCGTGTGGCCCAGGGGAGGGGCCGTTCGTGCTCCGCGCGGCTAATCTGACGCTGGATCCGTCCCGTTCCGTCCCCTTTGGGCTGATCCTTGCTGTTCCTCGCTGATCCGGCCCTCTTGTGTCCCCGGGAGGAGATCGATGCTGTCGATACCCCGGCGCAGGCCGCTCGTCTGGGCCCTGTGTGCGGTGCTCAGCGCCGTCGCGTGGGTGCTGCTGCTGACCGGGCTGCTGACAGGCCGGGAAGCGGCCGGGGTCGGCCTGCTCTTCGCGGGCGGATGGAACCTGAGCCTGGTGCCCGTCCACGCACGCCCGTGGGCCGCGCGGCGGGATCGCCACGCGGCCGGGGGCGAGCCCGTCCTCGACGAGGAGCTTCAGAACGCCGACGCGTGATCCAGCACCCAGGAGTGGAAGCTGCGGGCCGGTCGGCCGGTCACCTTCTCGACGTCCGCCGTCGTCGGCACCGGACGGCCGACGGAGTCGGCCCACAGCGACAGCATCGCGTCCAGGATCGGCCCCGGTACGTGCGCGCTCAGCGCCTGCCGAACGGCCACCTCGGGCAGCTCCTGGTAGCTCAGCGGGCGACCCAGCGCCTCGCCCATGATCCGCGCCTGGTCGGCGTGGGTCAGTGACTCCGGTCCCGTCAGCCGGTAGACCTGTCCGCCGTGCCCGTCCTGGGTCAGCACGGCCACGGCGACGGCGGCGATGTCCGCCTCGTGGACGGGCGCGGAGGCGGCGTCCGCGTAGGCGCCCCGCACCACGTCCCCGGCCTTGGTCTGCCCCGCCCACATCAGCGTGTTCGCGGCGAAGACCTGCGGTCGCAGGAAGGTCCACTCCAGCGAGGAGCCGCGCAGCGCCTGCTCCGCCTCGTGGTGGTAGGCGGCGATCAGGTCGCCCTGCGCCTCGGCGTCGTCGTCGACGGCGCCGGAGGAGAGCAGCACGACCTTGCGGACTCCGGCCTTCTCGGCCGCCGCCGCGAAGCCGGCCGTCGCGCCCGGCACGGCGAACAGGAACACCGTCTCGGCACCGGCGAGCGCCCGCTCCAGCGACGCCGGGTCCGCGAGGTCCCCGGCGACGACCTCCGCCTCGGCCGGCCAGGCGGCGTCCTGCGGGGCCCGGCTCAGCGCGCGGACGGCGTGGCCCTGCTCGACCAGCTGCTGCAGCACGTTGCGGCCGACGTTCCCCGTGGCTCCGGTGACCAGAATCATCGCGTTCCCCATTCGCAGATCTGTGGATTCGCCCGCCTGCCGCGGGCCATGGGAGAGACACTAGGAGCCCTTGCGGACAGGTTCGGTCCTCAACGGACCGGCGGAGCGAAGGGATTTCGGACTGGTGCTGGAGACCTCGGCGCGGCTGCTGCGGCTGCTCTCCCTGCTCCAGTCCAGGCCCGACTGGCCGGGCGGAGAACTGGCCTCGCGGCTGGGCGTGACCACGCGCACCGTCCGCCGCGACGTCGACCGGCTGCGGGATCTCGGCTACCCCGTCGAATCCGCGACCGGCACGGCCGGCGGCTACCGGCTGGGCGTCGGCGCGGCGCTGCCGCCGCTGCTCCTGGACGACGACGAGGCGGTCGCCGTCGCGGTCGGCCTGCGCGCCTCCGCGGCGGGCTGCGTCACCGGCAACGAGGAGAGCGTGCTGCGGGCGCTCACCAAGCTGGAGCAGATGCTCCCCGCGCGGCTCCGCCACCGCGTCAGCGCCATCCAGGCGGCGGTGCAGCCGCTGACGGCTCCCGCCGGACCCAGCGTCGCCCCCGAGCTGCTGGCCGCGCTGGCGACGGCATGCCGAGCGCGTGAGGGTGTCCGCTTCCGGTACCAGGGCGCTACGCGTCGGGTCGAGCCGTACCGTCTGGTCCCCACCGGCCGCCGCTGGTACCTCCTCGCCTTCGACCTCGACCGCGACGACTGGCGCACGTTCCGCGTCGACCGCGTCGACGGCTCCCTCCAACCGGGCCCCCGCTTCACGCCTCGGCCGGCTCCGGCCGTCGACCTGAACGCGTACGTGGGTGACGCACTGACGTCCAGCCCGTACCGCTTCCGGGCGACCATCCGCTACTTCGCCTCGGCGGCGAGCCTCTCGGACCGCACGTCGCCCACGGCGGGCCGGCTGGAGGCGGAGGGCCCTGACACCTGCCTGTTCCACGCGGGGGCGTCGTCGCTGGACGAGCTGGCGGTCTTCGTGGCGCTGAAGGGCGTGGACTTCGAGGTCCTGGACCCGCCGGAGCTGAAGCGGCACGTGGCGGAGCTGGCTGAGCGGCTCGGCAGGGCAAGTGCCCGGGGCGCGAGCTGAGCTGATGCGGCGGAGCCGCACATCAGCAGAGCCTCGCGCCCCGGGACAGGGCGACTTAGCCCCGAACGCGAAGCCCCCTCGGGGTTGGGACGAAGCCCGCCGCCTCCAGGGTCGGGCTCAGTGCCGAGTTCAAGGCGGGTTCGCCGTTGATGCGTTCGACCACCAGGTCCCGCAGCGCGCCCTCGTGCACCGCACGGACGAGCGCCGTCGCGGCGTGGCGGAGGCGGGTGTCGTCCGTGGCCCACGTGAGGAGCGTCTTGCCGCCGCGTTCGACGTAGGCGACCAGCTCGCCGTCGACGAGGGCGACCAGCGCACCGGCCTTGCGGCCGGGCTTGTGGGCGGAGGCGCCGCCTCCGCCCGGTGGTTCCGGCCACCCCAGCGCCGCGCCGTAGGCGTTCGCCGGGTCGGCCGCCGCGAGGACCACGGCCTGCGGGGGTTCCTCGCCGCCCTCCGCGCGGCGTTCCAGCGTGGTGTTCACCGCGCGCAGGCGGTCGATCGCGCCGTCGGTGGCGAACTGGGCCGCACCGAGGCCGTCCACGACGTAGCCGCGGCGGGTGCGGCCGGTGTCCTCGAACGCGGACAGGACCCGGTAGACGCCGGCGAAGCCGCCCGGCGCCCGCTCGGCCTGGACCGCGCCGCGGGTGACGACGCCATGACGGTCCAGCAGGGTCTGCGCCAGCGCATGGGCCCGCTGCGTGGGATCCGTGACGGCGGCCGGCAGCAGCGACCAGCGGCCCGCGGTGGTCGGGAGCTGGGGGACGCGCGGCACGGGCCGCGCCATGCCGTAGCGGGCGCGCGGGGTCGCGCGCGGCGCGCGGTGCGCGGTCGCGCCGGGCGTGCGGCCGGAGCCGAGCAGGGCGCGGAGCGGGGCGAGGGTGTCGTTGGTGATCCGGCCCGACCAGGCCAGGTCCCACAGCGCGGTGGCCACCTCCTGGTGCGGTGTCTCCGTGCCGGGCAGCTGCCGGGCGACCTCGTCGACGAGCTGCCGGAAGAAGAGCCCGTAGCCGGGCGCGAGCGCGGCCAGGACGGCGTAGTGCAGTGGGGTGAGCTCCAGCGGGAGCGCCTCCGGCAGCAGCAGCGGGGCGGCGTCCGCCGGATGCAGGGCGATCCAGCCGTCCTTGCCGGGGAGCGCGCCCGCGCCGGCCCAGAAGACCTCGCCCTGCGAGGTGAGCTCGTCCAGCATCGCGGGGCTGTAGTCGGCGACGCGGGAGGGCAGGATCAGCCGCTCCAGCGCCGACGCCGGCACGGGCGTGCCCTGGAGCTGTTCGACGGCGCGCAGCAGGCCGTCCACGCCGCGCAGGCGGTTACCACCGCCGACGTGCTGCCACTGCGGCAGGAACGCGGCCAGAGCCCGTGGCGGCACCGGCTCGACCTCGTGCCGCAGTGCGGCGAGCGAGCGGCGGCGCAGCCGGCGCAGCACCTCGGCGTCGCACCACTCCGTGCCGGAGCCGCCGGGACGGAACTCGCCCTGCACGACGCGGCCCGTCGCGGCCAGCCGCTGCAGCGTGCCGAGGACGACGGCCGGGCCGAGACCGAGCCGGGCGGCGGCGTCGGCGGCGGTGAACGGGCCGTGGGTGCGGGCGTGACGGGCCAACAGGTCGCCGAGTGGGTCCTTGACCGGCTCGGTGAAAGCCTCCGGCACGCCGATCGGCAGGGGGGTGCCGAGCGCGTCGCGCAGGCGGCCCGCGTCCTCGATCGCGGCCCAGCGCTGCTCGCCGGCGACGCGGACGTCGATCACACGCCGCGCCGCCTGCAGCTCACGCGCCCACGCCGGCTCCGCGCCGCGCTCGGCGAGCTCGGCGTCGGTGAGCGGGCCGAGCAGGCGCAGCGCGTCGGCGACGGCCTCGGCGTCCTTGATCCTCCGGTCCGGGGTGAGGCGTTGCAGCTCCGCCTCCAGCTCGACGAGCACGTTCTCGTCCAGCAGTTCGCGCAGCTCGGCCTGGCCGAGCAGCTCCGCCAGCAGGCGGGAGTCCAGCGCGAGCGCGGAGGCGCGGCGTTCGGCGAGTGGCGAGTCGCCCTCGTAGAGGAACTGGGCGACGTAACCGAAGAGCAGCGAGCGGGCGAACGGCGAGGGCTCCGGGGTGGTCACCTCGACGATGCGGACCCGGCGGGACTCGATGTCCCGCATCAGCTCGACCAGCCCGGGGACGTCGAAGACGTCCTGGAGGCACTCGCGGACGGCCTCCAGCACGATCGGGAAGGAGCCGAACTCGGCCGCGACGGAGAGCAGCTGGGAGGCCCGCTGCCGCTGCTGCCACAGCGGCGTGCGACGGCCCGGGTTCCGGCGCGGCAGCAGCAGCGCGCGCGCCGCGCACTCGCGGAAGCGCGAGGCGAACAGGGCCGAGCCGCCCACCTGGTCGGTGACGGTCTGTTCGACGGTCGTCGCGTCGAAGACGACGGCCTCGGCGCCCACGGGCGCCTCGTCGGCCGCGCCGGACTTCAGGGGTGCCTCAGGCTGTGCTTGTTCAAGATCTGGAAAGTCCAGCAGGTCCGCGTCCGGCAGGCGCAGCACGATGCCGTCGTCGGCGTGCATGACCTGGGCGTCCAATCCGTGACGCTCGCTCAGGCGGGCCGCGAGCGCCAGCGCCCAGGGTGCGTGGACCTGGGCGCCGAAGGGGGAGTGGACGGCGATCCGCCAGTCGCCGAGCTCGTCGCGGAAGCGCTCGACCACGATGGTGCGGTCGTCGGGGAGATGGCCGGTGGCCTGGCGCTGCTCGGCGAGGTAGGCGAGGAGGTTGCCCGCCGCCCACGCGTCGAGGCCCGCGGCGGCGAGGCGCGCCGTGGCCTTGTCCTCCGGGAGCGCGGCGAGCTCGCGCAGGAACCCGCCGACCGCGCGCCCGAGCTCCAGCGGGCGGCCGAGCGCGTCGCCGTGCCAGAACGGCAGCTTGCCGGGGACGCCGGGCGCGGGGGAGACGAGCACCTTGTCGTGGGTGATGTCCTCGATCCGCCAGGAGCTGGTGCCGAGGGTGAAGACGTCGCCGACGCGGGACTCGTAGACCATCTCCTCGTCGAGCTCCCCGACGCGTCCGCCGCCCTTCTTCGGGTCGGAGCCGGCCAGGAAGACGCCGAAGAGCCCGCGGTCGGGGATCGTCCCGCCGGAGGTGACGGCGAGCCGCTGCGCGCCGGGACGTCCGGTGACGGTGTTCACGACCCGGTCCCAGACGATGCGCGGCCGCAGCTCGGCGAAGGCGTCGGACGGGTAGCGCCCGGCGAGCATGTCCAGCACGCCCTCGTACGCCGAACGCGGCAGCGAGGCGAAGGGCGCGGCGCGCTGGACGAGCGCCAGCAGCTCGTCCACGTCCCAGTCGTCCATGGCGGTCATCGCGACCAGCTGCTGCGCGAGCACGTCCAGCGGGTTGCGCGGGACGCGCAGCGCCTCGATCTGCCCGGCGCGCATCCGCTCCGTCACGACGGCGGACTGGACCAGATCCCCCCGGTACTTGGGGAAGACGACGCCCGTCGACACCGCGCCGACCTGGTGGCCGGCGCGACCGACGCGCTGCAGCCCCGAGGCGACCGACGGCGGCGACTCGACCTGCACGACGAGGTCGACCGCGCCCATGTCGATGCCCAGCTCCAGGCTGGAGGTGGCCACGACGGCCGGCAGCCGCCCGGACTTCAGCTGCTCCTCGACCTCGGCGCGCTGCTCCTTCGAGACCGAGCCGTGGTGGGCGCGGGCCAGCACCGCCGGGGCGGCCTTGTTCGCGCCCGCCTGCGCCATCAGCTGCGCGGGCGCGTGCGCGGCGGGCAGCGCCTGACCCTCGGCGCGCTCGACGGCGATCTCGTTGAGCCGGTTGCACAGGCGCTCGGCGAGCCGACGGGAGTTGGCGAAGACGATCGTCGAGCGGTGCGCCTGGACGAGGTCGGTGATCTTCTCCTCGACGTGCGGCCAGATGGACGCGGCCTGCTGCGGATCCTCCTCCGGGGTGCCGTGCGTGCCGCGCCCGCCGGAGAGCTCGCCGAGATCCTCGACCGGGACGACGACGGAGAGGTCGAACTGCTTCTCCGAGGGCGGCTGGACGATCGTCACCTTCCGGCTGGGGGAGAGGAAGCGGGCGACCTCCTCGACCGGCCGGACGGTGGCGGACAGCCCGATCCGGCGCGCGGGCTGCGGCAGCAGCTCGTCGAGGCGCTCGAGCGAGAGCGCCAGGTGCGCGCCGCGCTTGGTCCCGGCGACGGCGTGGACCTCGTCGAGGATCACCGTCTCGACGCCGCGCAGGGCCTCGCGCGCGGTGGAGGTGAGCAGCAGGAAGAGCGACTCGGGCGTGGTGATCAGGATGTCCGGCGGGTGGGTGTTGAAGCGGCGCCGCTCGGCCGGCGGGGTGTCGCCGGACCTGATCGCCACCTCGATCGCCGGCTCCGGCAGCCCCAGGCGGGTGGCGGCCTGCCGCAGCCCGGTGAGCGGTGCGCGGAGGTTGCGCTGGACGTCGACCGCGAGGGCCTTGAGCGGCGAGACGTAGAGCACCCGGCAGCGCTTCTTGGCCTCGGCGGGCGGGGGCGTCGACGCGAGCCCGTCCAGGGCGGAGAGGAACGCGGCCAGCGTCTTGCCCGAGCCCGTGGGCGCGACCACCAGCACGTCGCTCCCCGCGCCGATCGCCTGCCACGCCCCCTCCTGCGCCCCGGTGGGCGCGGGAAACGCCCCCTCGAACCACGCCCGCGTGGGCGCGGCGAAGCTCTCGAGGGCGGACGTCCGGGCCTGTGCGCGTGCCATGCGCCCATCGTGCACCGCGGGACTGACAAGAGGGGGCGTGCCGGCGTGATCCGGCGCGGCCCTACTTCAGGTGCCGGGCGAAGAACCGGTCGCCCTCGTCGATCTCGAACGCCGGGGTGCCGACGTGCCCGCCCATGTTGGCGTGCAGCGTCTTCTCCTTGCTGCCGAAGGCGTCGAACAGGTCCAGTCCCGCCTGCCGCGGGTTGCCCTCGTCGTCCCACTGCAGCAGCAGCCGCAGCGGGACGGTGACCTGCCGGGCCTCGTCGCGCTGGGCGCGGGGTACGTAGCCCCCGGCGAAGAAGCCGACGGCCGCGATGCGGGGCTCGACGACCGCCAGCCGGATGCCGACGGCGGTCCAGCCCGAGAACCCGACCGGGCCGACGATCCCGGGCAGGGCGAGGAGGGCGTCCAGCGTGGTCCGCCACTCCGGGACCGCCTGTGCGACCAGCGGGCCGACGAGGGACTCGAAGATCTCGTCGACCGGCTCGCCGGCCTGCATCGCCCGGCGCAGCTCGGCGAGGACCTGTTCGGCGGCGGCGGTACGGGGGCGGTCGCCGCACTCGGCGGTGTCGATGGTGGCCACGGCGTAGCCGAACGCCGCGGTCTTCCGGGCCCGGGCCACCAGGCGGGGTTGCCGCCTGGACAGGCCGTTGTTGTGGGCCATCAGGATCAGCGGCGCGGGTGCGGTTCCGGGTGGCGTCCACAGGGTGCCGGGGATCGGGTCGCCGGGCCGGGCGAGGGTGAACTCGCGCTCGAGGACGTTGTCGTCGAGGCGCAGCTCGGAGGTGAATTCCATGGTCGTGCCTTTCGGGAGTGCGCGTGTCGGCGCTCCCGGACGACCTATCGCCCGACCGTGACCCCGGAGGGGAGCACCCATGTCGTGACTGCGTTCACGGGTACCACCTCCTCGTTCTGTCGCACGGCCTCCGGAAAGTTAGCACCGGCCGCCGAGGCCCACCAACAGGTTTTTGCCACGCGTCAGCCCCCTTCGGCGGAGCTCGACGGGCGAAACGGGATGAGCCGTACATATCGTCGGAATATCCCTCGCCCAGGGCGCGGTCGCGCGCCCCGACCTCTGGAGGCCTGGTGGCGCGTGTCGCGAAGGGCCTGCGATCGGCGACGGCGCGGTGCGCCGTCGTGCTCGCGTTGGTGACCCTGCTGCTCGGTGGCGCGGTGCCCTATGTCGGCGGCACCGGCCGTCTCTACCTCGCCTACCTCGTCGTTGCGGACCGCGCGGACGCCGCCGGCGTCACCGCCGCGGACCAGGTGATCCGGGCCGAGCAGGGCATGGTCGGTCAGGAGTACCCGCAGATCGGCGTCGTGCTCGCGTACGCGTCCGCCGCGGACTTCGGCGCCCGGGTGCGCGCGCACCCGGGGATCGTCGCGGCCGGTGCGAGCCGGACCGCGCCCGTGCCCGACCCGAGCGCGGGCAGGCCCTACGGCGGCGCCCAGGCGCAGCCGGCCGCCGTGACGTCCCAGCGCAGCGGCGACCTCGCGCCGGGCGACGACGTGCCACTGGCTGCCGATCCGCAGGGCCGGACCCAGTGGAACCAGCAGATGGTGGGCGAGAGCGGTCCACCGTCAGGGCAGGAGGCCGGTGCGCTGAAGAACGTGGTCGTCGCCGTGCTGGACTCCGGTGTCGACGACACCCACCCGGATCTGCGGGCCGCCGTCGACCCGACCCGGTCCGCGTCCTGCGCCAGCGGGACTCCGGACCCCCGTATGGGCGCCTGGCGGCCGGACCCCAATCTCGGCGAGAGCGGCCACGGCACGCACGTCAGCGGCATCATCGCGGCGGACCGTCCGGGCACCGGCGTGGTCGGCGTGGCGCCGGGGGCGCGGATAGCCGCGGTGCGGCTGCTCGGCGAGGCCGGGCAGTACTACGGCGAGAACATCGTCTGCGGTTTCCTGTGGGCGGCGGACCACGGCGCGTCCGTGATCAACGACAGCTACTTCGCCGACCCGTGGAAGTACAACTGCCCCGAGAACCCCGACCAGGCGGCCGTCGTCGCGGCGGTCGGCCGGGCCGTGAAGTACGCGCAGGACAAGGGCGCCGTGGTAGTGGCCTCCGCGGGTAACGACGGGCAGGACCTGGCCGGCCCGCGGATCGACGACCGCAGCCCCAACGACCGTGCGGACGGCGTGAACGCGCCGGTGCGCCACCTGGGGGCGGAGTGCATCCGCCTGCCCGGCGGGCTGCCGGGCGTGGTGAACGTCAGCGCGCTGGTCGCGGACGGGAGCCTGGCCTCGTACTCCAACTGGGGCTCCGGCCAGATCGCGCTGGCCGCGCCCGGCGGCGACCCGGACGGCGGCGTCGCGCAGGCGGTGGTCTCGGACTGGCCCGGTGACCGCTACGCGGCCCTGGCCGGGACCTCGATGGCGGCCGCGACGGTCAGCGGCGTCGCGGCGGTCGAGGCGGCACGGCACCCGGACGTCCGCGGCGCGGCGCTGGTGCACCTGCTGGAGCAGCAGGCGGTTCCGCTCGGCTGCCCCGCGCGGGACCCGGGCAAGAAGGACTGCCCCGGCGGTGCGTACTACGGCTACGGCCTGGCCGACGTGCGCTGATCCGGCCCCCGGGCGACCTACGGGCGCAGCAACCGCTCGAAGTAGCCGAGGAGCAGGTCCCGGAGCTCGCGGGTCAGCTCCGGGACCTGCTCCTCGTCCGCCTCCACCACCAGGGGGAGTACGCCCTTGTAGGCGGCGAGGGTCACGGCCGCGCCCCATTCCAGTCGGGCGGGCGGGAGTTCGGGCGCGTAGAGGGCGAGCAGGGCCTGGATCCGGGCGTGCGTGCGCGCCATCAGTGGCGCCTGAAGGTCCATCACGTGACCGGGTGTGTGCCCACCGACGAAGAGGACGAGGCAGGCCGGGTTCTCGCGGTGGAAGGCGACGAGCGGTCCGAGTGAGGAGCCGAGTGCCTCTTCCAGGGTGACGGCCGCCGGGTCCACCACGGCGAACGGCGCCAGCAGCGTGTCGAGGCTGTCCGCGTAGAACTCCGCGAGCGCCGCGGCGATCGCGTCCTTGTTCGGAAAGTACTGGTACAGCGAGCCGGGGGAGACGCCCGCCCGCGCGGCGATCGCGTTCGTCGTCGTGGCCGCGTAGCCGGACTCCGCGAAGACCTTCCCGGCCGCCTCCAGGAGCTGGGCGATCCGGCGCTCCCCGCGGGCCTGGCGCTTGCGCGGGCGGTCGGCGGCGGTCTCGGCGTTCTCTGCGGTTTCGGCGGTCACCCTGCCGATGGTAGGGCTCGTTGACGAATGCGAGCAATCACTCGTAATCTCTGGATCAGGATATGCGAGCAAAGACTCGCATTCCTTCTCTGTCACCGCCATGCCTTCCATCGCTTCAGGGGGACACCCATGTCCACAACCGTCGACACCGTCGGCGCGACCGCCGAACCGGAAGCCCCGGTCGCCGCCCGTGCGCCCGGCCGCGCCTGGACGCTCGCGATCGTCTCGATCGCCACCTTCATGCTGATGCTCGACCTCACCGTGGTGAACGTCGCGCTGCCCGACCTGCGCAACGCGCTGCACGCCGACTTCTCCGGCCTGCAGTGGGTGCTGGACGCCTACGCCCTCACCCTCGCCGCCTTCCTGCTCACCGGCGGCTCGCTGGCCGACCGTCTCGGTCGCAAGCGCGTCTTCATCGCCGGGTTCGCCGTCTTCACCGCCGCCTCCCTGCTGTGCGGCGCGGCGACGAACGTGCTCACCCTGAACCTCGCCCGCGGCCTGCAGGGCGTCGGCGCCGCCGTGCTCTTCGCCGTCGGTCCGGCGCTGCTGGGCCACGAGTTCCGCGGCAAGGACCGCGCGATGGCCTTCGGCGTCTTCGGCGGCGTCTCCGGTCTGGCGATCGCCTTCGGCCCGCTCATCGGCGGCGCGCTGACCAGCGGCGTCGGCTGGCGCTGGATCTTCCTGGTGAACGTGCCGATCGGCGTCGTCGCCATCGTGCTGAGCGCGCTGCGGATCCGGGAGTCCCGTCAGTCGGCAGCCCACGGCGTCGACTGGACCGGCCTGTCCCTCTTCTCCGTCGCCCTCGGTGCGCTGGTCCTCGGTTTCCTGCGCGGCGAGGCGGAGGGCTGGACCAGCCCGCTGATCGTCTCCCTCTTCGCCGGCTGCGCGCTGCTGCTCGTGGCCTTCCTGCTGGTCGAGCGCAGGCTCGGCGCCGCCGGGATGCTCGACCTCGCGCTCTTCCGCAACCGCACCTTCAACGGGATCTCCGCAGCCACGCTGCTCGGGAACGCCGCCGGCATGGCGGCGATCTTCCTGGAGGTCTCCTACGTCCAGAACGTGCTCGGCGCGACACCGTGGCAGGCGGGCCTGCGCTTCCTCCCGCTGACGCTGATGCTGTTCGTCGTCGCGGCGGTCACCGGCAGCCTCACCGTCGCGCTCCCGCCGCGGCTGCTGGTCGGCACCGCGATGGCGCTGATGGCGGGCGGCCTGCTGGCGATGCGGCTGATCGACGTGCACAGCGGCTGGACCGCGATGCTGCCCAGCATGCTGCTGACCGGCGCCGGGATGGGCATGTTCAACCCGCCCCGCGCGTCGATCTCCATCGGCGTCGCCGAGCCGGCCCGGGCTGGTATGGCCGCGGGCATCGGGGAGACCTTCCAGCAGGTCGGCATCGCGATCGGTATCGCGGGTTTCGGCGCGCTCTTCCAGCACCGCGTCGGCGACGCGTTCGCGGCCGCCGTCCCCGGCCTCCCGGACAGCGCGCGGGCCGCGGTCGCCGCGGGCGCGGGCGACCAGGTAGCCCGCAGCGCGGGCTCCCTGCGCGCCCAGGTCGCCGAGGCGGCGCGCACGGCCTTCGTCCACGGCCTCACCGACGTCCTCACCCTCGGCGCGGCGGTCGCGGCCGTCGCCGCGGTGATCGCCTTCGCCACGATCCGCCGCCGCGACCTCCACGAGAGCGCGACCACCGGACACTGACGCCCGGCGGCCCCTGAGGTTCTGCATGGTGGACGTACCGTCGTCGGCCCCCAGGTGCGTGGCACGCTGCCCCCGAGGGAGGCTGGGGTCATGGGTGAAGAGCGCGCGCACTACTGGCAGCATCCCGCCATGCCCGGCGTGGACCTGCTGCGGGCGCACTACGTGCACCACACCTTCGGCAAGCACACCCACGACGGCTACGTGCTCGCCGCGATCACCGACGGAGTGGAGGCGTTCCACTACCGCGGCGGCCTGGAGGTCGCGCCCGCGGGCAGCGTCGCGCTGGTCGAGCCGGACCGGGTGCACACCGGGCACGCTGGAGTGCCGGGCGGGTGGAGCTACCAGGTGCTGTACCCGAGCGTCGACCACATCGCCGCCGTCGCCGCCGAGTTGGGGGTGCTGCCGGGGTCGCCGGGCTTCGGCTCGGCCGTCGTCGACGACGACGAGCTCGTCCGGCTGGTGCTGCAGACCCACCAGGCCGCTGAGCAGAACCAGGGGCTCGCCGCCGGCACCTTCCTCCGGCTCGCGCTCGCCCGCGCGCTGCGCCTGCACTC
The DNA here is from genome assembly GCF_003258295.1 of Streptacidiphilus pinicola. Taxonomy (GTDB): domain Bacteria; phylum Actinomycetota; class Actinomycetes; order Streptomycetales; family Streptomycetaceae; genus Streptacidiphilus; species Streptacidiphilus pinicola. The sequence continues at coordinate 30,034 of NZ_QKYN01000060.1, read as the reverse complement.
CTCGCAGCGGCTGACGCGGACCGCGCCCCGCGCGGGCCGGGACGCCGCCCGCGCCGCCCGCGACCTGCTGGCGGCGCGGCTGGACGAGCCGCCCGGGCTGGAGGAGCTCGCGGCGACGGTCGGTGCGGGGCCGTTCCCGCTGCTGCGGGCCTTCCGTGACGCCTACGGTCTGCCGCCGCACGCCTGGCTGACGCAGTACCGCGTGCGGACCGCGCGCACCCTGCTGGACGCGGGGGTGACGCCCGCGGACGCCGCCGTGGCCGTCGGTTTCGTCGACCAGGCGCACCTGACCCGTCACTTCCGCAGGATCGTCGGCGTTCCGCCGGGCGCCTACCGGCGGGCGCGCAAGAACGTACAAGATTCCGGCGGGCCGACCCCGGCAGCATGAGCCGCATGACGGCACTTTCCGATCCACCCGCACCCACCACCGCCGCGCCCCCGCCCGCCGCGGGCGCGCGCTCCGACCGCGCGGTGATCCGGGACTCGCTCGGCGTCGGCGTGGCGGTCGGCGTCTCCGGGATCGCCTTCGGCGCGGCCGGGACCGCGGCGCACCTGACGGTGTGGCAGACCTGCGCGCTCAGCCTGCTGGTTTTCACCGGCGCCAGCCAGTTCGCGCTGGTCGGCGCGCTCGCGGCGGGCGCGGTGCCGTTCGCCGCCGTCATCGGCGCGCTCTTCCTGGGCGTGCGGAACTCCTTCTACGGACTGCGGCTCGCCGAGCGGCTGCAACTGCCGTTCCGGCTGCGGCCGCTCGCGGCCCAACTGGTGATCGACGAGACCACGGCCGTCGCGCTGGTCCAGCCCGGCCGGCGGTCGACCCGGCTCGGCTTCTTCGCCACCGGGATCAGCCTCTACCTGATCTGGAACGCCACCACGTTCGCGGGCGCGCTGGGCGCCGACGCCCTCGGTGACCCCTCGCGGTACGGGCTGGACGTGGCGGGCCCGGCCGTCTTCCTCGCGCTGCTGGCCCCGCGCCTGCGCGAGGGCGGCGCGGAGCGGGCGACCGCGCTGCTCGGCGCGGTGCTCGCGATGGCGGCGGTGCCGCTGGTCCCGGCCGGCGTGCCGGTGCTGATCGCGCTCGCCGCGGTTCCGGCGGTGCTGCTGATCAGCGCGCGCCGGGTGAAGAGCGAGGCCCCGACCGAGGTCAGGACGGGCGGCGAGAGGCAGGAGGACGAGCGATGAACGCGACCTGGTGGGCGATCCTCGGCACGGCCGCGGGCTGCTACGGCCTCAAGCTGCTGGGCCTCTCCGTCCCGACCGGACTGCTGGACCGGCCCGTGGTCCGTCGCTTCGCGACGCTCGCGCCGATCGCGCTGCTCGCCGCGCTGACGGCGCTGCAGACCTTCGGGCAGGGCACGCACGGACTGGTCGTCGACGCCCGCGCGGCCGGGCTGGCCGCGGCCGGTGTCGCGGTGTGGCGCCGCGCGCCGTTCCTGGTCGTGGTGGTGGTCGCGGTGGCGGTCACCGCCCTGGTCCGGGCGCTCGCCTGACCGCGGTCGGTCGGTCGGTCGCGGGGCGGCAGCGGCGTCAGGCGTCCTGCGGTGTGGGGATGCCCAGTCGGTCGGCGTCGCGTTCGGGGCGGACCGTGAGCGCGACGAGGACGCCCGTGACGCCGACCAGCGCGGCGGTGAGCAGGTAGCCGTCGCGGTAGCCCGCGGACAGGCGGCTGCCGGTCGTCAGCGAGCCGATGACCAGCGGGGAGAGGACGCCCGCGAGGGAGTAGACGAACGCCGTCGCGCCCAGCAGAGTCCCGCGGCGCTCCGGCGGGGCGATCCGTGCGACGGCGGTCTGGCCGAACACCAGCATCACGGTGGCGAGCACGCTCGGCCCGACCGCCAGCGCGATCTTCAACGGGACCGAGCCGGTCAGCGCGAAGACCGCGCCCGAGATCCCGGCGAGGACCATCGCGACCCCGGTCCACCGGGCGACGCCACCGAGGGTGCCGCCCCGGCGGCGGGCCCGCTGGGAGAGCACCCCGAAGGCCAGGATCGCCAGCGCGGAGCTGAGGCCGGTGCCCATGGCGACCAGGCCGGTCTGGGTGGTCGTCAGTCCGCCGACCGTGCGCAGGTAGTCGGCGCCCCAGGTCAGCGCGGAGGTGGTCTGCCAGTAGGAGGCGAAGCTGCCGAGCGCGCAGGCGATCCAGGTGCCCGTCAGCAGGATCCGTCGAAGCGGCTGGGCCGGGCCGTCGCTGGTGGCTCGGCCGGCCGCCTCGTCGCGATCCCGGGCAGGGGCGCGGATCGGCTCGGGGCCCTCGCGTCCCAGGCGCAGCCACACCAGGGCCCAGACCAGGCCCGCGAGCCCGACCGCACCGAAGGCCCAGCGCCAGCCCGCCCCGTTGATCACCACGGTGAGCAGCGGCGCGGCGAGCGCCACTCCCGCCGCGGAGCCCAGGCTGAGCACCGCCGTGGGCAGGCCCCGCTCCCGGTCGGGGAACCAGGTGTAGAGGCTGTGCGTGGCGACCGGGAAGGCGGGGCCCTCGGCCGCCCCCAGCACCACGCGGGTCACCAGCAGGGTCCCGAACCCGGCCGCGCCGAGCAGCATCGGCAGTTGCGCGGCGGACCAGAGCAGGGCCAGCACCAGCAGCAGCACCGTCGTACTGACCCGCCGGGTGAGCGCGGAGACGCTGAACGCGGCGACGCTGAACAGCGCGAAGAAGGCCGCCGCCGCGCGGCCGTACTGGGCGTGGGTGATGCCCAGATCGTGCATCATCGGCGTCGCGGCGAGCCCGAGCACGGTCTTGTCCGCGAAGTTGACCAGCATGAACGCCAGCAGCAGCCAGGTCGCCCGCCAGCCGGCGGCCCGACCGGCCCGCTCCTTCCCGCGTCCGGGCGACGTCACGGTGGTCACGAGCCAACCTCCAGGCGGTGCTTGTCAGGCGTCTGTCCGGTTGTGAGCGTGCCCCGGCCCCGATGACGGCGACAACGGACCTCGTCACACCTGGGCCCGCCGCGTACTGTGATGCGTCACAGCTGCTCGGAGGTGTACGGATGACCGTGGACGTGTCCCCGCTCTCCGCGCGGGCGCGGGCTCTGGCCGCGCGCTGCGAGGGCCGGGTCAACGAGCTCGCCCGGCAGATCACCCGCGACGACTTCGCCGTCCTCTCCGGCTACGACGGTCTGCCCGAGGACATGAAGCACACCGAGATGGCCGCCACGGTCCGCTACGGACTGCGCCTCTTCTTCACCGTCGTGCGGGAGGGGCGTCCCGGCCGGAGCGAGGAGTTCCGGCCCTTCCGTGAGCGCGCGGCCCAACGCGCCGAGGAGGGCTGGCCGTTGCACCTGCTGCTCCGCACCCACCTGGTCGGTCGCCACGCCCTGTTCCGGGCGCTGCGGGAGGAGGCGAGGCCGGGGGAGGAGCCCGCGCTGGCGGAGCTCGCCGACCTGCTGCTGGGCAGCTCGGCCCCGCAGGTCGGCGCGATCGCCGAGACCTACCAGACCGAGCAGTCCGCGCTGCTCGCGGAGCGGCGTGAACAGCGCCGCACCCTCGCCCGCGCCCTGCTGGCCGGATACCCGGTCCTGCCGGGCCGCCTGGAGGAGGCCGGGCTCGGCCGGGGCGCGCTCGTCCTCGCCTTCGGACTCGACTCCATCCGCGCGTCGGACGCGCCGGGGGGAACGGCGCGGGCGGCGAACGCCGAAACCTCACCCGCCGTCGCGCTCGGGCGACGGCTGCGCCGCGTGCAGACCGTGCTGGAACGGGCCTTCGGCGCCGAGGTGCTCGTCGTCGCCGAACCCGAGGGCGGTCACGCGCTGGTGCCCGCCGAAGTGTTCGGCCCCGGTGGGGTCTCGGTCGCCCAGGTCCCCGCGGACCTCCCGGCGCGGCTGAGCCGGATCTGCGGGGCCGAGGTCTGGCTCGCCGCGACGCCGGCGGCGGACGCCGCGGGCATCGCGGCGGCCGGTCGTACGGCCGGCGAGGTGCTGCGGCTCGTCCGCGCGCTGGGCCGCGCGCCCGGGCTCTACCGACTCGACGACGTACTGCTGGAGTACCACCTCTCGCGCGGGGGCGAGGCGAGCGGCGCGCTCGCCGGGCTGCTGGATCCGCTGGCGGACCGGCCGGAGCTGCTGGCCACGCTGCGCGCCTACCTCGCCCAGCAGCAGGACCGCCGGGCCACCGCGCGCGAGCTCGGCCTGCACCCGAACACCGTGGACAACCGCCTGGCCCGGGTGGGGGAGCTGATCGGCGTCGACGTCACCGCTCCGCGCGGCTACGCCCTCACGCTCACCGCGCTCACCCTCCGCGAGCTCGGCGGCCCCGCCTGAGTGTCGTCCCCGGGCGCGATACTGGCCGCATGCGCCTGACCGAGTTCTGGAAGAGGATGTACGCCCACTTCGGCGAGAGCTACGCGGAGAGCTTCGCGACCGACCACGTGATGACCGAGCTGGGCGGTCGCACCGTCCAGCAGGCCCTGGCCGCCGGCTGGGAGGCCAAGGACGTCTGGCGCGCGGTCTGCGTCTCCATGGGCGTGCCGGAGTCCCGCCGCTGAAGAGGTGAGGAGAAACGGCGAGGCGCTCGGATATTCGAACGTGCGTTCCCTATACTGGATTGTGGCACGTTATCCACAGGCTTGGCGCCAACGCGGCTCGATTGTCAGTGGTGCGCGCTAGCGTCTTCGGTGATGAAGCGTTCAGCACAGACCCCCAAGGTGGCACCCATGGCAGCGAACGACCGCGACCGGGCCCTCGAGACAGCCCTCGCACAGATCGAGCGACAGTTCGGCAAGGGCTCCGTCATGCGCCTCGGCGACGAGGCCCGCGCCCCGATCGAGGTGATCCCGACCGGGTCCATCGCCCTCGACGTGGCGCTCGGCGTCGGCGGCCTGCCGCGCGGCCGTGTCGTCGAGGTCTACGGCCCCGAGTCCAGCGGTAAGACCACGCTGACCCTGCACGCGGTCGCCAACGCGCAGAAGGCCGGCGGCATCGTCGCGTTCGTCGACGCCGAGCACGCGCTCGACCCGGACTACGCCAAGAAGCTCGGCGTGGACACCGACGCCCTGCTCGTCTCCCAGCCGGACACCGGTGAGCAGGCGCTGGAGATCACGGACATGCTGATCCGCTCCGGCGCCGTCGACCTCATCGTCATCGACTCCGTCGCCGCGCTCGTGCCGCGCGCCGAGATCGAGGGCGAGATGGGCGACTCCCACGTCGGCCTCCAGGCCCGCCTGATGTCCCAGGCGCTGCGCAAGATCACCGGTGCGCTGAGCCAGACCAAGTGCACCGCGATCTTCATCAACCAGCTGCGTGAGAAGGTCGGCGTCATGTTCGGCTCCCCGGAGACGACGACGGGTGGCCGCGCGCTCAAGTTCTACTCCTCGGTCCGTCTCGACATCCGCCGGATCGAGACGCTGAAGGACGGCACGGACGCGGTCGGTAACCGCACCCGCGTCAAGGTCGTCAAGAACAAGGTCGCCTCGCCGTTCAAGCAGGCCGAGTTCGACATCATCTACGGCCAGGGCATCAGCCGCGAGGGCGGCCTGATCGACATGGGCGTCGAGCACGGCTTCATCCGCAAGTCCGGCGCCTGGTACACCTACGAGGGCGACCAGCTGGGCCAGGGCAAGGAGAACGCCCGCAACTTCCTGCGGGACAACCCGGATCTGGCCGACGAGATCGAGAAGAAGATCAAGGAGAAGCTGGGCGTGGGCCCGAAGCTGGACACCCCGGCCGAGGCCGCTCCGGCCGTCGGTGAGGCTCCGGCCGCGCCGGCCACTCCGGCCGCCAAGACGCCCGCCGCGCGCGGCAGCAAGGCCAAGGCCGCCGAGGCCGTTCCGGCGGAGGCCAAGGCCTGAGCGGGTCTCTTCGGAGCGGATCAGTGTCCACCTCGACCGAGAGCGCGTGGGGTCCGCGCGATTGGTCCTCCCATGGGGGCGGCGGCAGATGGGAAGAACCCCCGGCTGACCGCGCCCCCGCCCCGGACCCCGAGCGGGACGGCCTGCCGTCCGGCGGTCCGCTGCCCGACGGCCCGCGACGCCGCAGCTCGGCCTACGACGACGCCACCGGGGGGCACGACGACGAGGCCGCGCCCTTCGGCGCGGCGCGCGGGCGGCGTTCCTCACGGCGGGGCTCCCGACGCTCCGCGCAGCCGGCCGGTGGGCGCACGCGCGCCCGCAACAGGGCGTCCGCCGAGGCGTGGGATGAGGCGTCCCATGAGGCGTCAGCGCACGGGGCGTCAGAAGACGGGCCGCGCGACACGGCGCCGACGGACCCGGCCTCGCGAGCTCGGGACATCTGCCTGCGGCTGCTGACCGGTTCCGCCCGCACCCGCAAGCAGCTCGCCGACGCGTTGCGGCGCAAGGAGATCCCGGACGAGATCGCCGAGGAGGTGCTCGACCGGCTCACCGAGGTCGGGCTGATCGACGACGCCGCCTACGCCCGCTCCTGGGTGGAGCAGCGGCAGCGCAGCCGGGGGCTGGCCCGGCGCGCCCTCGCAGGGGAGCTGCGGGCCAAGGGCGTCGACAGCGCACTCGTCGCCGAGGCCGTGGCCGAGGTCGATCCGGACGACGAGGAGGCCGCCGCCCGGCGGCTGGTGGAGCGCAAGCTCGCCTCCACCCGCGGCCTGGACCGCCAGGTCCGCCTGCGTCGGCTCGCGGGCATGCTCGCCCGCCGCGGCTACCCGGAGGGTCTGGCCCTGCGCGTGGTCCGTGCCGCGCTCGACGCCGAGCCGGAGGACGACGAGGGCTTCGAGGACGACCCCTTCCTCGACTCCGGCGAGGAGTGAGCCCGATGTGGTGCGGGCTCTCGCGGACGCGGCGGCCGGGAGCCTGAGCGGGCGCGTCCACGCGGTGCTGCCGCTGGCCGAGGCTGCGCGGGCGCATGAGTGCGTGGAGGCGCGGGAGAACGTGGGGACGGTGCTGTTGCGTACGGGAGTGATCTCCTGAGGCGGACGGGTCGTCCTCCGCTTATGACCCAACGGTCAGGAGCGGTCGCCATCTTGACCGTTTCGTAACACGGACCTAGCCTCACCATGAGTGATGAGGGGCCTGTGCCAGCCTCGCACCGAGATCGCACTGTGATCACGGCGTGCACCCGCGCCGGACGGGGAGGGCTGATGACGCTGGCAATCGCCGCATCCGCAACCGTTCCGGTGGTGCTGCTGGTTCTTGGCCTGGTGTTGCTCTCCGTGGTCGGGCTTGCGGTGCGTCAACTCCTGCACGGCACGCGGGAACGCGCGCTGGAACTGGACCGACGTGAGCAGCGCAGCACGGAGCGCGAGGCCAGGATCGACGAGGAGCAGCAGCGGCTGCTCCAACGCGAGCTGGACACCGCCCAGACCCAGGCCGAGCTCCACGTCCGGAGCGAGGAGCTGCGCGCCGAGCGCCGGCGGATGCTGGAGGAGGTGGCCGGACTCAGCGCCGCCGAGGCCCGCGCCGAGCTGGTCCGCGGCGCCGAGCAACAGGCCAAGCGCGAGGCCGTGTTGACGGTGCGTGAGATCGAGCGGCGGGCGCGCACGGAGGGGGACGCCCGCGCCCGCGAGATCATCGCCTCAGCGATCCAGCGCGTGGCCGTGCAGGGCACCACCGACTACGTCGTCGCCACGGTGCGGCTGCCCGGCGAGGACATGAAGGGGCGGATCATCGGCCGCGAGGGCCGCAACATCCGCGCCTTCGAGTCCGTCACCGGCGTCAACCTCGTCATCGACGAGACCCCGGAGTCCGTCCTCCTCTCCTGCTTCGACCCGGTGCGCCGGGAGGTGGGCCGGCTCACCCTGGAGGAGCTCATCGCGGACGGCCGGATCCACCCGCAGCGCATCGAGGACGCCTACGAGCGCAGCCTCGGCCAGGTCGAACGGCTCTGCCAGAGCGCCGCTCAGGAGGCGGTGGCCGACGTCGGCCTCGACGAGCTCCACCCCGAACTGCTGCGCCTGCTGGGCCGCTTGCGCTTCCGTACCTCCTACGGCCAGAACGTGCTCGGGCACCTGGTCGAGTCCGCGCACCTGGCCGGGATGATGGCCGCCGAGCTGCGGGTCGACCCGGTCCTCGTCAAGCGCTGCACCCTGCTGCACGACATAGGGAAGGCCGTCACACACGAGGTGGAAGGCAGCCACGCGCAGATCGGCGCCGAACTCGCCCGCCGCTACGGCGAGTCGGAGGAGGTCGTGCACGCGGTCGCGGCGCACCACAACGAGATCGAGCCGCAGACCGTCGAGGCGGTGCTCACCCAGGCCGCTGACGCCTGTTCGGGCGGCCGCCCCGGCGCGCGCCGCGAGTCGGTGGAGCTGCACGCGCGCCGTCTGGAGAAGCTGGAGCAGATCGCCCGCCGGCACGAGGGCGTCGTCAAGGTCTACGCCATGCAGGCCGGCCGCGAGGTGCGGGTGATGGTCCTCCCGGAGGCGGTGGACGACCTGCAGGCCCAGGTGATCGCGAAGGACGTGGCCCGCGAGGTGGAGAACGAGCTCACCTACCCGGGCCAGATCCGCATCACCGTGATCCGGGAGAGCCGCGCCACCAGCTTCGCGCGGTAGCGGAGGGGTTATCGCGTCACCGGCAGTCCCTCCGCCGCCCAGGCCTGGAAGCCGCCGATCAGGTCGGTGGCGCGGTGCAGGCCCAGGGCCTGCAGCGAACGGGCGGCCAGGGAGGAGGCGTAGCCCTCGTTGCAGAGCACGATGACGAGCCGCTCGTGGTCGGTGGTCTCCGGGGACCGATGCGCGGACTGCGGGTCCATCCGCCATTCGAGCTCGTTCCGCTCCACCACGAGCGCCCCCGGGATCAGCCCGTCCCGGTCCCGCAGCGCGGCGTATCGGATGTCCACCAGCAGGGCGTCCTCCTCCGCCACCGCGCGGGCCGCCTCCCCGGGCGTCAGCCGCCGCAGCTCCGCGCGCTCGCGTTCCAGCAGGGCGTCGATGTCGATCGGGTTGTTGCTCACCAGTCCTCCTGGGTCTCGACCACCGCGACGCTGAGGACGTCGCCGTCGCGCGAGTATCGGCGCAGTCGCGGCAGCGGCGGGTGGTAGACGTGCACGGACACGGCATGCCGGGACGCCGAGGGGTTGCCCACCTGGTGCACGTGGTGGGGGCCGAACGCGCGGCCGCGGCCGGCCGGCAGGGCGCGCTGCCGGTCCACGCCGTCCTCCAGTTCCAGGCTGCGCCAGCCGCTCGTCGGCAGCGGCATGGCCAGCGACAGCTCGCGGAGCTCGCCGTCGGCGGTCACGAACGCGCCGCTGGAGCCGCCGTGGTCGTGCCAGCCGGTGTCGGTGCCCGGCGGCCAGCCGATGATCCACGCCTCGCTGCCGCCCGGTCCCTCCAGCCGTACCCAGGTGCGCTCCGACGGGTGGAGCGGCAGCCGGGCCAGCACCTCCGGATCGGCGGCCGCGGCGTGCGCAAAGGCGAGCAGGGCGGCGGGTTCGGGTTCGGGTTCGGCGGTGGCGGTGGCGGTGGCGGAGGAGGCGGGAACGGGCGCGGCGGGATCGGGTTCCGCGGCGAGGGCGGTCTCGGGCATGGTGGCGTCCTGGGGCGTCGGAGGCGGTGACGGGACACCGCGGTCGCCCGTGCGGAACCGGTGTGCGGAACCGGTCCCGGACCGTGCGGGCGCGCGTCGGGGCGCGGCCGCGATCAGCGGGCGTGGCGGTGGGAATGCCGTGCGAAGGGCCGTCCGTGACGACAGCGGGGAGGCGTGCTGCTCCAGCCGGGCGTCAGGTCAGCCCGAGATACACGAGGTACCCGCGAGACACGCGGTACCGAGCCCGGTACAGGACAGGCGGGGGCACCGGACGGAGTCCGGGCGAGCGTCGCGGACGGGCCGCGGGACGTTGATCCCCATGGCGCGAGTAGAACACGGCCTCAGGGGCTGGTCAAGGAACGTCCCACCATCAGGACTGACCGGCCGTCAGCCGTTCGCGTGAGCCGAGGCCGGTCGCCGAGCGCGGCACGGGGAGCTCGGCGGCGGCGCTGCGGGCCTGGTCGGCCAGGTCGAAGAGGTCCTCCGGGCGGTGGCCCTCGACCGCTGCCACGAGGTGACCGTCGGGGCGGATCAGCAGCACGGTGTGCGCGGCGGCGCCGGGGTACTCCTCGGTGACCAGCAGCTCGGCGGGCAGTGGCAGCGCCTCGGTCGCCTCGGTCAGCTGCGGCATCAGGCCCGCGCCCAGCCAGTGCTCGGACGCCCAGACGCCCGTGCCGGGGGCGACCAGGACGACCAGGAAGCCGCGGCCGAGCCGGGCCCGCAGTCGGTCCTGGGTGCCGTCCGCGGTGATCACGGGAAGGTCGGGAACCAGCACGCCGGGGCTGGTCGGGCTCAGTGTGGGCGTGAGCGCGGAGCGGCCGCGTCCGGGCGTCGTCGGGTAGGCGGGCGCGCCGCCGAGCCGACCGGTGCCGAGGCTGCCGTCGGACAGCAGCGGCGCGTTGCGGCGCAGCGAGCCGGAGAGCAGGCTGCGTCGCGCCTCCAGCAGCGCCGTGCTGGGCTGCAGCAGCGGCATCGCCTGGTCCACGGCGCGCAGCCGGGCGATCACCGCGTTGCGGCGCTCGGCCTGATAGGTGGTCAGCAGCCGCTCGGGCGCGCAGCCCTGCCAGACCAGGCCGAGCTTCCAGGCGAGGTTGTCGACGTCGCGCAGGCCCTCGTCGAGGTTCTGCATGCCGAGCGAGCCGAGCAGGTGGGCGGCGTCGCCGGCCAGGAAGGCCCGGCCGACCTGGAACTTGGTGGCCAGCCGCTGCTGGACGACGTAGTCGGCGCTGGAGATCAGCTCGTAGCCGGGCACCTTGCCGCCGTTCCAGGACGCCAGCGTCGCGCGCAGCTGCTCGATCAGCTGGTCCGGGCTGAAGCCGGGTGCCCGGGGCGGCAGCCGCCAGTCCAGTCGCCAGACGCCGTCCGGCAGCGGTCGTGCCACCACCTCGCGGGCGGCCGGGGCGCCGCCGTGCCGCGGCTGGTCCCGGTGCAGCAGCGCCTCGCCGGGAAAGGGCAGGTCCGCGCGGATCGTGGCCAGCGCGTAGTGGTCGGCGGCGGCCCGCCCGGGAAACCGCAGCGAGAGCCGCTTGCGGACGGTGGAGCGGGGGCCGTCGCACCCGACCAGGAAGCTGCCGCGCAGCCAGGTCCGCTGGGTGTGGACGTTGACGGCCTCCTCGCCCGGCTCCTGCTCCAGCTCCAGCAGCGCGGACTCCGGCAGCAGCTCGACCAGCCCGGTGGCGGAGACGGCGTCGCGCAGGCCGCGCAGCAGGCGGTGCTGGGCCAGGTGCAGCACGTCGTCGTGCTGCAGTTCGACGCTGTGCAGCTCGCGGTGGCGGCGCAGCGTGCGCCACGCGGTCCAGCTCCGCCCGTCGGCGGTGACCCTGGTGTAGCCGATCCGCTGCAGGAACCCGACGGTGTCCGTGCGCAGCACGGTCGACCGAGAGCTCTCCGGCGCGACTCCCGTCCCCTCGTCCAGCACGATGCTCGGCACTTGGTGCCGGGCGAGGGCGAGGGCGAGCGTGAGGCCGATGGGACCGGCGCCGGCGATGATCACAGGGTCGGATCCGGAATGGGCAGGGCCAGTCATAGAAGGAAATGGACCAGATCGCCTGTGCCGCCGTCAAGCAGCGTCAGGCGTACGCCGGTTCACTTCACACGCCTGAGCGAATCCAGCGCGGTCAGCGTCGCCGCAGCCGGGAGACGAAGTCGCGCGCGCGGGAGGTGCGGGGGGCCGAGAAGAACTGCTCCGGAGGGGCCGACTCCACGATGCGACCGCCGGACATGAACAGCACCCGGTCGGCGGTCGTGTGGGCGAAGGACTGGTCCTCGGTGACGATCAGCATGGTGCGCCCGTCGGCCGCCAGCTCGCGGGCGAGGACCCGCAGTTCCTCGACCGGCTCGTCGAGGACCAGGACCTTGGGGTCGAGCACCAGGGCGCGGGCCAGCGCGACCCGGCCACGCTGCGTCGGGCCCAACTGCCGGCCGCGCAGACCGGCCTCGGCCTCCGCGCCGACCAGGCGCAGCGCGCTCAGCGCGCGTTCCGCCGCGAGTTCCGGCGAGGTGCCGCGGGCGTTCACCTGGCAGCGGGTCAGCTCGCCGAGCACGGTGCGGCCGAGGCCCAGCGCGGTGAGCAGCGCGTGCTCGGAAGCCTCCGGCTGCGGCACCAGACCGACGTCCGCCCGCGCGGTGCGCCGCGCACGCCCGCGTGCACCGATCAGGAGGGGTGCGCCGTCCAGCAGGATCTCGCCCGAGTCGATCCGCTCGGCGCCCTGGATGGCGCGGCAGAGCGTCGTCTTGCCCGCGCCCGGCGGGCCGACCAGGGCGACGACCTCGCCGCGGGACAGGTCCAGGTCCACCTCGTGCAGCGCCTGCACCAGCCCGTGCCGTTTGCTGACGCCCCGCAGTCGCAGCAGCCCGGCGCGCGGCGCGGGGGCGGACGTCACGGTGGTTCCACTCCTCGGAACGGCTTGGTGCAGGCCTGGTACAGGCTGGTGCGGGTCGAACATGCGGGTCGAGCGTGCTGGTGCCGTAAGCCGGGCTGTTCGCCGGCCGAGCGTCCCGATCCTACGGGGCCGTTCGAGGCCGTACCGCAGTTCTGAGGGTGATTTGAGGATCATGTGCGGTTTCCGCGATCCTCGGCACGGCGGATCGTCGCAGCTCGGTAACGGTCGCCTCAGGCGTCCCATGGCCCCTTGACCGGACCCGGTCCGATGGGAGTGGATGCCTGCTGGAGAAGAAGTGCCGGAACGGGACGGGAGGAGTGACCCATGCGCCTGCTCCTCGTCGAGGACGACGAGCACGTCGCCGCCGCGCTGATGACGGTGCTGGGCAAGCACGGGTTCGACGTGCGCCACGCCCGCTCGGGCAACGAGGCGCTCGACGCGCTGGTGCCCGACGGCCGCCCGCACTTCCGGGTGGTGCTGCTCGACCTCGGGCTGCCGGACCGGGACGGTTTCGACGTCTGCGACCAGATCCGCCGGCGCTGCGGCATCCCGGTGATCATGGTCACCGCGCGCGCCGAGGTCCGGGACCGCATCCACGGGCTGAACATCGGCGCCGACGACTACATCGTCAAGCCCTACGACATGGGTGAGCTGCTGGCCAGGATCCACGCGGTGGCCCGTCGCGACGCCGCCGCCCGGCCGGTCCCGGCGCAGGCCCAGGGGCCGCGCGACGATCCGCACGAGCTGCTCGACCGCGCTTTCGGGCTGGTGCTGGACCAGGCCTCGCGTCGTGCGACCGTCCACGGCCAGGACGTGGCGCTCACCCGCAAGGAGTACGAACTGCTGGCGCTGCTGGCGCAGAGCCCCGGCGTGGTCTTCCGCCGCGAACAGATCATCAGCGAGGTGTGGCGCAGCAGCTGGGACGGCACCGCCCGCTCGCTGGAGGTCCACGTGGCCTCGCTGCGGCGGAAACTCGGCCTCTCCGGCCTGATCGAGACGGTGCGCGGCATCGGCTACAAGCTGGCCGTCCCGGACCACCTGGTCCGCGACTGACGACCCGGACGACCTCACATGCGCACCCGCCTGCTCGGCATCCTGCTCGCGCTGCTCGCCTGCGTCCTGGTCGCCCTCGGCGTGCCGCTGGCCGCCAGCGAGGCCCAGCGCGAGCAGCAGCGCGTCGTCGTCGACCGGATCGACGACGCTGCGCGCTTCGCCGCGCTCGCGCAGAACCCCTTCGGGCAGTCCGAGTCGTCGGCCGCGAGCGAGCAGAAGCGCACGCTGGCCGCGCAACTGCGCCGGTACCACGACGTGTACGGGATCTCGGTCGGCGTCTTCGACCTCGGCGGCCACGCCCGGTACGCCTATCCGTCGAGCTGGACCAGCGCCCTCGACGGAGCCTCCGCCGAGCCGTTCCGCGAGGCACTGGACGGGCGCCGCAGCCACGATCCCGCCCAGGTCTGGCCCTGGCAGGGCGCCGACGCGCGGCTGGTGATCGCCTCGCCCGTGGTCTGGGACGGGGACGTGGTGGCGGTGGTCGTCACCGAGTCGCCGACCGACGGGCTGCGGGAGCGGGTCTGGAGCGCCTGGCTCTGGCTGATCGGCGGTGAGGCCTTCGCGGTCCTGTTCGCCGTCGGCGTCGCGGTGGCGCTGACGCGCTGGGTGCTGCGCCCGGTCCACGACCTGGACAAGGTCACCCACGACATTGCCACCGGCCGGCTCGCCTCCCGCGTCGCGCCCGCCGGCGGACCGCCCGAACTGCGGCGGCTGGCCCGTTCCTTCAACGAGATGGTGGATCACGTCGAGCTGGTGCTGGACCAGCAGCGGGCGTTCGTCGCGGACGCCTCGCACCAGCTGCGCAACCCCTTGTCCGCGCTGATGCTGCGGGTCGAGGTGCTCGGCATGGAGCTGCCCGAGGGACACGAGGAGGAGATGGGCGGCGTGCGGGTGGAGGGTCGCCGGCTCGCGCAGGTCCTGGACGACCTGCTCGGGCTCGCCCGCGCGGAGAACGCCCGCCCGGCGGCGCAGAGCTGCGAGGTGGGCCGCCTGGCCGCCGACCGCGTCGAGGGCTGGCAGGCCTACGCCCGTGAGCGGGGGGTGGCCCTGGAGTTCACGGCGCCGGACAGCCCGCTCCCCGCGCTCGCGGACCCGGTGGGCCTCGGCAGCGCGCTCGACGCGGTCCTCGACAACGCGCTGAAGTTCACCCCGGCCGGCGGCACCGTCCGGGTCGAGACCGTCGCGGCGGGCGCCGAGGTGCTGATCCGCGTCACGGACGGCGGGCCGGGGCTGGACGAGGACGAGCTCGCCCGCATCGGTGACCGCTTCTGGCGCAGCCCGCGCCACCAGAACACCGAGGGCTCCGGCCTCGGGCTCTCCATCGCCCGGGCCCTGCTCACCGCCAACGGCGGCGGGCTCGGCTTCGCCGCACAGGAGCCGAGCGGCCTGACCGTCACCGTGAGCCTGCCGACCGCCTGACGTCTCCCGTTGACCCCTTCCCGTTCATGAGGCCGGCTCGGGTTGCCTTGTCAGGAGCATTGACCGCGCCACTGGGCACTGGGACATTGGCCAGTGGCAGCGTCGGGTCGGTGCTGGGAGGGTCGTTGATCGACGGGGCGCGGGAACATCGGGTCGTCACCGACGACGGGGTGGAGCTGGCCGTGGTCGAGGCGGGGGACCCGCTGCGGCCCACTCTCTGGTTCCTGCATGGGTTCCCGGACAGCCGGGACGTCTGGGCGCCGGTGATGAACCGGCTCAAGGACCGCTACCACGTCGTCGCCCACGACACCCGCGGCGCCGGACGCTCCGCCGCCCCGGCGCGGCCCGGCCGCGCCGGCTACACGCTGGAGCGGCTGGAGGAGGACTTCCTCGCCGTGCTCGACGCGCTCGCGCCCTACGGGCCGGTCCACCTGATCGGGCACGACTGGGGATCCGTGCAGGGCTGGGAGTTCGCCACCTCGCCCCGCCTGCAGGGCGGGCTCGCCTCGTTCACCAGCATCTCCGGCCCCTCCCTGGACCACGCCGCGCTCTGGGCCCGCGCCCGGCTGCGCCGCCGCACCCCGGCGGACCTGCGCGCCCTGCTCGACCAGGCGCTGCGCTCCTGGTACATCACGGCGTTCCAGCTGCCCTGGCTGCCGGAGGCGCTTTGGCGCGGACCGCTCGCGCACGGCGGCTGGTCCGCGCTCTGGCGCGCCCTCGAGCACACCCGCGTGTCCGGGCATCCCGCGCCGACCCTGGCCAGGGACGCCGCCAACGGGCTGTGGCTGTACCGGGCCAACACCCGCCGCCGCGCCCGCGAGCCGCGCGAGGACCGGGTGGCCCACGTGCCGGTGCAGCTCGTCCTCCCGGAGCGTGACCCTTTTCTCGGTCCGCGCCTCTACGACGACCTCGATCGGTGGACACCGGTCCTGCGGCGGCGCACCGTGAAGGCGGGGCACTGGCTGCCCCTCACCCGCCCTCAGGTCCTCGCCGAGCTGATCGCGGAGTTCGTCGACGCGGTGCGCGTAGGTACCATCCCGTCCGCGGGCCGCGATCACAGCGCGGACCGGTCCCCGGCGCTCTGACGGCGCCTGACGGCGCGTCGCAGGCAACCAGGCAGGCGGCGGGAGTGGAGGAGGACGCCATGAGCGACGCGTTGGGAGCGGTCCCAGGCCAGCGCCGGGAGTACCTCATCGACCACCTCGCCCAGGCCGCCGGGACCACGGTCCGCAACGTCCGCGCCTACCAGGACCGCGGTCTGCTCCCGCGCGCCGACCGCCGCGGCCGCGCCAACGTCTACGACGACACCCACCTGGAACGGCTGCGCCTGATCGCCGGCCTGCTCGACCGCGGCCACACCCTCGCCGGCATCAAGGAACTCCTGGACGCCTGGGAGGACGGCCGCAGCCTGGGCGGCGTGCTCGGCCTCGTGGCCGAGGTGACCGCGCCCTGGTCCGACGAACAGCCCGAGTACCTGGAACGCGCCGAACTCACCGCCCGCTTCGGCGGCCTGCGCGACCCCGAGGCGATCGCCGCGGCGATCCGCCTCGGCGTCCTCGTCCCGGAACCGCAGCACCCGGCGCAGCCGGGGCAGGTGGCGGCGATGGCCGGCACACAGGCTGGCGAGCCCCTCGCGGGGTCGGAGGGGCAGCCGTGGGCCTTCGGGGGGTCGGAGGGGCAGCCGCAGGCTCGTGCGGCCTCGGAGCGTCAGGGGCAGGGCCCGGCGGGGGCGGAGGGGTTGCCGTCGGCGCTCGTGGGCGCGGTGCGGCTGCCGCCGCAGGCGACCGGGTCGGTGCTGGAGCGTGGTGGGTGGGAGGAGCCGCTCGCCGATCGCTACCGGGTGCCGAGCCCCGCGCTGCTCGACGTCGCCGCCCGCCTGTACGAGCTGGGCGTCCCGCTCGCGGCCACCATCGCGCACCTGCAGGAGGTGCGCACCGACGTGGAGCACCTGGCCCGCCGCTTCGTGCACTTCGCGGCCGTCGAGGTCTTCCCCCGTTACGTCGGCGCCGGACCGCTCGACGACGCCGACGCGGCCCGCGCCGCCGAGGCGGTGCGGCGGCTGAGACCGCTCGCCCAGGCCGTCGTCGACGCGGAGCTGGCCCGCGCCATGCGCAACGA
Source organism: Streptacidiphilus pinicola (assembly GCF_003258295.1). Classification (GTDB taxonomy): domain Bacteria; phylum Actinomycetota; class Actinomycetes; order Streptomycetales; family Streptomycetaceae; genus Streptacidiphilus; species Streptacidiphilus pinicola. The sequence continues at coordinate 13,138 of NZ_QKYN01000060.1, read as the reverse complement.
GGCGACCCTGCTGCTCGAGGCGTCCGTCGCCTCCCTGCCGGAACCCGTCCGGGCCGCCCTCGCCGAGGAGCTGTGACTGCCGCGCGAGCGAGCCGGCGTCAGGGCTTGACCGAGACGTAGTAGCGGCGGGCGCCCTCAGCCAGCGGCAACGGCTCGGTGTAGATCGCCGACCGCACGTCCACCAGCTGCGCGGAGTGCACCCGCTGTCCGATCGCGTCGCGGCTGTTCATGACGACCGCCGTCATCCGCTCCACCAGCGAGCTGGGCACGTCCGCGCGGGTGACCAGCAGGTTCGCCACGGCCAGGGTGGAGACCGAGTCGTCCGGGGAGCTGTCCGGATAGGCCCAGCCCGGCACCGTCGAGGTGCGGTAGATCTGCGTGTTCCGCGCCCCGACGTCCTCCCGCTGCGCGACGTCGTCCATCCCCGTCGCCAGCCCGCCCAGCGGCACCAGCTTCACGTGCGCGTGCTTGGTCAGGTCGATGATGCCCTCGGTCGGCAGGCCGCCGGACCAGAAGAACGCGTCGATCTTGTGCGCTTCCAGTGCGGCCGGTGCGTCCGCGATGCCGTAGGGCAGCTCCTGCAGGTCCCGACCGGCGTGCAGGTTGGCGATCGACAGCACCCGGTCGGCGATCAGCTCCACGCCGCTGCCGGGCTGGCCGGTGCCGACCCGCAGCCCCTTGAGGTCGGCGACGCTCTTCACCTTGGAGTCGGAGGGGACCACCAGCTGCACGTAGTCGTCGTAGAGCTCCGCGAGCGCGCGCAGCTTGCCCTTGCCGGGCCCGTCGAAGTGCGCGACGGCGTCCGCCGTGGCGATGCCGAAGTCGTCCCGCCCGTCCGCCACCCGTGCCAGGTTGTCGGGCCCGCCGACGGACTGGTCCAGCTGCAGCCGCACCCCCGGCATGCCCTTGTCCACCGCGGCCTGCAGCAGCGTCCCGTACAGCGCGTACACCCCGGACTGCGTGCCGGTCGCCATCCGGAACGTCCCCGTCGGGTACCCGGGGTTCCCGCTCGTGCCGAGCCAGCCCCCCAACGCCGTCGCCGCGACCAGCACGAACGCGACGGCGATCCGCACCCGGCGCAGGCCGAGCAGGCGGCGCAGTCGTGGTGGCAGGGTCGGCGGCATGCGGGGGATCCTGCCAGCGATCCCCCGCTCGGGAAAGAGGGGTCCCCCCGGACCGGCCGAGAAGACCGGCCGAGAAAGGGGCTTCGGCGCTGCCCTTACCCTTGGGGGCGTGGGTACCGCAGAAATCTCCGCTCCTGACACGTCCGACGCCGTGTCCAAGACGTACGACATCCGCACCTACGGGTGCCAGATGAACGTGCACGACTCCGAACGCCTCTCCGGTCTGCTGGAGGACGCCGGTTACGTCCGCGCCGCCGAGGACGGCGAGGCGGACGTGGTCGTGTTCAACACCTGCGCGGTGCGCGAGAACGCGGACAACCGCCTCTACGGCAACCTGGGCCGGCTCGCCTCGGTCAAGGCGCAGCACCCCGGCATGCAGATCGCCGTCGGCGGCTGCCTGGCCCAGAAGGACCGGGACACCATCGTCAAGAAGGCGCCCTGGGTCGACGTCGTCTTCGGCACCCACAACATCGGCCACCTCCCCGCGCTGCTGGAGCGCTCGCGGGTCCAGGAGGAGGCCCAGGTCGAGATCCTGGAGTCGCTGGAGGTCTTCCCCTCCACGCTGCCCACCCGCCGCGAGTCCGCCTACGCCGCGTGGGTCTCCGTCTCCGTCGGCTGCAACAACACCTGCACCTTCTGCATCGTCCCCGCCCTGCGCGGCAAGGAGAAGGACCGCCGCAGCGGCGACATCCTCGCCGAGGTCCAGGCGCTGGTGAACGAGGGCGTCGTCGAGGTGACCCTGCTCGGCCAGAACGTCAACGCGTACGGCTCCGACATCGGCGACCGCCAGGCCTTCGGCAAGCTGCTGCGCGCCTGCGGAGACATCGAGGGCCTGGAGCGGGTCCGCTTCACCTCCCCGCACCCCAAGGACTTCACCGACGACGTCATCGCGGCCATGGCCGAGACCCCGAACGTGATGCACCAGCTGCACATGCCGCTGCAGTCCGGCTCCGACGAGGTGCTGCGCGCGATGCGCCGCTCCTACCGGCAGGAGCGCTACCTCGGCATCATCGAGCGCGTCCGCGCGGCCATGCCGGACGCGGCGATCACCACCGACATCATCGTGGGCTTCCCCGGCGAGACCGAGGAGGACTTCGAGCAGACGCTGGAGGTCGTCCGCCGGGCCCGCTTCGCGCAGGCCTTCACCTTCCAGTACTCCAAGCGCCCCGGCACGCCGGCGGCGGAGATGGAGAACCAGGTCCCGAAGGCCGTCGTCCAGGCGCGCTACGAGCGGCTGGTCGAGCTGCAGGAGCAGATCTCCTGGGAGGAGAACAAGAAGCAGGTCGGCCGGACGATCGAGGTCCTGGTCGCGGAGGGCGAGGGCCGCAAGGACGAGGCGACCGCGCGTCTGTCCGGGCGCGCGCCCGACAACCGGCTGGTCCACTTCAGCCGTCCCGAGCAGCCGGTCCGTCCCGGTGACATGGTCACGGTCGAGATCACCTACGCCGCCCCGCACCACCTCCTCGCGGAGGGCCCCACTCTCTCCGTCCGCCGCACCAGCGCGGGTGACGCCTGGGAGCGCCGCCAGGCGGCTCCCACCGCGCCGAAGCCGGCCGGCGTCATGCTCGGCCTCCCCAAGATCGGCGCCCCCGCTCCGCTCCCGGCCGCGGAGAACGGCTGCGCCTGCTGAGCACGCTCAGTGGGACTACCCAGGGGCGCCGGGAACTGCGCGACCATCCCCCAGCCTTCGGCCCGGGAGGTGCCCCCATCCGATGAGCAGATGGTCCTCAAGGCGTAGGGCCATCCGCACGCCGGTGGTTTCTCGCGCAGTTCCCCGCGCCCCTGGGTAGTGCAACTTCCCGGAGGGGCGCATCGGTGGGCCGGTAGGGTCTTGAGGCATGTTCGTAGCCGCCGCAGTCTGTCCCTGCCCGCCGATGCTGCTGCCCGAGGTGGCCGTCGGAGCCGCGCCAGAGCTGGATCCGCTGCGGGAGGCGTGCGACAAAGCGCTGGGCGAGCTGCTCGCGGCGAAGCCGGATCTGGTGTGGGTGGTGGGCCCGGGGCCGGAGCACCGGTTGTTCGACCGGGGCGGGGTCGGCGGGTTCCAGGGCTACGGGGTGGACGTGAGCGTGGGTCTGGGCGAGCGCGCCGCCGGCGAGACGCTGCCGCCGGCGCTCGCCGTGGGCGGCTGGCTGCTGGAGCGCGCCGGCTGGGACGGTCCGGCGCGCGCGCTCGCCGTGCCGGACTATCTCGAGTGGCCGCTCTGCCGGGAGAACGGCGCCGAGCTGCGGGACTCCGCCGAACGAGTGGCCCTGCTGGTGCTCGGTGAGGGCAGCGCCCGCCGCACCGTGAAGGCCCCGGGATACCTGGACGAGCGCGCCGAGCCGTTCGACACCGCGGTCGCCGCGGGCCTCGCCGCCGGGCAGCTGCCGAAGGTGGACGCAGAGCTGGCGTTCGAGCTCATGGCGTCCGGCCGCGCGCCGTGGCAGGTGCTGGCGGGGGCCGCGGGCAGCGACGAGCAGCCGGTCGCTTCCGCCCGGCTGCTCTACGACGACGCCCCGTACGGGGTCGGCTACTTCGTCGCCTACTGGTCCTCAGGCTTCTGATCCGAGGCCGCGTCGGCGGGCTTCTCGGTCGCCTCGCCCTGGATGGTCTCCTGCGGGCCGCCCATCTTGTTGACGGCGTCCTTGGCCTTGCTCCGACCCATGTCGATCTTGGACTTGTACTTGCCCTTGGTTGCCTTGTCGGCCATGTCGCCGACCTTGTCCAGGCCGGCACCGATCTGCGACTTGTGGCTGCCTGCGTACTCGGTGGCCTTCTTGGTGGCCTGGCTCATCGCGCCCTTGAGGGAGTCCGTGATGCCCATGACCGCTCCGTTCCTGCCTGGGGCCCATGGGCCCGTAACCGGGCAATTAGCCCATCAGTACCCATATGGTATTTCCGCGCGGCGGATTTGCCAGACTAGAGGGGTGACCAATCCCGCCACCTCGTCCCCCGCGCCGGCCCTGCGCCAGGCGCGCGTCGTCGCCGTCGTCGGCGCCACCGCCGTCGGCAAGTCCGACCTCGGCGTCGCCCTCGCCCAGCATCTGGGCGGCGAGGTGGTGAACACCGACTCCATGCAGCTCTACCGCGGCATGGACATCGGCACGGCCAAGCTGACCATGGCCGAGCGCGACGGCGTCCCGCACCACCTGCTGGACATCTGGGACGTCACCGAGGCCGCCAGCGTCGCCGCGTACCAGCGGCTCGCGCGGGAGCGCATCGACGCGCTGCTGGCGCAGGGCCGTACGCCGGTCCTCGTCGGCGGCTCCGGCCTCTACGTGCGCGCCGTGATCGACGAGCTGGAGTTCCCCGGCACCGACCCCGAGGTCCGCGCCCGCCTGGAGGCCGAGTTGGAGGAGCACGGCTCCGGCGCCCTGCACGCCCGGCTCGCCACCGTCGACCCCGAGGCCGCGCGCGCGATCCTGCCCGGCAACGGCCGCCGTATCGTCCGGGCCCTGGAGGTCGTCGAGATCACCGGCCTGCCGTTCACCGCCAACCTGCCGGGCCACGAGTCGGTGTACGACGCCCTGCAGATCGGCGTGCGCATGCCGCGTCCGCTGCTGGACGAGCGGATCGCGCTGCGCGTCGACCGGATGTGGGAGGACGGGCTCCTCGACGAGGTCCGCGCGCTGGAGGCGCGGGGCCTGCGCGAGGGCCGTACCGCCGCGCGGGCACTCGGGTACCAGCAGGCGCTCGCCCAACTGGACGGCGACTACGACGAGACCGAGGCCCGCGCCGAGACCGTCCGCGCCACGCGCCGGTTCGCGCGGCGTCAGGAGTCCTGGTTCCGCCGCGACCCGCGCGTCCACTGGCTCGACCGCGACCCCGAGGCTCCGGCGACCGACCTGCTGGAACGGGCGCTCGCGCTGCTCTGACCCGGCGCGGCCGGTCGGGCCCACGGGGCCCGTCGGCGGCCGGACGACCGGCGTTCGCACGCCTGTCGCCGACGATCGGACGCCCGATTACGACCTGATCACGTCATGGCCACGGATCACCGTGAACGCCATCTGCGGGCGTCGTCGGACGCCCCCGCCGTGCCATCATCGAGCATCGAGAGCATCGGTGGTCCGGTGGAGTGAACTCCCCGGCGTTTGACGCAGGGAGGCCGCGTGTCCATGGATACCGGCCCCGACACGCATCGGCTTCCGGATGATCCCTTCGATTCCGAGGACCAGGACGCAGTGCACGCACAGGAGCTTCGGGCACGGGAACTGACGCCGCTTCCGTCGCTGCCCGCGCAGGACGAGAACGCCCTGCACCGCCGCGAGCTGCGCCCCGCGGGGCGGTTGCGGGTCTGGCAGGTCCTGCCGATCGCCGCGCTGGCCATCCTCGGCTCCCTGATGTTCGCCTTCCCGCTCGCCTTCGAGGGCGGCGCGGGCGGCTCCGGCGACTCCGCGGGCAGCCTGGTCGGCATGCTCGGCCTGCTGCTGACGGCCGCCTCGGCCGGCTGGGGCGCGATGGCCGCGCGTCGCGCGGGCTACGTCTTCCCCGGCCTGCCGCGCGCCGGCTCCGGCAAGCGCGCCGGCTGGCGCCCCCTGCTCGCCTACACCGCGACGGCCCTGGTCATCCTGGCCCTGGGCCTCTGGCGCGTCGCCCACCTCCACGGCTGAGCCGCCGCGCCTTCCCCGGCCCGCCCCCTTCCCCGCCCCGGGGCGCCGTCGGCCCACCCGTACCATGGATCACGTGAACGACATGGTGAAGGGCATCCGCTTCCTCAAGGGCCACGGGACCGAGAACGACTTCGTCATCCTTCCCGACCCCGACGGGCTGCTGGAGCTGTCCGCCGCCCAGGTGGCGCTGCTCTGCGACCGGCGCGCGGGCCTCGGCGCCGACGGCGTGCTGCGCGTGGTGCGCGCCGAGGCGCACCCGGAGGCGAAGCCGCACGCCGCCACCGCGGGCTGGTTCATGGACTACCGCAACGCCGACGGAAGCATCGCCGAGATGTGCGGCAACGGCGTCCGCGTCTTCGCCCGCTATCTCGTCCAGGCGGGGCTGGCCGAGCCCGGCGACCTCGCCGTGGCGACCCGCGCCGGGATCCGCCGGGTGCGCGTGCCCGCCGAGGGCGACGTCACCGTGGACATGGGCAGGGCCCTGCTGCCCGGACCGGAGACCGGTATCGAGGTCGCCGTCGGCGAGCGTCACTGGCCCGCGCACAACGTGAACATGGGCAACCCGCACGCCGTCGCGTTCGTCGAGGACCTCGCCGACGCGGGCGACCTCTACACCGCGCCCGAGGTCACGCCGGCCGCCGTGTATCCGGAGGGGGTCAACGTCGAGTTCGTCGTGGACCGCGGTCCGCGTCATGTGGCCATGCGCGTGCACGAGCGCGGCTCCGGCGAGACCCGTTCCTGCGGGACCGGCACCTGCGCGGTCATGGTCGCGACCGCCCGTCGCGACGGCGTCGACCCGGCCGTGACCGGTGAGCCCGCCACCTACACCGTCGACGTCCCGGGCGGCCGACTGGTGATCACCGAGCGCCCGGACGGCGGGATCGAGATGACCGGACCGGCCGTGATCCTCGCCGAGGGCGAGCTCGACGCCGACTGGCTCGCCCGCGTCTGACCGCCGCCCGGCTGCCGTCCGAACGTCACCCGCATGTCGCCCGACCGTCGCCCGGTCGTCGCCCGAGCAGCGAACTTCGGCGAACTTCTTATCCTTGCCAGTCGCGAGCCGGTTCAAATCCCCCGAATGGGTGATCAAGGTGACGTTCGGAACACGTGGCGTCGCTGTGTGTGTTGCACTCGCTAGCATGGACCATCGGAGCTGCCGCCTGCTCCGGTGATCGCTGCCGGAGGTGCGCATGAATACCGGTGAAGTCCACGCCGTGCCAGGTGTCCCCGCCGTCCCGCTGGAGGGGCCGCTGGAGGGGCGCAGAACCGTCTCTGCAGTGTCCGCCTCCGCGGTCTCCGCGGTGCGCGCCCTGCCGGGGCTGCGCCGCGCCGCCGGACGGACGGGGCTGGCCCGGTCGGGCCTGGGGCGCGCGGGGATAGCGGCGCTGCTCGCCGGCGGGCGCCCGCAGTCGGCCTACGCGCTGGAGCCCGTGGTGCGCGCGCACCGACTCCACCATCCACGCGCCGAGTTGGACCTTGCCCTGCTGGACCGCGCCTACCAGGTCGCCGAGGCCTCGCACCGCGGCCAGATGCGCAAGAGCGGTGAGCCCTACATCACCCACCCGCTCGCCGTCGCCATGATCCTGGCCCAACTCGGCGCCGAGACGACGACGTTGGTCGCCGCCCTGCTCCACGACACGGTCGAGGACACGGCGATGACGCTGGAGCAGGTGCGGGACGGCTTCGGCGAGGAGGTGGCCTATCTCGTCGACGGCGTCACCAAGTTGGAGAAGGTCGACTTCGGCGCGGCCGCGGAGGCCGAGACCTTCCGGAAGATGCTGGTGGCCACCGGGCGCGACGTCCGGGTCATGGTGATCAAGCTCGCCGACCGGCTGCACAACATGCGGACGATCCGTCACATGAAGCCGGCCAGCCAGATCCGGATCGCCACCGTCACCCGGGACGTGCTGATCCCGCTCGCGGAGCGCCTCGGCATCCAGGTGGTGAAGACGGAGCTGGAGGACATCGTCTTCGCCACCCTCCACCCGGACGAGTACGCCGCCACCAGCGCGCTGCTGACCGCCGACCGGGCCCGTCGCTCGGACGCCGCCCCCGCGCGCGCCGGTGCGGACGGCGCCAGGGCGGCAGTGGCCGAGGCGGGCTCGGAACAGGGCCCGGCCGCCGAGCCCTTGGAGGCCTTCGCCGGCCAACTGCGCCGCCAGCTGCGCGACGCGCGCGTGGCCGCCGAGGTCAGCGTCCGTCCGCGCCACTGCGTCTCGCTGCGGCGGGCCCGGCTGCGCCGCGGCACCGAGCTCGCGCCGACCGACTTCGGCCGGGTGCTCGTCGTGGTCGAGGAGAACGCCGACTGCTACGCCGTGCTCGGGGAGCTCCACACCTGCTGGTCGCCCCTCCCCGGCGAGTTCCAGGACTACATCGCCGCACCCAAGTTCAACCTCTACCAGTCGCTGCACACCTCCGTCGCCACCGAGCAGGGCGAGGTGGTCGAGGTGCTGGTGCGCACGGCACGGATGCACCAGGTCGCGGAGTTCGGCGTGGTCGCGCTCGGCGCGCCGGCCGGCACCACCCTGTCCGGCTCGGACGGCGAGGCGGGCGACAGTGGTGCGGTCGGGGGCGGTGGCGACGGTGGGTTGCTGGTCGACGGCGGTGCACCCGGCGCGAATGCCGAGCCCGGCGAGGGTGCCGCGCTCGGCGGTGCGGCCGACGAGGCCGAGGGACGCGATCCGCTCGACCACACCGACCCGGCCCGACCGGGCTGGCTGGCCCGGTTGCTCGACTGGCAGCGCGAGACGCCCGACCCGGACACCTTCTGGTCCCAGCTCACCGCCGACCTCGCGGGCGACGGCGAGATCACCGTGCTGGCCGGCCACGCGCGCGAGGGCGGGCGGTCCGTCCGTCTACAGCTCCCGGCCGGCGCCACCGGCGTGGACGCCGCCTACGCCCCGGGCGAGGAGCACGGCCACCGATGTATCGGCATGCGCCTCAACGGCCGTCTCACCGCCCTGTCCACCCCGCTGCACGACGGCGACACCGTCGAGCTGCTCACCGAGCCGCCCGGCGAGGAGACCGCGGGCCCCGCCCCCGAGTGGCTCGCCCACGCCCGCACGCCGGGCGCTCGGATCGCGATCGAACGCTGGCTCGCCGGACACCCCGAGCCGGAGCCCGCCCCGGGCGAGCCCGGCGACCTCCCGCCCGGTTCGCCGCGCGCCCGGCGCGGCGACGTCGGGCAGCTGCTCGGCGGCGGTCCCGTCGACGCCAGCCGCGCCGTGATCACCGCCCCGTCCATGCCGGAGGCGTCCGTACGCCTCGCCCGCTGCTGCACCCCCGTGCCGCCGGACGAGCTGCTCTGTTTCGCGATCCGCGGCGGCGGCCTCGCCGCGCACCGCGGCGACTGCCCCACGGGCCGGGCCATGCGCGCCACCGGCCGCACGCCCGTCCAGGCGCACTGGCTGGAGAGCCCGACGCCGACGGGCTACCGGGTGACCGTCCAGGCCGACGCGCTCGGCCGCCCCCGGCTCCTCGCCGACCTCACCGCAGCGATGTCCGGAGCGGGCGTCGACATCATCTCCGCCGAGGTCGAGCCCCCGCGTGAGCTGCAGGTCCGCCACACCTACACCGTCGAGCTGCCCGCGCCGGAGGCGCTGCCGGAGCTGATGCGGGTGATGCTCCGTGTGCCCGGCGTCTACGACGTCTACCGCGCCGCCGGAACCGGTGGCCGCGCCTCCGGCCGTGCGGCCACCCAGGCCGCCGCCACGGCCACGGAAACGGTTCTCGGGGAATCGGGGCTCGGGGCCGCCGACGGGCTCGCGGACGGGCCCGGCGACGTCGTGGGTGCGCGAAATGATGGTGACCGGAGCCCGAGGCCCGTGCGACCATCGAGGGGAATGCGCGGCAGACCTGCTGCGTTGTCCTTCCTGGGGGATTACTCCCAGGACTGCGACTCCTAAGACTCCGACTCCGCTAAGGATGCGATGACCTCCACGTTCGAAACCCGCGACGCCGACGCGAACAACGCCCGGGGCGCCCGCCGCCCCGCCGACCTGCGCGCTGAGGCACTGATGGACGAGGACCTCGCGGGAATCGACGGGATTCCCGGGCGCCTCTACACCAACGACTACGACGGCGACCAGTACGACCGTTCCGACCGCGCCTCGCTCCGGCGCGTCAGCGGGCTCTCCACCGAGCTCGAGGACGTCACCGAGGTCGAGTACCGACAGCTCCGCCTGGAACGCGTCGTGCTCGTCGGCGTCTGGACGGACGGCACCGCCGAGGAGGCGGAGAACTCGCTCGCAGAGCTCGCCGCCCTGGCCGAGACGGCCGGCTCCCAGGTGCTCGACGGCGTGATCCAGCGCCGTGACAAGCCCGACCCGGCCACCTACATCGGCTCCGGCAAGGCCGCCGAGCTGCGCGACATCGTGCTCTCCAGCGGCGCCGACACGGTGGTCTGCGACGGTGAGCTCTCGCCGGGCCAGCTGATCCACCTCGAGGACGTCGTCAAGGTCAAGGTGGTCGACCGGACCGCGCTGATCCTGGACATCTTCGCCCAGCACGCCAAGTCCCGAGAGGGCAAGGCCCAGGTCTCGCTCGCGCAGATGCAGTACATGCTGCCGCGGCTGCGAGGCTGGGGTCAGTCGCTCTCCCGGCAGATGGGTGGTGGTGGCTCCGGCTCCTCCGGCGGCGGCATGGCCACCCGTGGTCCCGGTGAGACCAAGATCGAGACCGACCGGCGCCGCATCCGCGAGAAGATGGCGAAGCTGCGCCGCGAGATCGCCGACATGAAGAAGGGCCGCGACACCAAGCGCCAAGAGCGCCGTCGCAACCAGGTGCCGTCGGTGGCCATCGCCGGCTACACCAACGCCGGCAAGTCCTCCCTGCTCAACAGGCTCACCGGAGCCGGCGTGCTGGTGGAGAACGCCCTGTTCGCCACCCTGGACCCGACGGTCCGCCGTGCCGAGACGCCCGGCGGCCGCGTGTACACCCTGGCCGACACGGTCGGATTCGTCCGGCACCTCCCGCACCACCTGGTCGAGGCCTTCCGCTCGACCATGGAGGAGGTCGCCGACGCGGACCTGATCCTGCACGTCGTCGACGGTTCCCACCCCGAGCCGGAGTCCCAGCTGGCCGCCGTGCGCGAGGTCATCGTCGACGTCGACGCGCAGAACGTGCCCGAGATCGTGGTGATCAACAAGGCTGACGTCGCCGACCCGCTGGTGCTCGCCCGCCTGCTGCGGCGCGAGCCCCACGCGATCGCGGTCTCGGCCCGGTCCGGCATGGGCCTCGAGGAGCTGCTGAAGCTCATCGAGTCCGAGCTGCCGCGCCCGTCGATCGACGTCACCGTGCTGGTCCCGTTCACCCGCGGCGATCTGGTGGCCAAGGTCCACCGCGACGGCGAGGTGCTGGGCGAGGAGCACTCCGCCGAGGGCACGTTGCTGCGCGCCCGCGTCGGCTCCGAACTGGCCGCCGAGCTGCGTGCGTTCGCGTTCGAGCCGCTGGCACTCGCGGCGGCCGAGGGCTGAAGGCGCTGAGGGCTGAGGGCTGAGGCCCGTGCCTCCCGGGAACACCGGGAGGCACGGGCCTCAGTCGTATTTCGTCGTTTGTTGCCCGTAGGCGCGCCCCACGCCCGTCGTACCCGCCCTGACGTGCAGCTCGTGTGGGGGGTTTGTGCATGGCCGTTTCTCCTCGGCGCTCATGGTCGTTAGCCCGGTGGAACGTCACCCGAAGGGGGTGCGTACCACCGCAACCGGGGCTGCTCGTTCGGGTGGTTGCCCGTCCGCGAGGAGGTACTGAGCCCATGTCCACCAGGGCCCCCATGTCGTCCACGACGCCGACCACCACAGCGCCTTCCGCTGCGACCCCGCCTTCCGCTGCGACCTCGCCTTTCGGTCCGATCTCGCCTTTCGGTCCGACCTCGGGGACGGGCGGTCGAGCGGAGGCGATCCTGGGCCGACAGGCCGCGCGTGAGTCCTCCGCCCGTACGTACGCGAGATCCCTGCCGATCGTCCCGGTCCGCGCCCGCGGCATGACCGTGGAGGGCGCCGACGGCCGCCGCTACCTGGATTGCCTGGCGGGCGCGGGCACCCTCGCCCTCGGCCACAACCATCCCGTGGTGCTGGAGGCGATCCGCGCGGTCCTCGACGCGGAGGCGCCCCTGCACGTCCTCGACCTGGCCACGCCCGTCAAGGACGAGTTCACCACCGCCCTGTTCGAGACCCTGCCGCCGTCGCTGGCCCGCGACGCGCGGATCCAGTTCTGCGGCCCGGCGGGGACCGACGCCGTCGAGGCGGCGCTCAAGCTGGTCCGCCTCGCCACCGGCCGCAACGGCCTGCTCGCCTTCACGGGCGGCTACCACGGCCAGACGGCCGGCTCGCTCGGCGCGACCGGCGACGTGGCGGTGCGTGCCGGGCTCGGGGAGGGCTCCGGCTCGGGCGGCTCGGTGACCCGGCTGCCCTACCCCTACGCCTACCGCTGCCCCTTCGGGGTCGGCGGCCTGGCCGGCGCCCGGCTCGGGACGCGCTGGACGGCCTCGCTGCTGGAGGACCCGAAGGGCGGCGTCGACCGTCCGGCGGGCATGCTCGTCGAGGTGGTCCAGGGCGAGGGCGGAGTGGTCCCCGCGCCCGACGAGTGGCTGCGCGAGCAGCGGGAGTTGACCGCCCGCCACGGCATCCCGCTGATCGTCGACGAGGTGCAGACCGGCGTCGGCCGCACCGGCACGTTCTGGGCGGTGGACCACTCCGGCGTCGAGCCGGACGTCATGGTCGTCTCCAAGGCCGTCGGCGGCAGCCTCCCGCTGGCCGCCATCGTCTACCGTGGCGACCTCGACGTCTGGTCGCCCGGCGCCCACGCCGGCACCTTTCGCGGTAACCAACTCGCCATGGCCGCAGGCGCGGCGACGCTTCGCTTCGTCCGTGAGCAGGGGCTCGCCGCCCGCGCCGCCGAGCTGGGCA
>NZ_QKYN01000060.1:0-417 GCF_003258295.1 Streptacidiphilus pinicola | reverse complement strand
GAGCAGGCGGAGGCGGTGCTGGAACGCCTCGCCGAAGCGATCGTCGCGGCGGGCCGCCTGCTCCACGGCCCTGGCTGGCCCTCCGCTGCGGCCCCGGTGCCGGCCCCCGTGGTGGTCCCGGCCGCCCCGGCCGTTCCCGCGTCCGCCTCGCCGCCAGCGGCCGCCGCGGCGGCCGGATCGGCCCGGCCGGCCGGCGGGCGCCGAGTCGTCGGAGCGGCGGGGCATCACCCCCCCGTGTTCCCGCCGTGGCCGCCCCCGCCCACGGCGCGGATCCGGGCGGGCGCGCGCCGCCCGCTCTCCCCCTCGTCCCCCCGCCGCCGCCCGCCCGCCCCCACCAGCCCCGAGCCGCCGCGCCTCCGGCTCCCCCACACCACTCCGCGCCACTCTTCCCGCCCCACTGCCCTGCCGCGCCGCCCG
>NZ_QKYN01000059.1 GCF_003258295.1 Streptacidiphilus pinicola | reverse complement strand
AGCGGGGGAGACTGGCGAGCCACGGCCGCAGCCTGCCCGGCGGAGCCGCGGAGCCGCGCCGGAGCCGCAACGGACGCGAACGGCATGTCGCTGCGCGACGCGGGCCGCGTGCAGGCGGAGCCGCTGTGGGGGCAGCGGCACTTCGACAGGGCGGCCCGGGACCGCGCGAGGTGGGTCCAACGCCCGTTCCGCGCCGAGGGAGGGCTGCTCTGCCAGCAGGAGTCCCCGGTCGCGGTCGGCGCGCGAGGCCTCGCGCGCCGACCGCGACCGGGGACTCCTGCTGGTAGAGCAGCCATTCGTCGGCGCGGAACGGGCGGTGGAACCACATCGCGTGGTCCAGGGACGCCATGTCGAAGTGCCGCTTGCCCCACAGCGGCTCCACCGGGACGCGGACCGAGTCGAGCAGCGTCATGTCGCTCGCGTACGTGACGGCGCAGGTGTGGATCAGCGGGTCGTCCGGGAGGGTGCCGTTGGTGCGCAGCCAGACCGCGCTGCGCGGTTCGACGCCCTTGAGCTCCTCCTCCGTCCAGCGCAGGCGGTCGACGTAGCGCAGGTCGAAGGGCTGGCGGCGGCTGATGAACGGCGGCAGTTCGCCGAGGACGGAGCCGACCTCCTCCAGCGCGGTCGGCAACTGCTCCGGCGCCGGGACGTCGGGCATGGCGATCTGGTGCTCGAACGGCGACTCCTCCGGCAGGTGGAAGTCGGCGGTCAGCGCGAAGATCGTCCGGCCCTGCTGGACGCCGAGCACACGGCGCGTGGTGAAGGAGCGGCCGTCGCGGATCCGGTCCACCTGGTAGACGATCGGGACGCCGGGCGTGCCCGGGCGCAGGAAGTAGGCGTGGAGCGAGTGCACCGGCCGGTCCGGGGCGACGGTGCGGCTCGCCGCGATCAGGGCCTGGCCGGCGACCTGCCCGCCGAAGACGCGCTGGAGCGACTCCTCGGGGCTGCGTCCGCGGAAGATGTTGACCTCGATCTGTTCCAGATCCAGCAGGTCCACCAGTTGGTCGACGGGACTGCCCACGGAGCGCTCACTCTCCTGTCGCGCGCGGCGAGGCGCAAAGCGCTCTGCCGGATGCGTCGTGTCGTGCGTTGTCATGCGAATTGCGAATCTGCCACCGGTTGCATTCTCCCAGGGCGTCCCGGCAAACGCGCGGGCCCCGCCTCACCCCTGCCGCCGGCCGCTCAGAACTTCGGGATGGTGCGCGCCTCGCGGGCCGCCGCGGCGACGTCGGTGAGCGTGGCGCCGGTGGAGGCGGCGACGACCGCGGCCACGCCGCCCTCGACGAATGGCGCGTCGACGAGCAGCACGTCCTCGCGACCGAGGTCGGTGAGGACCAGGCGGGCGGTGAGCACGGAGCTGCCCAGGTCCGGCAGGATCAGCACGCCCGCGCCGGCGTCCGCGGCGGCGATCGCGGCCTCGATCCGCGCGTAGCTGGTGCCCAGCCCGCCGTCCGGCGTGCCGTCCTCCGACCCGCCGGCTGTGGCGAGCGGGACCAGTCCGCCGCCCAGCGGCTCCAGCAGTTCGCGCAGCCCGGTGGCCAGACGGGCGCTGTGGGAGACGAGGACGAGGCCGACCATCCCTGGGTGCTGCGGCTGGTCCGCGCCCGGCGCGTGCGGCACGCCCTCTTCCGTCGCCGACGCGACGCGGACACGATCGGTGGGCGCGTTACTGCTCTCGGTCATGTCCGCGATGCTAGATTCGCGGCTCGCCGAAGTGGAAGCACCAGCGTGGACGCGCGCGTGACAGATGCAGATTCGGTCGTGCGGGCCGACGCACGGGAGGGCTGACGTTGTGAAGAAGTTCCTCAACACCCCTGACTCCTACGTCGCGGACGGCCTCGCCGGGCTGGCGGCCGCGCATCCGACGCTGACGGTGGTCACGGGAGCCGCCCCGTTCGTGCGCCGGACGGCGCCGACGCGGCCCGGCAAGGTAGCGCTGATCTCCGGCGGCGGTTCCGGTCACGAGCCGCTGCACGCGGGCTTCGTGGGCGTCGGCATGCTGGACGCGGCCTGCCCCGGCGAGGTGTTCACCTCGCCGGTGCCCGGGCAGATGGTGGCCGCCGCGCAGGCCGTGGACGGCGGTGCGGGCGTGGTGTTCGTCGTGAAGAACTACACCGGCGACGTGCTGAACTTCCGGATGGCGGCGGAGCTGGCGGACGAGGAGGCCGGCATCGTGGTCGAGACGGTGCTGGTCGACGACGACGTCGCGGTGCAGGACTCGACGTGGACGGCGGGACGGCGCGGCACCGGTGCGACGCTGCTGGTCGAGAAGTTGGCGGGCGCGCTCGCCGAGCGCGGCGCCGATCTCGCCGCGGTCGCCGACCTGGGGCGCCGGGTGAACGCGAACGCGCGCTCGTTCGCGGTCGCGCTGACGGGGTGCACCACCCCGGCCAACGGCAAGCCCGGCTTCCTGCTGCCCGAGGACGAGATGGAGGTCGGCGTCGGCATCCACGGCGAGCCGGGCCGTCGACGCCAGAAGCTCGCGTCCGCGCGCGAGGTCGCGGAGCTGGCTCTGGACGCGATCCTGGCCGAGCCGCTCTTCGCGGATGACGCGGAGCCCGCCGACGTGATCGTGATGGTGAACGGGCTCGGCGCCACCCCGCTGTCGGAGCTCTACATCCTCTTCAACGAGGTCTCCCGGGCGCTGACCGGACGAGGCGTCACCATCGCCCGCAGCCTGGTCGGCAACTACGTGACCAGCCTGGACATGGCGGGCGCGTCGTTCACGCTCTGCCGGGTGGACGACGAGCTGCTGGAGCTGTGGGACGCGCCGGTGAACGCGCCGGCGCTGCGCTGGGGGCTGTGAGCCCGCCCGTCGTCGCGCGCTCCGCCGAACGGCGCAGTGCGGCGGCGGTCGCGGGTGCCCGGGCGGGCGGCGCGGGGGAGGATCGTGCGCGAGGGCGGGGCAGGCGCGGTGCGACGTGGAGGCGAGACACAGATGAAGGCCGTCACCATCGACGCGTACGGCGAGACGCCCAGGCTGAGCGAGCAGCCGCTGCCGAAGGTCGGACCGGACTCGGTGCTGGTACGGGTCAGGGCCGCGGGCTTGAACCCCGTGGACTGGCACGTCGCCGGGGGCGCGCTCGATCCGATGGTGTACGCGTACTTCCCGCTCACCATGGGCTGGGACGTCGCCGGAGTGGTGGAGCGGGTCGGGGTCGGGGTGAGCGAGTTCGCCGTGGGCGACGAGGTGATCGCGTACAACCGGCAGGACTTCGCGCACATCGGCACCTGGGCCGAGTACACGGCGGTGCCGGTGCGCTCGCTGGCGCCCAAGTCGCAGGCGATGAGCTGGCCGGAGGCGGGCGGGCTCCCGCTCGCCGGGCTGACGGCGTACCAGGCGCTGGGCGCGGTGCACGTGGAGGGCGGCGGGACGGTGCTGATCCACGCGGCGGGCGGCGGCGTGGGCGGGTTCGCGACGCAGATCGCGGCGTCGCGCGGGGCCCGGGTGATCGGGACGACCTCGCGGACGGAGAGCTTTCCCTTCCTGCGCGAGCTCGGCGCGGAGCCGGTGCTGAGCGGGGACGGCCTTGCGGAGCGCGTACGGGAGATGGCCCCCGAGGGCGTGGACGCGGCGCTGGACTTCCTCGGCGGTGACGCGGTCGCGGTCTCCGCCGAGGTGGTGAAGAACCCGGCGCGCATCGCCTCCGTCGTCGACGGTTCGGTGAAGGCGCTCGGTGGCCGCTACGTCTGGGTGCACCCCTCCGGCCGCGACCTGCGCGAGCTCAACGCGCTGGCGGAGGCGGGTTCGCTGCGCGTGCACGTGAACCGGGAGTTCCCGCTGGCGGAGGCGCAGCAGGCGGTCGAGCTCAGCCGGACGGGAAAGGTCCGCGGAAAGATCGTGCTGACCGTGCCCTGATCCTGCTCAGGAATCCTGCTCGGACGTGGCGGGCGTCGCGGACGTGGGCTGCGCGGCGGGAGCGGGGACGGTGCAGCCGTCGGGGCCGCAGACCGGTACGTCGCCGTCGGCGTCGGGGAGGCCCGGCAGCTGGAGCATCCGCAGCAGCGGGGTGGGTGCGGCCTGGTCAGGAGTGGTGTCGCTCACGCCAGCCACAACACGGGCCGCCGACGGCCCATTCCTCAGTGCCCCAGCGTCGAGCCCGGGCGAACGATCATGATGACCGTCACGGCGGCCCAGAGCAGGTTGAAGATGCCGGTGTACATCGCCAGCTGCTTGGTGTCCTTGACGCCCACCTCGCGGCCCTGCGGGCCCTTGCCCGCGAGCAGCTCGGCCTGGCGGGGGAGGACCAGGACGGCGAGCAGGACGGCGGCGATCGCCGTCAGCACGATCGAGACGATCACCCAGGTCTGGCCGGTGACCTTCATGACGCCGGCCGCCGCGAAGCCGAACAGCGGCACGGCGAGCCCGACCAGGGCGTAGACCTTGCAGATCCGGTTGAGCACGCCGAGGGTGGCGGTCTCCTCCAGGCCGTCCGGCCCGGCGGCCAGCGCCTTGCGCGCGACCGGCGGGAACATGCTGGCGGCCACGGCGACCGGGCCGATGGCCACGATGGCGGCGAGGATGTGCAGGATCAGGAAGAACTTCGTCACGCCGAGGAGTCTAGGCAGACCGTTCCGAGGCCCCCGCAGGCGGGGACCCCGAAGCCGGTTCCCGTGCCGGGTCCCAGCAGGTGCCCGGCCGGGTACAGCGGCCCCCTCACTCGCTGATGATCATGATCCGGCCCGGGTCGGGGAGCGGCTGGAAGCCGGCACGCGCGTACACCTCGTGGGCGTCGACGGTCGCCAGCATCAGCCGCTTGAGGCCGTAGGGGGCCAGCTCGGCGACGACGGCCGCGGCGAGCCACGTCCCGATGCCGCGCCCGCGCGCCTCGGGGGCGACGTAGACGTCGCAGAGCCAGCCGAAGGTGGCGTAGTCGGTGACGACCCGGGCGAAGGCGAGCTGCTCGCCCACCTTGCCGGGCTCGGCACCGTGCTCCTCGCCGTCCCCGTCGCCGTGCCCGTCAACGGGCTCGGCGCTCTCGTACAGCCCGAAGACGAGCGAGTTCTCGATCGTCCTGGCGACCTTGTCGCGGCTGCGGCCGAGCGCCCAGAAGGCGTCCGTGCTCAGCCAGTGGTGCACGCGGTCGACGTCGATGAGGGCGCGGTCGGTGTCCAGGCGCAGGCCGTCGGAACGGGTAGCGATCACGACCGGCAAGCGTAGGGCGCGACGGCGTCCTCGCGCAGGCCATAGAGTCGGGCGCATGGAACCCGTGGACACCGTGACGGTGGAGCAGCGCCTCGCGGCGATCGAGGAGAAGCTGGACCTGGTGCTGGCCAGGCTGGGGGCGCTGGGGGCGCTGGGGGCGTTGCCGCTCGCGGTGACGGACGCGCCCCTCGATTCGCCCCAGGACGCCGACCCGGTACTGGAGTTGGTCCGGCTGGGCAAGAAGATCCAGGCGATCAAGGTCTACCGCGAACGGACGGGCGCGAGCCTGCGGCAGGCCAAGGACGAGATCGACGCGATGGCCCAGCGCGAGCGCGCCCGGACCGGACGGGGCTGAGCCCGCGCCGGGCGCCGCGCCTCCACGCCGGCCGCTACACGCCGGCCGCGCGGACCGCCGCGTGGAGTTCCGCGCCGAGGTCGATCAGTTCCTTGGCGTCCCGCGCGGTCCCCTGGAGGTCCAGCAGCAGCTCGTGCATGCCGGCCTCGGCCGCCGCGACCACGTCCGCGACGACCTGCTCGCGCGAGCCGGTGTACTGGGTGCGGCCCGCCTCCGGGAGCGGGCTCGGGTGGAGGGCGATGTTGGCGCGGCCGATCATCTCCATCGCGGCGATGTCCGACGCGTCGCGGCCGTGGCCCTCCGCGGCCTCGCGGATGGAGGCCCACGTGGAGGTGATCCGGTCGAAGGGGACGCCGACCGGGAGCCAGCCGTCGGCGCGGCGGGCGAGGCGGTCGAGGGCGCGAGTGCTGGAGGCCGCGAGCAGGACGGGGATCGGCCGGGCCGGCTTGGGGCCGACCTCGGACTCGGCGATGACCGTGCGCTTGCCCTGGTAGGAGACCGGGTTCGGACCCCAGACCGCGTCGAAGACGTCGAGCGTCTCGTCCAGCTGCGCGCCGCGCTCCGCGAAGGGGGCGACGGCGGAGGCGGCGTACTCGTCGTGGGACCAGCCGGTGCCCAGGCCCGCGAGCACCCGGCCGCCGGTGCCCGCGTCCAACGTGGCCAGCTGCTTGGCGAGTTGGAACGGCACGTGCAGCGGTGCGATGAGCACGCTGCTGCCCAGCCGGACCCGCTCGGTGACGGCTCCGGCGGTGGCCAGTGTCATCAGCGGCTCGGCGACGGAGCGGTAGAACTCGGGCCAGGGCAGGCCGGGCACGCCGTACAGACCCTGGGCCGAGTTCTCGGGGAACAGCAGGCGTTCGAAGACCCAGACGCTGTCGAAGCCGATGTCCTCCGCCGCGCGGGCCACGTCGGCCACGTCGCGGCCCGGCGTGTACTGGCGGAACTGCGGCAGGCTCAGGCCCAGACGTATACCCATGAACGATCCCCTCCGGAACGCGATCGCGAGCGGGGCCCGAAGCCCACCGGCCCGCTTGTCCGTACAAGCTGTACAAGGTTGTACAAGGTGCGTTGGCGGCGTCTCATTCCCGCTCGCCCGTACGGCAGTTCGCGCGGCTCGTCCGGACCTTCCCCGGTGTGTCCGGTCTGTCCCTGGGAGGTGGCCGACACTGCGGCGGACGCCCGTCGAACGCTCCGTGAACAGTCCATCGGAGCTCTCCCGCCGGGCCGCGCCGATGAGTCAGGATCACGGCCGTTCGCGCTCCGAGCGCTCGCGTCCCCGATTCGCTCCCGGAAGGACCGCCCATGTCACGTCGTCGTACCGCGACGGTCGCCGCCACCGGAGTCGTCTGCCTCACCGCAGGCGCCCTGCTCGTCGGCCAGCCTGCCGGCGCCGCCGCCCAGCCCGCGCACCACCGGGTCCTCGCCGGCTGGACCGTGGGGACGCCCGTCGTCGCCAAGGTCCAGGGCGGCCCCTGGACGCTGGCGCAGGGCGACCTGACGGCCGGTCCGTCCTACGCCGGCAGCCTGCCGACCTTCACCTCCGGCGGCGCCGGCACGATCACCGTCGGCGGCGTGACCTACCCGAACCTGGCCGTGGACCCCGCCGCGTCCGGCGCCTACCCGGCGCAGAGCGGCGTCACCGGCACGCCCGGCCCGCTGACCGGCTACTGCGCGAGCGGCGGCCCGACCCCGGAGACCGGCGCGGTGGTGCGGCAGCCCGCGCACACCACGCTGCCGATGCAGCCGTACTACTTCCCGTTCGTGACCAGCTCGGACCACGGCCGCAGCCTCACCGGCCTGTTCGACTACCGTCCCAAGGACGGCGACGAGGCCGTCGTCTCGGCCGTCTCGCACGACCACGGCCGCACCTGGAAGTACACCGGCGAGGCGCTGGAGCAGAACCAGGGCCTGTGCCCGGACGGCAACACCAACGACGACGGTCAGGGCCACGCGTTCACCCTGTCGGTGCACGGCCACGAGTACCTCTACACGCTGAGCCGTCCCAGCGGCGACAACCCGGGCGTGAACCTGATCGTCCACCACCTCACGCCGAAGGGCGACAATCCGCTCGCGGGCCTGCCGTCGGCGGAGTCGGTCGGCCAGGGCGGCAGCACCGCCGCGACCGCCGCGGTCTCCGTCCCGGCCGGTCCGGGCGGCGCCGGGGTCACCGTCAATGTCGGCAACACCGCGAACTTCGAGCAGCCGGGCCACTTCAAGGTCGACGGCCACATCGTCGACTGCAACGACGGCAACGCGACCGCGACCGCGTTCACCGGCTGCACCACGCGTGACGCGGGCGGCGTGCAGATCAACGCGGGCGACGCGGTGACCGCCGACTCGGTGATCCCGGCCGGCGCGGACCAGACCTCCGGCCTGGTCTCCCCGGACGGCATCATCAGCACCGTGCCGCACCTCGCGGGCGCCCCGCGCGGCAGCGTGGGCGTGCTGTACACCGAGAAGATCGTCAACTACTTCACCCCGACCGCCACCACGGCCGCGGTGACGCTGCCGGCCGCGACGCTGCCGGTAGGCAGCACCTCTGCGCTGCCACTGACGAACGGTCAGGTCACCGTCAGCCTCGGCACCGCCGCGGGCATCGTGCAGGTCACCTGCACCGGCGAGGACGCGACCGACCTGACCGGCTGCACCGGCGGCACCGGCGCCGTGGCCAAGGGGAGCGATGTGGGCGCGCCCGGCGCGGCCGTCGCCCCGTACGCGACGCTGTCGAAGATCGGCGAGGGCAAGAACAAGCCCAAGACGCTCTTCGGCAACAACGAGGACTACACCGTGGTCCGCGCCGCCTACACCACGGACGGCCTGCACTTCACCGACCTCGGCCAGGTCAACGGCCTCAACGACCCGACCTCCAACAGCGACGACACGCTGCGCTGGGCCGGCTCGCGCGGCACCGTCGTGAAGAACCGCGACGGCAGCCTCGGCCTCTTCCTGTCCGGCGCGTACGCCTCGGACGGGGACAGCGACGCGTTCAACCAGATCTTCTACGCGTCCTCGCGGGACGGCATCCACTGGTCCGCGCCGCAGAAGCTCATCGGCACGGACTACTCCTTCTCCGCGCTCCACACCCTGGACGCCAACGGCGGCGCGCTGGACATCTCCGGCTACTACTCCGGCCGCGTCTACGACCCGACGGTCGTCCAGAACCCGGACGGCTCGGTCACCATGCTCTTCGCGGGCTACTCCACCCCGAAGCCCCTCCCCTCCGTCGGCGCGACCTACGGCACCGACGCCGCCTCCCCGTACACGGTCGGCGCCGCGCAGCCCGCCGAGTACCGCACCATCCTGACGGTCACCCTCCGCCCCAAGTGGAACGACTGACCTGATCCCCCGAGGAGGGGTGCGGCGCCGTCGGGGCCCCGCACCCCTCCTCGGTCTTCCCTGCCGGAAAACCGCTGGAGGCGTCGGGCAACGCGCCGGTAGCGTCCGGGCTTTGACCGGACGCTGTCCAGCTACCTGACCGCCCTGATCCGCCACGGCTTCGCCCTGGAGGGCGTCACCGAGCCGGCGCCGACCCCGCGCGTGACGGACCATCAGCCGCAGCGGGCCAGGCTGCCGCCGTTCCTCGTCGTCCGCGCGCGGGCAGCCGTCTGACGGCGGGGCTACGCCGTGCCGTGGGTGCGGCGGCGGGCCAGTTCCATTGCCTCGAGGGGGAGGGCGTCAGCGGCGAGGAGGCGGGGGAGGAGCTCCGGTTCGAGGGTCAGGGCGCGGAAGGTGAGGGCGACGGTGACGTCGTGGTCGGGGCGGTGCGTGATCTCGATGGGGTCGCCCGCCCGGATCTCGCCGGGCGTGAGCACGCGCAGGTAGGCGCCGGGTCGTGCGGCACGGGTGAAGCGCTTGATCCAGCCGTCCCGCTCCAGCCAGCCCTGGAAGGTCACGCAGGGGATGCGCGGGCAGGAGACCTCCAGTACGACGTCCGGCCCGATCCGCCACCGCTCACCGATCAGGGCGCCGTTGACGTCCAGGCCCGACGTGGTGAGGTTCTCCCCGAAGACGCCGTTGCGCAGCGGCCCGCCCAGCTCGGGCTGCCAGCCGTCGAGGTCCTCGCGGGCGTAGGCGTAGACGGCCTGGTCGACGCCGCCGTGGTGCTTGACGTCGTAGGCCCGGTCGCCGGCGAGCCCGACCTCGCCATCGCCCTTGGGTCCGGGCGCGCTGACCGCGACCGGGCCGGCGACGGGCCGCTTGTCGATGCCCGTCGCGAACAGGCCCTTCCACGGGTTGGGCCGGGGCCTGCCGATGTTGACGGAGAGCAGGCGCATGCCGTGCGGCCCCCTTGGTGTCGAAGTGACGATAATGCCGCCGGGCAGGAGCTAGTCCCGGTTCGGGACGCGGCTCGGGCGGGGGCGGTCCTCGGCCTCGAGGAGCGGCAGGTAGCGGGGGGCGACCACCTTGGAGAGGGCGATGACGCTGGTGGAGCGGCCCACACAGGAGATGCGGCTGATCTCGATCAGGGTCTGCTGCAGGCCTTCGTGGGAGGTGGCGGCGACGCGGCAGTGGACGTCGCTGGAGCCGGTCGTGCCGTAGGCCTCCAGGACGCCGGGTACCTTGGCCAGCTCGACGGAGAGCTCCTGCAGGCTGCCCTGGGAGATCTCCAGGTTCACGAAGGCCAGCACCGGGAAGCCGGCCGCGGCCAGATCCACGTCCGGACCGTGGCCGGTGATGACGCCGTCCGCCTCCAGACGCTGGATGCGGGCCTGGACGGTGGCCCGGGAGACACCCGTCAGCCGGGACAGCTCCAGGAATCCGGCGCGCGGATTCTCCGCCAGGGCGCGGATCAGCAGGACGTCGAGCTGGTCGGGCTTTCTGCGCTGAGCTTCCATCTCGCCGCCTTTCCTCCGGGACCAAGCTTGGCAGATTGCGCACCTCGAGCGCCTGACATTGTCAGCGAGCGAAGCTAGGCCCTGTACTGCTGATCGTCAATACTGGTCCTGTCAGGGTGCCGGGCCGCCGCGGCCGGGTGCCAACGGCACAGCAGCCCGGGAGGCGACGAAGTGGCCTACTACCGCAGTGTGGGGTCGGTCCCGCCGAAGCGGCACACGCAGCACCGTGCTGCCGACGGATCCCTGTACTACGAGGAGCTGATGGGGGAGGAGGGCTTCTCCTCCGACTCCTCGCTGCTCTACCACCGGGCCATCCCGTCCGCGATGGTGGACAGCCGGGTGTGGCGGATCGACGACGGCAAGCCGGAGCCGAACCACCCGCTCAAGCCGTTCCACTTCAAGCTGCACGACCTCTTCCCCGGCGCGTCCTGGCGCCAGGCCGACCCGGTGCGCGATCGGCGTGTCGTGCTCGCCAACGCCGACGTGCGGATCGCCTATGTCGCCGCCGGACTGCCGTCCCCCCTGTACCGCAACGGGATAGGGGACGAGTGCGTCTACGTCGAGTCCGGCACGGGCGTCGTCGAGACCGTCTTCGGCAGCATCGAGGTCCACCAGGGCGACTACGTCGTCATCCCGCGCGCCACCACGCACCGCTGGCTGCCGACCGGCGACGTGCCGCTGCGCCTGTACGCCATCGAGGCGAACAGTCACATCACGCCCGCCAAGCGCTACCTGTCCAAGTACGGGCAGCTGCTGGAGCACGCGCCGTTCTGCGAGCGCGACCTGCGCGGCCCCGTCGGGCCGCTGCTGGCCGAGGACGACGGCGACGTCGAGGTCTACGTCAAGCACCGCGTCGGCGGATCGGTCGGCGGCACCATCATGGTGACGCCCACGCACCCCTTCGACGTGGTCGGCTGGGACGGCTGCCTCTACCCGTACGCCTTCAACATCGAGAACTACGAGCCGATCACCGGCCGGGTGCACCAACCGCCGCCGCAGCACCAGGTGTTCGAGGGCAACAACTTCGTGATCTGCAACTTCGTGCCGCGCAAGGTGGACTACCACCCGCTGTCGATCCCGGTGCCGTACTACCACGCCAACGTCGACAGCGACGAGGTCATGTTCTACTGCGGCGGCAACTACGAGGCCCGCAAGGGCTCAGGCATCGGCCAGGGCAGCGTGTCGCTGCACCCCGGCGGCCACACCCACGGCCCCCAGCCGGGCGCCTACGAGCGCAGCATCGGCGCGGAGTTCTTCGACGAGCTCGCCGTCATGGTCGACACCTTCCGCCCGCTGGAGCTCGCCGAGGGCGCGCGTGCCACCGACGACGGCCGCTACGCGTGGACCTGGAGCGGCCGCGGACCGGCCGAGACCGCCGAAGGCGCCGAGGGCACCGAGGAGGACTCCGAGTGAGGCCCGCGCACCTGGTCCCGCCGCTCTTCGCCGACTTCTGTGACGACGCCGCGCTCTTCCCGCCCGGCAACGCGCCGGTGGCCGAGGCGGTGCCCGCGCACCGCAACCACCGGGCCGCCTGGTACGCGCCGTTGGTCGGACCCTTCCTGGTCGGCGCGGAGCGCGTGGCCGAGGTCGGCGCGGCCGCCGAGGAGAGCGGCGGCGCCGGTCGACCGCTCGACGTCGCGCTCGTGGTGCGCGGCGGCCCCTCCGGGCTGGCCGCCGCGCTGGAGGAGACGACCAAGTGGCCCGGCCTGCACCTGGTCGGCGTCGAGCTCGGCCCGGACCCCGAGGGCTCCCCGGCCGAGGCCGCGGCCCGCGGCTGCGCCGCGCTGGACCGCGAGCTGCCCGGCCAACACGTCCACGGCGCGGTGGAGTTGCGCCGGGAGGCGGGCAGTGCGGGCCTGCCGCTGGCGCTCGACGTCGTCGCCGCCTCGCCCTACCGCGTCAAGTACCGCACGGGTGGCCTCGAACCGCAGGCCTTTCCGAGCGCAGAGGAGCTGGCCGCGCTCATCACCGGCTGTGCGAACCGCGAGTTGGCCTTCAAGTGCACGGCCGGCCTGCACCACGCCGTCCGCTACGTCGACCCGGTCACCGGCTTCATGCACCACGGCTTCCTCAACATCCTGCTGGCCACGCACTTCGCCGTACAGGGCGCGGACGCCCTCGCGGTGGCCGAGGTGCTGGCCGACCACGGCGCGGAGGGACTCGCTGCGGTGGCCGCGGATCTGACGGACGAACAGGTCGAGCGCGCACGGCGGGCGTTCACCGCGTACGGCACCTGTAGCGTGCTGGAGCCGCTGGAGGACCTGACCGACCTCGGCCTGCTGCCGCCCGCCTGAAACCCCCTCACCCGGCACCTCGCGAACGACGTTGATGGAGCACCTGTGACGACCTGGCTGGACCTGCCCGAGGACACCCTCTTCGGCATCGACAACCTGC
Organism: Streptacidiphilus pinicola; assembly: GCF_003258295.1. Taxonomy (GTDB): domain Bacteria; phylum Actinomycetota; class Actinomycetes; order Streptomycetales; family Streptomycetaceae; genus Streptacidiphilus; species Streptacidiphilus pinicola. The sequence goes on along the minus strand of NZ_QKYN01000059.1, from coordinate 56,337 downwards.
CCTACGGCGTCTTCTCGACCGCCGACGACCCGCAGCGGCGCCGGCTCGGCGTCGCGATCGGCCCGTGGGTGCTCGACGCGGGCGCCGCGGCCCGCGCCGTGGGCTCGCCCGACCCGCTGCTGGAGGCCGCGAGCCTCGACCCGCTGCTGGCCGCCGGCCGCGCCGCGTGGACCCGCGTCCGCGACGCGCTCACCCGCTGGCTGAGCGAGCCGGCGTTCCGCGCCGTGGTCGAGCCGTGCCTGGTGCCGCGCGCCGACGTCGCCCTGCACCTGCCGTTCACGGTCGGCGACTACGTCGACTTCTACGCCTCCGAGCACCACGCGACCAACCTGGGCCGCCTGTTCCGCCCCGACAGCGAGCCGCTGACGCCCAACTGGAAGCACCTGCCCATCGGTTACCACGGCCGCTCCGGCACCGTCGTCGTCTCCGGCACGCCGATCGTCCGCCCGAACGGCCAGCGCAAGGCGCCGACCGAGGCGGTGCCCAGCTTCGGGCCGAGCCGCCGCCTCGACATCGAAGCCGAGGTCGGCTTCGTGGTGGGCGCCGGCTCGGAGCTGGGCACGGCCGTGCCGATGGCGGACTTCGCCGAGCACGTCTTCGGCGTCTGCCTCGTCAACGACTGGTCCGCGCGCGACATCCAGGGCTGGGAGTACGTGCCGCTCGGCCCGTTCCTCGGGAAGTCCTTCGCCACGTCGGTCTCCCCGTGGGTGGTCCCGCTGGACGCCCTCGCGCCCGCGGCGCGGGTGGCTCCGCCGGCCCGGGACGTCGAGCCGCTGCCGTACCTCGACGACCGCGACGCCAAGGAGCCGTGGGGCCTCGACCTGGCCCTGGAGGTCCGCCTCAACGGCACCGTCATCTCGCGCCCGCCGTTCGCGGGCATGTACTGGACGCCGGCCCAGATGCTGGCGCACATGACCGTCAACGGCGCGAGCGTCCGCCCCGGCGACCTGTACGCCTCCGGCACGGTCAGCGGCCCGGACCGCGGCACCGAGGGCGCGCTGATCGAACTCACCTGGAACGGCGAGCGCCCCACCGAGCTCGGTGACGGCACCAGCCGCGGCTTCCTGGAGGACGGCGACGAGGTCACCATCACGGCCACGGCCCCCGGCCCGAACGGCCGCCGCCTCGGCTTCGGCGAGGTGACCGGCCGGGTCCTGCCCGCCAGGAGTTAGCTGCCCTACCTCCGGGGGCGCGAGCAACCCACCCGAGGCGGATGGCCCTGTCAGCTCGGGGCCCAGGTCGCGCCCGCGCGCCGGAGGCGCGGATCGGTGGAGCCTCGCGCCCCTTGGTGTGCTGCAACTTCCGGGCTGGATCCTGCCCGACCCAGGTCGCGCCCGCGCGCCGGAGGCGCGGATTGGTGGAGCCTCGCGCCCCTTGGCGTGCTGCAACTTCCCCCCGGGCGGCTCGCCCGGGTAGCGCTTCGGGCGAGGGTGCAGCACCCTCGTTTCAGGTCCGCGTTTGCGGGGCCGTCGAGGAGAGGGGCGCCATGGCATTCCCGCCCGTCGAGGAGATCCGCCGGACCGCCGCGGAGGGCTGGATCTGGGGCTACGCCCTGCTGCAGAACTACCACGTGCTGTACGACCAGGTCATCGACGGGGACGCGCGGTTCGGCGCGTTCCAGTTCGGTGAGGCGCCGGCGGGCCCGAAGGGCCCGCCTTCGGCGTGGGCGTGGCTGGACCTGCGGGCGGAGCCCTGGGTGCTGAGCGTGCCGAGCACCGAACGCCCCTACGTCATCGCCGTGCACGACCTGGACACCAGCTACGTGGGTTTCGTCGGCTCCCGCACCACCGGCGGGCAGGCGGGGCACCACCTGATCAGCGCGCCGGGCTGGCAAGGCCGTGTCCCGGACGGGATCGCCGACGTGCAGCGCGCCGACACCTCGCTGGTCGGGCTGACCGGCCGCACCGCGCCCGTCGAGGCGGGCACCGAGACGGTCTTCGCCGCGTTCCGCGGCGGCTTCGGGCTGCGCCCGCTCAGCGACTACCTCGGCCGGGGCAGACCCGACGCCGCACCGGAGCCGACCTGGCCGGTGTGGCGCGAGGAGTACCTGGACACGATCGAGTTCTTCGCCGTCCTCGACTTCCTGCTGGCCTTCTGCCCGGTCCTGCCGATGGAGGCCGTGCTGCGCGAGCGGCTCGCCGCCATCGGCATCGGTGTGAAACCCGGCGAGTTCGAGCCCGGAGACCTCCCGGCGGGGGCCGAGCTGGCCATCGAGCACGGCATCGCGGACGGCCGGGAACGCCTCGCCCAGGCCCGTGCCGCGCACCGGCCGGAGGCCGCGCTGGTCGGCACCCGCGAGGAGCTGGGCACCGACCACCTCACCCGCGCCCTCGGCGCGTCCCTGGGCCTGCACACCCTCCCGGGCTACGCCTGGTTCTGACGGAGCGTCAACGTGGCCGGTCCGGGCCGTCGTCCACCCCCGTGACGACGGACCGGACCGGCTCCGCTGCTGACACTTGTCCGACGCTCTCCGTGCTCGCATGGTTCCCGAGCGTGCGTGCCCACTGCCGCGGGAACGGTTAGGGCCACCGCGACGGTCACCGTTGCACCCGGCGCAGCGCGCCCTCGCGGCGGAGGTCGGCCAGGGTCGGATAGCCGTCCACAGCCATGATCAGGTCGGCCTCGGCGAGCAGCGTGCGCAGCACGTGGACGATGCCGTCGGCGCCGCCCAACGCCAGGCCGTAGGCGTACGGGCGGCCGATGCCGACGGCCGTCGCGCCCAGGGCCAGGGCCTTGACGACGTCCGCGCCGGAGCGGACACCGGAGTCGAAGAGGACGGCCCGGCCGTCCGCGGCCTCGACGACGCCGGGGAGGCAGTCGAGGGCGGGCAGGCCGCCGTTGGCCTGGCGGCCGCCGTGGTTGGAGCAGTAGAGGCCGTCGGCGCCCGCGTCGACCGCGCGGCGGGCGTCGTCGGGGTGGCAGATGCCCTTGAGGATCAGCGGCAGTGTGGTGAGCGAGCGCAGCCACTCCAGGTCGTCCCAGGTCAGCGGGTTGCCGAAGAGCTGGGTCCAGGTCAGCACCGCGCTGGTCGGGTCCTCCTCCGGGGTCTTGGCCAGACGGGAGCGGAAGACCGGGTCGGAGAAGTAGTTGGCCAGGCAGTGGCCACGCAGCTGCGGGAAGTTGCCGGAGGCCAGGTCGCGCGGACGCCAGCCGGTCACCCAGGTGTCCAGGGTGACCACGATCCCGGCGTAGCCGGCCGCCTCCGCGCGCCGCACCAGGCTCGCGGCGAGCTCGCGGTCGGTGGGGGTGTAGAGCTGGAAGAAGCCGGGGGTGTCGCCGGACTCCTTGGCCACCTCCTCCATCGGGTCGACCGTCAGCGTCGAGGCGACCATCGGGACGCCCGTGCGCGCGGAGGCGCGGGCGGTGGCGACGTCGCCGTGCCCGTCCTGCGCGCACAGCCCGATCACGCCGACCGGCGCCAGGAACAGCGGTGTGGGGAGGCGCAGGCCGAACAGGTCCACACCCAGGTCCCGCCGCGTCGCCCCGACGAGCATCCGCGGGACCAGCCCCCAGCCTTCGAACGCGGTGACGTTCGCGTCCTGGGTCCGCTCGTCGCCCGCGCCGCCCGCGACGTACGACCAGATCGACGGCGGCAGCGCGGCCTCGGCCCGGCGCGCGAGCTCGGCGAAGTCCATGGGCAGGGCGGGCAGCCGCCCGAACAGGCCGTTGAAGTAGATCTCGTTCTGGTAGTCGCCGAACTGCTGGCTCATCGGGTGGATCGCCTCCTGCTGCGGTTGTCGCGGACAGCCTCTCCCGGGTGACGGGCCCCGGCAAGGACGCGAGAATGTGAACCGTGACGACCAGCGTGGAGCGCCCCACCGCCGTGGTCGACGAGGCCGTGCGCGGCCGCCCGGCGCCGCCGCTGCGCGGGCTGGTGGGCTGGTACTCCGGCTACCGTCAGCGCGGCGTGGAACCGTGCCGTCACCGGGGCCTGCCGTCGCCGTACCTGACGCTGATCCTGACCCTCGACGAGCCGCTGACCGTCGCCGCTCACCCTGGGCCTCACGACGCCCCCGGTGACTACGTCACGCTGCTCGGCGGCCTGCACACCACGCCCGCCGTCATCGACGTGCCGGGCCGGCAGTCCGGCGTCCAGGTGGCCCTCGGTCCGCTCGGCGCGCGGGCCCTGCTGGGCCTTCCGGCGGGCGGCCTGGCCGGGATCGACGTGCACGCGGACGACGTCCTCGGCGCGGACGCGCGGGACGCGCAGGAGAAGCTCCGCGAGGCGGCGGACTGGCCGGGGCGCTTCCGGGTCGTGGACACCTGGCTGCTGGGTCGGCTGCGGGAGGCGGACCTGCCGCCCGAGGTGTGCGAGGCGTGGCGGCTGCTGCTCGCCTCCGGCGGGCTGCTCCGCGTCTCGGCGCTGGCCGAGGAGGTCGGCTGGAGCGAGCGCCACCTGCGCAACAGGTTCCTGGCCGAGATCGGCCTCACGCCCAAGGCCGCGGCACGCGTGGTCCGCTTCGACGTGGCCCGGCGCCGGCTCGCGTCGCGCCCCACCGCCCCCGATCTCGCGGGTCTCGCCGCGGACCACGGATACGCCGACCAGTCGCACCTCGACCGCGAGTTCACCGCCCTGGCCGGTTGCTCGCCCAGCGCCTGGCTGGCGGAGGAGTTCCGAAACATCCAAGCCGGTCACCATCCGACGGGCGGAGGGTGGGGTCAGCAGCCCGAATCGAGCGAGGAGCGTCAGTGATGAGCACCGAATCCAAGGTCCAGAAGGCCCCGCCCGCGCCGCAGGTCTGGCCCACACTGCGGGCGCAGGACGCCCGCGCGCTGATCCGCTTCCTGGTCGAGGCCTTCGGCTTCGAGGAGACGGTCGTCTACGGGGAGGGCGAGACGGTCCACCACGCCCAGCTGTCCTGGCCGGAGGGCGGCGGCATCATGCTCGGCTCGGTGCGCGAGACCGACGGGAAGGACCTCTGGCCGCTGCGCCCCGGCAGCTTCGGCGCGTACGTCGTCACGGCCGACCCGGACGCCGTCCACGCCCGCGCGAAGGCGGCGGGCGCGGAGATCACCACCGAGCTGCACGAGACCGACTACGGCTCGCGCGACTTCGCCGCCCGCGATCCCGAGGGGAACCGCTGGTCCTTCGGAACCTACCCCGGCGAGCCGCGCTGAACGACGCCGGAAAGGTGCGGGGGCGCACTAGGCTCGTCGTGCACGGTGGTCGTCCCGTCCGGGGGAGGGAGAACCGGTATGCCAGGCACAGACGGTGTGAACCGCACGGCGCTCGTCGAGGACTTGATGGAGCGCTTCCCCGAGGTGCCGCGCGAGGCGGTGATCAAGGAGGACCTGCTGCGCGGCGGGATGGCGTTCGACGAGTCGGCGCTGAGCGGTGGCGGCGACGTCAAGCCGAAGTCGTACTTCATCTTCTCCTTCGACCACCGCACGCTGCCGGAGCTCGGCGCCGCCGCACTCAACCGGCCGCCGGAGGAGATCGTGCTCACCGGCGGACCCTACGAACTGCGGCGCACGGTGGTGTCGGTGCGGCTCAACCCGTCCTCGCCGTACCGGGTGCGGGCGGGTGAGGACGGCACGCTGGGCCTCTACCTGGACGGCGTGCGGATCGCGGACGTGGGCGTGCCGCCGATGCCGGACTACTACCGGCACACGCTCGCCAACGGCAAGTCGGTGATGGAGGTCGCGCCCACGATCCAGTGGGGCTACCTGATCTACCTGACGGTCTTCCGGGTCTGCCAGTACTTCGGCGCCAAGGAGGAGTGCCAGTACTGCGACATCAACCACAACTGGCGCCAGCACAAGGCGGCCGGCCGCCCCTACACCGGGGTCAAGCCGGTCGAGGAGGTGTTGGAGGCACTGGAGTTGATCGACCGTCATGACACGGCCGGCACCTCCAGGGCCTACACCCTGACGGGCGGCGCGATCACCTCGCACGTCGGCGGCCGGGACGAGGCGGACTTCTACGGCCAGTACGCCAAGGCGATCGAGGAGCGGTTCCCTGGCCGGTGGATCGGCAAGGTCGTCGCTCAGGCGCTGCCCAAGGCGGACGTGCAGCGCTTCCACGACTACGGGGTGAAGATCTACCACCCCAACTTCGAGGTGTGGGACAAGCGGCTGTTCGAGCTCTACTGCCCGGGCAAGGAGCGCTACGTCGGCCGGGCGGAGTGGCACCGCCGGATCCTCGACTCCGCCGAGGTGTTCGGGCCGTCCCACGTGATCCCCAACTTCGTCGCGGGCGTGGAGATGGCGCAGCCGTTCGGCTTCGCCACGGTGGACGAGGCCATCGCCTCCACGCACGAGGGGCTGCGCTTCTTCATGTCGCACGGCATCGTGCCCCGGTTCACCACCTGGTGCCCGGAGCCCACCACCCCGCTGGGCAAGGAGAATCCGGACGGAGCGCCGCTGGAGTACCACATCCGGCTGCTGCAGACCTACCGGGCGACGTTGGAGGAGTTCGGCCTCTCCTCGCCGCCCGGCTACGGCCCGCCCGGTCCGGGCAAGGCGGTGTTCTCGGTGAGCTCCTTCATGGACTCCCTGCCCGGCTGAGGCCCTACCGGCGCAGCGCCGGGTGGTCCGCGACGACGGTGCAGGAGCCGGGCGCGATCTCGGTGAAGCCCGCGTCGCGGACCAGCGGCAGACCGGCGGAGGTCAGCGCCGCCCACGCGGAGGCGTCCGACGGCGTGCGGACGGCCAGCGGGAAGCCTTCCGCCCGCCACGCCGTGCGCGCGTGGGCGTCCAGCGCCCACCAGGCCAGCTGGGCGGCGTGGCCCACCTGGGCCATGGACTTGCCGGTGGACATGTCCAGCTCGGGGTTGAGCCAGAGCACCGGGGTGCCGGGGTCGGCGGGCGCGGGCGGCGTCTCGTCGCTCAGCTCGGTGCCGGAGACCTGGAGCTTGGCGAGCTCCTTGGGCCACCCGTCCAGGGGGATCGGCGGGAAAACCCGCACCTCGGCCGTCTTGCCGGTCGTCGTCAGGCCGGGCAGCTCGGCGGCCTTGCGCCACTCACCGCCGCGCGCCCGGCGGACGACCTTGCGGATCCGGGCGTCCTCCCAGGCGGCGACGGCCGCCGCCCACTCGCCCTCCGGCTCGGTGACGCGCTCGTCGCTCAGGAAGCTCAGCACGGCCCGCGCGGCGGTCTCCAGCGCGTCGGTGTGGCCGGGCGGCTCGGCGCGCTCGATGCGGACGACCAGCGGCAGCACGAACTGCGGTGCGCTGTCGCGGTCGTCCGCGCGGTCGGCGAAGGGGGTCTCGGCGGGGGTCGTTTCGCTGCTCACCGGTCCAGTATCGGTGACCCGCCGGTCCCGCTACGCGTCGACCTCGGCGGGGTGGGTCAGGCCGAAGTCGCCGTCGGACGTGCCCTCCAGCTCACCGGCGGTGGCCCGGTCGAGCAGGCCGTGCGCGGTGGACAGGATCACGATGCCCAGCACCAGGACGCCGGCGCCCAGGTAGAACGGCACGTGCACGTCGTAGTGCTCGACCAGCTTGCCCGCCGCGAACGGGGCGAGGCCGCCGCCGATGAAGCGGACGAAGCCGTAGGCCGCCGAGGCGATCGGGCGCTCCACGGGGGAGACGCTCATGACGGCCTGGGTGGTGACGGTGTTGTTGATGCCGATCGGGATGCCCGCCGCGATGACGGCGACGATCAGCACGTTCGGATGGTCCGTCCAGACGCCGATGGCGAGCACGATGAGGGCGAAGAAGGCGAGGTTGGCGTAGAGGGTCCGGGCGGTGCCGAGGCGGCGCTCCACCCACGGGGCGCCGAAGACGGCGAAGACCGCGACGAGGACGCCCCAGCCGGTGAAGACCAAGCCGAGCTGGATCGCGCCCAGGCGCATCGGGAACGGCGCGTAGCCCAGCACGGTGAAGAACGCCCAGTTGTAGCAGAGCGCGGCGAGCGAGAGGGTGAGCAGGCCGCGGTGGCGCAGCGCCTTGAGCGGCTCCAGCAGGCCGGTGCGCCGCTCGGGCAGGGGCAGCGGCCGGACCAGCGTGACGGTGGCGATCAGGGCGATCGCCATCAGCACGGCGACGCCGTAGAAGGGTCCGCGCCAGCTGACCTGGCCGAGCAGGCCGCCGAGCAACGGGCCGACGGCGATGCCGAGGCCGAGCGCGGACTCGTAGAGGATGATCGCGCCGACGAATCCGCCGCTGGCGCTGGCGATGATCACGGCGAGCGAGGTCGCGATGAACAGGGCGTTGCCGACGCCCCAGCCGGCCCGGAAGCCGACGATCTGGCCGATGCTGTGCGAGGCGCCGGCGAGCGCGGCGAAGACCACGATGATCGCCAGGCCGACGATCAGCGTCTTCTTGGCGCCGATCCGGCTGGAGACCCAGCCGGTGACCAGCATCGCCACGGCGGTGACGACGAGGTAGCTGGTGAAGAGCAGGGTCACCTGGCTCGGCGTGGCGTTCAGCCGGCTGGAGATCGCGGGCAGGATCGGGTCGACCAGCCCGATGCCCATGAAGGAGACGACGCAGGCGAAGGCAACGGCGAAGACGGCCTTCGGCTGCTTGAACGGACTGGCGCTGCCGTGCGCCTCGGCGTGCTGTTGCATGGGGCAACTATATACGTGTGCCATACATCTATCTAGAGAGCGGCGGCCGCCGTCCGTTCTGCCGGCCGCGTTCTGTCGGTTGCATTGTCAGACCGTCTGCATGCGCCTAGCTTGGCGACAACCGCCCGAAGGGAGACGTGGGTTGAACCGCGCGCTCTGGCCTGTCGGCCTGCCCCGCACGCTCGACTACCCCCGCACCGGACTGCACACGCTGCTCGCCTCCGCCGCCCGCGCCTACGGCGCCCGCGACGCGCTGCTCGACGGCGACCTCCGCCTCAGCTTCGCCGCGCTGCACGAGAACGCGTTGCGCTTCGCGCAGGGGCTGCGCGAGCGGGGGATCGGGCCCGGCGACGTCGTCGCACTGCTGCAGCCCAACAGCATCTGGTTCCCGGTCGGCTACCACGGCGCGCTGCTCGCCGGGGCGACCGTTTCCGCGATCAACCCCACCCAGCCGACCGAGGCCCTCGGCGCCGCGCTGGAGGAGGTCGGCGCGAGCGCCGTCGTCACCCACCCCGCCTGCCTGCCCGCGCTGCGGCCGCTGCTCGACGCGAACCCCGCGCTGCTCGCCGTCGTCGTGCCGCCCACCGCGACCGCACCCGCCCCCGGCGACGTGGGAGCGGACGGGGAGGGGGACGACCGGATCACCCCGCTCGCCGAGCTGCTCGCCGCCGAGCCCGCCCCCGCCACGACCCGCTCGCCCGACGACCTCGCGCACCTGGCGTTCACCGGCGGCACCACCGGTCGCTCGAAGGCGGTGCGGGTCCGCGACCGGCACCTGTGGGCCAACGCGCTGCAGGGGCTGTGCGCGCGCAGCGCCGTGCTGCCGCAGTACGACGCCGACGGGCTGGTGACGTTGCGTCGGGTCCCCGAGGCGGTCACGCCGTGGACCCCGACGCCCGGTGAGGACACCGCCGTCAACGTGGTGCCGCTGTTCCACGCCATGGGACTGGTCAGCCACAACATCGCGCTGCTGGGCGGGGTCACCGTCGTCGCCCACGGGAGGTTCGACCCGCGCGAGTTCCTGGCGCAGCTGGTCCGCCACGGCGCGACCGGCCTGACGGGCTCACCGGCCATGCACCACGCCCTGCTGGCCGCCGCCGACGCCGGCTGCTACGACCTGCGCGCCGTGCGGCTCGTCAACTCCGGTGCGGCGCCGCTCGACTCGCCCACGATCGCGCGGATGGCCGCCGCCTACCCCAACGCGGCCATCGCCGAGGGGTATGGCCTGACCGAGGCGACCATGGCGCTCACCTTCGTCACTCCCGACCGGGACCACCCGGCCCCGCCCGGCTGCGTCGGCGTGCCGCTCTTCGACACCGAGCTGGAGATCCGGGACCTGGGCGACCCCGGCAAATCGCTGCCGACCGGTGAGACCGGCCTGGTCTTCGCACGCGGACCGCAGGTCACCGACGGCTACTTCGGTCGTCCGGAGCTCACCGCCCAGCAGTGGGCCGACGGTTGGCTCTCCACCGGCGACATCGGCCGGCTCGACGAGGACGGGCGGCTGTTCCTCTCCGGCCGGGCGAAGGACATGCTGATCTACAAGGGCTACAACGTCTACCCGACCCAGCTGGAGGAGGTGCTGGCCGCGCACCCGGCCGTGGCCCAGGTCGCCGTCATCGGTGCCCCGGATCCGGACGCAGGCGAGATCCCGGTCGCCTACGTCGTCCCACGGCCCGGCGCGGACGCCTCCGCGCCCGAGCTGCTCGACTTCGTGGCTGCCCGCGTCGCGCCCTACCAGCGGGTCCGCGAGCTGCACTTCCTCCCGTCCCTCCCGGTCTCGGCCGCGGGCAAGATCCTCAAGACCGAGCTCCGCGCGCTGCGCGCCGGGCGGGCGGACCAGCCAGGCTCTCGGACCAGGCCTCCGGGCTAGGCCTTCGGGATGGCGAAGTAGTGCGTCAGCCGTGCCGCGAGGGTGAGGTCGCCGACGACCTTGAGCTTGCGGGAGAAGAAGAGCGTGATCGGATTGGCGTTGCCGGAGACCAGGTTGAGGAACTCCGTGTCGCCCAGCACCAGCGTCACCTTGGGGGTCTCCTCGCTGCGGCCCTCGGTGACGGTGCAGGAGCCCTTGTCGATGGCGGTCTCGAAGACGGTCTCGCCGTCCTGGCCGACCTTCCAGCGGATCACGGCGGAGGTCTGGCCGGCGTTCTCGGGGCGGAACTGGCTCTCCATCCGGGCGAAGACCTCGCGCAGGATGCGCAGCCGCAGTGCGCCGTCCTGGACGATCTCCTTCATCTCCTTGCCGGACAGGCCCTTGACGATGCGGGCGAACTCCTGCGGGGTGACGGACGTGAAGTCGAGGTCGGCGATGCCGGTGGTGTCGGTCATGGTGGCGGGCTCCTGAACGGTGTGCGGGTGGGGGTCAGTGCCGGTTGAGGCGGCCGAGCAGGTGGCGCTGTTCGCCGTCGCGGTCGGTGAGTTGGAACGCCCAGCCGTCCTCGCCGAGGCGTGCGGCGGCGAAGCGGGCGGTACCGGGCAGCAGCACGGGACGGCGGAAGTCGACGCCGACGGTGAACCCGTCCGGCAGACCGGCGTGCCGGTCCAGCGCGGCCAGCGCCCGTGCCTTGCTCCACATGCCGTGGGCGATGGCGCGGCGGAAGCCGAACAGCCGGGCGGTCAGCGGGTGCAGGTGGATCGGGTTGCGGTCGCCCGAGACGGCGCCGTAGCGGCGGCCGAGGTCGCCCGGCAGCTCCCACTCCTCGTCGAGCTGCGGCGACCGCGGCAGATCCTCGTCCACGGCGCGGGCGGCCGGACCGCCGCCGGAGCCCCGGTGGAGATAGGTGCTGACGGACCGCCAGAGCAGCTCGCCGGAGGCCGTCCCGCGCGCCTCGGCGACGATCTCGAAGACCTCGCCCTTGCTGTGCTGGCGCGGTGCGCTCGCCCGCACCACGTGGTCCAGCACGGCGTCCGGCGCGATCGGGCTCAACTGCCTGATCCGGTTGGCCAGATGGACCAGGCCGAGGACCGGCAGGGGGAAATCCCGTGCCGTCATCAGCTGCATGCTCAGCGGAAAGGCCGTCAGGTGCGGGTAGGCCGCAGGGAGCCGGTCGCTCGCGGCGTCCCCGTATCCGCAGACCTCGCGGTAGCGGCGCAGCCGCTCCGGATCGGCGGCGACGGCGCGCAGGGCGACGGCGCTCTCGCCCGCGAAGGGCGCGCGGTGGCGCGGCTTGGGCAGTACGGCGCGCGCGTAGAGGCCCACCAGATCCGGCAGGTCCGTCAGTTCGCGGACCGAGGCGGGCTCGGGGGCGGGCTGGACGTCGGTCATCGGGTCACGCTCCCAGCAGGGCCTGGCCGCAGACACGCAGCACCTGGCCGGTGACCCCGGCCGCGCCGGGCGAGGCGAGGAAGGCGACGGCCTCGGCCACGTCCACCGGCTGGCCGCCCTGCTTCAGGCTGTTGAGCCGGCGGCCCGCCTCGCGGATGACGAGCGGCACGGCGGCCGTCATCCGCGTCTCGATGAACCCGGGCGCGACCGCGTTGACGGTGACGCCGCGGGCGGTCAGTTGGCCGTCCCGTGCGACGGCCTGCACCAGGCCGATCAGGCCTGCCTTGCTGGCCGCGTAGTTGGTCTGCCCGACGTTCCCGGCGATGCCGCTGATCGAGGAGGTGCAGACGATCCGGCCGCCGTCGCGCAGCACCGGGCCACGTCCGTCGTCGGGCGACCCGGCCAGCAGCGCCTCGTTCAGCCGCTCCACGGCCGTGAGGTTGACCGCGACGACCGCGTCCCACTGGCCCGGCTCCATCCGGCCCAGCGTCCGGTCGCGGGTGATGCCCGCGTTGTGCACCACGATGTCCACGCCACCATGATGCTGCGTCAGAAGATCCACGACGCGCTGCGGCGCGTCGGCGTCCGTGAGGTCGGCCTCCAACGCCTCTCCGGCGATGTGTTCTGCCGTCGCGCGCAGGTCCGCGCCCTGTGCCGGGACGTCCAGGCAGACGACGTGCGCGCCGTCGGTGGCGAGGGTGGCGGCGACGGTCGCGCCGATGCCGCGCGAGGCGCCGGTGACCAGCGCGACCTTGCCCGCCAGCGGGCGTTCGAAGGTGGTGGGTGCGGCGTTCGGCGCCGGCGCGACGCGCAGCACCTGTCCCGAGACGTAGGCGCTGCGCGGCGACAGCGCGAAGCGCAACGGGCCGGCCAACTGCTCCTCCGCCCCCGGCGCGACCTGCAGGAGGTGCGCGGTCGCGCCGCGCTTCAGCTCCTTGCCGACGGAGCGCGCGAAGCCCTCCAGCGCGCGCTGGGCCGCTGCTTCGCGGGCGTCGGCCGCCTGCTCCGGGAGAGTGCCGAGGACGACGACGCGGCCGCAGGGCGCGAGCGAGCGGATGCGCGGGTGCAGGAACGCGTGGAGCTCGCGCAGGCGCTCGCTGGTGGTGATGCCGGTCGCGTCCAGGACGAGCGCGGCGGGGGAGGCGTGGGTGTCCGGCGTCGCCACCGACCACTCCGCGAGCAGCGCGCGGACCGGCTTGTGCAGCCGGCCTCCCTCGGCGGCGCCGACCAGCACCGGGCCGGGGACGTCCGGCCCGCCGTCCTGACGGCGCTTCAAGGGCTCGGGGCGGGGCAGGCCCAGGCGTGCGGCCACGAACCGTCCCGGGCCGCTCGCGGTCCAGGAGAGGTAGTGGTCCGGCATCTTGATTTCTCCTTACGGGTGAGTAAGTTTACTGGATAGTAAGTACAGCCCAGCCCTTCGCACAAGGAGCCGACGTCGTGCCGCCCTCACCACCCCCGACCGTGCGCCGCGTGGCCGTCCTGGGCGGCAACCGGATCCCCTTCGCCCGGGCCGACGGACCCTACGCGACGGCGTCCAACCAGCAGATGCTGGGCGCGGCCCTGGCCGGTCTCGTCGACCGCTTCGACCTGGGCGGCGAGCGGCTGGGCGAGTTCGTGGCAGGCGCCGTGCTCAAGCACAGCCGCGACTTCAACCTCGCCCGCGAGGTCGTCCTCGGCAGCGCGCTCGACCGGCGTACGCCCGCCTACGACGTCCAGCAGGCCTGCGGCACCGGCCTGGAGGCGGCGGTCCTGGTCGCCAACAAGATCGCCCTCGGGCAGCTCGACTGCGGCGTCGCCGGCGGCGTCGACACCGCGAGCGACGCCCCGCTGGGCGTCAACGACGAACTGCGCCGCACCCTGCTGGCCGCGCGACGGGCGCGGGGTCTCGGCGCCCGGGTGCGTGCGCTCGCGGGCGTCCGCCCGCAGCACCTCGTCCCCGACATCCCGCGCAACGCGGAACCCCGCACCGGCCTCTCCATGGGCGAGCATGCCGCGCGCACCGCCGCGCAGTGGGGCATCCCGCGCGCGGCCCAGGACGAGCTCGCCGCGACAAGCCACCGGCGCCTGGCGCGGGCCTACGAGGACGGCTTCTTCGCCGACCTGCTGACGCCGCATCTCGGCCTGGACCGCGACCAGAACCTGCGCCCCGACAGCAGCGCGGAGAAGCTGTCCCGGCTCAAGCCCGTCTTCGGCGGCGCGGACGGCACGATGACGGCGGGCAACTCCACGCCGCTGACGGACGGCGCAGCGACGGTCCTGCTCGCGAGCGAGGAATGGGCGGCGGCGCGGGACCTGCCGGTGCTGGCGTACCTGACGCGCGCGCGTACGGCGGCTGTCGACTTCGTCCCGGGCGAGGACGGCCTGCTGATGGCCCCCGCCTTCGCGGTCCCCGAGCTGCTGCGCGCCGCGGGGCTGACCTTCGCGGACATCGACCTGTTCGAGATCCACGAGGCCTTTGCCTCACAGGTCTTGGCCACGTTGGCGGCGTGGGAGAGCGCGGACTTCTGCAAGTCCAGGCTGGGCCTGGACGGGCCACTGGGTGTGGTGGACCGCGAACGCCTGAACGTGGCGGGTTCCTCCCTGGCCACCGGCCACCCCTTCGCCGCCACGGGCGGCCGCATCCTCGCCACGGCGGCGAAGCTGCTTTCGCTGCGCGGCGGCGGCCGTGCCCTCATCTCCGTCTGCGCCGCGGGCGGCCAGGGAGTCACAGCACTTTTGGAAGCACCCTGAGTTGCACCCCCAGGGGCGCGAGGAACTGCGCGACAAGCCACCCAGGTCATTGAGATCCCGAGCGGACAGGGCCATCCTCCCCCAGCCTTCGGCCGGGGGTGCCCCCATGCGGGTGGGTTGCTCGCGCAGTTCCCCGCGCCCCTGAGGGGAGTGCAACGTCCCTACTGCCTTATCGGAGCCGCGTATGAGTACCAGCTTCTTCTCGGACCTCAGAGCCGCTCGGGCCAGGCCCGATCTCACGGAGCGGGTGAGGCTGGACGTCGTCAGGGACGCCTCAGGCACCGTGCGCGAAGTGAGCGCCTCAGCGCTGGTGCCCGCGCTCGCGCAGGGGAGTCTCGCGGACGTGCCGTTCGACAACGCCGTCGCCGCGCCCGACGCAGTCGCCCTGCGACGCCTGCACGACGGGAGATGGCACCCGGTGACGGCCGGTCAATTCGCGGCCGACGTCGCCGCCGCGGCCAGGGGGCTGGTCGCGGCCGGCGTCGAGCCGGGCGAGCGGGTCGCGCTGATGGCGCGCACGCGCTACGAGTGGACGGTACTGGACTTCGCCGTCTGGACGGCGGGCGGACAGACCGTGCCGGTCTTCCCGACCAGTTCCGCCGAGCAACTCGACTGGATCCTCCGCGACGCCGGCGCGGTCCTGCTGCTCGTCGAGACCCCGGGACTGGCCGCGCTCGCCGCGCCCGTCGTCGACAGGCTGGACCGCCCGCTCCGCCTCGCCGTCCCGTCGATCGACGAGGACCTGCTCGGGTTCCTCACCGACCTCGGGCACGAGGTGTCCCACGCGGAGTTGGAGCGCCGCCGCGCGGGACTCACCCCCGACACGATCGCGACGCTCGTCCACACCTCCGGCACCACCGGCCGGCCCAAGGGCTGCGTGCTGACGCACGCCAACCTGCACGCGGGGTCGGCCAACCTGGTCGAGCTGCTGCAGCCCGTCTTCGTCGAGGCCACGCACCAGCAGCCCACCACGCTGATGTTCCTGCCGCTCGCCCACGTCCTCGGGCGGATGCTGCAACTGGCGTGCCTGATCGGGCGGATCACCATCGGGCTGTTCCCCAGCATCAAACCCGACGAGCTGCGCCCTGAGTTGGAGCGGTTCGGGCCGAGCTTCCTGGTCGCGGTGCCGTACTTCTTCGAGAAGGTCCACGACACCGCGCGGGCGATGGCGGAGCGGATGGGACGCGGCGCGTCCTTCGTGCGGGCGGACCGGATCGCGGTGGCGTACGGGGAGGCGGAGATGGCGCGGCTGCTCGGCCAGGGCCCCGGGCCGGGCGTAGGCCTCCGCGCCGCGCACGCGCTCTACGACCTGCTGGTCTACCGGCGGGTGCGCAAGGCGCTCGGTGGCTCGGTCCGGTACGCGATCAGTGGCGGCTCGGCGCTCGACACGCGACTGGCGATGTTCTTCTTCGGCTGCGGCATCGTCATCTACCAGGGCTACGGCCTCACCGAGACCAGCGCGGCCACCACCGTCACGCCGCCGCTGGATCCCCGGCCGGCCAGCGTCGGGCGGCCGGTGCCGGGGGCGACGATCCGCATCGCCGAGGACGGCGAGGTGCTGCTGCGCGGCGGCAGCGTCTTCTCCGGGTACTGGAACAACGCGGCGGCCACCGAGGCCGCGCTGCCGGACGCGTGGCTGGCCACCGGCGACCTCGGCGCGCTGGACGGCGACGGGTTCCTCACCATCGTGGGCCGCAAGAAGGACATCCTGGTCACCAGCGGCGGCAAGAACGTCTCGCCGAGCCAGTTGGAGGACCGGCTGCGCAGCCGCCCGCCGGTCGGGCAGTGCATGGTCGTCGGCGACGGACGCCACTATGTGGCCGCACTGGTGACGCTGGACCCGGAGGCGATGCAGCACTGGCTCGGCGTGCGCAAGCGGCCGCTGGACACCCCGTTCGCGCGGCTGCGCGAGGACCCGGAGCTGCTGGCCGACGTGCAGGCCGCCGTCGACCACGCCAACGCGGCGGTCTCGCGCGCGGAGTCGATCCGCAGGTTCGTCCTCGTCGAGGGGGAGTTCAGCGAGGAGAACGGCCTGCTGACCCCCTCGCTCAAGGTCAAGCGCCATGCGGTGGCCGCCGCGTACGCCCGCGAGATCGAGGAGCTCTACGGCGAGTCGTGAGCCGGCCACGCCGCCAGCGTCCGGCGGGTCGTGAAGCGCAGCTCCTCCCCGCTGACGGGATCGGTGAACGCCAGCACCGAGGCGAGGAGTTGCAGCGGGTCGGAGAAGTCGTCCGGAGCGGGATCGGGCAGCACGACGGGGTAGACCGGGTCTCCCAGGATCGGGACGCCCAGCCCGCTCATGTGCAGGCGCAGCTGGTGGGTGCGGCCGGTGGCCGGCAGCAGCCGGTACCGGCCGAGCCCGCCCCGGTGCTCCAGCAGTTCGATCCGGCTTTCCGCATTCGGTTCGGCATCCGTCAGTTCGTAGGCGGCGATGATGCCGCGTTCCTTGACGATATGACTACGGACGGTTGTCGGGAGCGCCAGCTCGGGCCGGTAGGGAGCCACCGCCTGGTACTCCTTGTGGACCAACCGGTCGGCGAAGAGGCCTTGGTAGACACCGCGGTGGCGGGGCTGGACGACGAAGAGCGCGAGCCCCGCCGTCAGCCGGTCCAGTCGGTGCGCGGGGCTGAGTTCGGGCAGGTCCAGCTCGTGCCGGAGCCGGGCGAGGGCCGTCTCGGTGACGTGGCTGCCGCGCGGGGTGGTGGCGAGGAAGTGCGGTTTGTCGACGACGAGCAGCCGCTCGTCGCGGTGGAGCACCTCGAGGGCGAAGGGCACCGGGGTCTCGGGGGCGAGTTCGCGGTGGAACCAGAGCCAGGCGCCGGGCCGGTAGGGCGCGTCGGGCCCGAGCGGGCCGTCCTCGCCGTGGATCTCGCCGCCTGCCAGTATGGCGTCCAAGTGGCTCGCGGGCACGGTGGGCAGGCGTTCGGCCAGGTAGGCGCGGACGGTCGGCCAGGCGCCGTCGAGCGGCAGCCGCAGCCGGACCGGGTCGATGCCCAGGCGCTGCGGCAGCGGCGAGGGTGGCGCGGAGTGCCTGCGTCGCATGCGGTCAGACTATCGTCCCAGGTCAGCCGGAGCGCTCGGCGGCCGTCGGGCCGGGGAGTCGGGCCGCCGGAGAGTCGGGCGGGGCCGAGGACGACATCGGGCGGCCTGCGGGAGCTGCGGTGATCGCGAGGCACCGAAGGCGTCGCGAACAGCGTGGGGCGGGCGGTCCACCCCCGTTGTTCGGCACCGGCCTTGACCTTCCGCGTCACCCGAGGGCCGCCCGTGTCGTCGTTCAACTCGCTGAGGAATATATCAGGCGAATCAAGCGAATTGGACACAACGGGCAAAGCGCTTGGAGTGTCAGGCAGAACGTCAACGTACCACCTCGCGGATCATCATTCGGCGCGGCGTGTCAGGGGTTGCGCGCGGCCCCGGCGAGCCGGTATGGCCCTGCCGCGCGGGCGTCTTGCGCCATCCCCCGTTCACCGGCGCGTCGCCTCGGCGCCCCCGGTTCGGGCACGTGCCGCCCCTAGCGTGGGCGGGTCCTGCCGGTCCACGCAGCCCACAGGAGTCCCGGTGAACGACGCCACACCGTCCATGCCCCGTACGGCCGACGAATCGTCAACTCAAGATGACGTTTCGTCAACGGTCGTTGACCGCCGCACCGCTCTGCGCCTGGCGGGCGCGGGTGGCGCGCTCGCCGTCGGCGCGAGTTTCCTCGGCGCGCCGGCCGCGCGCGCCGCGACCGCCGACGCGCCTGCCGGGGGAGCGCCGCTGCTGCTGACCGCACCCGAGGCGCTCGGCGCGCCGCCGGTCGAGGGCCTGCACCTGACCTTCGGCGAGGACCCCGCCACGCAGATGACGGTCAGTTGGACCAGCGAGGCACCCGTGCGCGAGCCGCACGTGAGATACGGCACATTCGAGGGCGGCTACGGCCGCAGCGTCGGCGCCGAGACGGTCACCTACGTCGACGGCGTCAGCGGCCGCACGGTGTACGTCCACCACGCCCGCCTCGACGGCCTGCGGCCCGACAGCTTCTACACCTACGCCGCCGCGCACGCGGGCGCCCGCCCCGACTCCGGCACCTTCCGCACCGCGCCGCGCGGCCGACGCCCGCTCACCTTCACCAGCTTCGGCGACCAGGCCGTCCCCAACACCGTCTGGCAGCCGGACGGAAAGGGCGGCTTCAACGTCGTCGACGCCGGCATCGGCTCGCCCGCGTCCGCCGACATCGTCGGCGGCGTGGAGCAGGTCGACCCGCTCTTCCACCTCCTCAACGGCGACCTCTGCTACGCCAACATCAGCGCCGACCGGCTGAAGACCTGGAAGGGCTTCCACGCCAACAACTCCCGCTCCGCGCGCTACCGCGCGTGGATGCCCGCCGCGGGCAACCACGAGGACGAGCACGGCAACGGCCCGATCGGCTTCTCCGGCTACCAGGCGCGGTTCGCGCTGCCGGGCAACGGGAGCACCGACCCGGAGACGGCCGGGCTCTGGTACTCCTTCACCGCCGGCTCCGTGCACGTCGTCGTGCTGCAGAACGACGACGTCGCCTACCAGGACGCCGGCGACAACTACGTGCACGGCTACAGCGGTGGCGCGCAGGCCGCCTGGCTGGAGGCGGACCTGCGCCGCGCCCGCGCCGACCGCGACGTCGACTGGGTCGTCGTCTGCATGCACCAGGTGATGGTCAGCTCCGCCGACGCCAACGGTGCGGATCTGGGCCTGCGTCAACTCTGGGGCCCGCTGTTCGACCGCTACGGCGTCGACCTCGTGCTCTGCGGCCACGAGCACCACTACGAGCGCTCGCTGGCGGTGCGCGGCGTCGTCAGCGGCGCCGAGACCCTGACGCCCAACCCCGTCTCGGACGCCACGGACTCGATCGACACCTCGCTCGGCACCGTCCACATGGTCCTGGGCGGCGGCGGCACGTCCGCGCCCTCCAACGGCAAGCTGTTCGCCCCCGGCAAGGCCAAGGTCGTCACCGGCGTCGGCCCCGTCGGCTCCAACGGCAAGCGCCCGCCGGTCTACGTCTTCGAGCAGACCCCCTGGTCCGCCTTCCGCGACGCGGACCACGCCTACGGCTTCGCCGCCTTCACCGTCGACCCGGGCCGCCACGCGGGTGACACCACCCGCATGCACGTGACCTACTACAACGTCGGCCAGCCCACGGGCGAGATCACCCCGCTGGAGTCCTTCGTCCTGCACCGCCGCCGCAGCGACGGCTGACGCCGCCTTCAGCGGCGCGACTGTCAGTCCTCGGCGTTAGCCTGCGGGTATGGCAAACCAGGTCCCCTCTCCGCGTGAGCTCGACGAGCTGGCCTTCGCCCCGCACCTGCGGCGCTTCTCGGGCGACAGCCTGCGCGGCGGGATGTTCGACACCGTGCACATCGACGGAGTCGACTTCGCCGACGAGCGGGTGGAGGAGACGAGCTTCGTCGAGGCCGCCCTGTCGGCCGTCTCCTTCGAGCGGGTGCGGATGCGACGGGCGCGGCTCAACGACGTGTGGCTGCAGGGCGTGCGGATGGTCGGCTGCGACCTCGCGGAGAGCAGCTGGCTGGACGTGGAGGCGGCGCGTGGCGTCTTCGCCGGGCTGGAGGCGCACGGCGCGGGGCTGCGCCGGGTCACGTTCCACGGGTGCAAGTTCGACTCGGTGAACCTGCGCGGAGCCAAGCTGCACGAGGTGGTCTTCCACGACTGCGTGCTGCGGGAGGTGGACTTCTCCGGCGCCGCGCTCACCGAATGCGCGTTCCCCGGCTCGCGGCTGGAGCAGGTCCACCTCCATCAGGCGAAGCTGACGGAGGTGGACCTGCGCGAGGCCACGGCGATCGAGCCGGCCGACGGTGTCGACGCGCTGCGCGGGGCCGCCGTCACGCCGATGCAGCTGCTGGAGCTCGCCCCGGCGCTGGCCGCCGCGCTCGGCCTGACGGTCAAGGAGGCCGGCGAGCCCCTGAAGGGCGCCGTCAGGCGGGGCAGCCGGAGTCGGCGATGACGTAGTAGCCGGGCGCGGTCTCCTCCAGCGTGTGGGTGTAGAAGAGGTTGTCCAGGCCGAGGCCGGCGTTCGAGCCGTTCGCGTACGCGATTCCGCCCACGTCGTGCGCGCGCCCGGCGGTCACCTGGGCGTAGTTCGACGCGGTGTAGCAGCTCGGCGTGTAGGTGGGGCTGGCGGAGGCCGAGGGGGACGGCGAGGCGGACGCGGAGGCCGACGCCGACGGGGACGGGGACGGGCTCGCGCCGGTGATCCCCCAGAACTGCGCCGTGTAGTACGACGAGCAGATGTAGTTGAGGAAGTACGCGCCCGTCTGCCCGCACTGCGTGCTGGCCGAGCCGGGGTTGACGGCCAGGGCGTGGCCCATGCCGGAGATGCTGTACAGCTCCACCGCCGGGTTGCCGCTCGCGTCGTCGTAGACGCTCTCGGTGGTGCCGCCGGTCAGCGACTGCGTGCCGGAGGCCGTCTGGGAGATGCCCCAGACGTTCGTCCACTGGTCGCGCAGCTCCGTCGCGTTGACGGGGTAGACGGTGTAGTCGGCCGTGCCCTGCCAGATCGCGACGCGCGGCCACGGGCCGGTCCAGCCGGGGTCCGAGCCGCGGACCTTGTCGCCCCACTGGGCGGGCGTGAGGTTCTGGTTGTTCTGCTGGCAGCCCGAGGCCGCGCTCTGCGAGGTGGCGCACTGGGCGGGCAGACCGGAGTCGATCGAGCCGCCGGCGAAGACGTCAGGGTAGTCGGCCAGCAGGTCCGCGGTCATGCCCGCGCCTGCGGAGAGGCCGGTGACGAAGACCCGCTTGCTGTCGGAGTGGTACTGGCCGGTGGCGTAGTCGACCATCGCCTTGACCGACGCGGCCTCCCCGTTGCCCCGGGTGTCCCTGGTCGAGTCGAACCAGGAGAAGCAGGACAGGGCGTTGTTGGCGCTGCTCGTCTGCGGGAAGACGACGGCGAAGCCGTACTGGTCGGCGAGCTGCGCCCAGCCGGAGTCGTTGTAGTAGTCGGTCGCCGTCTGGGTGCAGCCGTGCAGGGCGACGACGAGCGGGGCGCCGCTCGCGAGCCCGGCCGGGGCGTACTCGTACATGGCGAGGTTGCCCGGGTTACTGCCGAACGAGCTGACCTGGGTGAGCGAGCCGGTGTTCGCGGTCGCGGCGCCCGGCAGGGCGATCAGGCCGACGACGGCGAGCGCGGCGGCGCTGACGGTGGCGAGGAGGGCTCTCTGTCGGCGCAGGACCGACCTGAGGGCGGGTGCGAGGGTTGGCATGTCGGGCTCCTGGGGTGGGGGAGTGGCCACCCGGAACCTAGGAGCGGAACGCGGACCGCCGACATGTGCGTGTACGCCACAACCGGGCCGAGCCCATGGCGTACCGGCACGCAGACGCGCCCCTGTGCAGGGGTTGAGGTGTCGGGCCTGCCTTCAGTACCGCTCGCGCTGGGCGTCGAAGAAGAGCTCGTCGTCGTCCTCGGGCTCGTCGTGCGCCATGCCGCAGCTGAGCGGGCCGGTGCAGGGCTTCACGTCCTGCTGCCGCGGACGCGGCAGCCGCCAGCCCGCCTCGACCAGCAGCTGGGCCTGGGAGTCGACCGAGGCGGCCGTTTCGTCGTGGGTGAAGGAGAAGGAATCCACCAGCATGGGAGGCTCCCGTGTCTCGTCGTGGCGCACGTTGTGCGCCGCCTGTGACGCGACAGTAAGCCAGAAATGCCCCGATCGGGCCCGAGTTCACCAGCCGTTCCACGGATGGTGGGTCACGGTCAAGCTCGGTTCCCGTCACTTCACCCGTAGGGCACTCGCCGCTGCCTGGTGCGCCGGAACCTCAGCGTCCGCGGCGGTGATCGCGTCCCGCTGCCGGGCGTAGAGCACGCCGTAGCCGAAGCCCGGCTCTCCGGCGCGGTGGGCGGCGTCGGCCAGCGAGGGGAGGGCCTGCGCGGCCATCAGGGCGTCCTGGCGTTCGCCGAGCACGCCTTGCAGCGCCTTCATCGCCGCCGCGAAGCCGGGCTGCGCCGCGCCCTCCCCGGCGTAGCGGGCCCGCTTGGCCGCGCGGCGGGCGGCGTGCATGGCCTCGTCCCGCTCGTGACCGGGCGCGAGCGCCAGCGCCTCGGCGACCCGGTGGCAGGTGCGGTGCTGCTCGCGGGAGAGCAGTCGCCGAACCTCCACGGCGACGGGTCGCGCGGCCCGGCCGCGCAGCGGCGGGGCGGCGGCCAGCGCCTCGAGGGCGTCGAGCAGGGCGAAGTAACGTGCGCCGTCCAGCTCCCGCACGGTCTGCCGCCAGGCCGTCCGGTAGCCCTGGCGCGACCAGGTGCGCAGCCGCCGGCGCATCGGTCCGGGCCGTTCGATGCGGTCGAGCGTGTCGAGGTCGCGCAGCAGACGCTCACCGAGGACCTCGCGGTCGCGGGCGGTGCCGAGCGCGTGCCCGAGCCGGCGCAGTTCCTCTTCGAGCCCGGCGATCTCGTCCACCCTCAGCAGCCGCTCGTGCACCCGCAGCGTGCTGCGCAGCCGCCGCGCACAGACCCGCATCTGATGCACGGCATCGGGCACATCCCGCCGCACCTCCCCATCCTGCGCCAGCAACTGCCCCACCTGCTGCCGCAGCAGCGCGGCGAGCAGCGCCCCGATGCTCCCCGGCACGGGCTCGCGTCCGGACTCGGCCTCCGGCCCGGACTGAGGGGACCCGGCCTGGGCCTCGGCCTCGCGCCCGGCCTCGGCCTCGCGCCCGGCCTTCGGCCGGCGGGCCCGCTCGGCGGCGCCCTCAGGACCTCCGGCCTCGGCGTCGCCGACGGCCTGCGGCCCGGTCGGCGCTGGGCCTCCGGGTTGGAGAGGGCCGAGGGCGCGGGCGAGTTTGGAGGGGCTGGCGCTGGGGTGGAGGCCGGCGGAGAGGAGGCGGTGTTCGACGGCGTCGAGGAGGTCGGGGAGACCGTCGACGAGTTCGGCCTCGACCTCGTGCCAGCTCTCCTCGTGCAGCACCGCTCCGGCCGGGTCCAAGGCCTGCGCTGTCACCGAGTCGTCGGCGAGCTCGACCAGGACGCGGCCGTCCGTGTCCTGCAGCAGGGTGCGGCGCCGCTCGGTCGCGAGGAGGGCGACCGGCACGACGCGGGCCTCGCGGGTGTAGGCGCGGACGCGGGCGAGGAGGTCTGCGGGGATCTTCGGTGCGCGGTCCGTCTCGGCGTCGAGGGGGAGGCCCAGCTCCAGTCGGGCGCCGTCCGCGGTGGGGAGCTTGAGGTGCCAGCCGGCGTCGTGGCCGCCGGTGCGGCGGCGCAGCGTGATCCGGTGCGCCAGCAGGCGCAGGTCAGGGGTGTCGTAGTAGACGGCCCGCAGGCTCTCGGTGTCGGCGGCGACGGCACGCAGCGCGGCCAGCGCCTTCTGCGGCTTGCCTACCTTGCCTACCTTGACGGCCTTGCCGGCTCTGCCGGACGGTGGCGGGGCGTCGGTCAGCGACGGGAGGGCCGCTGCCGCGTCCCCCTCGTACTTGCGCTCGCGCTCGACGTGCCCGGTGGCCGTCTGCTGCGCTGTCGACTTCCTCGCCATCCTGCGCGCTCCCTTCCAGGATCTTCCCGGTCGAGGCACAGGTCACGCGTGTCCCGTCCGTCCGCCGTGCGGTTTCCTGTTCAGCTTTCCGGCAGGGCCTCCGGGCAACCCTCCATGGCACCGAGAATCCGTTCGGAGATCTGCGTCAGCTGGGTGACCTGCTCCTCCGAGAGCGGGTCGAAGAAGAGCGTACGGACCAGTTCGACATGACGAGGTGCCGCCGCCTCGATGGCTCGGCGTCCGGCGTCGGTGATAAGCACGAAGGAGCCGCGGCCGTCCTCACTGCACTCGGCGCGCTCGATCAGGCCGCGCTTCACCATCCTGGCCAGGTGGTGGGAGAGGCGGCTCTTCTCCCACTGCAGGCCGCGCGCCAGCTCCAGCACCCGCACCCGGCCCTCGGGCACGTCGGTGAGGACGACCAGCACGGAGAAGTCAGCGATGGAGATGTCGGACTCGAGTTGTATATGTCGGGCGAGCTGCGCGTCGAGCTGCTGTCGCATGCGCAGGAACGTGCGCCACAGGTGCTGCTCGGCGGGGCTGAGCCAGCGGGGCTCGGTCTGGGGAGTCGTGGTCATGTGACAAATTCTACCCCCGTTGGTTGACATGTCACCCAGGGCGGGTGCACTCTGTAGATGACGGTTCAACCACTTTCGACTAGGAGGCCATCATGAGCGCCACCACCATCACGCCCGAGCTGACCGGCAGCTACACCATCGACCCGGCCCACAGTCGTATCGGGTTCGTCGCTCGCCACGCCATGGTCACCAAGGTGCGCGGTTCCTTCAACCGCTTCGACGGCGCGGTCGCGGTGGATGCCGAGAAGCCGCACGACTCGACCGTGAACCTCACGATCGACGTCGACAGCATCGACACCCGCAACGCCGACCGTGACGGCCACCTGCGCAACAACGACTTCCTCGACGTCGCCAACCACCCGACGATCACCTTCAACTCCACCGAGGCGAGCTTCGACGGCGAGTCCCTGGAGCTGACCGGCGACCTGACCGTGCGCGGCGTGACGCAGAAGGTCACCATTCCGTTCTCCTTCGAGGGCGCGGCCACCGACCCGTTCGGCAACCAGCGTCTCGGCTTCGAGGGCCAGCAGACGATCAGCCGCAAGGACTACGGCATCACCTGGAACGCCGCGCTGGAGACCGGTGGCGTCCTGGTCAGCGACAAGATCGTGCTCGAGTTCGAGATCTCCCTGGTCAAGAACGCCGACAGCGCCGAGGCCTGAGGCCCCGCTCCGCTTGTGAGCGCTAGCCTGTCCGGATGATCGGTCTGACTGACTCTCACCACAGCGAACACGAAGAGAATCCCGGCCGCCACGGCTCCACCGCCACGATCGAGGTGGAGCCGCGCGGCCTGCGCGTCGTGCACATGAGCTACGCGCCGCGGCACGACGGCGACCCGGATCCCGGCGAGATCGTCTGGACCTGGGTGCCGTTCGAGGAGCGCGACGGGCGTGGCAAGGACCGCCCGGTGCTGATCGTCGCCCGCGAGCACGCGGGTACGCTGCTCGCCGTCGAGCTCACCAGCAAGCGCCACGACCGCAGCACCGGCGACGACGTCGCCGAGTGGGTCGCCCTCGGCCAGGGCCCCTGGGACCGCGACGCCCGTGACTCCTGGGTCAACCTCGAACGCGTCTTCCGGGTCCACCCCGGCGGCATGCGCCGCGAGGCGTCCTCCCTCGACCTCGACCGGTTCACGCTCGTCGCCGCCAAGTTGATGCGCCTCTACGGTTGGCAGGCCTGAGCCACGCTTCCGGCCCCCGGTTCTGGACGCGGTTCTCATGCTTCGTCAATCCGCTTATGGTGGAGCGGATTGACGGAGCATCAACGAGGGGCGGGGCCTTGTTCGCGATCGAGCACCACGATGTCCAGGTCAACGGCGTCAACCTGCACTACGCGGCGGCGGGCGATCCCGACGCGCCGCTGGTCGTGCTGCTGCACGGCTTCCCGGAGTGCTGGTACTCCTGGCGCCACCAGCTCCCGGCCCTGGCTGCCGCCGGCTACCGCGCCGTCGCCCCCGACCAGCGTGGCTTCGCCCGCAGCGAGCGGCCGGAGGCCGTCGAGGCGTACGCGCTGCCGCACCTGGTCGGCGATGTCGTCATGCTGGCCCGCGAGCTGGGCGCGGAGCGCTTCGCCGTCGTCGGCCACGACTGGGGCGCCCCGGTCGCCTGGCAGACCGCGCTGTTCCGCCCGGACCTGGTGCGCGGCGTGGTCGGCATGAGCGTGACGCCGCCGCTCCCGCGGCAGGGCGCGACCCCGCCGCTGGCCGTGATGGACGCCCTGTTCCAGGGCCGCTTCTACTGGAACTACTTCAACCGCCCCGGCGTCGCCGACGCCGAGTTCGCCGCCGACCCGGAGCGCACCTTCCGCGCCTTCCTCTACGGCGCGAGCGGTGACAACCCGCGCAACGACCCGCAGCCTCCCCAGCCGCTGCTCCCCGCCGACGGCAGCTTCCTCGGCGCCCTCGACGACACCGGCCAGCTGCCCTCCTGGGCCACGGCGGCCGACATCGCCGTCTTCGCGGAGGAGTACGCCAAGAACGGCTTCACCGGCGGCCTGAACCTCTACCGCAACATCGACCGGAACTGGGAGCTCTCCGCCGCCTGGGACCGCCTCCCGCTGCTGGTTCCCGGCCTCTACGTCTACGGCGACCGCGACCTCGTCGGCAGCTTCCCCGGCATGGAGGGCGTCATCGACGCCCTCCCGCAGCTCTACCCGACCCTCAAGCCGCACCTGGTGCTCCCGGGCTGCGGTCACTGGACCCAGCAGGAGCGCCCGGCCGAGGTCAACGAGGCGCTGCTGGACTTCCTGGCCGACCTTCCGGCGTGAGCGGATGACCCCTCAGCTGCCCCAACCCTCCCGGTAGGCGGTCCAGTCGGCCTCGGAGGCCGAGAAGTCGGCGTAGAGGGCGACGCCGAAGGCGCGTCCGTGCAGGGGGAAGGCGGCAAGGCCGGAGCGGATGCCGTGGAGGGCGGCGGGGACGGTCTCGGCGGAGGCGTGGTGACCGAGGTTGTCCTCGCGGTAGGCAGGCAGGCCGATGAGGACCTCGACGGAGGGTGGGACGGCGGCGAGGGCGAGGGTGGTCTGCTGGGCGAGGTAGCCGGAGAAGAGGGAGCCCAGCGGCATGCCGCTGTCGTAGGCCATGACGTCCACCTGGTCGACGCGGCGGCCCACCGCCGCCAGGTAGGCGCCGGACCACCACTTCGGATGGCCCGTCAGCGATCCGGCGAGGAGGCGCAGCGGCGGCAGGGGGTCGGTCTGCGGGACGGCGACGGACAGGACGCGCCCGTGCGCGCGGGTCAGCGCGTGCAGGCCGTCGAGCAGGGCGAGGAACCCCGGATCGCCGGAGTGGACCGGCTCGACGTCGAGGTTGATCCCTTCGAAGCCGAGGGCCAGCAGCGAGGAGGCTGCGGCGAGCAGGTGGGCGCGCGTGGTCGCGCGGGAGAGGTCGAGGCCGGTGGGGCCCTCCGAGGCGACGACGTCGCCCAGCCAGGCCTGTACCCGCACGCCCGGGGCGAGCCGGTGGAACGTCGCGATCACCCAGCGGGCCTTCGGCGCGAGCGCCGGATCGAGCGTGCCGTCGTCACCGGTGGGCCCGACGTGGACGTAGAGGTCGCCCACGCCGTGGCCGGTGCCCGCGCCGCCGAGGCGGGCGAGCAGGGCGGCCGCGTCGGCCTCGGTGCGGCGGCCGTCGACCCAGGCGTGCCCGAGCCAGACCGCGTCGCGGCCCTGGGTGCGGCCCGCCGATTCCGGCCCGGCGGCAGCCGCCCAGAGCTGCCCGACCGGCAGCAGCGCCAGGGCGAGTGCCAGCAGCGGCAGCACGGCGCGCCGCGCGGCCCAGCGAAACCACCGCATGTCGGCTGCTCCCTTCACCGGAATCGACCCGCTCGTCGGACATGATGATCCGAAGATCACGAACGGTTCCCACCCGTGGGGGCGGAGTAAGGGGTGCGCAGCGGTGGAGGAGCAGTCACTCGGCCGGGCGACGCCCGGGATCGTCGGCGGGATCCGCTTCGCCTTCGGCGCCTTCACGGCCGTCGCCCTCGGGGTGCAGGCCTACCACTCGGCGACCGCGGGCCGGTCACTGGCCAACTTCTTCAGCTACTTCACCATCCTGAGCAACTGCTCGATGACCCTCGTGCTGCTGGCCGGCGGCGTCCTCGGGATGGCGGGCCGCCGTGGCGTGCCGGACCTGCTGCGCGGGGCGGTGACGCTCTACATGGCGATCACCGGCCTCGTCTACGCCATCGCGCTCGCGCAGTACGAGGCGCTGGGCACGATCCCCTGGGTCAACGACGTGGTGCACCGGCTGATGCCGCTGGTGATCGTCGTCGACTGGCTCGCCGTGCCGCCGCGCCGGCCGCTGCCGTGGGCGGACGCGCTGTGGTGGCTGGCCTTCCCGTTGCTGTACCTGCCCTACACGCTGATCCGCGGCCCGATCGTCGACTGGTACCCGTACCCGTTCCTCGACCCGCGCGGAAAGGGGTACGGGCACGTCGTCGTCTCGTCGGTGCTGATCACGCTCGCGTTCCTGGCCGTCGGGGCGCTGCTGGTGTGGGCGGGGAACCTGCTGCGAAGATCGCGAAGGCGGGGCGCGGTCGGGCGATCCGGGCAGAACAATGAGAATCCGGAGAAATCGCCTCCGCGTCGGCGGACGGTCGGCCCGTGATGGACGGGCACCCCCCCGTAGTGCCCGCCACCAGGCACGTTGCCGTGCGGTCCGGCCATCATGGTCGGGGTCGAGCCGGGGTCGGCACCCCCAGCAGGCGGTTGGTGCACCGCCGATCGGGGGTTCGATTTTCATAAGGTTGTGCCCTGAGGTACGGTCGCGCGAGGTGCGCTGTCGGCGCATGCCGGAACACACAGGTAGGAAACAGGCGCGTGGTTCCAACGCAAGCGAGTGGTCCCATCCGAGCCGTGATCGTCGACGACGAGGCGCTGATCAGGTCCGGCCTGGCCATGATTCTCGGGAACGCTCCCGATATCGACGTGGTCGGCACCTGTTCCGGGGTGGAGGCCGTCGCCGAGGTGCGCCGCCTGCGCCCGAACGTCGTCCTGCTGGACATCCGCATGCCCGACGTCGACGGGCTGACCCTGCTGCGCCGCATCCGTGAGCTGCCCGACCCGCCCTACGTCGCCATGCTCACCACCTTCGACACCGACGAGTACCTCGACCAGGCGCTGCGCCTGGGCGCCAGCGGCTTCCTGCTCAAGGACACCGAGCCGGACGTGCTCGCCCGCTCCGTACGCGCCGTCTCCACCGGTGCCGGCTGCCTGTCCACGCCCGTGCTGCGCCGCCTCGGCCAGAGCCGCCGCAACGGCGGCCACCCGGCCGCGGCCGCCGTCGACACGCTCACCGAGCGGGAGCGGCAGGTGCTCGCCTTCCTGGGCCGCGGCCTGTCCAACGTCGAGATCGGCGCGCGCATGCACCTGGGCGCCGCGACGGTCAAGGACTACGTCAGCGCCGTGCTGACCAAGCTGGGCGTCACCAACCGCATCCAGGCCGCCGTGCTGGCCGAGCGCGCGGGGCTGCTGGAGGAGAGCGAGCTGTGAGGAACTGGCCGGGGCGGGGGATCGGTCAGCGGGTCGGGCACGCCTTCGGCAGCCGCGCCACCAGGTTCTGCCAGCGGGTGAAGGCTCGTGTCATGCGCCTGCCGCAGCCCGTCCGCAGCGCCGCGATCACCCTGATCCTGACGGCCGCGGCCTTCCTGGACGCCGGCCTGAACTACCCGGGCAAGAAGGACTGGACCTTCTGGGCCTCGATGGTCTCCTGCGCCGTCCTGCTGGCCCGCCGCCGCTACCCCCGGCTGGTCCTGGTCGGCACGCTGCCCGGCCTCTACGCGGGCACGGCGCTGGTCGCCTCGATGGTCGCCCTCTACACCGTCGCGCGTTCGCGCCGCGTCGCCTGGCAGGCGTGGTTCGCGGCGGCGGTCGTCGGCGTGGGCCTCTACCTGCCGTGGCCGATCAGCAAGGAGCTGACCGAGTCCGCCAGCGACCACATCCAACGGGTGATCTATGCCGTCATGCTCTCCATCGGTCCCGCGGCCCTCGCGTTGCTGCTGCAGACGCGCGAGGCGCTGCAGGCCCGCATCGTCGAGCTGGCCACGCTGCGCGACCACGAGCGCGAGCTGCACGCGCAGACGGTGATCGCGCGCGAGCGGGCGCGGATCGCCCGTGAGATGCACGATGTGGTCTCCCACCAGGCCGGGCTGATAGCCGTCCAGGCCGGCGCGCTCCAGGTCACCGCGAAGGACGAGGGCGTCCGCGAGGTCGCGGGCACGCTGCGCGGCCTGGCCGTCGCCACGCTCGAGGAACTGCGCAGCATGATCCTCGTCCTGCGGGCGGCCGGCGCGGGCCCCACCGAGCTCGCGCCCCAGCCCCGCCTCGCCGATCTGCCGCGCCTGGTCGCGGAGTCCGAGGCCGGCGCGACCCTGGAGCTCGCCGGTTACGGCTCCGACGCCCTCCCGCTGCTGCCGGAACCGATCGAACGCGCGGCGTACCGGACGGTTCAGGAGGCGCTCACCAACGCCCGCAAGCATGCGCCCGGCGCGGCGACGACCGTGGCCGTGGAGCTGCGCGACGACTGCCTGCGGGTGGCCGTCACCAACACCGCGCCTCCGGCGGGCCCGATCGCCTTCAACGACCAACTCCAGTTGCCTGGCGGCGGCCACGGCATCGTCGGCCTCCGCGAACGCGCCGCGCTCCTCGGCGGCACCCTCGCCGCGGGCCCCACGGCAGACGGCGGCTTCAAGATCCGCCTCAGCCTTCCGCTCACTGCCGCGGCGCGGTAATTGCACCATCCAGGGGCGCAGTTCCTCGCGCCCCTGGAGGCTGCGCCTCCTGAGGTAGTGCAACGTCTCACCTGCACAAGTCCCCGCGTCGCTGACGTTCCGCAACCTTCCGTTTCCTCGGAGGGCATAGGCTCGTCCAGGACGAAAGGGCCCGTGAGGGCGGGCCCGTCGTAGGAAGGACGCGTGATGACTGAAGGAACCCGTCTGGACCAGCTGCCCGAGTGGGCGGCCCTCGCCGCGCACCGTGCGGACTTCGGGGAGACGCACCTGCGCTCGCTCTTCGCGGAGGACCCCAAGCGCGGGGAGTCGTACACCCTCCAGGTGGGTGACCTGTACGTCGACTACTCCAAGCACCTCGTCACCGACGAGACGCTGACCCTGCTGCGCGAGCTCGCACGGACGCGCCAGGTGGCGGCCCTCCGGGACGCCATGTTCCGGGGTGAGAAGATCAACATCACCGAGAACCGCGCCGTTCTGCACACCGCGCTGCGCGCGCCGCGCGGCGCGGTCGTCGAGGTGGACGGCGTGAACGTCGTGCCCGAGGTGCACGCGGTGCTGGACAAGATGGCGGGCTTCGCCCGCCGGATCCGTTCGGGGGAGTGGACCGGTCACACCGGCCGGCGGATCCGCAACATCGTCAACATCGGCATCGGCGGCTCGGACCTCGGCCCGGCGATGGCCTACGAGGTGCTGCGCAGCTTCACCGACCGCGATCTGACGGTGCGTTTCGTCTCCAACGTGGACGGCGCGGACCTGCACGAGGCCGTGCGCGACCTGGACGCCGCCGAGACGCTGTTCATCGTCGCCTCGAAGACCTTCACCACCATCGAGACCGTCACCAACGCCACCAGCGCCCGCGACTGGCTGCTCACCGAGCTGCACGCCGACACCGACGCCGTGGCCAAGCACTTCGTCGCGCTGTCGACGAACGCCACCGAGGTGGCGAAGTTCGGCATCGACGTGGCCAATATGTTCGAGTTCTGGGACTGGGTCGGCGGGCGCTACTCCTACGACTCCGCGATCGGCCTCTCGCTGATGATCGCCATCGGCCCGGAGGCGTTCGAGGAGATGCTGGCCGGCTTCCGCCTGGTCGACGAGCACTTCCGTACCGCTCCGCCGGAGCAGAACGTGCCGCTGCTGCTCGGCCTCCTGGGCGTCTGGTACGGCGCGTTCTTCGACGCGCAGGCGCACGCCGTGCTGCCGTACTCGCACTACCTGTCCAAGTTCACCGCGTACCTGCAGCAGCTGGACATGGAGTCCAACGGCAAGTCGGTGCAGCGCGACGGGCAGCCCGTCGCGTGGCAGACCGGTCCGGTCGTCTGGGGCACCCCGGGCACCAACGGGCAGCACGCCTACTACCAGCTGCTGCACCAGGGCACCAAGGTGATCCCGGCGGACCTGATCGGCTTCGCCCGCCCGGTCGCCGACCTGGCGCCGGGCCTGGTCGCGCAGCACGACCTGCTGATGGCCAACCTCTTCGCCCAGGGCCAGGCCCTGGCCTTCGGCAAGACGCCGGAGGAGGTGCGCGCCGAGGGCGTCGCCGAGGAGCTGGTGCCGCACAAGACCTTCCGCGGCAACCACCCCACGACGACGATCCTGGCCGGCGAGCTGACTCCGTCGGTGCTGGGCCAGCTGGTCGCGCTCTACGAGCACAAGGTGTTCGTGCAGGGCGCGATCTGGAACATCGACTCCTTCGACCAGTGGGGCGTCGAGCTCGGCAAGGTGCTGGCCAAGCGGATCGAGCCGTCGCTCGTCGAGGGCACCGGGATCGACGCGTTGGACTCCTCCACCGCAGGTCTGGCCACCCGCTACCGCGAGCTGCGCGGCCGGTAGTCCGGACGCGGGCTCACCAGGGCATCGCCACGCCGCCGTTGGGACGCAGGATCTGCCCGGTCACGAACCGGGCGGCATCGCTGACCAGGTAGTGGACGGCGTGCGCGATGTCCTCCGGCTCGCCGATCATGCCGAGCGGGGACATCCGCCGCAGTGGCTTCTCCGCCGCCGCGCGGGCGTCCTCGTCGATGCTGCCGTCGGGCCGCAGGTAGTGACGCGAGGTCATCGCGGTGCGCACCAGACCCGGTGCCACCGCGTTGACCCGCACCCCGAAGCGGCCGACCTCGGCGGCGAGGTTCTTGGTCAGCTGCACCACCGCGGCCTTCGAGACGCTGTAGCTCATGATCTCCGGCGTCGCGCTGTCCACCGCGCCGGAGGCGGTGTTGACGATGGCTCCGCTGCCCTGCGCGCACATGATCCGCGCCGCCGTCTGGCAGGTGTGGAAGGTGCCCTTGAAGTTGACCGCCCAGACGGCGTCCAGGTCCTCCTCCGGCACGTCCACGACCAGCCCGGTGCGGATGATCCCGGCGATGTTGCAGAGGATGTCGAGGCGGCCGAACCGCCGGGCCGTGCCCTCGATCAACTCGGCCACCTGCTCGCGCAGCGCCACGTCGACCTCGGCCGGGACACCCCCGAACTCGGCGGCGGTCCGCTCGGCGGCGACGCCGTCCACGTCCGCGCAGACGACGTGCGCGCCCGCTGCGGCCAGCAGGCGGGCGGTGGCCCGCCCGATGCCGCTGCCCGCGCCGGTGACGACCGCGACCCGCTTGTCCAGTGCGTATGCGCTGATATCCACCATGCCGAGGTGGTAGCAGAACCGTCTTGACGTTGGAAGAGCCGTTGCGCTTAACTACTGTTAAGTAACTTATGACACTGGTCAGAATGTGGGGCGCAGCATGACCGAGTTCGAGCAGGGCACCGCGGTCGCCAGACGTGCGGGCCGGCCCGGCGTCTACGACGCCGAGCTGGGCGCCGGCTGGCGCATCGGCGGCGGCATCAACGGCGGCCTGCTGCTCGCCCTCGCCGGCCGCGCCCTCGGCGACCGCCTCGGCGAGGTCGGCAGCCACCCGCAGCCCGTCTCGCTCAGCGGCTACTACATCTCCCCGTCCCGCCCCGGCCCGGCCGAGGTACACGTCGAGGCGATCCGCAGCGGCCGCACCCTCTCCACCGGCAGCGCCTCGCTGCGCCAGCGCGCGGACGACGGCAGCACCGTCGAGCGCCTGCGGGTCCTCGCGAGCTATGGCGACCTGTCGCGGGCCGACGAGTCCGTGCGCACCAGCGCGAAGCCGCCGCAGCTGCCGCCGGTCGAGCAGTGCATCGGCAGCGACTCCGCCCCGCCGGAGTTCCTCGCCTCCGCGGACCTGCTGCGCCGCCTGGACCTGCGCCTCGACCCGGCCTACGTGGGCTGGGCGCTCGGCAAGCCCTCCGGGGAGGGCCGCATCCAGGGCTGGCTCCGGATGGCCGACGGCCACGCGCCCGACCCGCTGCTGCTCCTCTTCGCCGTCGACGCGCTGCCGCCGGTCACCTTCGACCTCGGCCTCTTCGGCTGGACGCCCACGGTCGAACTCACCGTCCACGTCCGCGCCGTCCCCGCCCCGGGCTGGCTGCGCGTCGTCCACGCCACCCGCAACCTCGCCGGGGGCTTCCTGGAGGAGGACTGCGAGATCTGGGATTCCAACGACCGCCTGGTCGCCCAGTCCCGCCAGCTCGCGGTCGTGCCGCGCTGATTCACGGCAGCTGGTCGCGGCGGCGGGTGAGCGCGGCGACCTCGGCGGTGTTGCCCGCCAGTTCGATCGCCCGGTCGTAGGCCGCGCGGGACTCCCCGCTGCGGCCCAGCCGCCGCAGCAGGTCGGCGCGGGTGGCGTGGTAGGCGTGATAGCCCGTCAGTGCGTCGTCCAGGCGGTCGACGGCGGCCATGGCCACCTCCGGGCCGTCGAGCTCGGCCACGGCGATGGCCCGGTTCAGGGCGACGACGGGCGAGGGGTCGATGCGGACGAGCTGGTCGTAGAGGGCGACCACCTGCGACCAGTCGGTGTCCCGCACGTCGCGCGCGTCGGTGTGCACGGCGTTGATCGCGGCGAGGAGCTGGTACCGGCCCGGCGCCTCGCCGGACGCCAGGCGCTCGCGGACCAGCCGGTGCCCCTCCGTGATCAGCGCCGCGTCCCAGGCCCCGCGATCCTGCTCGCCAAGGGCAACCAACTCGCCGCTCGCGGAGACTCGGGCGGTCCGGCGCGCCTCACTCATCAGCATCAGCGCGAGCAGGCCCGCGACCTCGCCGTCCTCGGGGAGCAGTGTGCGGAGCAGGCGCGTGAGTCGGATCGCCTCGGCGGTCAGGTCCTGTCGGACGGGATCGGTGCCGGGGCCGGTCGCGAGGTACCCCTCGTTGAAGACGAGGTAGAGGACGGCGAGAACCCCCGAGACCCGTCCCGGGAGATCCGCCGCGGCCGGCACCCGATAGGGGATCCGGGCCGCCTTGATCTTGTCCTTCGCCCGGGTGATCCGGCGCGCCATCGCGCCCTCCTGGACGAGGAACGCGCGGGCGATCTCGGCCACGGTCAGCCCGCCGAGCAACCGCAGCGTCAGCGCGACCCGGGCGTCCGCGGCCAGCGCCGGGTGGCAGCAGGTGAAGACCAGTCGGAGCCGCTCGTCCTCGACGGCACCGAGCGGTTCGGGCGCCTCGTCCTGCCACATCCGGGCCTCCCGTTGTTTGGCGTCCCGCTTGTCCTCGCGCCGGATCCGGTCGATCGCCTTACGCTGGGCCGTGGTCGTCAGCCAGGCCCCGGGGTTGGGCGGCACGCCGTCCACCGGCCACCGTTCGACGGCGACGGCGAACGCCTCGGCGGACGCCTCCTCGGCAACGTCGAGATCCCCGAATCGCCGGGCCAGCGCGGCAACGACCCGAGCCCACTCCTCCCGTTGGGCCCGGGCCAGCGCCTCCTCGACGTTCACAGGAACGGTCGCACCTCGACCTTGCGGTTGCAGGCCTTCGAGCCACCGGCGGCGAGCTTGAGGGCGACGTCGAGGTCCGGCGCCTCGATGATCCAGAACCCGACGACGTACTCCTTCGACTCCACGAACGGCCCGTCGGTGACCAGCGGCTCCCCGCCACTGCGGTTGTCGACCACGGTGGCGTTGTCGGTCACCCCCAGGCCACCGGCGAAGACCCAGTACCCGTCGGCCTTCATCTGCTGGTTGAACACGACGATCGCGGCCTGCTCGGCCTCGGTGGCGTTCTCGCCGCTGTCGTGGATCACGTTGAGCAGGTACTGCATCTCGACTCATCTCCCGCACTGTTGGGGACGCCCCTCGCAGGCGACCTCTCACCCTTACTACGAACGCCCCCGCTCCGATCGGACACCACTCTGCGGATTCTGTAGTTTTGGGTCATGACCGATGACCGTCCCCAGCTGGCCCCGGAGGAGATCTCCCGGCTGCGTGCCGTCGCGGACGAGTTGTCCGAGGTCGCCGCGCGCCAGCAGGAGCACTGGAAGGTCGAGATCACCGACGGTCAGGTCACCGTCATGATGATGAGTCCCAGCGGGCAGCACGGGGCCAACGTGATCCGGCTCCGCCGCCAGATCGAGCAGCAGGACCCCGGCGTGGCGGCGTTCTCCGACACGGACACCGAGGATCCGGTGACGGGCCTCCGCAAGGTGCCGGACCTGATGGTCGTGCCCGAGTCAGAGGTCGACTCCGTCGGAGCGCGGGTGAGCAGTCGCGTCGTGCTGCTCGCCGTCGAAGTCGTCTCCCCGGGCAACCCGCGCAATGACCTCGAGGTCAAGGCCCGGGACTATCCGGTGATGGGCGTGCCGTGCTACCTCGTCGTCGATCCCCGGAAAGGCGCCGGAACGGTCTACTCCGACCCGTCGCAGGGGCCCGACGGCGTGCGGTACCGCAAGGCCGTGCCCTTCGCCTTCGGCGACCGCATCGCCGTGGGCCCGTGGAGCATCGACACCTCGGGCCTGCGGAGGTATGAGGACTGACCGCCGCGCGGAACGGAAAGGCCTCCCTGCCCTACAGCTTGGTGTACATGATGTGCAGCCCGACGTAGCCCTGCGTCGGGTGGTGGAAGCCCTCCGGGATCGTCGTCATGATCTCGAAGCCGAGGGACTCGTACAGGTGGACCGCATGGACGTTGGTGGCCGCCACCGCGTTGAACTGGACGCCGCGGAAGCCCTGCTCGCGGGACCAGCCGAGGAGGTAGCGGCAGAGGGCCCCGCCGACGCCGCGGTGGTGGTGGGCGGGGTCGACCATGAAGCTGCCGCTGGCGATATGGGCGCCCGGGCCCATCTTGTTGGCGTACATGTTCGCGGTGCCCAGCACCAGGCCGGACCGGTTCACGGCCACCACGACGTGGCCCGGAGGGCGGACCATCCACATCGGGCGGCCGGTGGCCTCGTCGAGGTCGGTCGGGTAGGTGAAGGTCTCGCCGGCCGCCGTGATCTCGTGGAAGAACGGCCAGATGGACGCCCAGTCGGCGTCCGTCGCTTCGCGGATCTGCATGGCGCGATCCTGCCACCGCGACCCGCCCGGGCGCGCGGTGGTTTTCCTCCCCGCTCCCGCCGGGACAGAATGGCGCCGCACGTATCCAGCGAGAGAGCGGTAACCAAGAGTGACACTGTCGATTGAGCAGACCATCGCCGAGGAGCTCGGCGTCCGTCCCGCACAGGTGCAGTCCGCCGTGGAACTGCTCGACGGAGGGGCGACCGTCCCCTTCATCGCCCGGTACCGCAAGGAGGCGACGGGGTCCCTGGACGACGCCCAGTTGCGCACCCTGGAGGAGCGCCTGCGCTACCTGCGGGAGATGGAGGAGCGCCGCGCCGCGATCCTGGAGTCGATCCGCAGCCAGGGCAAGCTGGACGACGCGCTGGAGGCGCAGATCCGCGCGGCGGACTCCAAGGCGCGGCTGGAGGACATCTACCTCCCGTTCAAGCCCAAGCGCCGCACCAAGGCGCAGATCGCCCGCGAGAACGGCCTGGAGCCGCTCGCCGAGGCGCTGCTCGCCGACCCGACCCGTGACCCGCAGGCGGAGGCCGCCGCGTATCTCGGGGAGAACGTCGCCGACGCCGCCGCCGCGCTGGACGGCGCCCGCTCGATCCTGGTCGAGCGCTTCGCCGAGGACGCCGACCTGATCGGCGCGCTGCGCGAGCGCATGTGGGGCCGCGGCCGTCTCGTGGCGAAGGTGCGCGACGGCAAGGAGCAGGACGGCGCCAAGTTCGCCGACTACTTCGACTTCGCCGAGCCCTACGTCAAGCTCCCCTCCCACCGCGTCCTCGCGATGCTGCGCGGCGAGAAGGAGGACGTGCTCGAGCTGACCATGGAGCCCTACGCCGACGAGGCGGACGCGGAGGCGCCGGGCGGCTACGAGGCCAGGATCGCCAACCGGTTCGAGGTCGCCGACCGCGGCCGCCCGGCCGACAAGTGGCTGCAGGACACCGTCCGTTGGGCGTGGCGTACCCGGATCCTGGTCCACCTCGGCATCGACCTGCGGCTGCGTCTGCGCACCGAGGCCGAGGAGGAGGCGGTCCGCGTCTTCGCCGCGAACCTGCGCGACCTGCTGCTGGCCGCGCCCGCCGGCGCCCGCGCCACGCTCGGTCTGGACCCGGGCTACCGCACCGGCGTCAAGGTGGCCGTCGTCGACGCGACCGGCAAGGTCGTCGCCCACGACACGATCCACCCGCACGTCCCGGCCAACAAGTGGGACGAGTCGATCGCGACGCTCGCCAAGCTCTGCGCCGCGCACAAGGTCGACCTGATCGCCATCGGCAACGGCACCGCGTCGCGCGAGACGGACAAGCTGGCCCTGGACCTGATCAAGCGTCACCCCGAGCTGAAGCTCACCAAGGCCGTCGTCTCGGAGGCCGGCGCCTCGGTCTACTCGGCCTCCGCGTTCGCCTCGCAGGAGCTGCCGGAGCTCAACGTCGTGATCCGCGGCGCGGTCTCCATCGCCCGTCGGCTCCAGGACCCGCTGGCCGAGCTCGTCAAGATCGACCCGAAGTCGATCGGGGTGGGCCAGTACCAGCACGACGTCTCCGAGACCAAGCTGTCGCGCTCGCTCGACGCGGTGGTCGAGGACTGTGTCAACGGCGTCGGCGTGGACGTGAACACCGCCTCGGCCCCGCTGCTGACCCGGGTCTCCGGCATCGGCGCCGGGCTGGCCGACAACATCGTCGCCCACCGCGACGCCAACGGCCCGTTCCGCAGCCGCAAGGAGCTGAAGAGCGTCGCGCGGCTCGGCCCGAAGGCCTTCGAGCAGTGCGCGGGCTTCCTCCGCATCCCCGGCGGCGACGACCCGCTGGACGCCTCCAGCGTCCACCCCGAGGCCTACCCGGTCGTGCGCCGGATCCTGGCCAGCACGGGCGGCGAGCTGAAGACGCTGATCGGTGACGGCGGCAGGCTGCGCACGCTCAAGCCGTCCGACTTCGCCGACGACACCTTCGGCGTGCCGACGGTGCAGGACATCCTGGCCGAGCTCGAGAAGCCGGGCCGCGACCCGCGTCCGGCGTTCCGCACGGCGGAGTTCAAGGAGGGCGTCGAGAAGCTCGGCGACCTGGAGCCCGGCATGGTGCTGGAGGGCACGGTCACCAACGTGGCCGCGTTCGGCGCGTTCGTCGACATCGGCGTGCACCAGGACGGTCTGGTCCACGTCTCGGCGCTGTCGAAGACCTTCGTCAAGGACCCGCGCGAGGTCGTGAAGTCCGGCGACATCGTTCGGGTGAAGGTGCTGGATGTGGACATCCCGCGCAAGCGCATCTCGCTGACGCTGCGTCTGGACGACGACGCGCAGACGGGCGCGTCGGGCGGCGGTTCCGAGCGCGGCGGCCAGCGCCGTGAGCGCGGTGAGCGGGCCGACCGGGGCGAGCGTGGTGACCGCGGCGGGCAGCAGCGTGGCGGCGGCCAGGGCGGCCAGGGCGGCCAGCGTGGTGGCCAGGGTCAGCGGGGCGGCCAGGGCGGCCAGGGCGGCCAGCGTGGTGGCCAGGGCGGTGGCGGCGGCCAGCGGGGTGGCGGCGACCGTCGTCCCCCGGCGCCGCGTGACGGCGGCGGCGCGATCAACAGCGCCATGGCTGACGCGCTGCGTCGCGCGGGGCTGGCGAAGTAGCAGTTCAGCGCGGGTTGGATGGGACCGTCAACCTTGCCAGCGATCGATGGCTCATTGATCCCTGGTGGCGATTTGGCGGATTGACGGTCCTCCAGCTCGTAGGATGATGCGCGAGGCCCCTCCCGTCCCCCCGTGCGGCAGGGGCCTCCTTGCATGAACGGCCTACGCTTCGCGCAGCGCTCGCCTGAATGGTGTCTAAGCTTCGCGCAGCCACGCCGCCGCGTCCGGCGGCAGCAGGCCGTCGGTGAGATCCACGCTCGCCAGCAGCACCTCCGCATCCTGAGGCAGCGTCACCGGCTCCGCGCCGAGGTTGGCGACGCAGCGGAAGCCGTCCGTCCGGGCGAATTCCAGCACCTTGGGCGCGCTGGGGCGCCACTCCAGTGGGCCGTCGCCCAGGCCCGGCAGCGCGCGGCGCAGCCGCAGCGCCTCCCGGTAGAGCTCCAGGTGGGAGGCGGGGTCGCCGCTCTGGGCCGCGACCGACAACTCCCGCCAGCCGTCCGGCTGGACGTCCAGCCAGGGCGCGGCGGAGGCGCGGGTGGGGCTGAAGCCGAAGGGCTGCTCCTCGCCCTCCCAGGGCAGCGGCACCCGGCAGCCGTCGCGGCCCCGGTCGACGCCGCCACTGCGCAGCCAGGTCGGGTCCTGGCGAAGCCCGTCCGGGATGTCCTCGACCTCCCACAGGCCCAGCTCGTCGCCCTGGTACACGTACGCGCTGCCCGGCAGGGCCAGCATCAGCAGGGCGGCCGCCCGCGCGCGGCGCGTGCCGAGGGCCAGGTCGACCGGCAGCCCGTGGCGCGTGGCCCGGTCGAAGTCGTACGAGGTGTCGGTGCGGCCGTAGCGCGTCACATGACGGGTCGTGTCGTGGTTGGACAGCACCCAGGTGGCCGGCGCGTCGACCAGCGCGTGCGCGTGCAGCGTCGCGTCGATCACCTCGCGGAACGAGCCCGCGTCCCAGGGGGAGCGCAGCAGCGGGAAGTTGAAGGCGGTGTGCAGCTCGTCCTGGCGCAGGTAGCGGGCGAAGCGCTCCGGGTCCTGCTCCCACAGCTCGGCGACGAAGGCGCGCTCGCCCGGGTAGGAGTCGAGCAGCTTGCGCCAGGAGCGGTAGATCTCGTGCACACCCTCCTGGTCCCGCCACGGGTGCGGGTCGTGGTGGTGGCCCGCCGTGTCGGGCAGGCCGTCCTCCTTGATCAGGTGGTCGGTCACGTCGATCCGGAAGCCGTCCACGCCGAGGTCCAGCCAGAAGCGCAGGATGCTCAGGAACTCGGCGCGGACCTCCGGGTGCTCCCAGTTCCAGTCCGGCTGCTCCGGCGCGAACATGTGCAGGTACCAGGACCCGTCGGCGGTCCGGCTCCAGGCCGGACCGCCGAAGTGCGAGGGCCAGTCGTTCGGCGGTAGCTCCCCGTCCGCGCCGCGCCCGGCGCGGAAGTGGAACAGCTCCCTCTCCGGCGCGCCCGGCCCGGCCGTCAGCGCGGCCTGGAACCACGGGTGCTGGTCGGAGCAGTGGTTGGGCACCAGGTCGACGATCACCCGCAGTCCGAGGCCGTGGGCCTCGCGGATCAGCGCCTCGGCCTCGTCCAGGGTGCCGAAGGCGGGATCGATGTCACGGTAGTCGGCCACGTCGTAGCCGCCGTCGGCGAGCGGTGAGACGTACCACGGCGACAGCCACAGCGCGTCCACGCCGAGCCCGGCGAGGTGGCCGAGCCGCGACCGCAGCCCGGCGACATCGCCGGTCCCGTCCCCGTTCCCGTCGGCGAAACTGCGCGGATAGACCTGGTAGATGACGGCGCTTCGCCACCACGGGGTGGCCTGGCCCTGGGCATCCTCGGAAGTCGGCACCCACCCACCATGCATCACCCGCCCCGGCGGGAACAGCCCCTTCTCAGGCGCCGGAAGTGATCACGGAGACCAGTTCGCCACCGGTCAGCGCGCGCCCGCCGATGCCCCAGGCGCCGTCGGGGGCGTTGAGGATGTTGATCCTGACCCGCGCCCGCTACGCGGTCGGCGGTTCCAACGGTGGGCGTGCGTCCGCGGTCAGTTCGGGGGCGTAGAGAGTGGCCAGCGGCTCGGGGCCCGCGTAGCGGCGGCAGGTGCACTGGGCCGGTGCCTGGCCCTTCGGCCTGCCCTCGCCGTCGGTTCCACCCTTGCGCTTGACCTCGGCGTAGCAGCGGCCGTCGTGCAGGTCGTGGTAGGCGAGGTGGTGCCCGCAGCCGCAGACCGGTTCCGGGCCGCGCAGCGCCTTCTCCTGCTCCTCGCGCCGGTCCTTCCGCAGCCGCCGGACCCGGTCCAGTGCCCCGTTGACGGCGTACCCGCCCGCCATCACGACGACCGCGATGCTGATCGCGTCCATGATCCCCCCGTTGCCCCCGTATCAGGTGAGCAGACTCTAGGCCTGCTCCTGGCTCAGCGTCGAGCCTGAACGGGCCTTGCGGACCGCCAGCTGCTGCGGGATGCGGTCCCGCAGCTCCGCGACGTGGCTCACGATGCCGACCGCGCGGTCCCGCTCGCGCAGCGAGTCCAGCACGGACATGACCTCCTCCAGGGTGTCCGGGTCGAGCGCGCCGAAGCCCTCGTCGATGAAGAGGGTGTCCAGTGGCATGCCGCCCGCCTCGTCCGTGACGACGTCCGCGAGGCCGAGGGCCAGCGCGAGGGAGGCGAAGAAGCTCTCGCCGCCCGAGAGGGTGGAGGTGTCGCGGTACTGGCCGGTCCAGGCGTCCAGCACCTGGAGGCCAAGACCCGAGCGGGCGTTGCCGCGGACCCGGGCGTCGGTGTGCTCCAGCGTGTAGCGGCCGCCCGACATGATCCGCAGCCGGGCGCCCGCCGCGGCCGCGACCTGCTCCAGGCGGGCGGCGAGCACGTAGTTCTCCAGCGACATGCGCAGCTCGTTGCTCTTGCTGGTGCCGGCGACGAGCTGCGACAGCTCCGTCGCCGTGGCCAGCTCGACCGCGTACGGACGCAGGCGCCGGAGGTCGTCCGCCAGGCGTGCGCCGAGGCGGGCGAGGTCGGCGAGACGCGCCGAGGCACCGCGCTCCGCGGCGTGGGCGTCCAGCAGGGTGCGCTCGGCCGCCCGGTCGGCGGCGCGTGCCGCCGCGACGTCCGCGGCGGGGAGCGCGGCCGCCGCCGTGAGCTCCGGGTCGCCCACCTGCTCGCGGGCGCGGGCCAGGCGCGCGGCGTGGGCCTCCACCGTGGCCCGCAGCGCCTGCGTCTGCGCGGGGGAGAGCGCGGCCTCGTGCGCCTCGGCCGGATCGGCGAAGCCGGCCGCCGCGCACTCGCGCTCGGCGGTGGTCCGCGCCGCCTCCGCCGCGCGCGTGGCAGCCGCCGAGGCCCGCACCGCGTCGGCGGCCCGGCCCAGCGCGCCCGCCTCCCGCTCCAGCTGCGCGATGCGCGCCGCGATCGAGGGTGCTCCCGCGCGGGCCCGGGCCAACCGGGAGTCCAACTCGGCGCGCTCGGCGGCGAGCCGCACCAGCACCTCCTCCGCCGTCGCGGCGGCCGTCTGCGCCGCGGCGAGTTGCTGCCCGCGCCGCTCGTGCTCCCGCTCCAGCCGGTCCAGCCGCTGGGCGGCGTCCAACGCGGCGGCCTCGGCACGCTCGGCCGTCTCACGCTCGGCGCGCAGGCCTGCCGCCTCGGCGAGCAGCTCGGCCCGGGAGCCGACGCCCGCGCGCGCCTCGGCGGCGGAGGACTCGGTGGCGAGCCGGGCGAGTTCGGCGCCCGCGTCCGCGACCTGACGTTCGATCGCACGGAACGCCTGCTCGGCCACCCGTTCCTGGTCCGGCGTCACCTGGTCCGGCGCGGCGACGGCCGGGGCGGGGTGCTCCGTCGCGCCACAGACCTCGCAGGCGGTGCCGGGCCGCAGCCACGCCGCCAACTCGGCGGCCATGCCCTCGATCCGGCGCTGCTTGAGGTCGAGCCATCTCTCCTGCGCCTCGGCGGCGCGGGTACGCAGCGCCAGATGGCGCTCCTGCGCCTCCTCGTGCCGCGCACGCAACGCGTCCCGCCGCGCGGCG
The DNA here is from genome assembly GCF_003258295.1 of Streptacidiphilus pinicola. GTDB lineage: Bacteria > Actinomycetota > Actinomycetes > Streptomycetales > Streptomycetaceae > Streptacidiphilus > Streptacidiphilus pinicola. Next base: position 12,613 of record NZ_QKYN01000059.1, on the reverse strand, counting down.
GCGTCGGCCCGCTCCTCGGCCGCGTGCAGCTTCTCGTCCAGCCCCTCCCGCTTCGCGGCGACGTCCCGCGCCGCGTCCACGGCCTGCTGTGCCTCGGCCCTCACCCCGGGCCAGTCGGCCAGCCACGCGGCGGCCTCCTCCCGCGCCTCCTCGGCCGCCCCGAACCGGCGCTCCGCCCGCGCGGCCTCCTCCCCGGCAACCTCGAACCGCCGCTCAGCCTCCACCAGCGCGCGCAACTCGCCCACCGCCCCCAGCGCCTCCCGCTCGGCGGCGCGCAGCGCCTCGGCGTCCAGTGGCGGCCCACCCAGTGCCGCCAACGCGTGCTCGCGTTCGGACGCCGCGCGGGACGCGTCGTGGCTCGCCTCCGCGTACTGGCGCAGCACCGGGGCGACCGAGGCGGCGTGGTCGGCGCGCTTGAGGCGGGACTCGCGGTCCCGCTGCTCGGGTTCGGCCGCCGCCAGGCGGGCGAGGGCCTCGACGGCGTGGCGGTGTTCCTCCTGCCGGGCGGAGAGGGCCTCCACCGCGCGGAGGCGGGACTGGAGGGCCGCGCGCCGCTCGCTGACGAGCCCGTACCGCACCACGGTGACCTCGTGCCGCAGCACGGCCTGCTCCCGCAGGGCCGCGGCCCAGGCCGACACGGCGTCAGCCGGCGTCTCCGGCTCGGGGGTGGGGAGATCCGGGGCCCCGGCCGCCTCGTGCAGGCGCTCCACCGACGCGGCGATGTCGGCGCGGACCGACTGCGTCTCCTTCTCGCAGCGCTGCCGGTGTTCGGCCAGCCACGCCTCGACGTCCCCGAAGCGGCGGGTGTCGAACAGCCGGCCCAGCAGCTCGCGGCGCTCCTGCGCGCCGGACTGCAGGAAGCGGGCGAAATCGCCCTGGGGGAGCAGCACGACCTGGGTGAACTGGTCCCGGCTCATGCCGACGAGATCGAGCAGCTCCTGGCCGATCTCCTGGTGCGAGCCGCTGCGCGGCCGCCAGGCGTCGTCCTCGGCCGACCACTCGCTCAGCAGCGTCTGCGCCTTGACGGGGGTCAGGCCCGCCCCGCGCTGCTTGGGGCGCAGCTGCTCGGGGCTGCGCTGGACCAGCAGCCGGCGGCCCCCGAGGGTGAGCTCCAACTCCACCCTGGTCAGCACGGACGCGTCCGCGTGGTCGCTGCGCAGCCCGCGTCCGGCCCGGCCGCGGCTGCCCGGCACCGAGCCGTAGAGCGCGAAGCAGACGGCGTCCAGGACGCTGGTCTTGCCCGCGCCCGTCGGCCCGGTGAGCAGGAAGAGACCGCCGGAGGCGAGCGCGTCGAAGTCGACGCGCTCCCGGTCGCGGAACGGGCCGAAGGCCGTGACGGTCAGCTTGTGCAGCCGCATCAGATCTCCCCGCCCGCGGCGCGCGCCGCCGCCTCCACCGCCGCGACCAGCAGCGTCGACTCCGCCTGGGTGGCCGCCGCCCCGCGCACGTGCCGGACGAAGCCGAGCGCCACCGCGCCGTCGTCCCGCCCGCGGACCCGCTCGCCGTAGCTGCTCAGGCCGTCGTCCTCGCGGCCCTGCGGCTCGAAGGCCAGCTGCAGCGTGTGCGGGAACCGCACCCGCAGCCGCTCCATGGCCTGCGGCGGACGCGCCGCGTCCGTCAGGGTGACCTGCACCCAGCACTCCTCGGCCGCGTCGAACTCGTCCGCCGTCAGCAGCCGCTCCAGCTCCCCGCGGATGCGGGTGAGGCGGCGCGGCACCGGGCAGTCCACCCGCTCGGCGCTCAACTCGCCCTGCGGGCCCAGCTCGACCAGCCACATCGACTTGCGGTGGTCGGCCTCGGAGAAGGAGTACGCGAGCGGCGAGCCGCTGTAGCGGACCCGCTCGTTGATCGTCTGACACCCGTGCAGATGGCCGAGGGCGGCGTAGTCCACGCCCTCGAAGACCGACGCCGGCACGCTGGGCACCCCGCCGACCGCGATGTCGCGTTCGCTGTCGCAGGCCTCGCCGCCGATGACGAAGGCGTGCGCGAGCACGATCGAGCGCACGCTCGCGCCGTCCGCCCGCCGCTCCGCGAGATCCGCCCGGACGGCGTCCATCGCGGCGGTCAGCACGGCCGTGTGGCTCGCCTCCGGCGCGCCGAGCCGCTGCCGCACCAGCGCGGGCTCCAGGTAGGGCAGCCCGTAGACCGCGACCGGCCCGTCCGCGTCCGCCAGGACGACCGGCTCCGCGACGGCGGCCGGGTCCGGCGCCGTGCGCAGGTGCACCCCGGCGCGCGCGACCAGCCCCGCGCCGACCCCGAGCCGCTGCGCGCTGTCGTGGTTGCCGCTGATCAGCACGACCGGGACGGCGAGCTCGGCGAGCGCGTGCAGTGCCTCGTCGAACAGCTCCACGGCCCCGAGGCTGGGCACGGCGCGGTCGTAGACGTCCCCGGCGACGAGCACGGCGTCGACCCGCTCGTCCGCCGCGGTCTGCACGAGGTGCCGCAGAAAGGCGCGTTGGGCCGGGAGCAGGTTCTCGCGGTGGAGCGAACGGCCCAGATGCCAGTCGGAGGTGTGCAGGAAGCGCATGGCTCACGACAGTAACCGCTGCCACTGACAGCGAATTGCAACCCCCCGTTCAATCTGTCCGCTCAGGCTTCTCCCAGCTTCCGCCCGGCTCCCGTTCAGGCTTCGCGCAATGCCTCCACGAATCCGGCCGCCACCGCGTGCTGCAGGCGCGCCGAACGGGCGCGGGCGATCGGTCCGGAGAGCGGTTTGGGCGGTGGGAAGTAGAGCAGCAGATAGGCGTCCATGACCCCGAGCGTCTGGGCCAGCGCGTCCGGTTCGTCGGAGTGACCCCGGACCAGCTGGTTGCCTATCGCGCGGGCCGGTCGCGGGTCGAACCGGTCCTGGTGCAGGGCGTCGCGCAGCTGCCCGGCCATGGGAGTGAGCAGCTCGGTGAGCTGATCGCGCGTCAGATCGGTCCGGGTCACCGGGAAGAGCGCGCGGCTCCAGATGGCCGCGAAGCTTCCGACCGCGGCCGGGACGTCTGAGGTTGATGGCACGGGGGAGAGGCTACTCATCGGATGATCGCCAAGTAAGAGGCGGGGTGATATGGCGTGGGCATATCACCAAGCATTCATGTGCCGTGCGAATGGCCCGTGCGGCCCCGACCTGGAAGTTCGGGGCCGCACGGGCCATTCGGACGCGATCTGTTCTTCTTCGTCAGCTCTTGATCGAGTGCTCGGCGACGGCTGCCGCCTCCGCCTCCGCGGCCTCCTCGACGGCCTCGACGACCTCGGCCGCCAGGACCGGCTCGTCCAGGACCGGCTCGGCGGCGGCCGAGCCGCCACCGGAGGCGACCGGCGCGGACGACGCCTTGGGGGCGCGGGTCAGGCCGAGCAGCGCGACCGGGACGGTGAGCAGCAGGGCGCACATGCCGATCACGAAGCTCAGCGTGAACTGGCTCTGCTGCGGCAGCGGCGGGACCCCGGCCGGCAGGCCGTGGATCAGCTTGGAGGCCAGCAGCGTGGTGACCACCGCCGAGGCGACCGAGCTGCCGACCGAACGGGAGATCGAGTTGATGCCGTTGGCGATGCCGGTCTGCTCGAGCGGAACGCTGGCGGCGATCAGGGCGGGCATCGAGGCGTAGCCGAAGGCGATCGAGGTGCCGGTCAGCAGGCCGGCCAGGATCACGCCGAGGCTGTTGCCGTGCGAGAAGGCCAGCCAGGCGAAGCCGGCCGCGCCGATGACCGCGCCGAGTGCCAGCGTGTGGCGGGCGCTGATCCGGCGGACCAGGATGCCGCCGACGGGAGCGGCGATCAGCGCGATCAGCGAGCTCGGCAGCAGGTACTCGACGGAGGCGCGCAGCACCGAGGCGGTGAAGCCGTAGCCGGTCAGCATCTTGGGCATCTGGACCAGGTAGGAGATGCCGATGAACTGCGCGAACGACGCGAAGCCGATGAACAGCCCGGAGAGGTTGGTGAAGGCGACCTGCCGGTGGGTGAACATCTTCATGTCCACCAGCGGCGATGCGACCTTGCGCTCGACCAGCACCCAGACGACCGCGACGACCACGGCACCGGCGAAGCAGCCGAGGGTCTTGCCGGAGCCCCAGCCCCAGTCGTGACCCTGGGAGATGCCGAGCAGCAGCAGGACCAGGAAGCCGGCCATGGTCAGGGTGCCGAGGTAGTCGATCCGGCCGCCCGCGGCGTGGCCGCGGTTGGGGACCAGGAGGACGACGGCGACGAGCGCCAGCAGCGAGAGCGCGGTGGAGACCCAGAAGACCGAGTGGTAGTTGGGGTTCGAGCCCTGGGTGAGCAGGCCGGTGATCACCAGCGAGAGGCCGGAGCCGAACGCCAGGGTGCTGCTGACCAGCGCCATCGCGCCGTGCAGCTTCTCGTGGGCGACCTGGTCGCGAATGATCGACAGGGCCAGCGGGAAGATCGCGGTGGCGGAGCCCTGCAGCACCCGGCCGACGATCAGCAGGGTCAGCGAGGTCGTGGTGGCGGCGAGCAGCGAGCCCGCGACCATGACCGCGAGGACGGCGATCAGCGTCTGCTTCTTGCCGTAGAGGTCGCCGACGCGGCCCAGCAGCGGGGTGAAGACCGCGGCGGAGAGCAGGGTGGCGGTGGTCACCCAGCTCACGCCGGAGCTGCTCGCGTGCAGGTCGTGCGCGAGCAGCGACAGGATCGGGACGACCTGGGTCTGGGCCATCGACACGACCATCGCCGCGAGGCCCAGGGCCAGGATCAGGGGCGTGCTGCCGCGCCGCGCGGTGGACGCGGGGGCGCTCGCGGACAGGGAGGTGCTCATCGAGCTGGGTCCTTCTGGGGCTAGATATTTCAGTACCTGAAGTTTCGTGTTGAAACTTTAGACAAGAAAGGTTTAGTAAGTCAACCTCTTGGGGTCTCCGTCCCCTACCCTGATGCGATGACGACTCGACCGTTCGACCTGCGGGCCGCGCGCGCGATGCGCGACGGCCTCGACCCCTACTACGCGGTGCTCGTGTTCAGCCCGGCCGCGGTGGGTGTCTTCGGCTCCCTCGGGCTCGACCCCTGGAGCGCGTACTTCGCCGGCCGCGCGGCGCCCCTGGGCGAGGCCTCCGAGGGTCTGGTGGAGGCTGTCTTCTTCCACTTCGAGCCCGGCATGGTCGCGGCGAACACCGCGAAGGTCCGCGCGGCGGGCGTCCCCGAGAAGCTGCTCGCGGTCCGCCTGGACGCCGCGGACGCGGCCCTGCGCGACACCCTCGGCGCGGAGGCCCTCGACTCGGCCGAGATGGCCGAGGCGGCGGAGCTCGCCGCCGAGGCCGCGGCGGCCTGCACCTCCGCCGGCCGTCCCCTCGGCGCGGCCAACGCCACGCTGCCGCTCCCCGAGGCGCCCCACCTCAAGCTCTGGCAGGCGGTCACCACGCTGCGCGAGTGGCGCGGCGACGGCCACAACACCGCGCTGCTGGCCTCCGGCCTGGACGCGGTCGAGGTCCTGGTCAACGCGGTCGCCACCGGCCACGAGCGCCGCTCCTCCATCCAGCCGCGGCGCGGCTGGTCCGACGCCGAGTGGGAGGCCGCGGAGCAGCGCCTCCACGACCGCCACCTGCTCACCGAGGACGGCGGCCTCACCCTGCGCGGGCGCGAACTCCGCGAGGAGATCGAGGACCTGACGGACCGCCTCGCCCTCGCCCCCTGGCGCGCCCTGGGCGAGCCCCGCACCCGCCGTCTCTACGACCTGGTCCTCCCCTGGAGCACGGCGATCGCGGAGCGTTTCCTCCGTGGCTACCAGCCGGAGCCGTACCCGACGGCCTGACCGCTCGGGCCTGTTCTCCCCACCCCTGGCGTGACGTCAAGGCGGCGCCAGGGGGCGCGTGGGAGCGCGGGGCCGTGGTCGCGCGCGGCCAGGCGCGTGCGCGGAGGGGGCGTGTCGATCCCGGGGCACGGGTAGGGACGGCGGCATATCCGGGACGCGGGTCCGTGCCGCGTCGCCCCGTCCGACTCGGAGGGAACCATGCGCATCCTCCTGCACGCCAGCGCCTTCAACAGCCTGACCCAGCGCCTCACGGTCGAACTCGCCTACCAGGGCCACCGGATCGCCGTCTCGCTCGACCTCGGCGGCGGTCCGAGAGGGGACGAAGAACTGCGGCAGGCGATCCACAGACACAGACCCGAGCTGATCGTCGCGCCCATGCTCACCAGCCGCGTCCCGCAGGACGTCTGGTCGCAGTACACGTGCCTGATCGTGCACCCCGGGCCGCCCGGGGACCGCGGGCCGTCCGCGCTGGACTGGGCGCTGGCGGAGGGTCGGCGCCGCTGGGGCGTGACGGTGCTGCAGGCCGTCGCCGAGCTGGACGCGGGGCCGGTCTGGGCCTCCGAGGCGTTCGACATCCCCGAGCACGCCGAGGCCGGCGGCATAGCCAAGAGCGACCTGTACCGCAACGAGCTGGCCGACGCCGCGTCAGCGGCGGTCCGGCGTGCGGTGGAACGTTTCGCCTCGCACCGGTTCGTGCCGGGGTCCGCCCCGGCGGCCACGGTGGCCCGGCCGTACTTCCGCCAGGAGCGGCGCGCGATCGACTGGACCGCGGAGGGGACCGACACCGTCGCCCGCAAGCTCCGCGCCGCCGACTCCAGTCCCGGCGTGCTGGACACGCTCGACGGCCGCGAGTACTACCTCTACGGCGGCCAGCCCGAGGACGAACTGCGCGGCGTGCCGGGCACTCTGCTCGCGACGCGGGACGGCGCCGTCTGCCGCGCCACGGTCGACGGCGCGGTGTGGCTCGGCGCGGCCCGCCCGCGCCGCGCGCCGGACGGGCCGCCGACGGCCAAGGCCCCGGCGGCGACGGTGCTCGCGCCGACGGGCCTGCTGCACGGGGTGCCGGAGATCGCCGCGCCACTGCGGTCGCACCACAAGCGGCAGACCTGGGCCACGATCCGCTACCACGAGCAGGGCAGCGTCGGGATGCTGCGGTTCTCCTTCCCGGGCGGTGCGATGAGCACCACGGACTGCCGCCGGCTCCTGGCCGCGTACCGCCACGCGGCCGCCCGCCCGACCCGGCTGCTGGTGCTCGGCGCGCACCGCGACGTGTTCTCCCACGGGATCCACCTCGGCGCGATCGAGGCCGCGGCCGACCCCGCGCGTGAGTCCTGGGCCAACATCAACGCCATGGACGACCTCGTCGAGGCGATCCTGACCACCCGTGACAAGCTCACCGTCGCCGCGCTCGGCGGCAACGCGGCCGCGGGCGGGCTGATGCTGGCGCTCGCCGCCGACGAGGTGTGGGTGCGCGGCGGCGCGGTGCTGAACCCGCACTACCGGCTGATGGGCCTGCACGGTTCGGAGTTCTGGACCTACACACTCCCGCGCCGCGTCGGCCGGGAGGCGGCGCGGCGGCTCACCGCGGACGCGCTGCCGATCGGCACGCAGCGCGCGCTCGACCTCGGCCTGGTCGATCGCGTCCTGGCCTGCCCGCCGGAGCACGTGCCCGACCACGTGGCCGAACTCGCCCAGGAGGTGGCCGAGGACCCACACCTGCCGCGCCGCCTCGCCGCGAAGCGCGTCGCCCTCCGCCGCGCCGAGGTCCGCCGACCGCTCGCCTGGTACCGCGCGGAGGAACTCGCCCTGATGCACCGCAACTTCTACGGCCCTGGCTCCCCGTACCACGCCCTCCGCCGTGCCTTCCTCCACAAGTCCCGCCCGGACGCCACCCCGGAACGCCTCCACCGCATCCCGGCCTGACGGCCGGCCTCCCGCGCGGTCAGCGCGAGTGGCGGGCGGTGCCGATGCGTTTGACCTCGCGTTGGACGCGGCGGTCCATGGCGAGGGCGAACTCGACGTCGACGACCGTGCGCGCCACGTCGCGGAGGCGGTCCAGGGCCTCGGCCAGGCGGGTGGGTTCGCCCGGGGGGAGCGGCTCGTCGAGGTCCGGGAGGAGCTGATCCACGATCAGTTCGACGAACTGGTCCGCCAGCGCGTCCGCGCTGGCGCGGACGCCGCGCGCGGTGGCGAGGACCGCCGCGAGCGGTACGCCCTCCGCGACCAGCGCGCCGGAGGCGTCCAGCAGGCGGCGGCTGACGTGGACGAGCTTGTCGCCCTCGTGCCGCAGGTAGCCGAGCTCCAGGGAGGCCGCCAGTGAGTCGGCGTCCACCTCGCCGGGGAACGTCGACGCCAGCTCCTCGACGCTGACCTCGACCTCCGTCTCCTGGGACCAGGGCGCGCCGATCGCGGCCTCCAGGCCGAGCAGCTCGGCGACGTCCTGGCCGGACTCCCACGCGGCGAGGAGCTCGGCGATGCCGCCCAGGGTGTGACCTCGTTCCAGCAGGTCGGCGATGACGCGCAGGCGCGCGAGGTGCTCCTCGCTGTACCAGGCGATCCGGCCCTCCCGGCGCGGCGGCGGGAGCAGCCGCCGCTCCCGGTAGAAGCGCAGGGTGCGCACCGGGATGCCGGCCGCGCGGGCCAGCTCCTCGGTGCGGTACTCGCGGGCCCCGGCCGGGGTGCTGCTGTCGTTCACACGTCGAGCCTAGCGATCGAAGCGATCGCCGGATCCGGGTGGCCGATCTGAGTACCCGTACTCATGCGGGGCCGGGCGGCCGCGCGCATCCTGCCGACATGGCCAACACTCCACCCGTCAGACAGCGGACCACCGGGGCGTACTTCGCCCAGGCGGTCATCTCGTTCGCCGTCGCCGTCAGCGCCATGGTCGTGGGCATCGCCTACCTCCATGCCGACGGCTGGATCCGGGCCTTCCTCGGGCTCGGCATGCTGTACCTGGTCACCTCCGCCTTCACGCTGGCCAAGGTCGTCCGCGACCGCCAGGAGGAGGACCGGTACGCCAACCGCGTCGACCAGGCCCGCCTGGACAAGCTGCTCTCCGAACACGACCCGTTCCGCGTGGACGCCCCCTGACCGGATTCATGCGCGCACCGTGCACAATGTGCGCCGTGAACGACCAGGAGAACGTCAACAACGACAGTCAGACCGAGGAAGACGAGGAGTCGCTGCTCCCCGCGTGGCTCCGGCGGACGGAGGGCGAGCAGCGCTGGTCGGTGACGGCCGCGCTGCTCGTCGCCGTCGTCATCCAGTGGTTCCTGCCCGAGCGCCTCAGCATCCACCCGCGCTGGCTGATGCCCGCGCTCGAACTGCTGCTGATGGCCGCGCTGGTGGTTGCCAACCCGCACCGGCACATCGCCAAGTCGGGCAACCGGGTCCGCGTGCTCGGCCTGCTGCTGGCCGCCGCCGTCAGCCTCGCCAACGGCTGGTCCGCGGTGCTGCTGGTGCGCGACCTGTTGCACGGATCCCAGGGCATCACGCCCGTCCAGCTGCTGCTGACCGGCGGCGGGATCTGGCTGACCAACATCATCGCCTTCAGCCTCTGGTACTGGGAGTGGGACCGGGGCGGCCCGATCGCCCGCGCGGACGGCGTGCACAAGCACCCGGACTTCCTCTTCCCGCAGATGCAGCAGGAGGGGATCGCCCGGCCGGACTGGGAGCCGTACTACATCGACTACCTCTACGTGGCCTTCACCAACGCCACCTCGTTCAGCCCGACGGACACCATGCCGCTCTCGCGCTGGGCGAAGATGCTGATGCTCTCCCAGTCGACGATCTCGCTGCTGACGCTCGCGCTCGTCATCGCCCGCGCCGTCGGCGTGCTCCAGTAGGTCCGCACCCCGAGGCATATGCCTCATTAGTTCAGCACACCTCGTTCACCGATGCGGCGCTTTTGCGAGAGTCCGCGTAATCGGGTGAATCCGCTCAGTAGCGTCCCAGTCCGTTCTGCCACACGCGTTACGGAGGGGACGCCGCATGGGCGCCATGGGGAGCATGACCGAGCTGGGATACGGCTGGCTGACGCCGATCCTGTCGTATCTGATGGCCGTCCTCGGGTCGGGCTTAGGGCTGCGCTGCATGGTGCGTGCGGTCGGCTCGACCGGGCGCGCCAAACGCAACTGGCTGATCACCGGCGCCTCGGCGATCGGTTCCGGCATCTGGACCATGCACTTCGTGGCGATGCTCGGCTTCACCGTCACGGGGACCGAGATCCGCTACAACGTGCCGCTGACGGTGCTGAGCCTGCTGGGCGCGATGGTCTGCGTCGGGCTCGGCGCGTTCGCGGTCGGCTACGGCAAGCACCGGTACCGCTCGCTGCTGCTGGGCGGCACCACGACCGGCCTCGGCGTCGCGGCCATGCACTACATCGGCATGCTCGCGCTCAACCTGCACGGCCGGATCGGCTACTCGCCGGCCGCGGTGGCGCTCTCCGTCGTCATCGCGATCGCGGCCTCGACCGCCGCGCTCTGGGCCGGGTTGAACATCTCCGGTCCGATCGCGGCTGCCGGGGCCTCGCTCGTGATGGGCCTGGCCGTCAGCTCCATGCACTACACCGGCATGGACGCGGTGTCCGTGCAGGTCCAGCCCGCCGACACGCCACTGCACGGCGCGACGCTGATGCAGTTCATCTTCCCGCTCGCGGTCGGGCTGGGTTCCTACCTCTTCCTCACCTCGGCGTTCGTCGCACTCTCGCCCACCGCGCAGCAGCGGGCCGCGAACGCCAGCGCCGAGGGGCTGCGTCACCTGCCGGCGGTGCCGCAGTGACGGCCCCCACGTCGACCACCGCGACCACCTCGTCCGGTTCCGGCGCGCCGACCCGCGCCGAGACCACCGCCGCCACCGGGACCACCGCCGGGCTCACCCCGCGGCCGCGTCCCGCGCACGCCGGACCCCCCGCCGACGAGGGGCGGCCCACCGCCTACCCCATTCGCCCGCTCGCGCTGCGCACGCGGCTGCGTCCCCGCACCGTCCGCGCGCGCATCGTCTCGCTGCTGATGGTGCCGGTCATCTCGCTGCTCGCGCTGTGGGGCTTCGCCACCGTCACCACGGCCCAGCAGATCGACTCGCTGGTGCGGCTCAAGCACGTCGACCAGACCCTGCTGCAGCCGATCGACGCGACCCTCTCCGCCCTCCAGGCCGAACGCACCGCCGCCCTCTCCTACCTGGCCGCGCCCAGCGCGGCCCGGCTGGACGCCTACGACACCCGGACCAAGGCCACCGACGCGGCCGTCGCCACCATGGGTCAGAACGTCCTGCGCGGCGAACCCGACGCGGTCGGCCTCGCCGCCGCGCTGCCGGGCCGGATCAGCGCCCTCGACACGGCCACCGGCTCGTTGCGCGGGCTGCGCACCCGCGTCGAAGGACGGCAGCTCGGCTGGGCCGACGCCGCGACGGCCTACGCCGGAGCGGTCGACAGCGGCTTCGGCGTCGTCGGCGCGCTGGCCGGCGTGCAGAACAGCGCCGTCGCCTCCGACGCGCGGGTGCTGCTGGAGCTCTCCCAGGCCCGCGAGATGCTCGCCCGCGAGGACGCGGCGGTGCAGGCCGGGCAGGCCGGCGGCCGGATGACGCCGGACCAGTTCCAGGAGTTCACCGGCGCGCTCTACGCCCGCCAGGCCTTCCAGGCGTCCGCCGCGCCCGACCTGCGTCCCGGCGACCTCACCGCCTACCAGCAGGTGACGGGCGGTCAGCAGGTCGTCGCGCTCGGACGGCTGGAGAGCGCGGTGCGCGCCTCCGACGGGGGCGCCCGCGCCGTCATGGCGGCCGGACCCGACTGGACCTCGACCGCGGGCGCGGTGCAGCAGCAGCTCGACACCGTGCTGACCGCGGCCGGCACCGCCGCGGGCGCCAACGCCGACCCCTACAGCCTCGGCGTGCTGACCAAGAACGGCGCCGCCGTCCTCTTCGGTCTGGCCGCGGTCGTCCTCTCCCTGCTGATCTCCGTGCGGATCGGCCGCGGGCTCGTCGTCGAGCTGGTCGACCTGCGCAACTCCGCGCTGGAGCTGGCCGGTCGCCGGCTGCCCGCCGCGATGCGGCGGCTGCGCGCCGGGGAGGAGATCGACATCGAGGCCGAGGCGCCCGTCGTGGAGGCGGGCGACGACGAGCTCGGCCAGGTGGGCGAGGCCCTCAACACGGTGCAGCGTGCCGCGCTCACCGCGGCCGTGGAACGCGCCGAGGTGCTGTCCGGCGTTTCCGGCGTCTTCGTCAACCTCGCCCGCCGCAGCCAGGTGCTGGTGCACCGTCAGCTCACCCTGCTGGACGCGATGGAGCGCCGCACCGAGGACCCGGCCGAGCTGGACGACCTCTTCCGGCTCGACCACCTCACGACGCGGATGCGTCGCCACGCCGAGGGCCTGATCATCCTCTCCGGTGCCGCGCCCGGCCGCGCCTGGCGCAAGCCGGTGCCGCTGCTGGACGTGGTGCGTTCGGCGGTCGCCGAGGTCGAGGACTACTCCCGCGTCGACGTGCGCCGGCTGCCCGGCGTCTCCGTCGTCGGCGCGGCCGTCGCCGACCTCACCCACCTGCTCGCCGAGCTGGTCGAGAACGCCACGGCGTTCTCGCCCCCGCACACCAAGGTGCTGGTCGCGGGCGAGCAGGTCGGCGCGGGCTACGCGGTGGAGATCGAGGACCGCGGGCTCGGCATGGGCAAGGAGGCCATCGCCGAGGCCAACCGCCGCATCGCCGACGCGCAGCAGGCGGATCTCTTCGACAGCGACCGGCTCGGCCTCTTCGTGGTCAGCCGTCTGGCCCGACGCCACGGCGTCCGCGTCTCGCTGCGGCCCTCCGCGTACGGCGGCACCACCGCCGTCGTCCTGCTCCCGAGCGCGCTCCTCGAGACGGGCCGCCAGCGCCGCCGCGCGC
>NZ_QKYN01000254.1 GCF_003258295.1 Streptacidiphilus pinicola | reverse complement strand
GGACGCGCCCGGGCCGGGCGTCGCCGCCCTCCCCGGCCGGCTGGTGCCTGCCCGGCCCCCCGGGCAGCTCCCCGCAGCGCTCTCCCGACTCATGGGCTCGGCGGCCCGTGTGCGCAGCGCCGGACTCACCGCGCTGCGCGCGCCGCCACGCCCCGTCCCGCTACTGGGCCCGCCCCACCAGCTGTGCCGCGAGCTGATTGCGGTGACATGGCAGCGGTGACCCCCGCCCCTGGGCCCGCCCGCCGGCCCAGGGGTGGGGGTCACCGCTGCCATGACACCGCAATCAGCTCGCGGCACAGCTGGTTGGCCGGGCCCATCAGCGCGACGGCGCGGGCGTCGGCGAGCAGCGTGTTGAGTCGGTGGTTCATCACATAGCCCGCCGATCCCATGAGTCGGGAGACCTCCAGGGCGATCTGCTCGGCGGCCTGGGAGGCGAACAGCTTGCTGTGCAGAGTGGCGATCCCCGGCTCGGGCGCCTCCCGGCGGCCGGCGCGGGTCACCACGGCCTGGATGGCCTCCACCGAGGTGGCCAGATCCACCAGCCGGGCCGACAGCGGGGAGTCGGCGGACACCCCGGCGCGCGCGGCGTGGGCGCGGGCGAGCTCCAGCAGCGCGCGGGCGATCCCCGCCGAGACGGCTCCGAGGGTCGCCCCGGTCTCGCGGACCCCGGCGATGATCTCGGTGGCCCGGCCGAGCGGACCCAGCCGGTCCTCGTCCGCCACCCGGCAGCCGCTCAGCGAGACGAAGCCGGTCGCCGAACCACGCATGCCGGCCAGGTCCAGGCTCAGGTCGGGCGTCAGCCCGGGATTGTCCGCGCCGACCAGGAAGAAGGTCTGACCCTGCGAGCCGTAGCGTGAGTCGTCAAGCTTGGTTTCAGGCTCGGCCTCGGAGGTCTGGACGAGCACCAGGTAGAGGTCGGCGATGCCGGCCCCGGTGGTGAAGGACTTGGCCCCGTCCAGCGTCCAGAACCCGTCCGCGTCGGCCCGGCCGGTGGAGGCGAGCCGCTTCTTCGCCGCCCCGGCGCCGGTCTCGCTCCAGGCGGAAGCCGCCAACACCCGGCCCGCGGCCATCTCCGGCAGCAGCCGCGCCTGCTGCGCGGGCGTGCCCCACTCGCTGATCCGGGCGCTCACGGCGTAGTGCTGGAAGAGAATGATCGCCGTCGACGGATCGACCCGCGCGACCTCCCCGACCACGGCGTTGACCTCCGAAGCACCCCGCCCCGCCCCGCCGTACTCGACCGGCACCACCAGCCCCAGCAACCCGGAACCCCGCACCGCCCGCAGAGCCTCCTCGTCGGGCCGCCCACTCCGCGCGGTACGCACGGAAGCCTCCCGCAGCACGTCGAGCAGGCCGGAATCGAGCACCGGCTCCGTCTCTGCCCGGGTCCCTTCTAGCAATCCAGCCACTCGAGGACCT
>NZ_QKYN01000058.1 GCF_003258295.1 Streptacidiphilus pinicola | reverse complement strand
GACAGCCTCCAGCAGGGCCGTGACCTGCGGCAGGAAGCCCATGTCGGCCATCTGGTCGGCCTCGTCCAGCACGGTGGTCTCGACGCGGTCGAGCCGCACGTCGCCGCGGTCCAGCAGGTCCCGCAGCCGGCCGGGGGTGGCGATGAGCACGTCGACGCCGCGCTTCATCTCGCCCGCCTGGCGGCCGATCGAGAGGCCGCCGACGACGGTGGCCACGCGCAGGTTGACCGCGGTCGCGTAGGGGCCGAGCGAGGTGGCGACCTGCTGGGCCAGCTCCCGGGTCGGTACCAGGACCAGGGCCAGCGGAGCCTTGGTCTCCGCGCGGCGGCCCGCGGTCCGGGCGAGGAGCGCGAGGCCGAAGGCGAGGGTCTTGCCGGAGCCGGTCCGGCCGCGGCCGAGGACGTCGCGCCCGGCGAGCGCGTTGGGCAGCGTCGCCCCCTGGATCGGGAACGGCTCGGTGATGCCCTCGCGCGCGAGCGTCGCCTGCAGCGCACGCGGCAGCTCCAGCTCGGCGAAGGACGTGACCGCCGGAAGCGCCGGGGTCTGCGGGGCCACCACCTCGAAGTCGCCCTGTGCGGCGATGACCTGACGCTTCACCGGACGGCGCTTCGGCGCACCGAAGGACTGTCCGCCGCGTCGCTGGCGGCCGTCACCGGCCTCCGGGCCGCCCTGCTGCCAGGAACCGCGCTTCTGCCCGGTCTTCCCGGCGCGCTCCGCGGGGGAGAGGGGTCGGCCGAATCGCGTCGCCGGGCGCTGGTCGTTGGACCGGTTGGTGCGGTGGTTCACGACGGACCTTCCACAAGAAGCCACGATGGCAGATAAGAAGCCATAAAAAGCTCTGTGGGCCCGGCCTTCCGGCCGAGCCCACAGAGTCGTAGTAGCGGGGACAGGATTTGAACCTGCGACCTCTGGGTTATGAGCCCAGCGAGCTACCGAGCTGCTCCACCCCGCGTCGGTATCTCAACGGTAACAGAGCCCGACCCCCTCCGGGTCCCGCCCGGACGTGACGGCGGTCACCGCACCGGCCATTCATTTGCCTGTTGCAACTAAATGCCTTAAGGTTGCCCCAGGCAACTAATGTGCGGGGGTTGTGATGGCGACGCAGGAGCGCTGCGCGGAGCTGATGCGGCAACTGAGCGCGCTGGGCGCGGTCAGTCGTGGGCTGAAGCGCGCGCTGCCGCACGACCGTGCGGCCGGCTCCGTCGCGGTGTTGCGGATGCTCTCCCGGTACGGGCGGATGCGGACCGTCGAGCTGTCGGAGCGGCTCGACGTTGACGTGTCGGTCACCAGCCGCCACGTTGCCTACCTCGCCGAACGCGGGTGGATCGAACGCCACCCCGACCCGCAGGACAAGCGATCACGGTTGCTGAGCCTCACCCCTGCCGGAGAGGAGGTCCTGCGCGACGCGTCGGACCTCATCGCCGAGACGCTCGCGGACTTCCTGCAGGACTGGACGGACGACGAAGTGACGCAGCTCTCCACACTCATGGCCCGGCTGCGCGAGAGCTTCGACGGCAGCCGCCCCAAGGCCTGCAGCCGACTGACCGACTGACGACTGATCGACGACCTGACCGAACCACTGACCGCCCGCCCACCCCTCGCCCAAAACTGTCTTGCCCAGCAAGTCAGTTGGAGAACACAGACGATGGCAACATCCGTATCGACCGGTGTGCAGGAGGCCGCGCCCAAGCACGGCGCGCATGCCGCACCCGGCCCGCACGCCGGGGACCACCAGGCCCCGATGTCGCACCGGCAGATCATGGAGGCACTGTCCGGGCTGATGCTCGGCATGTTCGTCGCCGTGCTCTCCTCGACGATCGTGTCGACCGCGCTGCCGACCATCCTCGCGGACATCGGCGGCGGTCAGAGCGCCTACACCTGGATCGTCACGGCGGCGCTGCTCGCGGTCACCGCGACCACCCCGCTGTGGGGCAAGATGTCGGACCTGGTGAGCAAGAAGCTCCTGGTCCAGATAGCCCTGGTGCTCTATATCGTCGCCTCGGTGGTGGCCGGCTTCTCGCAGAACGCCGGCATGCTGATCGCCTGCCGCGTCGTGCAGGGCATCGGCGCGGGCGGTCTGTCCGCGCTCTCGCAGGTGATCATGGCCGCCATGATCTCGCCGCGTGAGCGCGGCCGGTACAGCGGCTACCTCGGCGCGACCTTCGCCGTCGCGACCGTCGGCGGCCCGCTGGTCGGTGGCGTCATCACCGACACCAGCTGGCTCGGCTGGCGCTGGTGCTTCTACGTGGTCGTGCCGTTCGCCGTCATCGCGCTGGTCGTGCTGCAGAAGACGATCCACCTGCCGGTGGTGAAGCGGCAGGTCAAGGTCGACTGGCTGGGGGCGTTCTTCGTCACCGCCGCGGTCTGCCTGCTGATGGTCTGGGTCACGCTGGCCGGCGACAAGTTCGCCTGGCTGTCGTGGCAGACCTACGTGATGGTGCCCGGCGCCGTCGTCCTCGGTCTGATCTTCCTGCTCGTCGAGTCCAGGGCGAGCGAGCCGATCATCCCGCTGCGGCTGTTCCGCAACGCGACGATCACGCTGACCTCCGTCGCCAGCCTCTTCGTCGGCATCGCGATGTTCGCCGGCACCGTCTTCCTCAGCCAGTACTTCCAGCTCTCCCGCGGCAAGACCCCGACCATGTCGGGCGTGATGACCATTCCAATGGTCGGCGGCCTCTTCGTCGCCTCGATGGTCTCCGGCCAGGTCATCACCCGCACCGGCCGCTGGAAGGCCTTCCTCGTCGGCGGCGGTCTCTTCCTGACCGCAGGCGCCGGCACGCTCGGCCTGATCCGGTCCGACACCCCCTACTGGGAGGTCGGCGTCTACATGGCGCTGCTGGGCGTCGGCATCGGTCTGATGATGCAGAACCTGGTGCTCGCGGTGCAGAACCAGGTCGCCCCCAAGGACCTCGGCGCGGCCAGCTCGCTGGTCACCTTCTTCCGGTCCCTCGGTGGCGCGATCGGGGTCGCCGCCCTCGGCGCCGCGCTCACCACCCGGATCACCCACTACACGAAGGACGGCTTCGCCGCCCTCGGCCTCCCGATGCCGGCCTCCTCCGGCGGCGAGGCCAACATCCCCGACCTGGGGAAGCTGCCCACCGTGGTCCGCGGGATCGTCGAGAGCAGCTACGGGCACGCCATCGCGGACGTGTTCCTCTACGCCGCCCCGTTCGCGCTGGTCGCCTTCCTGCTGGTGGTCTTCATCAAGGAGGTGCCGCTGAAGACGGCGAACGCGCTGCAGCAGAGCGCCGGGATCGAGGGGACGGAAGACGCCAACCCGGCCGCCCCGGCCGCCGCGGCCACCCCGGCTGTCGAGGAGGAGACCGCGTCCGAGGTGGAGTTGGCCAGTCTGGCCGCCGCTGCCGACGTGCAGCCGGCCGCCGTGTTCGCGACCGCGGGCATCGACCCCGTGGCCGGCCAGGAGGTTCCGATGAGCGGCATCACGATCCACGGCTTCGTGCGTGGCGGGGACGGCCACCCGGTCGGCACCGCGACGCTCACCCTGATCACGCTCCAGGGGCGGCAGCTGGGCCGCACCCCGGTGGGCGCCGACGGCGGTTATGAGCTGACCGCGCCCGGCGCGGGCAGCTACGTGCTGATCGCGGCCGCCGAGGGCCACCAGCCGCAGGCGTCCACCGTCGTCGTCGGCGACGGCCCGCTCGTCTACGACGTGGCGCTCTCCGGCACCAGCGGCCTGACCGGCCTGGTGCGCGCGGCGGCGGGCGGGCGGCCGGTGGGTGACGCGATGGTCGTCCTCACCGACGTCCGCGGCGAGGTGCTGGCCACCGGGAAGACCGCCGAGACGGGCGTCTTCACCTTCGGCGACCTGGCCTCCGGCACCTTCACCGTCGCCGTCAACGCCGCCGGGTTCCGTCCGGCCGCGCTGCTGGCGGAGGTCGGCGGGGCGGGCCTGACCCGCGTCGAGATCGAGCTGGCCGCCGGTGTGCAACTGCAGGGCACGGTGCGTGCCGGCGCGGACCACCGCCCGCTGGCCGACGCCCGGGTCACCCTCGTGGACGGGGCCGGCAACGTCGTCGGCACCGCGACCACGGGTGAGGACGGCGGCTACGCCTTCACCGACCTGGACGCGGGCGACTACACCCTCATCACCAGCGGCTACCCGCCGGTCGCCTCCGCGCTGACCGTGGACGGGCGCGGCGAGAGCGGCCACGACGTGGAGCTCGGCCACCCGGACGAGTGAGCGGGGGAACACGGGTTCCGGCCGACAACCGTCGGCCGGAACCCGTCACCGAACGATCAGGAGCAGCAGCAATGACCACTCACACGGGTGCGGGCGGCACCGGGCTTCGTGCCCGGGTGCGGACCAAGGCGGGCTGGGCGGTGCAGCACGCGGTGCTGACCGTCACCGACATGACGGGCGCTCAGATCCTGCGGGTCACCGCGGACGACGACGGCGCCGTGCGCACGGCCGCGCTGCCGCAGGGCGTCTACACCGTGATCGTCACCGCGGTCGGCTACCAGCCGACCGCCTCGACCGCGATCGTCCCCTCCTCCGGATGGGTGGACCTGGGCAACCTGGTGCTGGCCCGCCAGGGCGGCGTGGAACTCCCGCCCCCGGGACCGTGGACGATCGACCCGAGCCACTCCTCGGTGGGCGCGGTCGCGCAGCACCTGGGGATCTCCAGCATCCGCGGCCACTTCGGCGAGTTCCACGGGCAGATCGAGATCGCCGAGAACATCGCGGACTCCCGGGTCTCCGCCACGATCGCCGCGGCCTCGATCGACACCGGCAACACGATGCGCGACGGGCACCTGCGGTCGGCGGACTTCCTCAACGTGGACGTCCACCCGGAGATCAGCTACCGCAGCACCCGCGGCGTCTCCCCGGCGGGCCCGGGCCGCTGGACGGTCCACGGCGAACTGACCATGAACGCCGTGACCCGCCCGGTCGACCTGGACCTCAGCTACCTCGGCACCGGCCCCGACCCCTGGGGCGGCACTCGCGCAGCGTTCCGCGCCACGGCCGAACTCCACCGTGAGGACTTCGCGATGACCTACAACCAGGTCCTCCAGGCCGGCATCGCCGCGATCGGCACCACGCTCCGCGTGGAACTCGACATCCAGGCGGTGCAGGGGAGTTCACTGCCGACGGCGTGACACCGCGCCGCCGCCCTCACCAGGGCAGCGGCGCGAGGCCGACGGCCGTGACCGTCGTCGGGGTCGAGATGAAGAGGGTGCCGTCCGCCGCGAAGGCGAGCGACTCGATCGGGGCCGGCCAGGGAAAGGCGGAGAGGGCGCCGGAGAGCAGGTGCCAGAGGTGGATCCGCTGGTCGGACCAGGCGACGGCGAGGATCGGGCCGGTCGTGGTGTCCGTGGCGGCCAGCGCGGAGGGGACGGCGGCCCGGCGTTCCACCGGCTCCGGCATGACGGTGCCGGAGATCGAGTCCCAGAGGCGGACGGTGCCGTCGAGCGAGCCCGTCGCGGCGAACAGCGGGCCGTCCTCGGGCCGGACCAGGGCCACGGCGGTGACCGGCAGGTCGTGTGCCTGGTAGGACGAGGGCTCCGCGCCGCTGTCGCTGTCGCCGGTGCTCGCTCCTGCGCCGTCGAGGGTCCACAGGTGCACCCGGCCGTCCGCGCCGGCCACGGCGAGGGGCGTGGTGGGGCCGCAGGCCAGCGCCGTGGGGAGGGTGCGGGGGTCGGTCAGCCCGCGCCGGCTGTGGTACGCCGCGGCCGCGGTGACCGTGGACGACTCGGCGTCGGGGCCGATGGGGTGCAGGGTGCCGTCCGTGTCCAGGCAGAGCAGGACGTGCGTGTCGACGGCGGTCAGGGCGTCCGGCCGGATACCCGCCACGGTGGGCAGGACGCCCGTGCGGGAGCCGGTGGCGGGGTCGAGGAAGAGGACCCGGCCCACGGCGTCGGCGACGGCGAGGCCGTCCCCGACGAGCGCCAGCGATCCCGCGCCGCCGTGGGCGTGGGACCAGTGCGCGGACCAGTTGTGGGTGGCGGCGAGCGGGCGCAGGTACTCGGCGAGGGCGGGGTCGGTGGACAGCGCGGCGGTGTGCAGCAGTGCGGCCCGCTCGACGGCGTCGAGCCCGAACGTGGTCAGGGCCGGCGCCGCGGCCGACCAGACGCGGCGCAGCCGGCCGGGCGCGGGCGTCCGCGGGTCGGCGAGTGCGGCGGTCACCGCGACCGGCGAGCCGTGAACGAGGTAGCCGGGATCGGCGAGCAGGCGCCCGCGCTCCTCCACCTCGGATGCGGCGAGCCGCCGGTCGCGCTCCTCCTCGTCCAGGCCGGCCCAGTCGGTGCCGGGGGCGATCGCCTGCGGGGCCGGACCCTGCTCAGGGGCCGGGCCGTCGGCGTGGGCGCCGTCGGCCTGACGTGGCATCACGGACGCGGATTCCGGCGACAGTTCCACGTCGAGGACGGGGGCCACCAGGGCCAGCAGCTCCGTCGTGCCCGTCTCCGCCGCCAGGCGGACGTGCGGAAGCTCCAGCAGCGGCGCGAGGATCCGCTCCGCCACGTCCGCCGGACGGGTGCCGGCGCCGCCCTCGGGCAGGCCGGCGCCGACGAGCTGGAGATCGGGGACGAGGATCCGCACCGGCCGCGGATCCGCCGCGACCCGGGCGACCAACTCCTCCGGCGGCAGCGGACCGTAGCCCAGCTGGCGGCCGAGCTCCCAGGCCACCGTCGCCAGGGTCTGGGAGGCCGCCGGCACGGTGGCGTGGATCCGCGCACCGGGGACCGAGTCCGACCGCTGCAGCAGTTCCGCGAGCAGCCGGCTCTTGCCGACGCCCGGACCGCCCAGCACCCGCAGCAGTCGCGGGCTGTCCCCGTCGACGCGCGTGGCCCAGTCGAGCAGCACGTCGGCCGGAGCGGCCGTGGCGCCACCCTGGTGCGCGGGCTCGGCGGTGGGATCAGCCGACGGTGGCGTCACTCCTGGCCCTCCCTCGCCGCGGCGGCCTCCAGCAGCGACCGGATTCCCTCCCGGCGCGAGGCCTGGGTGTCGCCGTAGGGGAAGGAGTACGTGTGCTCGGCGCGGGGGAACAGCCGGCCGGTCCACAGCGCGCAGTAGTGGCCCGGCAGGGAGCAGGTCTGGAGCTCGGTGTAGACCCGGGTGATCTGCCCGGGTTCGACCCCGGCCGCCTCCAGGGCCTCCCAGAGCCGCTCCTCCGGGTGCACGCACGGCCCGCCGGAGCGGGTGACGATCTGCTTGTCGCCGTTGTCGTCGAGGTACTCGAAGGCGGCATAGCTCGAGACGCTGGAGGTGTCCCGGATGTCGTCGAGCACCTGGGGCCACCAGTGGTCGCCGTCGGCCACCGCGGCCGGGTCCTCCTCGGCCAGTTGGGCCTGGAAGGCCTGGAAGGCGGCGGCCGCCCGCTCGGGGTTGCTCGCACCCGACACCGCGTCCAGCAGCCGGTCGAGCCCGAGGAGAGCGGAGAGCAGCTGAGCCGCTCCGGAGTTGACGAAGCGTGCGGGCTCGTCCTCGATCAGGGTCACCGCCTGGACCGACCCGGCGGCGTCCACGCACAGCTCGAAGCCGCCGTCGAGGCCGAGGCGGGTCCACTCGGCCTGCTCCGGACGGGACAGCGGCGCGCCGACCGATTCGGCGTACGCACCGAACGGGACGTCGTCGTCGGGCTCGGTCCGGAAGTACGGACCGACCTCCAGCGGATACGGCAGCCCGCCGATCGCGCGCACGCCCTGCTCACCGAAGTGGGCGCGGACGCGCTGCTCCAGCCCCGGATCGGTCATCGTTCCTGCTCCTCGCGTGACATGACGTGCTGTCGGTTCGGTCGGCCCGGACAGGCCCTAGTGGAGGCCCCCGGTGATGTGCCGCACCACCTGGTGCCAGATCGAGTCGGGGCGGGCCAGGGCCACCGGGTCCGTGCGCTCGATCGTCGCGCGGAGTCGGTCCGCAGCGGTCGGGCCGACCTGCTCGTACGGCATGCCGTAGAGGCGCTCCAGCCGCGCCTCCACCTGCTCCTCGTAGCCGGGCTCCTCGAAGTCCTCTTCGGGCCCCTCGTAGAACGGGCGCTCGGCCTCGGTCACGCAGATCAGGTAGGCGAAGACCTCCAGGCTGGTGTTGAGGAGGTAGGGCTCGCCGCCGTCGTCCGAGGTGGCGTAGACGACGCCGGTGGACGCGTCCACGTTGATCGAGTCGTAGGGAATCTCTCCGAGGGTGACCCACTCGTCGAAGTGGAAGTCGTCGGCGACCTCCGGGTACTTCTCCCCGAGCCCCGGCCAGCCCTTGTCCTCGACCTCCTCGGTCAGGTCCTCCACGCGGTGGAACCAGCCCTGCGT
This sequence comes from Streptacidiphilus pinicola, assembly GCF_003258295.1. Taxonomy (GTDB): domain Bacteria; phylum Actinomycetota; class Actinomycetes; order Streptomycetales; family Streptomycetaceae; genus Streptacidiphilus; species Streptacidiphilus pinicola. The sequence goes on along the minus strand of NZ_QKYN01000058.1, from coordinate 36,735 downwards.
GTCCTCCTGGTCGGGCAGTCCGACGGTGGTCAGGAAGACACGGGTGGGCGCGTGCGAGATCTGCTCGGCCGCCTCCTCCGCCACCGTGTCCAGGTCGTCCTCGCCGAAGACGTCGGCCATCGTCGCGCGGTCGACACGTGGGGTCGGCAGCGGTTGGGACATGGTGATGTTCCTCCGGTCGGTCGATCGGCCCGCAGTCGTCGCAGGCATGGTCCACGGTAGCGGGCGGGTCGGTCAGCGCGGTCGGCGTGGGGTGGCCGGCCGTGGGCGAGGGCTCAGCCGGCCCCGACGTAGCCCTTGCGGGGAGCCTTCGGCCAGAGGCGGTTCACGTAGTGCTCCATGATGGCGTTCCCGGCCTTCTGGGACGCGTCGCTGGCGCCGTATTCCACGCTGTGGCTGACCGCGACGCTCGACGGCAGGAAGTGGCGCATCCAGGCGCTGCAGTTCACGCCGGTACTGCACGGTGCCCGCTCGGTGTACAGCTCGGTCAGTCCCCCTTCTGTGCCCGCCTGTTTGAAGGGTATGCCGAGTATTCGTTCGGAGTGGACAGGGCTCCGGCTGCGGCCGACCAGGATGAAGCTGTCCGCGTCGCCCTTCTTCCCGTAGCGCACGGCCGCGTAGTTGTTGAGCGTGAAGCCGTCCTTGCTGTAGTTGCCGTAACTCTTGTCCTCGTGCCGGGCCAGCTGCGTGGCCTCGGCGAGATCGGTGCTGCCCAACGGGACCTGGGTCGAGTGGTCCAGCAGGGGTCGTTCCTCGTCCTTGCCCTTGTCCGGCAGGTTGTACGGGCTCTTGTCGCCCTTCGGACGCTTGCGTACCCGGTCCTTCTTGTCGAGTTGGAGCCCGAGGCGATCGCGGTCCTCCTGCGTCAGCGCCCTCGGCCCGTCCGCGGTGAGCCGCTCCACGACGCGGTCGTCCCGCAGCCGGTAGACGGGGGTCTCCTTGTCGTGCATCCGCCCCCGGAGCTCCTCGAGGGTGCGGACGTGCTCGGACTCCGTCTTGGCGGCGTTCTCCGCGACTTGACCGGTCTTGTGCTCGGTGTCCTTGAGGAAGTCGTGCAGCCCCGGGGAGAAGTCCTTCGCCAGCGCCTGCTCGGTCTTCTGTGCGGCCTCGCCGACCGCTTCGCTCATCTTGCTCATGTACGCCCCCCGTAAACCACGTACTTTGACGTCGCGTCACGGAACGCTACCAAGACGACGGTCCTTCCGGGTGATGTGCCGCCGCGCCGTGACCGCCGAGGAGCCCGATCACCGCTCCGGTGAGAGGGTGGAAGTCGACTCCGCACACTTCTCGCGACGCGCTTGTCGAAGGGTGGTCGACGATGGCCGGCAGGGAACCCGTCGAGGTGACCAACCTCGACCGTTACGACCATCCGGTGCTTCCGTGGTCCAGGGCGGAGGAGGCGCTCGCCACCTCCATGCCGAGTCCGTCCGTCCCGTCGTTCCTGGGGACGGTCCGCCCCGACGGGCGGCCGAGCTCGGCGGGCGTCGGGGCCGTGTGGCTCGACGGCGGCGTGTACTTCACCAGCAGCCCCGGCGCGCGCAAGGCGCGCAATCTCGCCCAGAACCCGAACTGCACGTTCTCCGTGCGGCTCGGCGGGATCGACGTCGTCGCCGAGGGCGAGGCGGCGCGGGTGACCGACCCGGACACGCTCATGCGGCTGGCGGCGATCTACTGGGAGGCGGGCTGGCCCGCCGAGGTCGAGGGGGACGCGTTCACCGCGCCGTTCAACGCCCCGAGCGCCGGGCCGCCGCCGTGGCACCTGTACCGGATGCGGGTGGCCACGGTCTTCGGCGTCGCGACCGCCGAGCCGTACGGCGCGGCGCGTTGGCGGTTCGACGGCTGAGACCTGTTCCGGCGCGGACGCGCGCGGCGTTGATGTGCTTCTGGCGTTGACGTGGCTGAGCCGAAGGGGGATAAAAGTGGCATAAGGGACTTCGGGGTCGGTTGCCCCGGAGCCCGTCGTCACGAGTCTTCGAAGAAGGCGAATGCCGTGGCTGACCTCTTCCATCGCCCCCGCCATGCGGAGATGGCGGGACACCCGGATCTCGCGGAGATGCGCGAGCGCTACGCGCGCATCGAGGCGCGCCGTGGCGTGTCCGCGATCGACGGCCTGGTGCTGCTCGCCGGCCTCTACGCGGCGATCTCGCCCTGGGTGGTGCACTTCAGCACCAGCAGCCCCGAACTCCGGGCGAACAACCTGATCATCGGCCTGGCCCTGGTCGCGATCGGCCTGGGCCTCGCCCTCGCGCCGGAGCGGATGTACCGGATGAGCGGCATCATCTCGGTGATCGGTGTCTGGATGGTCATCTCCCCGTGGGTCGTGACCGTGGGCCACACGGCGACCCGCGGACTGATCTGGAACAACGTGCTGATCGGCGCCGTCTGCTGCATGCTCGGCCTCGCGGCCATCGGCATGGTGCGCCAGTCCACCCGCTCGCCGGGCACCGGCGGGTAGGCCGCCGATTCGGGATCCCGAAGGCATGACCGCAGCGCAGACCGTGATCAGCACGACGGGGCTGACCAAGGTCTACCCGCGCTCGTCCGTTCCCGCGGTGGACGGCCTGGACCTGGCCGTCCACCGCGGCGAGCTCTTCGGGCTGCTCGGGCCGAACGGCGCGGGCAAGACCACCACTGTCGGCATGCTGACCACCCGGGTCATCCCGACGGCCGGAACGGCGCTGGTCGGCGGGATCGACGTGGTCGCCCGGCCGACGCTGGTCAAGCAGCTCATCGCGGTGGTGACCCAGCAGAACACCCTCGACCGGGCGCTCACCGTGCGGGAGAACCTGTTCTTCCACGGTCTGCTGTTCGGGATGCCCTCGAGCCGGGCCAGGGCGGCGGCGGACGAACTGCTGTCCCGCTTCCACCTCACCGGCCACGCGGACGACTCCGTGCACGTGCTCTCCGGCGGGCTCGCGCAACGGCTCATGGTCGCCCGCGCGATCCTGCACCGGCCGGCGGTGCTCTTCCTGGACGAGCCGACGGCGGGGCTCGACCCCCAGAGCCGGCTCGCGCTGTGGGAGGTGCTGTCCGAGCTGGTCGCCGAGCGGCAGACGATCCTGCTCACCACCCACAACATGGAGGAGGCGGACCGGCTCTGCGACCGGGTCGCCATCATCGACCACGGCCGGATCCTGGCCCTGGACACCCCCACGGCGCTCAAGCGCGGCATCGAGGCGGACGCCCAGGTGACGGTCCAGCTCGCCGGACCCTCAACGGGCGCTGCGGGCGACGCGGGCGCGGACGGAGCGGGCGACGCCCTGGCCGCGCTGCTCGCGCGGGCCGTGCCCGGCGTGGTGCGGACGCGGGTCACCGACGGCCGGGTGGAGCTGCAGGTCAACGGCGGCGACCGGCTGCTGCCACGGGTGCTGGAGGCCGCCGAGTCCGGCGGGTTCCGGGTCGCGGACCTGTCCGTGGCGGAGACGACCCTCGAGACGGTCTTCATCCGCCTGACGGGAAAGGAGCTGCGGGACTGATGAACGCCGAGCCCCTGTCGTCGTCGACGAGCACCGACCCGCCCACGCTCGCGGAGATCCGACCTCCGCGCTCGACCGGCACGGCGAGCCGCGCCGCGCTGCGCGCGCTGATCCGGCGTGACCTCACCGTGCTGCGCAAGAACTTCGGGGAGTTCGTCGGCCGGACGGTGATGCAGCCGCTGCTGCTGGTCTTCGTCTTCCTCTACGTCTTCCCGACGATCGGCCAGGGCGTCGGCGGGGCCGGCGGCCGGGTGGGGGAGTCGGCGTTCGCGACCGTGCTGGTGCCGGGCGTGGTCGCGATCTCGATCATGTTCCAGGGCATCCAGTCCGTGGCCATCCAGCTCTCCCAGGAGTTCGGCTACACCCGGGAGATCGAGGACCGCGTCCAGGCGCCGTGCCCGATCTGGCTGGTGGCGGTCGCCCGCGTGCTCTCCGGCGCCACCCAGGCGCTGATCTCCGCGCTGATCGTCTTCCCGATCGCGGCGGTGGTGCACGCACCGGGTGTCCACGCGCAGCTCACCGTGCACTGGTGGATCGTGGTCACGCTGATCCCGCTGGCCTGCGTGGCGATGACCTCGCTCGGGCTGGTGCTCGGCACCACCTTCGAGCCGCGCAACATCGGCCTGATGTTCGGCTTCGTCGTGCTGCCGCTCGTCTTCCTGGGCGGCACCTACTACCAGTGGACCCGGCTGGGCGCGGTCAGCGTCGGCGGCTTCCACTGGCTGCAGGTCCTCGTCCTGGTCAACCCGCTGATCTACATCGCCGAGGGCATGCGCGCCGGGCTGACCGACGCCTCCCACATGCCGCTGGTGGCCGTCTACCCGGTGCTGATCGGGTTCCTGGCCCTCTTCCTCGGCGTCGGGCTGCGCAACTTCCGTCGCCGCGTGCTGTCGTGAGCCTGCGGAGGGAGCCCCGTCGTGGCTGGTCGGACGCGAGACGCTTCGGTGGCGCGGCCGGGACGGGCCTGTGACGATCGGGGCGCAACCCCGGGTGGGACGGGGGCCGTCCCACTGGGCATGAAGCGCATATCCGTGATCGGAATCCTCGCGGCCTCGGCCCTCTGCCTCACTGTCTCCGCCTGCGGCGGCTCCGGCAGCCCCGTGGCCGGGGCGCCCGCCTCCGGGTCGTCCACGGCCTCCGCGCCCGCCGCGTCGGGCGGTTCGACCGGCACCACCGGTTCGACGGGCACCGGAGGCACCACCGGCTCGACGACGGGCGGGTCCACCGGCGGGTCCACCACCGGCGGTACGGGTGGCACGGGCGGCAGCACGGGGTCCACGGGAGGCGGGGCCGGGGCCGCAGCCTGCACCGGGTCGCAGATCACCGTCGGCGACGGCGGAGGTGACGCCGCGACCGGGCACGAGACGGTCGTGCTGTACTTCACCAACGTCAGCGGCACCGCCTGCACGCTCCACGGTTACCCGGGCGTGGCCGGCCTCGACTCCGCCGGCCACCAGGCCGTCCAGGCCACCCGCACCCTCAACGGCTTCACCGGCGGCCTCGCGCAGGGCGCGACGACCATGCCGACCGTCACCGTGCCCGCCCACGGCCGCGCCTCCGCCCGCCTGGAGTGGACGGACGTGCCCGAGGGCAACGCCACCTCCTGCCCGACCTACCACGGCGTCCTGGTCACCCCGCCCGGAACCCGCACCTCGACCCGCATCGCCTCCCTCGAGCCGAACGCCTGCACCTTCCAGATCCACCCGGTCGTCCCGGGCAGCACGGGCAACCAGAGCTGAACCCTGCGCCTCCCGCGACGGTCACCGGCGGTCCGGCTGAGGCGCGTCACGGGCCGCGGGTGGTGTCGGAGTCGCCTGAACCGGCACGGGAGTTGGCGGTACAGGCGCAGCGGCGTGGGGGAGTCGGCGGACCGAGCGCAGGCTGAGGGGGAGGAGGGCGAAGGCCATGGCGCTGAGGCCGGCGACCGTGGCCGTCGTCTCCGGGCCGAAGGCCGCCGCCGTCGGGCCGACCGCCAACTGGCCGACCGGGATGGCGATGTAGGAGAAGAGGTCGTCGTAGGCGGCGACCCGGGAGAGCAGGCGCTGCGGCACGTGCTCCTGCAGCGAGGTGTCCCAGCCGATCGAGGAGGCGGACGAGCCGAGCCCCGCCACGAAGCCGGTGACGAGCAGCCAGGGGACCGGCAGTCGGGCGCCCAGGGCCAGCAGCGGCAACGCGAAGAGCGCACTGCACAGTTGGCCGAACGCCAGAAGTCTGCTGATGGTGAGCCGGTAGAGCACCGTGCTCATCAGCAGCATCCCCGCGCCGCGCACGCTGAGCAGCAGACCCCAGGTGGCCGCCGAACCCGAGCGCGCGGTGAGTTCCGGGCCCAGGATCTGCCAGGTGCCGGTCTGCGCCAGGTTGACTCCGCAGAACGCGAGCGTGACAGGCCAGATCCAGGACGTCGCGCGGAACGCGCTCCAGCCCTCCCGCAGGTCGCGAACGAGGTGGCGGCCGCCGCCGGGGGAGGCGGGGCCGGAGCCCGCCGGGAGGCGGAGCAGGCAGGCGGCGGCGACGAGGTAGCTGAAGGCGTCGAGCGCGATCGCCGCGCCGCCGCCGGTCGCCACCACGAGGACTCCGGCGACGCTGGGGCCGATCACCTTGCAGCCGTTGCGCACCGTCCCGAGCAGCGCGTTCGCGCGCTGGAGCTGGTCGGTGGCGACGAGCTCCGGCAGCAGGCCGCGCAGCGCGGGCGTGGTGAACGCCGACAGCAGGCCGTTGAGGAACTCCAGCCCCGCGATCGCGCCGAGCGAGTAGTGGCCGCTGAGCAGCAGCGCGGCCACGGCGCCCTGGGTGAGGGCCGCGCCGAGGTTGGAGACGACGAGCACGACCCGTCGCGGCAGCCGGTCGGCGACCGCGCCGCCGATCAGCAGGAAACCGAGCAGCGGCAGCATGCGCACGGCCAGCACGATGCCGAGGTCGCCCGCGCGGCCCGAGGCGTCGAGCACGGCGAAGGCGAGCGCCACCGGCGCCATCGCGCTGCCGAGGAGGGAGACGGTCTGGCCGGTGAAGAACCAGCGGAAGCCCGCCTGCCGCAGCGGTGAGAACCGCCGCGGGGCGGCCGGGAGGGGAGGAGTGGACACCGTCCAGAGGCTGCACGGCCCTGCGGGCCGGCACTAGTGTTTCGCCCACTGCCGAAAGTTCCGGCGCGAGCAGGACGGACAGGGAGGAGGCGCGCGGGCGATGGTGCTGCTCCGGCTGGACTCGCTCGCGCTCTCGCGCTCACGGTTCGCGCTGTCGCCCGCCGCGGAGACCCTCGGGGCGCTGAAGGCGCTGTCCCGCCCGTGCGTCGATCCGTGGCTCGCTCCCTGGCACGCGCGCCATCACGCCGCGCTGCGCGCGGCCCTCGCCGCCGACCCCTTCGCCGAGGGGCTGGTCCGGCTGACCAGCTCCACCAAGTACCTGCCCGACCAGGTCAGCCTGCCGCCCACGGGCGGCATGCACACCCGCCTGAACGACGAGCTCGCGCTGATGTGCGAGGTCCCCGACGAGGACGTCGTCGCCAGTGTCCGGCTCGCCGTCGCGGCCAGCTGGGAGGAGCACGACGTCGATTCCTGGCTCACCGGACGGAACTTCGCCGCGCGCACCGCCGAGCTGTTCCGCCGCACCTGGGACGCGCACCTCGCCGCCGACTGGCCACGCCGCCGGATCGCCCTGGAACGGGACGTCACCTACCGGGCCGGCCTGCTCGCCGCGTACGGCTGGCCGCGCGCGCTGGAGCGGATGGCCCGCCGCACCGCCTGGACCGGCGCCGACGCGATCCGCTTCAGCGACCGCCCCGGCCCCGACCGGGTCGTCGGCCCGGACGGCATGCTGTTCGTGCCCTACACGGGTGCACGCGGCAGCTGGCTCTGTGAGGCGCCCGGCCGCCCGTACGCGCTGGTCTACCCGGCCCGCGGGTCCGGTGCCGACCCGTCCGACTCCCGCGCCCACGCCGGCGGCGACCCGGACCGGGACGGGCGCGCCGGCCTGGAGCACCGCGACCGCCGCGACCGCGCGCTGGGACGACTTCTCGGCACCGGCCGCGCCGCCATCCTGCGGACGCTGGAGCGGCCGGCCACCAGCAGCGAGCTCGCGGCGGAGCTGGACGTCTCGCTCGGCACCGTCGGCGGCCACCTCGCGGTGCTGCGCGACGCGGAACTCGTCGTCGGCACGCGCGTGGGGCGCCGCGTGGTCTACCGTCGCACCGAGGCGGGCGAGGTGCTTGCCACGGGGATGACGTGGACGACGGGGGAACGGCATGACGACGGGGTCGACGTGGCCGACGGAGCAGACGGGTTCGGTTGAGCAGACGGGTTCGGTTGGTTCGGCGGGTCCCGCCGGTCCGGCGCGTCAGTCGGGTTGGGCGGGTCCGGTGGGTTGGGCGGAGCCGGTGGAGCAGGCCGTGCCGGCGGGCCGGACCGATCCGACCGGACCCGCGGCCGAGGCGGCCAGCGGTAGGCCCCCCGCCGGGGCGGCCGAGCCCGTGGCGCGCGTGGACCGGGTCCGCGGCTGCCTGCTCGGCGGCGCGCTGGGCGACGCCCTCGGCTGGCCGGTGGAGTTCCAGCGCCTGGAGCGGATCCTCGACCGACACGGACCCGAGGGCGTGCGCACGCTGGCGGCCACGCCGGGCCGACCCGCCGAGGTCACCGACGACACGCAGATGACCCTCTTCACCGCGGAGGGCCTGCTCCAAGCCGGGCAGCTCACGCCGGAGGCGGTCCTGACCTCGGTCCACGCCGCCTACCGGCGCTGGCTGCGCACGCAGTGCGAGGCCGCGCCGAAGCCGGACGAGACCGGCCTGATGGCCGAGGCCTGGCTCTACGCCTCGCGCGCTCCGGGCAACGCGTGCCTGTCCGGGCTGGAGGCGCACGCCGCGCCGCCCGCGTCCGTGCCGGTCCCGACCGGTGAGCGCGGCCCGGTCAACTCCGACTCCAAGGGCTGCGGCACGGTGATGCGCTCGGCGCCGTTCGGCCTGCTCGGGCTGGGCCCCGAGCGGTCCTTCCAACTCGCGTCGGACTGCGCCCAGCTGACGCACGGCCATCCCACGGGCTACGTCGCCGCCGGTGCGTTCGCCGCGCTGGTGGACCGGCTGGTGGCGGGCGCCGAGCCGCGCGCGGCCGTCGCCGCGACGATCGCGCAGACGGCGGCGTCGGCCGGCGGTGCGGAGACGGTGGCGGCGCTGGAGCGCGCGGTCCGCCTCGCGGACGAGGAGCAGCCCGGCTTCGACGCCGTGGAGCGCGTGGGGCTGGGCTGGATCGCCGAGGAGTGCCTCGCGATCGCCGTCCACGCCCTTGTCGCCGCAGCCGTCGTCGGCCCGCGACGGGCGCTGACGCTCTCGGTCACCCACTCCGGCGACAGCGACTCCACGGGCGCGGTCTGCGGCAACCTGCTCGGCGCGGCCTACGGCGCCGCCGCCCTGCCCTCGGACTGGCTCGACCAGATCGAGGGCCGCACCACCCTGCTCCGGGTCGCAGGCGACCTGATCGCGCGCACCCCGCCGCCCACGCCGTAGCGCGGCGCGGGCGAGCCGGTGCCCGGGACTACGGTGTGGGGACGCCGGGATGCTCGAGCTCCCACGCCAGTTGGGCGAGCGCGTGCATCTGCTCCAGCATGGGCCGCGGCGGGCTCGCGTCCAGGTGCCGGTACTGCAGGGCGACCGTGATCGACAGGCGCTCGCGCAGGTGGAGGGCCGGGTGGTGGTTCTCGGCGGCGATCCTGCGGGCGGCGTCCTGCGCGGTGAGGCCCGCGCCGTGCAGGTCGTGGACGTGGTCGCGCAGGTGGCACAGGTAGTCGCGGTGGGCGAGCACGCCCTCCCGGCCCAGCACCGGTCCGTGGCCCGGGACGACGACGGTCGCGCCGGTGGCCAGGACGCGGTCGCAGCCGTCGATGACGTTCTCCAGCGGCCCGGCCCAGTGGACGGGGTGGTCGCCGGGCTCGTCGTCCGTCGCCGCGAAGACGATGTCGCCGCTGAAGCAGACGCGCTGGCGCGGCAGGTAGGCGAGCAGGTCACCGGTGGTGTGGGCGGGCGGCAGCTGCGTGAGCTGCACGGGGATGTCGCCGACGGCTATCTCCACCTCGCCGGAGAAGGTCAGCGCCGGCTGCGGCAGCCGCGTCTCCGCCCAGCGGTAGCGGCCGAAGTGACGGTTGAGGTACCAGCCGACAAGGGTGCCCGGGTCGCCGTCGTGAACGAGCCGGTGCAGGTCGCAGGGGTCCGGCTCGTGGGCGATGTGGGTGGCGGTGGCGGCGGTGTAGACGACGCGCGCGTCCGGCACGGCCTCCCAGCCCCACAGGTGGTCGCCGTTGCCGTGGGTGACCAGCAGCCAGTCGATGTCCGTGCCGGGGGCGAGCAGGGGCCGGGACAGGGCGAGGAACTGGTCCGCCAGGGCCCGGTCGTACGGGGTGTCGATCCATGCCGCGCTCGAACGGCTGGTCAGCAGACCACAGTTGGCCAGCCCCCAGCCGACGCTCGGCTGCGGGCGCCAGACGTGGACGCCGTCCGCGACGGGACGCAGCTCGCCCCGGACCGGTGGGTGCGGGACACGGGCGGCCGGAATGGTGCCGGCGGTGGCTTGTTCCGTGCGGTCGGCGCTCATGGTCGTAGATTGTGCGATGAACACGCCGGGGATGCGAATGCGGAGTGTCGCGCAGGCGGCCGGCGGGCGCGCCAGGGGGCCCGGCGGGGGTCCTGGCCTGCGCGGAGGTCCGTTCGATCCAAGCCGTGGTCTGACGGACCGTGTCCCCGGCCGCGCGCTGCCGTGCGCCGCGCGACACTGGACGGACGGAGACCACCGCAGGGACGTCAGGACAGGGAAGGGGCCGGACCACATGCCGCAGCGCACGCCGGAGGCCGAGGAGCACGTGCCACCGGGACTGTCCCTGGCCGAGGTCGAGGAGATCGCCCGCGCCGCACACGCCGAGCAGGTGGACAAGGCGGGCCGCCCCTACGCCGAGCACCTCTCCGAGGTCGCCGCCGGCACCGCGCAGCACGGCGGCGACGAGGCGCAGATCGCGGCCGCCTGGCTGCACGACGCCGTCGAGGACGACGCGTTGACGGCCGAGTGGCTCGCCGCTGCGGCGCTGCCGCAGCGCACCAAGGACATCGTGCTGGCGCTCACCCGCCGCGAGGGCGAGGCCCTCCCGGACTACACCGCGCGCATCCTGGCCACCCCCGGCGCGATCACCGTCAAGGAGGCCGACCTCGCCAGCAACTCGTCGCCGGGCCGCCTCGCCCTCCTCCCGGACGCCGCGCTGCGCGCACGCCTGACGGGCAAGTACGCGCGCATGCGCCGCCTGCTCCACCCTGACCTGGCGGAGCCGCTGCCCACCGGCTCCGGCGAGCAGGGCGACCCGACGGACGAGTCCCTGCTGGCCGCACTCGACGGCACGTCGGAGGCCTGGGGCCGGCTGAGCGAGTTCGCCTCCGGCTGGGCGGTGGAGGAGGGCGACGCACACTGGAACGACCGCCACTGGGTCTACGGCCCCCGCGTCGCCGCGGTGACCACGGCCCTCAACGCGGTCGGCGCGGTGCCGCCCTCCTATGACTGGAACGCCTTCGGCCTCCCACTCCTCGCCATGGACGGCACCCTCACCCCACCGGACGCGATCCGCACGGCCACCGCCCTCCTCCGCCGCGAACGCTTCGTCGAGGGCACCCTCGCCACCGCCTGGATGAACGGCCGCCTCTACGCCACCATCCGCGCCCTCGTCCACTGGCATGAGACCGGCACGTCCTAGCCCGACGCCGGCGCCCGCCAGTGACAGAGCCGCCTCACTCCGCCGGGGCGGACAGTTCCTCGGAGAGGGAGCGTTGGAAGGCGGTGACGAGGGCCTGGATGACCAGGGGTTCGATGTGGGAGGTGAGTTCCTTCATACGTTCCAGGCCCTCGGGGTCGGGGTCGGAGGCGAGGAAGGGGCGCCAGACCGTGTCGCGGAAGAGGCGGTGGAGGTCGTGGGCGGTGGCGCGGCTGTGGAGGCGGACCACGGCGCGGGCGGCGACCAGGGTCTCCAGGGGGATGGGGACGTCGAGGATCCGCAGGCCGAGGGGGAGCAGGCCGGGGTCGACGGGGAAGGAGCCGTCGGCCACCTCTGCGGGGGCGGGGCCGTCCGGAGGTTGGGGGAGGATCGCGCCCATCGCGGCGAGGCGGTGGAGGTCGGCGTCGGTGAGGGCGCGGCCGGCGCGGCGTTCCAGCTGGTCGCGGGTGATCCGCTCCGCGGTCTCCGGCTGCCAGGAGGCGACGAGTGCGCGGTGGACCGCCAGGTCCAGGGAGCCGACGTCCTCCGGGAGCTCCGCGAGGTAGCGCTCAATCGCGGCCAGCGTCAGGCCCTGGCGCTGCAGTTCCTCGATCAGTTCGAGCCGGCCCAGGTGCTCGGGCCCGTAGCGGCCGACCCGGCGCGGGCCCAGTTCGGGTGGCGGCAGCAGACCCTTCGCGGCGTAGAAGCGCAGCGTGCGGACCGTGATGCCGGCCCGTGCCGCCAGCTCGTCGACGTTCAACCACGCCTCGACCGTCAACCGTGCCTCCCCTCCCGTACCGGGCTCAACGGGCTCAACAGTATCGCTGTCACACCCGCCGGGAATGGCGGCGACTGGCGCGATGTTGTGGAGCATGGTTGAATTTTCAACAAGTACGAGCGAGAGGGATGAGCCAGATGCAGTTCGGGATCTTCACGGTCGGCGACGTCACCCCCGACCCCACCACCGGTCGCACCCCGAGCGAGCGCGAGCGGATCAAGGCGATGGTGGCCATCGCGCAGAAGGCCGAAGAGGTCGGCCTGGACGTCTTCGCCACCGGTGAGCACCACAACCCGCCGTTCGTGCCGTCGTCCCCGACGACCATGCTCGGCTGGATCGCCGCGAAGACCGAGCGGATCATCCTCTCCACCTCGACGACGTTGATCACCACCAACGACCCGGTGAAGATCGCCGAGGACTTCGCGATGCTGCAGCACCTCGCCGACGGCCGCGTCGACGTGATGCTCGGCCGCGGCAACACCGGCCCGGTCTACCCGTGGTTCGGCAAGGACATCCGCGACGGCATCTCCCTCGCCGTCGAGAACTACGCGCTGCTGCGCCGCCTGTGGCGCGAGGAGGTCGTCGACTGGGAGGGCCGCTTCCGGACCCCGCTGCAGTCCTTCACCTCGACGCCGCGACCCATGGACGACGTGCCGCCCTTCGTCTGGCACGGCTCGATCCGCAGCCCCGAGATCGCCGAGCAGGCCGCCTACTACGGTGACGGCTTCTTCCACAACAACATCTTCTGGCCCGCGGACCACACCAAGCGGATGATCGAGCTCTATCGCGCCCGCTACGCCCACTACGGCCACGGCACCGCGGAGCAGGCCATCGTCGGGCTCGGCGGCCAGGTCTTCATGCGCCGCAACTCCCAGGACGCGGTGCGCGAGTTCCGCCCCTACTTCGACAACGCGCCGGTCTACGGGCACGGCCCGTCGCTGGAGGAGTTCACCGCGCAGACCCCGCTGACCGTCGGCACGCCCGAGCAGGTCATCGAGAAGACGCTGGGCTTCCGCGACTACGCGGGCGACTACCAGCGCCAGCTCTTCCTGGTCGACCACGCCGGGCTGCCACTGAAGACCGTGCTGGAGCAGATCGACCTGCTCGGCGAGGAGGTCGTGCCGGTGCTGCGCCGCGAGTTCGCCAAGAACCGCCCGGCGGACGTCCCGGACGCGCCCACCCACGCCTCGCTGCTCGCCGCGCGCGAAGCCGGCGCGGCAGCCGTCCAGGCCTAGAACCCAGGGAGACAGCACCGTGGACACCATCACCCTCGCCGTCGTCTCGGCGGGCCTCAGTCAGCCCTCGTCGACGCGGCTGCTCGCGGACCGGCTGAGCGACGCCGTCCGGGCGGGGCTGGCCGAGGCGGGGCGCGAGGTGCGGATCGAGCACGTCGAGCTGCGCGAGCTCGCCCACCCGATCGCGGACAACCTCGTCACCGGCTTCCCCGGCCAGGCGCTGCGGGACGCGATCGAGACCGTGACCGGCGCCGACGCGGTCATCGCGGTCACGCCGATCTTCTCCGCCTCCTACAGCGGCCTGTTCAAGTCGTTCTTCGACGTCCTGGAACAGGGCGCGCTGACCGGCAAGCCGGCCCTGCTGGGCGCGACCGGCGGCACCGCCCGTCACTCCCTCGCGCTCGACCACGCACTGCGTCCGCTCTTCGCGTACCTGCGCGCGGCCGTCGTCCCCACGGCCGTCTTCGCGGCGTCCGAGGACTGGGCCTCGGCGGAGCAGAACGGGCTCGGACAGCACATCGACCGCGCCGCGCAGGAGTTGGCCGCCGTCCTGCTCCGGCAGCCGGCGCGGACCCGACGGCCCGACGCCTTCGCCGACGTCGTGCCGTTCGAGCAGCGGCTCGCCGCGCTCAAGCTGCCCTGACGGCAGCCTGAGCGCGGGTGGGTCAGCGCGCCGGCAGGGCGTAGACGTGGTTGTCGTGCGCGGTGTACAGCAGGGTGCCGTCCGTCGCGCACCACCAGTGGGCGTCCGAGGCACCGCCGTCGGTGAAGGTCCACAGCAGGTGGCCGTTGGTGCGGTCGAAGGCGCCGAGCGCGGCGCCGCCGGACGCGGTGGCGACCGAGCAGAAGATGGTGTCCTGGACGACCACGATCGGGCTGGAGTCGAGGCTCAGCTGCACGTCCGACGTCCACAGCTGGCTGCCGTTGTGCGCGTCCAGGGCCAGCAGGGTGCCCAGGCCCAGCGTGCCGTAGACGACCCCGTTGCGGTAACCGAGGTTGCTGTAGCCGAGGTTGCCCTGCTTGGGCGCCGACATCCGCTTGTCGCCCTTGTCCAGCCCGTAGCCGAACACCTGGTTGCCGTCCAGGTAGACCGTGCCGTCGCCGAGCAGCGGCATCGACGGGTTGGGGAAGCCCTGCAGGCCGTAGTCCTGCGACCACAGCTGCGCCCCCGTCGTGGTGTCCCGGACCACGACGTTGTTGGCGTCGTTCGTGTAGACCAGGTACTTCGCGTTCGCGAAGCCCAGCACGTTCTGCCCGTCGCCGGCCTTCACGTTGCGCTGCTGCTCCCAGAGCAGCTTGCGTGTGTGGATGTCGACGGCGACGACGATCTGCTCGGGGTTGTCGGTGACGACGACCTGGCCCTTGCCGTCGAGCGGGTACTTCTCGGCGACGACGAAGGCGGCCTGCTCGTTGATGCCCAGCAGTTGGTGCAGGCTGTACTGGTCCGGGGCCCGGACGGCCCACTTCTGCCCGCCGCTGTCGAGGTCGAAGCCCGCGATCGTCTCGTTCGCGTTGCTCGGCAGCGTCACCACGAAGCCGCCGCCGTAGCCGAAGGGCGACTGCTGGTAGAGGGTCGGGATCGTGGGACCGGTCCACTGCTTGGCGCCGGAGCGGGGGTCGAGCGCCACCAGGCTCTCGTCCGCGACCATCAGGTGGTTCGCCTGCACCACCGGCGGCGAGTCCACCTTCTGGTTGGCCTGGTAGGTCCAGATCGGGGTGGGCGCGACACCCGGCGCGCGGGACGGCTGGGGCGCCGGCGTGCCCGGCCCGCTGTCGGAACTGGACTGCTTCTTCTTCGACTTGGGGGAACCGCCGGCGGACAGCGCGAGCGCGACGCCGCCACCGGCGGCCACGACGGCCGCCGCGCCGACCGCGCCGTAGAGGACCTTGCGCCGCGAGGGCGCGGGCGCCGGTTCGGGGGCGGGGGTGACGTGCGGAGCGACCGGCCCGGGCGGCGGGGTCGCGCCTGTCGCGCCCCCGGTCGCGCCGGTCCCGAGGACGACGGTGCCGTCCCCGGCGGAGCCGGCGTCCACGGCGGAGGCCCCGTTGAGGACCACGGTGCCGTTCTCCGGGGCCGGAGCGTTCTGGCCCGTGCGCGGGTCGACGGGGGCGGCCGGGCGCGCGATCGGGGCCGGGGTCTCCAACTCCATGACGCGGGCCGCGTGCTGAGCGATGCCGGAGGCGACCTGGCCCGGCAACCAGCCGCCCTGCAGCAGCGCCGCGGCACCGTCCGGGGCGAGCAGCTGCAGCAGTTGGGCGGGTGTCGGCCGGTCGGCCGGGTCCTTCGCCAGGCAGGCGCCGATCGCCTCGCGCAGCGACTGCGGCACCGTGTCCAGGTCGGCCGGCTCGTGTACCACCCGGTACAGCAGCGACGCCGCGGACTCCTGCCCGAACGGGCCGTGCCCGGTCGCGGCGAAGGCGAGCACCGAACCGAGCGAGAAGACGTCGCCCTCCGGCCCCACCTTCTTGCCCGAGGCCTGCTCCGGCGACATGAAGCCCGGCGAGCCGACGACGACGCCGGTGCTGGTGAGCGCGGCACCCGCGCCGTCCAGGGCGCGGGCGATGCCGAAGTCGATGACGCGCGGCCCGTCGGCCGCCAGCAGCACGTTCGACGGCTTCAGGTCACGGTGGATCAGACCCGTGTCGTGGATCGCCCCGAGCGCCTCCGCGAGGACCGCGCCGAGTGCCCGCACGGTGGCCTCCGGCAGCGGCCCGTACGAGGACACCGCCTCGCTGAGGGAGGGCCCGAGCACGTAGGCGGTGGCCAGCCACGGCGTCGCGGAGTCCCGGTCGGCGTCCACCACGGGTGCGGTGTAGGCGCCGGAGACGCTCTGCGCGGCGGCGACCTCGCGCCGGAAGCGGTCGCGGAAGTCGGGGTTGTCGGCGAGGTCCGCGCGGACCACCTTCACCGCGACGGTCCGGCCGCCCGCGCTGCGGGCGAGGTAGACGCGACCCATGCCGCCGGCGCCGAGACGTGCGACCAGCGTGTAGGGGCCGATGATTGCTGGATCGTCAGCTTCGAGCGGCTGCATGTGCGGATCCCCCGTCGAGTCTGTGTAGCTACGTCCGGCGAGGATTCTAGGACGGTTGGATCACGCGCAGGGCACGGGGACGTTGCACTACCCCCGTGCGGGGTGGGCCCTGCGCCGAGTGGGTGCGTCCCGCCGCCGGGGCAGCGAGGTCGCGCGTCAGCGGTGCCGTTCGCGGAAGGCCGCCGCACCGGGGAGGCCCTCGGTCGTCAGCGTCGCCATCCCGTGCCGGAACTCGTTCGCCAGGGCGGCCTCCTCGGTGAGGCCCTCGGCCTCCAGGGCCGAGAGGCGGTCGTTGCGGAGGCAGGTCTGTGGCAGCGCCGCGATCTCGTGGGCCAGCTGCTCCGCCGCCTCCCGCTCGGTCCCGGCGGGGACGACGCGGTCCGCGAGACCGATGGTGAGCGCCTCGGCCGCCGGGACCTCACGGCCGGTCAGGATCAGGTCCATGGCCCGGCCCGCGCCGACAAGGCGCGGGAGGCGGACCGTGCCGCCGTCGATCAGCGGGACGCCCCAGCGGCGGCAGAAGACACCGAAGACCGCGTCCTGCGCGGCCACCCGGAGATCGCACCAGAGCGCCAACTCCAGGCCTCCGGCCACCGCGTGGCCGGCGATAGCGGCGATGACGGGCTTGCCGAGGCGCATCCGGCTCGGGCCCATCGGGCCGGGGCCGTCGGGGGAGAGGGTGTTGCCCTGCGGGCCGTCGGCCTCCTTGAGGTCCGCGCCCGCGCAGAACGAGCCGCCCTCGCCCCACAGCACGGCCACCGACGCGGACTCGTCCGCGTCGAACTCCGCGAACGCGTGGTACAGCGCGTCCGCGGTCGGGCCGTCCACGGCGTTGCGCCGCTCCGGGCGGGAGAGGACCACCGTCCACACCGGCCCGGAGCGTTCGATCCGTACTGCGTTCACGTTCACCCGCACCACCCGTGGAGTACCGGACATCTCAGGGCAGCAGGGTATCCAGGAAGGAGTTGGAGAAGACCCGCCCCGGGTCGTAGCGGTCCAGCGTGGCCAGCGCGGTGTCCCAGTTGGCGGAGACCGGCTGCCCGGCCCGGTAGGAGGCCGGGATGGTGCTGCCGAGGACGGTCGGGTCGGCCCAGCACGCGGTGCCGGAGTACGCCCAGCCCTTCGACCACTCCGCGCGCACCGCCGCGTAGCTGCCCGTGTAGTTGGAGAGCACCCACTGCTCGGTCTCGCGGTAGAACTGCTGCGCCTGCGGGGTGCCGGGGACGGTCAGCAGGTCCATCCAGACCGCGGTGTCCCACTGCGGCTGGTCGGGTCTCGGTCTCAGCGCGCTGAGGAGGGGTTCGACGGCGCCCGGGACACCGCAGTCGGCGGCGTTGTCGAGGCCGGTGACGCGGACCTCCCACGGGCCGTTCATCGGGTACTGGCCGGCCGCCTTGTAGGTGTTCAACTGCCCGTTCAGGTAGGTGTAGAACTCGCTGACCACGCGCTGGATGTCGGCGCGCCGGCACAGGATCGCGTAGCCGTTCGCGGTCACCTGCAGCGTGGTCGGGCGCACGTACAGCTGCAGGTTCTTCGCCCAGCCCCAGATGTCCCAGGTGCCGGTGGTGATCAGTCCGGAACCGACGATGCTCATCTCCAGGTTCTCGAAGGTCGGCGTCACCGAGACGTTCCCGGAGATGATCTCGGAGATGTACTGCGACTCCTGGCTGCTGACCGAGTCGGAGAAGGAGTAGTTGAACGGGCTGCTCACGGACTTCGAGGTCCACGGCTGGCCGGGGGAGACGGACCAGACCTTCAGCCACGGCACCGTCGTGAACGGGAACCAGATCGTCTCCACCCGCCCGCTCCTCTGCACCAGGGCCGCGAAGGAGCTGGACCCGGCCGACGCCGGCGGCGCGAACAGGTCGGTGACCTGCGTGGTGTAGGTGGAGACGCAGCGCAGCCGGGTGTTGGCGCCCACGCGCAGGGTGGCCTCGGTGACGAAGGCCCGGCCCAGGTGGACCAGGAAGGCGCCGATGTCCGGGTCGCTGCGCTGGAAGGTCTTCAGCACGTACGCGCTGCTGCCCGGATCCCAGACCACGGCCGTCAGCGAGACGACCAGGTTGCTGACGGAGCCGTAGGTGTGGCCGGCGAGCGGCGACTCGCCGCTGCCCGGGACGGAGGTGCCGTGGCCGTCGATGGCGAGGACGCCGCCGAGGGTGAGGTCGCCGGGCGCGGGCGTGTTGGTCAGGCCGTATCCCGCGCCTTCCAACGCGGTCAGCAGGGCCTCCATGGTGACCCCGGTCTGCGCGGTCACGCCGGCCGGGCTGCCGGAGTTCACGGTGACGGCGGTCAGGTGCGCGGTGGTGTCGACGAGCACGATGTTGCCGCTCGCGGCGTTCGGTTCCAGCAGCGGCGACCAGCCGTGGCCCATGCCCCTGGCGCGCAGCCGCCAGCCGTTGGCGTGGGCCCAGTTGGCGATGGTCACCACGTCGTTCGGGCTGGTCGGCGCGCACGTCCAGGTCGGGTTGAGCTGGATCTCCCCGGACCAGTTGCGGAACGCCTGCTGGTAGACGGGGATCGAGGCGGGGAAGTTCGGGGGAGCCGCGGTGGCCGCCTCCGCGGGGGTCACCCTGAAGGCGGGCGTCCACGAGGCGGCTCCCAGGGCGGCACCGGCCGCGGTCGCACCCAGAAAGGCGCGACGCGACAGGCGCGCGCGGTCGTGCTGATCCATGACTGTCCTCCGGTCGGCTCGGGTGGGAGCACAGCCGTACGCGGCGTCGCGGACCGAAGAACCGACACGTCCTGACCCGGACCGGTCGGGGGCGCACGCCGACGCACGGCAGGAAGGGGTGGATGAAAGCGCCGGGCGGTGCGGTCCCGCGCGGGCGTCACGCCGGCGATGCGGGCACGGCGGGACAGTCGGGTGGCGATGGGTGAAGCCGAGAGTCGGCCGCATCGCCGAAGAAGTCAATGCGGCCGGTCATGCGGATTGGGGCACCAAGGGGGGAGGATTGGCCGTAAACGACCCAAAGCGCCTACGGCGACCCGCTGAACAGTCTCACGGGCCCGGCGCCGCGTCCGCATGGAGGGTTCCATGAGCACTTCCGTTCCGCCTCCGGACGGCCCTTCGGGCGCCTCGGTCGTGACGGCGCCGGGGGAGGTGTCCGGTTCCGCTCCGGGTGAGAAGGGGCTGCGCGGCAACGCCCTCGGCCTGTTCTCCTCGGTGGCGATCGGTCTGGCCTCCACCGCTCCTGCGTACAGCCTCGCGGCCACCCTGGGCCTCATCGTCGCCGGCGTCGGGCTGCAGGCCCCGATCATCACCATCCTCGCGTTCGTCCCGATGCTGCTGATCGCCTACGCCTACAAGGAGATGAACACGGTCGACCCGGACTGCGGCACCACCTTCACCTGGGCCGCCCGCGCGTTCGGGCCGCGGACCGGTTGGATGGGAGGCTGGGGCATCATCGTCGCCGACGTGATCGTCATGGCCAATCTGGCCCAGATCGCCGGCATCTACGGCTTCCAGCTCGTCGGGCACGGGGGACTGGCGTCGAGCACCCTGTGGACGACCGTGGCCGGGGTGGTCTGGATCGTCCTGATGACCTTCATCTGCTACATCGGCATCGAGGTCTCCGCCGCGATGCAGCGCGTGCTGCTCTGCATCGAGGTCGCGATGCTGGTGCTGCTCTCGGTGACCGCCCTGGTCAAGGTGTACGGCAGCCACGCGCCCGGGACCTCGGTCAAGGTCTCCGCCTCCTGGTTCAACCCCTTCCAGGTGCCCACGGCGAGTGCGCTGACCGCCGGCATCCTCTCCGCCGTGTTCATCTACTGGGGCTGGGACACGGCCGTGTCGGTCAACGAGGAGACCGCCGACAAGACCCGCACCCCGGGCCGGGCGGCGGTGCTCTCCACCGTCATCCTGCTGCTGATCTACGCCCTGGTCTCCACCTCGGCCCAGGCCTTCGCCGGTGTCGGCGACAAGGGCATCGGCCTGGCCAATCCGGACAACTCCGGTGACGTGCTCTCCGGTCTGGGCAACGCGGTGTTCGGCAGCACCGGACTCGGCTGGTTCCTCTCCAAGCTGCTGATCTTCATGGTGCTGACCTCGGCCGCGGCCTCGACCCAGACCACGATCCTGCCGACCGCGCGCACCAGCTTCTCGATGGCCCTGCACAAGGCGATCCCCTCGCACTTCGGCCGGGTGCACCCCCGCTTCGCCACGCCCACCTGGTCGACGGTCGCGATGGGGCTGGTCTCGATCGCCTTCTACGTGCTGCTGACCCGGATCAGCACCAACGTGCTCACCGACTCGATCTCCTCGGTCGGCCTCGGCATCGCCTTCTACTACGGGCTGACCGGGTTCGCCTGCGTCTGGTACTTCCGCCGGGTGCTCCGGCGCAGCGCCCGCGACCTGTGGTTCAAGGGCGTCCTGCCGCTGCTCGGCGGGCTGATGCTGCTGTACTTCTTCTGCTACGCCGCCTTCGACGTGTACGCCGCGCCCGACTACGGGCACACCTCCGTGGACCTGCCGGGCATCGGCCGGGTGGGCGGCGTCTCGGTCATCGGCGTCGGCGCGCTGGTGCTCGGCTTCGTGCTGATGCTGATCCAGTGGGCCGTCCAGGGCTCCTGGTTCCGCCACCCGGACGTGCCGGTGAGTGCGGCGACCGTGGAGGAGCTCGACGCGCTCGAGGCGGCCGAGGTCAGGAACGGCCCGGAAGCTTGACCCGCGTCACGCCGGGCTGCGGACCCGGGCGCGGCCGCCCGCCGCCCGGTGCCGGTCCGCGCAGGCCGGCACACGGGTCGCCGTCACGCCGCCGGTGGCAGGACGTGCTCGGCGCGGGCGTCGGGCCCGCCTGCGTCGGCGGCATGACCGGCACCGACGGGCTCGGGACCGTGCTCGCCGAAGCACCGGCGCTCGCCCCGGGGCTGGCGCTCCCGCCGGGGGCGGCCGAGGGCGACGCCGACGGCGAGCCGGACACCGAGGCGGACGGGGAGCCGGACGGGCTGGGGGAGGACGTGGGCAGCGGCGGCGGCTGAGTCGACATCATCTGCTGGTAGATCGCGCTGGACTCGGGGTTCTCGTCGCAGTTCAGCACGCCGTGCGGGCAGTAGTCCGTGATCGTCTGGTAGAGCGTGTCGTGCGTCTCGATCCAGTTGAGCATGGACCGCATGAACGCCGGGTCGTCGCCGTGCCGGAACATGCCCCACTCCGCGTAGGAGACCGGCTTGTGGTGCTGGGCGGCGAACTTCACCTGGTCCAGCAGGCCGTAGGGCTGCGTCACGTAGTCGGCGAAGTCGTCGCCCGGGCCCTGGTCGTAGTTGTCGGTGCCGATCACGTCGGTGTAGTTGTCGCCCGGGTAGCAGTCCGTCCAGGGGTGCGCGTCGGGGCCGCGGTTGGGCGTGAAGTCGAAGCGGAACTGCTGCCCGGGCACGCTGCGCATCACCTCGACGATGCGGCGCCAGTAGGCCTTCCAGTCCGCCGGGTCCGGCCCGCAGCGGCTGGTGTAGGTGATGCCGTTCATCTCCCAGCCGAGCGTGATCACCGTGTCCGGGACGCCGAGCGCGACCAGGCGGCGGGCGAGCGTCTGGTAGTGCGCGTCGTCGGCCCCGGCCGCGGCCTGCTGCAGCAGCGTCGCGACGTCGTCGTCGCTGATGCCCGCCTCGTTCTCCGCCTGCATCGGCACGGCCAGCACGAAGACCCGGTCCGGCCGGGCCAGCCGCCACTGCGCCCACGGCCCGAGGAGCGAGGGCGCGCCCTCGATGTCGGACCAGTTGTTGCCCGGCAGGTAGGTGTGACCGACCTGCAGGTCCGCGTTGTGCAGCCAGACGGCGAGCTGGGTCTGCCGGTCCTGGGCGAAGTCGGACCCCACGAACGCCCCGAAGGGCACCGCGTGGGCGGGCAGCACGGTCGGGTCCGACCAGGGGGAGGTGTCCGGACCGGAGGAGAGCAAGGCGTCTCCGCTCTGGACCCGACCCGTCCCCGCACCGGGCGCCGGCTCCAGCAGCCGCGCTCCGGTCACGAAGGCGACCAGCAGCACGCTCATGGCGAGAGCCAGAGCCGCGAGCAGACGACGCTGTGACATGCGTTCAGCCTATGGACTGATGAACCGTCAGCGCGCGGCCTGCAAGCTGAACAGGTGTCACCTCTCACCCGTTCGGAGGCATTCGCTTGCGACGGCGCAGGTTGCGGCACCCGCGGAGGGTCACCCCCGGCCGAGCAACCGGGTGATCTCCTCGGCCGGGGCGGCCTTGCCGAAGTGCCAGCCCTGGGCCGAGTCGCAGCCGGTCAGGCGCAGGCGTTCGGCCTGGCCCGCGCTCTCGACGCCCTCGGCGGTGACGGTGATGCCGAGGACGTGCGCCAGCCGCACCAGCGCGGTGACGATCTTCTCGTCCACCGCCTCCCGCGGCGTCTCGTCCCCGTCCAGCTCCGAGCGGAAGCCCTCGACGAAGGACTTCGCCAGCTTCAGCACGTGCACCGGCAGTCGGCTGAGGTACGCCAGGTTGGAGTACCCCGTGCCGAAGTCGTCGATCGCGATGCGCACACCCATCGCGTCCAGCGCGTGCAGCGCCTGCACCGGACGCCCGGCCGGACCCATCACCGCGCTCTCGGTGAGCTCGAGCTGCAGCAGCCGTGACGGCAGGCGGGTGTGGCCGAGGACCTCCGCCACGTCCGCCACCATGTCGGAGTCCCGGAACTGGCGGGCCGCCAGATTGACGCTGACCAGCAGCTGCGCGTCGGGGAAGTGGTCGAGCCAGGCGCGGGTCTGGCGGCAGGCCTCCTCCAGCACCCAGTGCCCGAGCGGGACGATCGCGCCGGTCTCCTCGGCGATCTGGATGAAACGATCCGGCGCGAGCCGGCCGAACTCCGGGTGCCGCCAGCGCACCAGCGCCTCGACACCCTGCAGCCGGCCCGTCGCCAGCTCCACCAGCGGCTGGTACTCCAGCAGGAACTCGCCGCGTTCCAGCGCGGGCCGCATCGTCGTGGCGAGGACCTGACGCGTCATCTGGGTGGCGATCCGCTCCGGGTCGTACAGCGCCCAGCGCGAGCGACCGTCCGACTTGGCCCAGCACAGCGTCGCGTCCGCGTCCCGGACCAGCACCGTCGGCGAGCTGCCCGAGACGGGGCGCTCCACCACCCCGACGCTGGCGGTGGCCGCCACCCGCTGGCCCGCCAGGTCGTAGGGCGTGCCGAGGACCTCGACGACCTCGGCGGCCAGCGCCGTCAGCTCCTCCGCGCCCGCGCTGCGCGGCACCAGCACCGCGAACTCGTCCCCGCCCACGCGCGCGACCAGATGGCCGCGTGGCGAGAACCGCTGCTCCAGCCGCCGCGCGACGCCGACCAGCAGCTCGTCCCCGACCGGGTGGCCGAGGGTGTCGTTCACCGCCTGGAAACCGTCCAGATCCAGGAAGCAGAGCCCGATCCGCTGGTCGGCCTCGGCGCAGGCGTCGGCCAGGCGCTCGAAGAACAGGGCCCGGTTCGGCAGCCCCGTCAGCGGATCGTGCATGGACTGGTAGTGCAGCCGGTCGCCGAGGCGGCGCGCCTCGGAGACGTCCTCCACCATGGCGAGCGTGTACAGCGGCTCGCCCGTCGAATCGCGGATCAGGGAGACGGTAATGTTCGTCCACACCGCGTGGCCCTGGCGGTGCCGCAGCCGCTTCTCCAGCCGCACCCGGTCCCGCTCGCCGCGCACGAGCTGGCGGTAGAGGTGGCGGGCGCGCTCCTCCACGTCCATCAGCTGGTGGATGTGCATCCGCATCAGCTCCGGCACGGTGTGCCCGAGCATCTCGGCCAGGGCCGGATTGGCCTCGATGATCACATCGTCCCGGTCGACCAGCGCCATGCCGATGCCGGCGTCGACGAAGGCGGCCCGGAAGCGGTTCTCGCTGGCCCGCAGCGCCTCCTCGAGACGGCGCCGGTCCACCGGGCCGTCCAGACCGCTCAGGTCTTCGAGCGTCAACGGCGCGCCTAAGGCGTCCAGGGCGCCAAGGGCGTCCAGGGCACCGATGTCCTCGGGTGAGCCGGGGGGACCGGACGGGCCACTACGCACGGTGGCGATCGTAGGCAGCGGCCCCGGAGCAATCCAGCATTCCGGGGCCGATTCACTCCGGCGAGGGGGGCATACGCGGAACGCGTGCGCCCCCGCTCACCCGTTCCGGTGAGCGGGTCAGCCGAGCGAGGCCGACAGGGTGATGGTGGTGCCGGTCAGCGCCTGGCTGACCGGGCAGTTGGCCTTGGCGTCCTCGGCGGCCTTGACGAAACCGGCCTCGTCCAGGCCGGGCACGGTGCCGACGACCGTCAGGTGGATGCCGGTGATCCCGGTGCCGGGCTGGAAGCTCACGTCGGCGGTGGTCTCCAGCTTGGTGGGCGGCGTGCCGGCGTTGCCCAGGGCGAAGGAGAGCGCCATGGAGAAGCAGGCGCTGTGCGCTCCGGCGATCAGCTCCTCCGGGCTGGTCTTCCCGTTCGCCTGCTCGGCGCGCGCGACCCAGGTGACCGGGAACTCGCCGATCCCGGAGGACTTCATGGCGACGACGCCCTGGCCCTCCGTCAGGTTGCCGTTCCAGGTCGTGGTCGCGGTGCGGGTAGTGGCCACGAGGGCCTCCGTTCGATGCTCAGTGATCTGTTGACAGGCCGTCGCCCATCCTAGGAGCGGGAGTTACCGCGCCAGGGTCATGACGCTGAAGTGCGCGCCGGAGGGGTCGCGGGCGACACAGAGGCGGCCGTAGGGGGAGTCGAAGGGGCCGCGCAGGACCGAGCCGCCGAGGGCGGCGATCTGCTGGGCCGTCTCGTCCACCTTGGCGACGGCGAAGTAGACCGACCAGAACGGCTGCCCGCCGCCGGGCGCGAGCTCCTGCGCCGGGTCGGTCGCCCGGAGCCGGCCGCACACCTGGCTGCCCGAGCCGGGCGGGGTCCAGACCGTGTAGTCGAAGTCGGTGCCGTCGCCGATCTGCTCCTGCTTGTAGTCGAAGAGGCCCGCGTAGAACGCGTCCGCGGCGCCGTCGGCCGTGGTTGCGAGCTCGTTCCAGCACATCGCGCCCGGCTCGCCGTGGAGGGCCGCGCCCTCGTGGCCCTGCGGCTGCCACAGCCCGAAGGAGGCGCCCTGCGGGTCGAACGCGAAGGCGAGCCGCCCGGCGGCCGGCACGTCGTGCGGCCCCATCGCGATCTTGCCGCCGCCGGCCTCGACGGCCTTGATCGTGGCGTCGACGTCGCTGGTGCGCAGGTAGACGTTCCAGGCGGGCGCGAGCCCCTCGGCGCTGGGCGGGGGCGGCATCAGCGCGGCGACCGGCTGCCCCTTCCACAGACACATCGTGTAGTGCCCGTACTCCGGGCCCTTGTCCTGGAACTCCCAGCCGAGGGCGGCGCCGTAGAAGCGGCGGGCGCTCTCCAGGTCGGGGGCGTTCAGGTCGGCCCAGCAGGGGGCGCCGTCTGGATAGGAGCTGACGTCGGGCATGGGGCCCTCCGGAGGTGCGTGGTCGGGTGGGGGATGGGCGGGAGAGGGTCCCCGCCGGATCGAGGCCCACGATTCCTCCGCCGCCTCGGCCCTGCAACCGCTCGCGTCCGTCCGGTCACCCTGCGTGGGGGCGAGGTGAGGTGAGGGGTGGGGTCTACGCGCGTCACGCGAATCCGCTACACTGGCTGCAGATCTACCGAGACCAGCTACATCTGCCTGATGCAGAGTCGGCTAGACCGCTCGGCGGCCGCAGCCAGCACCACCGGTGCGGGGCGCGGTATCTACCCCGGTCGACGCACCAGAGGACGACCCTCGGCGCCCGGGGCACCACCCATATGCTCCCGCGCGCTACCAGGCAGCGGAGAGACCTCCCCACATGGCCCGTCCGTTCGGATACGGCGCGCTGCTGCGCACCCCCGGAGCCTGGACCTTCCTGCTGCCGGCGTTCGTCGCCCGCCTCCCCTACGCCATGCTCGGGCTCGGCACCGTGCTGCTCGTGCTCGACACCACGCACTCCTACACCACCGCCGGTGCCGTCGCCGCGGTCGCCTCGATCACCCAGGTCGTCGGCGCGCCGCTGACCGGCCGGCTCGCCGACCGCCGCGGCCAGGCCCCCGTGCTGCTTCCCTGTCTCGCACTGCACGGCGGCTCCGTCGTCGGCCTGATCGTGCTGGCCCTGTCCGGCGCGCCGGTCTGGACGCTGTTCCTGGCCGCGGGCCTCGCGGGCGCGTCGCTGCCGCAGATCGGCGCGATGGTCCGCGCCCGCTGGCTGCACGCCCTCGACGGGCGCCCCGAGGCGGTCTCCTCCGCCTTCGCCTTCGAGTCGGTCACCGACGAACTGACCTTCGTCCTCGGCCCGGTCCTCGCCACGATGCTCTGCACCACCGTCGCCCCGGCCGCCGGCCTGGTCGCGGAGGCCGGACTCACCGTCATCGGTGGCCTCGCCTTCGCCGCGCAGCGGCGCACCGCCCCGCCGGTCCGCGGGGCCGAGGCCGCCGGCGCCGCGTCCGCCCTGTCCCGTCCCGGCGTGCGCCTGCTGGTCGTGGCGCTGCTCGGCGTCGGCTCGGTCTTCGGCGCACTCCAGGTCTCCATCACCGCCGCGAGCGAGGCGGCCGGCCAGGCCGGCCTGAGCGGCATCGTCTACGGCCTCTTCGCCACCGGCAGCGTCCTCGCGGGCGCGGGCTTCGGCGCGGTCCGCTGGAAGCGCTCCCCGCGGTTCCGGCTCCTGGCCGCCTACGGCGCGCTGGTGCTCGGCACGTCCACGCTGTGGGCGATGCCGAACCTGCTCACGCTCGCGGTGGCGGCGTTCTGCTGCGGTCTGGCCATCGCCCCGACGCTGATCTCCGCCTACACGCTCGTCGAGACCCTGGTCGACGCGGGCGCCAAGACGGAGGCCTTCACCTGGCTCACCGGCGCGATCGGCCTCGGCCTGGCCCTGGGCTCCACCGTCGCGGGCCGCCTCATCGACGCGCACGGCGCCTCGGCGGGCTTCCTCGTCCCGGCAGCGGGGGCGGCGCTCGGCTTCGTCACCCTGCTCGCCCTCCGCGGCCTCCTCGTCCCCACGGCGGCCACCCGCACCGTCGCGACCTCCCGCCGCGAGCCCGCCCACGCCTCGCACTGAGGCGCGGGCTCCCGGCGCCCTCCCCGATCATGCCGCGCCCGGCTACGCTGCGCGGCATGATCCATTCCTCCCCGTCCGCCGCCGACGCAGCGGTGGCCGTCGCTGCGGCCCAGGCCGGAGCCGAGGCGGTGCGCGAGCTCTACGGTCGCCCGCTCGACCGGATCGACAAGGGCGCCGGGGACTTCGCCACGGCCGCCGACGTGGAGGCCGAGCGGCGGATCCTCGACGTCCTGCGGTCCGCCCGGCCCGACGACGCCGTGCTCGGCGAGGAGAGCGGGAAGCAGGGCCCGATCGGCGCCGACCGCCAGTGGCTGGTCGACCCCCTGTGCGGCACGTTGAACTACGCCGTCGGCAGCACGCTGGTCGCCGTGAACGTTGCCCTGCGCGACGGAGCGGCGGCCGTGGCCGACCCGTTCAGCGGCGAGGTCTTCCACACCGACGGCCGGGCCGCGCTGGTGCGAAGGGACGGGGCCGACGCCCCGTTGGCGCCCACCGCCTCCTCGCAGTTGGTCGACGTCAACCTGGACCCGCCGTTCCCGAACGCCCCGGGGTTCCGCGCCGTCGAACTGCTCGGCCACCCCGATTTCGTCCAGCGCTTCCGGCCGCGGGTCGTCTCCTCGACGCTGGCCGTGGCCTGGGTCGCGGCGGGTAGGCGGGCCGCCTACGTCACCGACGGCGGCGACTTGTCCGCAAGCGTGCACTTCGCCGCCGGCATCGCGCTCTGCCGAGCCGCGGGGTGCGTCGTCACGGGCATCGACGGTGAGCCGCTCGGCGAGGCCGGGCGCGGACTCCTCGCCGCAGCGGACACCCAGACCCACGCCCTGCTGCTGTCCATGATCCGCAGCCAAGGGTCGTAGCCCCCGGCTTCAGGTCCGGCGGCCGATCACGACCGTGGACCAGTACTCCTCCGACGACAGGGCCGTCGCCTCCAGGCCGCCGGAGGCCAGGGCGGTGACCGCCGCGTCGCGCTGGCGGTCGCTCGACTCGACCAGGATCACCCCGCCCGGGGACAGCCAGTCGCGGGCGGAGGCCGCCACGCGGCGCATCACGCCGAGGCCGTCCGCGCCGCCGTCCAGGGCGACGCGGGCCTCGTGGTCGCGGGCTTCGGAGGGGAGGAAGGGGATGTCGTCCGTGGGGACGTACGGGGTGTTGGCGAGCAGCACGTCCACCCGGCCGCGCGGGGCGTCGGGCAGCGCGGCGAACAGGTCCCCCTGGAACGCCCGGCCGCCCAGGCGGGCGATGTTGCGGGCGGCGCAGGCGACCGCCGCCGGGTCGATGTCCGCCGCGTAGAGCTCGACGGCGCGCTCCGGCGCGCCCAGGCGGGAGGCCAGCGCCACCCCCAACGCCCCGCTGCCGCAGCACAGGTCCACGATCACCGCCGCGCCCGGCACCGCCTCCACGGCGCACTCGACCAGGAACTCCGTTCGCGGTCGCGGGACGAAGACGCCCGGGTCGACCTCGATCCGCAGCCCGCAGAAGCGGGCCCAGCCGAGGACGTACTCCAGCGGCTCGCCCCCCGCCCGCCGGGCCACCAGCGCGTCGAGCGAGGGTGCGTCGGCCGCCGCGTCGAGCAGCAGCCCGGCCTCCTCCTCGGCGAAGACGCAGCCGGCCGCGCGCAGCCGGCCGACGACGCCGGGAAAGAGCGGTGAGTCAGAAGCGGCCGTCATCAACGTCCTCCGTCCGAGCCGACGCGGCAGGGATGAAACGCCGGAGGGCTCCTCCGCCGAAGCGGAGGAGCCCTCCAACCGTCTGTGCGCCGCCAGGGACTCGAACCCCGGACCCGCTGATTAAGAGTCAGCTGCTCTAACCAACTGAGCTAGCGGCGCCTGCTGACGGGGAAGACATTACAGGAACCCAGGAGAAATGCCGAATCGGTATCCTGGGCACCCATCCAGACAGGTCCCACGGGGGAGTGCATGTCCGAAAGCCACGCCGAGGTCGACCCGCACGCGAAGGCAGAGCTGGAGCGCCTGCGCGGCAGCATCGACAACATCGACGCCGCGATCGTGCACATGCTGGCCGAGCGCTTCAAGTGCACGCAGCAGGTCGGCCGGCTCAAGGCCGAGTACCGGCTGCCGCCCGCCGATCCGGCGCGCGAGCGCGAGCAGATCGAGCGGCTGCGCGGCCTCGCCACGGCCGCGGGGGTCGACCCCGCCTTCGCGGAGAAGTTCCTCAACTTCATCATCGCCGAGGTGATCCGCCACCACGAGCAGATCGCCGCCGAGGACTGAGCGCTCGCCGGTACCACCCACTCCCGGCAGCCGGACGATCTTCGGCGTAGGGTCGGAGCGGACACACAGGCCGCCAGGGGTGGAGGGTGACATGTTCGAGCTCGGCACGGACGGGCCGTCGGTGATCGTCGCGGGACTCGACGGTTCGGATTCGTCGATGCGCGCGGCCGCCTACGCCGCGGGTCTGGCCCGTCGGCAGGGGGCCAAGCTCGCGCTGGTCTACATCCAGCCGCTGAACGCCATGGGCGGCGCCGACGTCGGCGCCGCGGTGCTGCAGGCGGAGAAGGAGGTCGCGGACCGGCTGCTCGCCGAGATCCGCGAGGCCTCCGAGCGGATGCCGGACAACCAGCGCGTCACCTGGGAGTTCTACAGCCAGCCCGGCGACCCGTACCAGGGCATCGTCGACCTCGCCGAGCAGCTCAAGGCCGACGGCGTGGTGATCGGCGCCTCGGAGAAGGCGGGCCACCGCCTGGTCGGCTCGGTCGGCGTACGGCTGGTCAAGGCGGGCCGCTGGCCCGTCACCGTCGTGCCGTAGCGGGCCTCGTGGCGCGCTCCGACCTCGCCCGGCGGGTCCGCATGCTCTACGGTGTTGCCCGCCAAGGTAAGTAAGAGCGGTAAGAACGCAGCTCGGAGCGGGACAGGAGCCCTTCGTCCATGAGCACCTCCGGTGGTACGAAGGCCGTCCTCGCGGCACTCGGCGCCAATGTCGCGATCGCGGTGTCCAAGTTCGTGGCCTTCGCGTTCAGCGGCTCCTCGTCGATGCTCGCCGAGGGTGTGCACTCGCTGGCCGACTCCGGCAACCAACTGCTGCTCCTCCTCGGCGGCCGGCGCTCGCGGCGCGCCGCCGACGAGGCGCACCCGTTCGGCTACGGCGGCGAGCGCTTCGTCTACGGCTTCCTGGTCTCCGTGGTGCTCTTCTCCCTCGGCGGCCTCTTCGCCCTCTACGAGGGCTACGAGAAGATCCGTCACCCGCACCCCATCGACGCCTGGTACTGGCCGGTGGGCGTGCTGGTCTTCGCGGTCGTCGCCGAGGGCTTCAGCTTCCGCACGGCGATCGGCGAGGCCCGGTCGCTGAAGGGACGTCAGTCCTGGCGCCGTTTCATCCGCACCGCGAAGGCCCCGGAGCTGCCGGTGGTCCTGCTGGAGGACTTCGGCGCGCTGATCGGTCTGGCCCTGGCGCTGTTCGGCGTCGTCCTCGCCGTCGTGACGGGCGACGGCGTCTGGGACGGTGTCGGCACGCTCGGGATCGGCGCGCTGCTGGTCTGCATCGCGCTGGTGCTCGCGGTGGAGACCAAGTCGCTGCTGCTGGGGGAGGGCGCGGGCCCCGAGGTCGTGGCCCGGGTGCGCGCCGCGCTGCTGGACGGCGCGGACGTGGACCGGGTGATCCACATGCGCACCCTGCACCTCGGCCCGGAGGAACTGCTCGTCGCCGCGAAGATCGCCGTCCCGGCGGACGCCAACGCCCGACGCATCACCACCGCGATCAACGCGGCCGAGGCCCGCGTCCGCGCGACGGAGCCGACGGCCCGCGTCATCTACCTCGAACCGGACCTCTACAGCGAGTCCGAAGCCGCCGCCGGCCCCGACCCGGCGGCGACGCCGGGCGGACGCTGACTTTGCGTGAGGTCAGCCGTTGGGGAGGATCACGGCGCGGCCGGTGATCTTGCCAGCGTGGAGGCGTTCGTACGCCGTGGGGGCCTCGGCCAGCGAGTAGGTCTCGACGTGGACGTCCACCGCACCCGCGCGGGCCAGGTCGAGAACCTCGATGAGTTCCACACGGCTGCCCCAGTACGGCGCGCGGACCGCCGCGTCGTAGGGGACGGTGCCGAAGCCGACAGGGAGGCTGCCGCCGCCGAGGCCGACGATGGTCACGTCGCCCTCGACGGCGACCGCCGCGCCCGCGGTCGCCGCGGTCGCCGCGGCGCCGACGAAGTCGAAGACGGCCTCCGCGCCCAGACCGCCGGTCAGCTCGCGGACCCTGGCGGCCGCGTTCGCGTCCGACAGGACCGTCTCGTGGGCGCCGACCTCGCGCGCCAGCGCGAGCTTGTCCTCGCTGACGTCGAGCGCGACGACCCGGGCCGCGGTCATCGCGCGCAGCAGCTGGATGGCGACGTGACCGAGGCCGCCCGCGCCGATGACGACGGCCGTGCTGCCGGGCACCAGCTTCGGCAGCGACAGCTTGATCGCGTGGTACGGCGTCAGGCCGGCATCCGTCAGCGGGACGGAGCGCACCGGGTCGAGGTCGCCGAGGGGGAGGAGGTGGCGGGCGTCGTCGACGAGCAGGTACTCGGCGATCGCGCCGGGCGCGCCCAGCCCGGGCGCGGCGATGCCCAGCTGCTTCGCCCGCAGGCAGTAGTTCTCCTTGCCCTGCGCGCACTTGGCGCAGACGCCGCAGCCCCACGGGCCGTAGACGGCGACGGAGTCGCCGACCGCGACACCGGTGACGCCGTCACCCAGCGCGGCCACCGTGCCCGCGCCCTCGTGGCCGAGCGTGAGCGGCAGCCGGAACGGGAGGGCCTCGGCCGGCCAGCTCATCACCGCGATGTCGGAGTGGCAGACGCCGGCCGCCGTGACCTTGAGCAGCACCTGCCCCGGACCGGGCACCGGATCGGGGACGGTCACCACCTCGGGCGCCGCGCCGACCCTGCGGTACTGGAGCGCTTTCACTGGCCGAACTCCTTCCACTCCCCATCAAGTTGGGATCAGTGTCGCGTCACATCGCCGGTGCC
Organism: Streptacidiphilus pinicola; assembly: GCF_003258295.1. GTDB lineage: Bacteria > Actinomycetota > Actinomycetes > Streptomycetales > Streptomycetaceae > Streptacidiphilus > Streptacidiphilus pinicola. The sequence goes on along the minus strand of NZ_QKYN01000058.1, from coordinate 4,531 downwards.
GCGAAGCCGACGGCGAAAAGTAGCAGCCAAGAGAGCTCCAGCAGGATCATCGGGGTGTCCCTGATCAGCAGATCCTCGATGTGGCTGGTCGTCCCGCGCGAGGTCAGCCCGTCGAACCGGACCAGCGCCGCCGTCAGCGGGATCACGGTGGCCACGTGCCAGACCCGCTCGCGCGCGTCGGGCTCGACCAGCGCCCAGGCCAGGTAGGCCGCGACCATCGCCAGCGCGATGACCCGCTGGGCGACCCGCAGGCCGGAGGCCGTGTAGTGCTGGAGCGAGGGCCGATGCGCCGCGGCCGGCGCGCCCAGGCCCGCCAGCTCCGTGTGCCGTTTGGCGGTCGCCACCAGCAGCGCGCCCAGGCTGCACACCAGCACGAACCATCCGGAGGGCGGGACCTGCGAGGACGCGGCGCCGCCGAGCGCGCGCAGGACGAAGCCCGAGGCCACCAGGGTCAGTTCCAGCACGGCCAGGTGCTTCAGGCCGAGGCTGTAGAGGAACGAGGTGACCAGGTACGCGGTCACCGCGATGGTCAGGCCGTAGCCGGGCGCCGCCAGGCTCAGCGTCAGACCCGCGACCAGGCAGAGCCCGGCGACGGTGATCGCCGTGGCCTCGCTGAGCTCGCCGGAGGCGATCGGCCGCAGGCACTTGCGCGGGTGCTGCCGGTCGCGTTCGGCGTCGACGGTGTCGTTGACGAAGTAGACCGCGCACGAGGCCAGGGTGAAGACCACGAAGGCCAGGGCCGCGCCGCCCAGCGCGCTGCCGCCACGCGCTTGGAACTGTCGCGCCGTCAGCTCGGAGCCGGTCAGCGGGGCGGCGAAGACCAGCAGGTTCTTCACCCACTGCCGGGGCCGCGCGGTCCGCAGCACCGCGGACGGCACGCGGACCCAGGCGGCCCGGCGGACCGCCTCGACGCCGAGCGGGATCGGCGGGATCGGAGGGATCGGCGGCACCGCCGGTGGCACCGGCCGGATCGGCTGCGGGGCGCTCATCGCGCGTACACCGCCGTGAAGTCCCGACTGGTGTCCTCGTAGTACCGGTCGGCCGGACGTTCCTGGTCCGGCAGCAGCTTGATCGGCGTCGGGTTCGCCGGGTCCGGCTGCGGCTTGTAGTACATGAACGACATCCACGCGGGGTTGATGTCGAGCTGCATCGCGCGCACCGCTCCCGCGCTCGCCAGCAGGTCCGCGAGGGTGCGGACGGACAGCGCCGGACCGTAGGCGAAGAGCAGCCGGCCGTCGGCCGTGACCCCTACACCGGAGCGCCAGACGAAGTACTTGCCGGCGAGGGTCAGACCCCAGCCGCTCTCGACGTTGTTGTCGACGCTGTCGGGCACCTTGCTGTGATCGACGATCAGCTTGAGGTTCTGGCGGACCCCGGTGACGTTCGGGGCCAGGGACGCGTCGCGACCCCAGTCGGCGACGGTCGCCTTGCCGTCCTTGGTGAAGACCAGCGAGCCCGCGCCGTCGGTGAGCGTGCCGCGGGTGGTCCCGTTCAGGTAGAAGCCGCCCTGGGCCTCGTCGTTGGTGACCTTGAAGCCGCCGTTGAAGGTGGCCAGCAGGCCGTTCCGCTGCCCGCTCGGGATCGAGAACGGCACGCCCCAGTCGGCCGGGCCCGGATCGGACTGGCCCGGGTGGAGGGTGAAGCGCACCAGGCGCTGGTCCATGGAGACCACGGCGGCGACGTAGGAGGTGTGCTCGTTGTCGGGCCGCAGGAACGCCCCGAGCACGGCCGGGGTGCCGTCGACGGCCTCGAGAGTCTGCCAGGTGCCCTCGCCCGGTAGCGGGGCACCGGCCGGGGAGACCAGGCGCGCAGGCATGATCGGCTTCAGCGCGGGCCTGGACGAGGTGCTGTTCTGCACCGGCTGGCCGTTCGGGGCCAGCGCCATGGTCGGCTTGCCGCCGATCTTCGGCGGGTGCGCCTTGTACTGCTGGTCCTCCAGGAAGGTGACGATCGGCCCCATGTGGTGGTCGCGGGCCCACTCCGCGACGCGGGCGACGACGCTGTCGTCGCCGGGCGCGGCCAGGGCCGAGCCGATGGACCAGCAGAGCCAGGCGAAGCAGGCCGTGAACAGCGCGAGCACGGCGCGCACGCTGCGCAGTCGCAGGATTCGGCGGGTCCGGCGGAAGCGCTGCTTCTTCGGCGGTGTCGGCGCGCCCTCGGGCTGCGCGGGCTCCTCGGCGGGGTTCTCCGAGACGGACTCGGGCGACGCTGGTATACCCACGCGGACCTACTTCCGGTCGGTGCGCACGCGCACTGAGGACGGGAGAGAGCGACGGCGACCGCGGTGGGGCGCGCAGTGACCTGGGTCACGGACGGCCGTCTTCGTCCACGCTAGGAATCCGGAACCGGAGGCGCCTGTTCAACTAGGCAGTCCGGGTTACCCGACCTGACGCCCCGCCGGATCCGCCCAGCTGAGCGCGCGGCCCGCCCGCGCCGCCTCCTCCGGCGGCACGCCGGGGGAGCGACCGACCCGGGGCGGGACGCCTTTCACCACGTCAGGCCACGTCGGGCCGTGCGGGCCGGGTTGTCGGCGGTTGCCGGGGCCGGCGGCGGTCGCTTTCCTCTCCCGGCCTTCGGCCGGGGGTGCCCCACCCCTCCGCAGGGTTCGACTCGGAGGCGGGCGCCGACCTGCGGCTCGGGCTCGTGGGTCGCGGCGGTGCCACCGCTGCCCGCGCGGCAGCGCGCCGTCCGGCGAACGGGTCGGTGTGGCGGTCCTCAGCCGTGACCGGCCGGTCGCCCGCCGGGCCGGCTCAGTCCGCGTCGAGGGTGACGATCCGGACGCCCGCGGCGAGGTGGGCCTTGACCAGCTCGCCGTTGGGGTGGTCGTTGCCGTCGACCCAGGCGCGGGCGGCCGCCGGGTCGAGGCCACCCGCCCGCTGGCGGGCCAGCAGGCGCCCGTCGCGGACGGCGTCCGGGGTGGCCAGGAACCACACGGCGTCGAGCTGCGCGCGGACCTCGGCCCAGCCGGGGCCGCCCGCCGCGCCGGCGGCAAGGTAGTTGCCCTCCGTGACGACCAGCCGGGTCTCCGGGGTGACCAGGTGCCGCGCGGCGACGGGCTCGTGGAGCGTGCGGTCGTAGTCGGGCACGTAGACCGGCTCGGCCGGTGCCGCGGTGCGCAGCCGCCGCAGCAGGGCGAGGTAGCCCCAGACGTCGAAGCTGGGCGCCGAGCCCTTGCGGGAGGCCAGGCCGAGCCGGTCCAGCTGCGCGTTGGAGAGGTGGAAGCCGTCCATCGGCACATAGGCCGCCGCGTCCGGGCCGAGGTGTTCGCGCAGCTCGCTCACGAGCCGGACCGCGAGCGTCGACTTGCCCGCGCCCGGCGCGCCGGCGATCCCGAGCAGGAAGCGGCCGCCCGGCGCCGGCGTCAGCGCGGCGGCGTCCGCGACCAACTGCTCGCGATCCATGATCGATTCCTCCGCGCGCCGCGAATCAGGGGACTCGGGAAATGCCGGAAGGCTCCTCCGCCGAAGCGAAGGAGCCTTCCAACTGTCTGTGCGCCGCCAGGGACTCGAACCCCGGACCCGCTGATTAAGAGTCAGCTGCTCTAACCAACTGAGCTAGCGGCGCCTGCTGACGTGGAAGACATTACATGACCAGCAGCCGAAACACCGAATCGGCCCCTGCGGCCGGCTCCCGATCATGGTTGCCCCGGGGCCTCGGCCCGTGACAGCGTTGAATCCATGACGACTTCCGGCACCACCGCGGTCCCCGCCCCGGACATCCTGCGCTACACCGCGTTCTCCTCGGACCCCTCCGGCGGCAACCCGGCGGGCGTGGTCCTGGACGCCCGGGCGCTGGACGACGAGGCGATGCTCGCCGTCGCGGCTGAGGTGGGGTACTCCGAGAGCGCCTTCCTCACCGAGCGTGACGAGGCTGCCCGCCGGTTCCGGATCCGCTACTTCAGCCCGCTCGCCGAGGTCGACTTCTGCGGCCACGCGACGGTCGCGACCGCCGTGGCGCTCGCCGAGCGGCTCGGGGAGGGGCCGCTGCTCTTCCTCACCAACGCCGGTGAGATCACCCTCGACACCGCCCGGGGCGCCGACGGCGCCGTCCGCGCCACGCTCACCAGCGTGCCGACCCGGACCCGCCCGGCGACCGACGCCGAGCTGGACCAGTCGCTCGCCGCGCTGCGCTGGTCGCGTGTGGACCTGGATCCGTCCCTGCCGCCGCACGTCGCCTTCGGTGGCGTCGAGCACCTGGTGCTCGCGGCGGCGACGCGGGAGCGGCTGCGTGCGCTGGACTACGACTTCGACGGCCTCGCCGAGGTGATGCGCCGTCACGGCTGGACCACGCTCCAGCTGGTCTGGCGCGAGAGCGCGGAGCGCTTCCACGCGCGCGACCCCTTCCCGATCGGCGGCGTGGTCGAGGACGCGGCGACGGGCGCGGCCGCGGCGGCCTTCGGCGGCTACCTCCGCGACCTCGACGCCCTCCCCGCGTCGGGCGCCTTCACCATCCGCCAGGGCGAGGACATGGGCCGCCCCAGCACGCTCACGGTCGCGTCCGTCCCGGGCACGGGACGGACGCGACCGTGAGC
>NZ_QKYN01000057.1 GCF_003258295.1 Streptacidiphilus pinicola | reverse complement strand
GGGGAGCGGCGGCGGGCCCGGGTCCGGGCGCGGCGGGCACGGGGGGGCGCGCTCCGGCCGGGTGGGGTACGGGGTCCGCGCGCCGGGGCGCGCCGCCTGGGCGGCGGCGGCCAGCCGCCGCCTGGACTTGACGCCGCCCGGCGCCCCGGCCAGCAGCACGACCGCGCCCGGCACCAGCCCGCCGCCGAGCGCCCGGGCCAGCTCGTCGATGTTGGTCGGCCGGGGGACCGCGACCGTCGCGTCCACCTGCCCGATCGGCCGCGCCGGCGCGGCCGATCGGGCAGGTGGACGCGACGGTCGCGGTCTCCCGGCCGACCAACATCGACGAGCTGGACCGGGTGCTCGGCGGCGGGCTGGTGCCGGGCGCGGTCGTGCTGCTGGCCGGGGAGCCGGGCGTCGGCAAGTCGACGCTGCTGCTGGACGTCGCCGCCAAGGCGGCGGGGCCCGAGCAGCGGACGCTGTACATCACCGGGGAGGAGTCGGCCTCCCAGGTGCGGCTGCGCGCGGACCGGATCGACGCGCTCTCCCCGCACCTCTACCTCGCCGCCGAGACGGACCTGGCGGCCGTGCTGGGACACATCCAGCAGGTGCAGCCCGCGCTGCTGATCCTGGACTCGGTGCAGACCGTCGCCTCGGCCGAGCTGGACGGCGCGCCCGGTGGGCCGGCGCAGATCCGGGAGGTCGCGAACGCGCTGATCCGGGAGTCCAAGACGCGGGCCATGTCCACGCTGCTGGTCGGCCACGTCACCAAGGAGGGCGCGATCGCGGGCCCGCGCCTGCTGGAGCACCTGGTCGACGTGGTGCTCTCCTTCGAGGGCGACCGGCACGCCCGGCTGCGCCTCATCCGCGGCGTCAAGAACCGCTACGGGGCCACCGACGAGGTCGGCTGCTTCGAGTTGCACGACTCCGGCATCGTCGGCCTGCCGGACCCCTCCGGCCTCTTCCTGACCAAGCGCGCCGAGCCCGTGCCCGGCACCTGTCTGACCGTCACCCTGGAGGGGCGCCGGCCGCTGGTCGCCGAGGTGCAGGCGCTGCTGGTGGACTCGGTGATCCCTTCGCCGCGCCGCGCCACCTCCGGCCTCGACTCGCCGCGCATCGCGATGATCCTGGCCATGCTGGAGCGCCACGGCGGCGTCCGGCTCGGCAAGATGGACATCTACGCCGCCACCGTGGGCGGGGTGAAGCTCTCCGAGCCGTCGGCGGATCTGGCGATCGCGCTGGCGCTGGCCTCCTCCGCCGCCGACACGCCGTTGCCGCAGGGCATGGTGGCGATCGGCGAGGTCGGTCTCGCGGGCGAGGTGCGCCGGGTGACGGGCGTGGAGCGGCGGCTGGCGGAGGCGGCGCGCCTCGGTTTCACCCACGCGCTGGTGCCGCCCGAGCCGGGCAAAGTGCCCAAGGGCATGCGGGTGGTCGAGGTCGCCACGATCGGCGACGCGCTGGCGGCGATCCCGGGTCGTCCGGGGCGCGGCAGCCGGCGCACCCCGCGTCAGGGCCGGGACACGGACGGCGCGGAGAACCGCCGCGGCCGGGTCGACCTGACGGACGAGCGGCAGCGCGCCGTGCCGAACTACCTCGACATTCCCGACAGCGCGGACGAGCTGATGGCGGGCTGGGAGGAGATCGAACCGGAGTGACCGGCCGGCCCGGGAGCCCTCGCGGTGGGTGTGCGAAGCGCCCCGTGTGACCTGTGTGAGTGAGGTGACGAAATAACACCGATTCCCCGACCTCCGTAATATCAGGGCCCACTTACAGGCGGTCGCCGGTAAACTCGTACGCGCACACCGCACCCCACCGGAGGAGTCGCCGCCGTGGCAGCCAACGACCGGGCGGATCGTTCCTCCTCCCGCGAGGAAGCCCTGCTCCGGGCCTCCCTGAGCGCCATCGCCCCTGGCACCGCCCTGCGGGACGGCCTGGAACGCGTGCTGCGCGGCCGGACCGGCGGCCTGATCGTCGTGGGCTTCGACAAGCAGGTCGAGGCGCTGTGCACCGGCGGATTCGTCCTCGACGTCGAGTTCTCCGCGACCCGCCTGCGCGAGCTGTGCAAGCTCGACGGCGCGGTGGTGCTGGACAAGGACATCACCAAGATCGTGCGCGCGGGCGTGCAGCTGGTCCCGGACGCGGACATCCCGACGGAGGAGACCGGCACCCGGCACCGCACCGCCGAGCGGGTCAACAAGCAGACCGGCTACCCGGTGGTCTCGGTCAGCCAGTCGATGCGGCTGATCGCCCTCTACGTCAACGGCGCCCGCCGCGTCATCGAGGACTCCGCCGCGATCCTCTCCCGCGCCAACCAGGCGCTGGCCACCCTGGAGCGCTACAAGCTGCGCCTGGACGAGGTCTCCGGCACGCTCTCCGCGCTGGAGATCGAGGACCTGGTGACGGTCCGTGATGTCGCGGCCGTGGCGCAGCGGCAGGAGATGGTCCGCCTGATCGCCAGTGAGATCGCGGGCTACGTGGTGGAGCTGGGCACCGACGGCCGCCTCCTCTCGCTGCAGCTCGACGAGCTGATCGCGGGCGTGGAGCCGGACCGCGAGCTGGTGGCCCGCGACTACTTCCCGGAGCGCGCGGCCAAGCGCGGCCGCACCGTCCAGGACGTGCTGACGGATCTGGAGGCGCTGACCCACTCGGAGCTGCTGGAGATCCAGACGGTCGCCAAGGCGCTCGGCTACCCGGGCACGCCCGAGGCGCTGGACTCGGCGGTCAGCCCGCGCGGTTACCGCCTGCTGGCCAAGGTGCCGCGCCTGCCGAACACTGTCATCGAGCGCCTGGTCGAACACTTCGGCGGCCTGCAGAAGCTGCTCGCCGCCAGCATCGACGACCTGCAGACGGTCGAGGGCGTCGGCGAGTCCCGGGCCCGCTCGGTCCGCGAGGGCCTCTCCCGCCTGGCCGAGTCGTCGATCCTCGAGCGCTACGTCTGATCCTTCGCCGCAGGCGGCTCCTCCGGCTGGGGCATGCTGCGCTTGAGCTCGGTCGAGACGACGACCGGTCAGCTGCCGAAGGGCGCGAGCTTGAACCAGTGCTGCGGCTGCGCCGAGACGCCGCCGAGGCCGATGTGGGCGACGTAGGTGCCCGCCGAGGCGCTGCCGCCGCCGCTGCCGGGGGTGCAGCCCGGCTTGGAGGTGGTCCGGCCCCAGCCGAACAGGGCGGTCAGCGGACCGTCTCCGGCCGCCGGGACGGCGTACCACTGCGGCGAGGTGTCCTTCGGGCAGTCGCCGGAGGACCAGACCGTCGCGCCGGTGTCCGAGGTGATGGTCAGCACCGCCGACTTGGCGCCCAGGTCGACCTTGCAGGCCGAACCGCCGGTGTTGCTGATCCCGAGCTGGAACTCCGGGAACTGCGAGGGCCGGTAGGTCTGCGCGGTGCTGGTGAGGGAGAGGTCGAGGTCGGTGGCCGCGCAGGTGGGCAGGCTCTTGGTGCCCGGCTGGTTCGGCGCCAGCGTCGAGCCACCGCCCGAGCCGCTCCCGCCGCCCGAGGCGGACCCGCTGCCACCCGAGCCGCTGCCGCCCGCGCCACCGCCCGTGCCGCCGCCGCTCGTACCGCCACTGGGGCCCGTCACGATCGGGGCGCCGCTCGGGGCGCTGGTAGGGCTGCCGGAGGAGGTGGCCCCGGTACTGGGCGAGGCCGTGCCGCCGCTGCCGCCCGCCGTGCCGTCGTTGGAGCCGCCGTGCGTCGGTCCGGGAGTGAGCGAGCTGGCGGGCGTGCCGCCGCTGCCCGCCGTCGTCTGCCGTCCCGATCCGCCCCCGCCGGAGGCGAGCACGCCGACCACGACGACCACCACCGCGAGGGCCGCGAGCACGACGATGCGCCGCCGCCAGTAGATTGACGCCGGCAGTGGTCCGACAGGATTGCGCAAGGAAGGCACGAGCAAACCTTACGAGAGTTCCAGCCCTCCTCAGTGCAACACCACCGTACCTGCTGCTTCTTCTTTCACATCATCGTCCTGTTCGGCCGACTGGTGGTCAGCACTGGGCCGCCCGGCTGGCTTTGGCTCGATCTCCGATAGGCGGGGAGAGGACGTGGAGGCGTCATGTCGGGACGCGTACTGGTCGTCGACGACGACGCGGCGATCCGCCGCTCGCTCGAACGAGGCCTGCGGCTGAGCGGCTTCACCGTGCTCGTCGCGGCGGACGGCGCCGCCGCGCTGGACCTGGCGGCCACCGCCGCGCCCGACGTGCTGGTGCTGGACGTGTCGATGCCGGGCCTGTCCGGGATCGAGGTCTGCCGCCGGATCCGGGCGGGCGGCGACGAGACGCCGATCCTGATGCTCTCCGCGCTGGACGAGTTGGCCGACCGGGTCGCCGGGCTGCAGGCCGGCGCCGACGACTACCTGATCAAGCCCTTCGCGCTGGAGGAGCTGGTGCTGCGGCTGCACGCGCTGCTGCGCCGCCGCCCGGCCCCCGCCCCGACGGAGGTGCTGCAGGCCGGCTCGCTGGTGGTCAACCCCACCACCCGCCAGGCCTACCGCGACGGCGCCGAGCTGCGGCTGACCCGTCGCGAGTTCGAGCTGCTGGAGCAGTTCGTCCGCAACCCCGGCATCGTGCTCACCCGCGACCAGTTGCTGGACCGCGTCTGGGGCTACGACTTCGACGTACGCACCGACGCCGTGGACACCTTCGTCAGCTATCTGCGGCGCAAGCTGGAGGAGGGCGGCCGGTCCCGGCTGCTGCACACCGTGCGCGGCGTCGGGTTCGTGCTGCGCGAGACCGGAGCGGACAGATGAGGGCGAGCGCATGAAACTGTCGACGCGGCTGGCCCTGTGGGTCGCCCTGACCGTCCCGCTGGTGGTGCTGGCGCTCGGCGCGCTGCTGCTCGGCCTGGTCGACCACGACCTGCGCCAGCAGCAGACCACGCGACTGCGCACGCTCGCCCTCGCGGTGCAGCCCGACGTCCGCAACGCGCTCACCGCCGAGCTCAACGGGCGGCCGGGCGTCGAGAAGCAGCGCGGGCATCAGGTGCTCTCCGCCGCGCTCGACGCGGGCGTGCTGGTGCTCGACCCGCAGGGGAACGTGGCCGTGGAGGGCGGCCCGCGGCCGGGCCAGGCGGTCCAGCTGCCGCCGCCCACCGGCAAGCCGGTCAGCCTGCCCGGCTACCGGGCGCTCGGCGTCGCCCTCACCCGCCCCGACGGCACCCTCTGGGTCTTCTCCCCCGACTCCTCGGTGAGCACCCAGGTCGCGACGGTCCGTACCAACGTGCTGTTCGCGGCGCTGGCCGCGGTGCCGCTCGCCGGTTTGCTGACGCTGGCGCTGGCCCGCCGCGCGACCCGCTCGCTGGGCAGCCTCGCCACGCAGGCGTCCGCGCTCGACCCGCACGAGGGCGCGGCCGCCTTCCGCCGCGCCCCCTCCGGCGTCACCGAGGTCGACGAGCTCGCGACCGCGCTCAGCACCGTGCTGGCCCGCTACGACGAGCAGGCGGCGCGCACCGGCGAGGCGCTGGAGACCGCCCGCGCGTTCGCCTCCGCGGCGTCGCACGAGCTGCGCACGCCACTGATGTCCATGCAGACCAACCTCGACGTGCTGGCCGCGCATCCCGACCTGCCGGTCGGGGAGCGGGCGGAGGTCGTCACCGATCTGCGCGTGGAGCACGCGCGTCTGCTGGAGCTGCTCACCGCGCTGCGCACGCTGGCCCGGGGCGACCTGGTGGAGGCGGACGCGTTCACCGAGCTCGATCTCGGCGAGCTGGTCGACTCCTGCGTGGCGACAGTGGGCCGCGCCCGCCCCGAGGCCTCGCTGACCTTCGCGGGCGGCTACGGCGTCCGGGTCCGGGCGTGGGAGCCGGGCCTGAAAATCCTGGTGACCAACCTGCTGACCAACGCGGCGGTGCACGGGCGTCAGCCCGGCCTGCCGGCCCGGATCACCGTGAGCCTGCGGGCCGCAGGCCCGGAGGCGGTACTGACGGTCGACGACCAGGGCCCCGGCATCGCGCCGGACCGGCGCGCGGAGGTCTTCGAGCGCTTCGTCCGCGGCGCGGACAGCCCCGGCTCGGGCCTCGGCCTCACCCTCGTCGCCCAGCAGACCGCCCTCCACGGCGGCACGGTCACCGTCTCCGACCCCCCGGGCCCCCACGGCACCCGCTTCACGCTGCGCTTGCCGCTGAGCGGAACCCCGTTCCAGGAGCCGACCCACCGCAACTGGCTGACCCAGACGCTGCAGCTGCGCCTTTAGCCGCGCGAGGCTCTGCGCGAGCAACCTCCCCAGCCTTCGGCCGGGGGGTTGTCGCGCCCACGCGGCGGAGCCCGCACATCGGCAGAGCCTCGCGCCCCTGGAGAGTGCAACGTCCCCCTAAAATCAGATTCGCCATGGATACCGTTGCCGCACTCCACCGCCCCGTCCTCGCCTGGTACTCCGCGTCCGCGCGGTCGCTGCCCTGGCGGGCGGGGGACGCCTCGGCGTGGGCGGTGATGGTCAGCGAGTTCATGCTGCAGCAGACCCCCGTCAAGCGCGTGCTGCCCGTCTACGAGGAGTGGCTGCGCCGTTGGCCGACGCCGGAGGCGTTGGCCAAGGAGCCCGCGGGAGAAGCCGTGCGTGCGTGGGGGCGGCTCGGGTACCCGAGGCGGGCGCTGCGCCTGCACGCCGCCGCGACGGCGATCACGGAGCAGCACGCTGGTGAGGTTCCGCGCGACCACGCGCAACTGCTCGCGCTGCCGGGCGTGGGCGAGTACACCGCGGCCGCCGTCGCCTCCTTCGCGTTCCGTCAACGCCATGCCGTGCTCGACACGAACGTGCGGCGGGTCTTCGCCCGGGCCGTCACCGGGCAGGAGTACCCGGCGAACGCCACCACCGCCGCCGAGCGCCGCACCGCGGCGACCCTGCTGCCGGACGATCCGGAGACCGCCGCGACCTGGGCCGTGGCCGTGATGGAGCTGGGCGCGCTGGTCTGCACGGCCCGCACACCCGACTGCGTCCGCTGCCCGATAGCGGGCGGCTGCGCCTGGCGGCAGGCGGGCTCGCCGCCGTGGGAGGGGCCGGCCCGGCGCGGGCAGAGCTACGAGGGCACCGACCGCCAGGTGCGTGGAAAACTGCTGGCGGTGCTGCGTGACGCGCCGGGTCCGGTGACCCAGGCGCAGCTGGACGCGGTGTGGGCGGACGGCGTGCAACGGGCGCGGGCACTGGACGGTCTGGTCACGGACGGTCTGGTGGAGCCCGTCGCGGCGGGCGTCTACCGACTGCCGGGGTGAGGCAGTCAACGAAAACCTACTTGCCGACCGGCTAGTAGCGCTGAAGCGAGCACGCTAAGCTCGTGCTAGTCCTGCGTACGGAGACACAGGCGATCCAGCGGAGCGAGTAGACAGCGATGACCACCCAGACCCCCCGGGGCGACACCCGGGAGCGCATTCTCGACGTGGCTCTGGAGCTCTTCGTGGAGCACGGCTACGAGAAGACCTCGCTCCGCGAGATCGCCGACCGGCTCGGGGTCACCAAGGCCGCGCTGTACTACCACTTCCGCACCAAGGAGGACATCCTCGCGGGCATCGTCGCGCGGATCTCCGAGCCGATCGAGCAGACCATCGCCTGGGGCCAGCAGCAGGAGTACAGCCCTGAGGTCCGGGACGAGATCCTGCGCCGCTTCGCCGAGGGCATGGCCGACCGGCAGCCGATCCTGCGGTTCTTCCACGAGAACCAGCCGGCCATCCGCGAGCTGGAGGCGGGCAACGCCTTCAAGGAGCGGATCATGATGCTGACCCGGCTGATGCAGGGGCCGAACCCCTCGTTCGAGGACCGGGTCCGCGCCACCGTCGCGCTGATGACGATCAACGTCGCCGCCTTCGTCGCCGACGCGCACGACCGCGAGGAGTGCGTGAGCGACCTGCCCGGGCTCCCCGACGAGGTCACCCGCCGCGAGACCGCGCTGCGGATCGGGCTCGACGTCGCCGAGCGGATCGGCAAGGCCACCGCCGGGGCGTAGCCGGTACCCGGTACCCCCGTATTGACACTGAGTCAATACCCGAGTGCCACAACGAACCGACCGAGCAGGGTGCCCAGTCCCTGTCCCTGGCCGCCCTTGTCCGGTTGGTATTGCCATGTGACGCTCGCTCTGAGCCCTTTCGGCGTCCAAGGAGCGAGTCAATGTCGACGTACGACCTGTACACCACCAAGCCCCCGGAGCAGGACGGCCAGTGGACCGTCCAAGCCTCAGGTTCCGCCCGGTTCAACTGGGAGTACGACGAGGGCCGTGAGCGGCTGCTCAACCTGTACCAGAAGGGCAAGGACAAGCAGTGGGACCAGGTCAAGCGCATCGACTGGTCCCTGGAGGTCGACCCGTACGACCCGCTCGGCGTCCCGGACGAGGCGATGACGCTCTACGGCACGCCCTACTGGGACAAGATGAGCGAGGCCAACCGCGCCGACCTGCGCCGGCACTACGCCTCCTGGCAGTTCAGCCAGTTCCTCCACGGTGAGCAGGGCGCGATGGTCTGCGCCGCCCGCATCGTGGAGTCGGTGCCGGACATGGACGCCAAGTTCTACTCGGCCACCCAGACCATGGACGAGGCCCGCCACGTCGAGCTGTACTCGCGCTTCCTGCACGAGAAGATCGGGATGCTCTACCCGATCAACGACAACCTGCAGTCGCTTCTCGGCGACACCCTGCGCGACTCCCGCTGGGACATGCCCTACCTCGGCATGCAGGTGCTGATCGAGGGCCTGGCCCTGGCCGCCTTCGGCATGCTGCGCGACACCACCACCAAGCCGCTGCCCAAGCAGCTGCTCGCCTACGTCATGCAGGACGAGGCCCGCCATGTCGCCTTCGGCCGGATGGCGTTGCGCGACTACTACGCCCAGCTGTCGGAGGCGGAGCGCGCCGAGCGCGAGGAGTTCGTCATCGAGGGCTGCTACCTGATGCGCGACCGGCTGCGGGGCGTCGAGGTGCTGGAGAACTTCGGCATCCCCCGGCACGACGCCGAGGAGATCAGCGAGAACAGCGAGTACCTGCAGTTCTTCCGCAAGCTGCTGTTCTCCCGCATCGTGCCGTGCGTCAAGGACATCGGCCTGTGGGGGCCGAAGCTCCAGCAGGCCTACCTCGACATGGGCGTCTTCGAGATGGGCGACTCCAACCTCGACGCGCTGATGCAGCAGGACGAGGAGATCGCCGAGGCCCTCGACGCGGAACGCTTCGCCGCCGAGGAGGCGGCTCGCGCCCTGGAGGTCGACGAGGCGATCACCCAGGGCGCGGAGGCCTGACCCGGCGGCGAAGAGCTGCTCAGTGGGTGACCGTGACGATCCGGTCGGCGGAGGCCACGAACGGGTCGTAGGCGGCGGAGACGATCACCTTCTGGGACGCCGGGGCACCGGCGTCCCAGTGCGCCACCCGCACCCGGAACGTGTAGCTCACCGTCGCGCCGTTCGCCCAGTGCGCCGGGAGGACAGGCAGCCCGGCGCCGTCGGTGCCGACCGGCACCCAGCGGCCGTTCTGCCACAGGTCGTAGGCGAGCGTCGCGTCCAGCTGCCCGGGGGCGGTCAGCTGCTCCATCACCCACGGCTGGAGCTTCTCCGTGACCGCCGCGCCGGTCCGGTTGGTCAGCGTGTACCGCAGGACCAGCGGCTTGCCGGGGGCCACCACGCTGCCGCCGGTCAGCGACTGCACGATGGGGCCGCCGGTGCGCGCCGTGCCGACCTTGAGGTTCAGCTCCCGGCTGGCCCACTGACGGCTGTTGTCGGTGCCGACGTTGAAGCCGAAGTCGAGGCGGTCGTCGTTGACCGGCCAGGCCTTGGTCGCGGCCAGGCTGACCTTCCAGGTGTAGGTGGCGTGGGCGGGCACCGTGAAGGGGCCGTTGACCTGGCCGTGCTTCGGGTAGAGGAAGCCGAGCAGGCCGCCGTCCTCGCCGCCGAACTCGACCGTCGTCGCCGGGGCGTGGACGGGCGTCACGTTCAGCTTCACGTCGGAGCCGTCGATCCCGAGCGCGCCGTGCGCGCCGCCGCCGAGCTCGGTGATGAACGGGACCGCCTTGCCGGAGGTGTTGGTGACGGAGAAGTCGAACACCTTGGCTCGCCCACCCGGCATCAGCGGACCGGACTGGATCCGCCCCAGCGTCAGCACCAACGGGCTCTTCGCGGCGGCCGCCTGCTGGGGCTGCGCGGCCTGGGCCGCCCCCGGCAGCGCGACGGCGGCGGAAGCGGCGGCGACAACAGCGGCCCCGGCCAGGACCTTACGGCGAACGGACATGAAACAACCCCCACATGCACACAAGTCGAATGCCGCCCTCCTGGCGACAACAGAATCTTCACGTATCGTCGTTCGCCCTCGATCCCAGTCCTGTCACCGCTTCGCAACAGCCGAAAGCGCGTTCGCCGGATCGGACTTCAGGGATCATGTCGGTATGGACGACCACCGCATCGAGCTCGCCGACGCCATCGAGGCGATCCGCGCCCAGCTCGTCGCCGCCGCCGAGCGCGGCGCCGGCTCCGAGCTTGCCTTCGAAGTCGGCGACATCCAGCTGGAGTTCGCCGTCCAACTGACGCACGACCGGACGCTCAAGGGCGGCGTGAAGGCCTGGGTGCTGACGGCCGGCTACGAGTCCGCCCAGTCCGTCGCCCAGACCCAGCGCGTCAGCGTCACCCTCAGCCCGAAGCAGCGCGGCGACGGCCGCCGGGTCGAGGTCGGCCACACCGGGCCCGAGGCCAATCTCGAAGGATTCTGAGCATCGTGACGCATCCGCAGCGCGAACGGATCGCCGCTGTCCTCGGTCGCGGCCAGGGCAGCGGCTATCTGCTCAGCCCCTGGATGGTGCTCACCGCCGCGCACGTCGTCGGGGAGGAGACGACGGCCCGGGTGGCGATACCCGGCTTCGGGGGGCCGAAGAGCTGCCGGGTGGTGTGGCGGCGGCTGGACGAGCGGTGTGACGCGGCGCTGCTGGTGGCGGAGACGGACCTGCTGCCGGCCGAGGTGTTCCGCAACTTCGAGCGGCTGTCGTGGGGGTTCCTGGCCGACCTGGGAGCGCTGCGCGGGGCGACGGCCGTGGGCTTCCCGCAGGTGCAGCGGTCGGCGGACCAGCGGCTGGACAGCGAGCAGATCGTCGGCACCCTCAAGCCCGCCAGCGGGCTGCTGAGCGGGCGTCCAGTGCTGGACAGCGACCACCGGGCGCCGGACGGCGGCCCAGGGTGGGGGCACCCCCTGACGGAGTCTGGGGGAGGCTCGCCCTGGGCGGGCATGTCGGGCGCGCCGGTCTTCGTCAACAACTCCCTGGTGGGATTGGTCCGTTCGGTGCCTGCCCGGTGGGGCGAGGCGCGCCTGGAGTTGACGCTCGGCCAGGAGTTCGTGCGGGACGAGGCGGTCTGCGAGCTCTTCGACCAGGGCAACGTCGGATACCTACGGACCACCCTGGATCCGCCCGCCGACACCTTCGAGGAGCGCCTGCGCGCGTACCTCGCGCGCGAGTGGGACAAGGTCAAGATCTACGGGGTCACCCGCTCCGGGCGCGGTGACGGCGACTGGCGGCTCGACATCGCCTACCTCAGCCTGGAGTTGGGCAACCACGAGCGGCCGCGGCGCGATGCCGGGGACGACGAGGCCGCGCCCGCGTCGCGGCGGGTGGAGGACGCGCTCGCGCAGCAGCAGCGGATCCTGCTGCGCGGGAACGCGGGATCCGGCAAGACGACGCTGCTGCAGTGGCTGACCACGCTCTCCGCGCGGGACGAACTCCCGGACCAGCTGGCCCAGTTCAAGGGCTGCACGCCGATCCTGCTGCGCCTGCGCGCGCTCGCCCGCAGCGGGCAGGCGCTGCCGGGGCCGGAGGAGTTCCTGAAGGCCTCGGGAAACCCGCTGGCCGGGTTCCCCGGGTCGGAGGGGTGGGTCAGCGCGCGGATGGCCGAAGGCCGGGTGCTGCTGCTGGTCGACGGGATCGACGAGGCCCCGGCGAGCGAGCGCCGCCGGGTACGGGAGTGGCTGAGCGGGCTGCTCGCCGCCTACCCGGACGTGCGCTGCGTGGTGACGACCCGTCCGTCCGCCGTCGGTGAGGGCTGGCTGGGCGGTCTGGGCTTCGCGGAGCTGGACCTGCTGCCGATGAGCCGCTCCGACGTGACGGCGTTCATCGACCGCTGGCACGCGGCCGCGGCCGCCGGGGCCGACGGGGACGAGGAACAGCGCGAGCGGCTCGCCCGGTGGCGGGCGATGCTGACCGACGCCGTGCGGCGCAAGCAGGACCTGGGAAGGCTCGCCACCAACCCGCTGATGTGCTCGCTGATCTGCGCCCTCAACGCCGATCGACAGGGCCACCTGCCGCACGGCCGGATGGCCCTGTACGACGCGGCGCTGGAGATGCTGCTGGTCCGCCGCGACGAGGAGCGCGGCGTGGACCCGGCCTCGGAGGGCCTGGCGCTCAGCGAGGCACAGCAGCAGGCGCTGCTGCAGAAGCTCGCCTACTGGCTGATCCGCAACGGGCAGTCGGAACTGTCCGAGTCCCAGGCGCTGGCCCGGATCGAGCACGCCCTGCCGCAGATGCCGCAGATCCAGGGCGACGCGGAGCGGGTGCTGCGGCACCTCATGGTCCGCAGCGGCCTGCTGCGCGAACCCACGCCCGGCACGGTCGACTTCGTGCACCGCACCTTCCAGGACTACCTCGGCGCGCAGGCCGCGATCGAGGAGGGCGACATCCCGCTGCTGGTCGAGCACGCCCACGAGGACCAGTGGGAGGACGTGATCCGGCTCGCCGTCGGCCACGCCCGCCGCCGGGAGCGCGCGGAGCTGCTCACCCGCATCCTGGCGCGCGCCGAGGCCGAGCCCCCGCACGCGCACCGCCTGCGACTGCTGGCGGCCGCCTGCCTGGACATGGCCGTCGAGCTCGATCCGACCGTGCGGGACGCCGTCACGGCGGCGGCCACGGCCCTGGTGCCGCCGGCCGACGTGGCGGCCGCCCGGGAGCTGGCCTCGGCCGGGCCCGTCGTCCTGGAGCTGCTGCCCGACCCGGAGGACCTGGACGACGAGACGGCGCACGCCGTCGTCGTCTGCGCCGGCAACATCTTCAACGAGCGCGCGCTGCCGCTGCTGGCCGCCTACGCCGACCACCCGTACCTGGACGTCCGTGCCCAGCTCGCCTACTCCTGGCGGAACTTCGACACCGCGATGTACGGCCGGGAGGTGATCGCGCGGCTGGACCGCAGCGACGACCTGCGGCTCATGGTCACCAGCCGGGCGGAGGCGGAGTTCGTCGCCGCTCACCTGACGGACGTGCGCCGGGTGGAGTTCTCCGGGGACCTGCCGCAGGACGTCGTCGAGATGCTGCCGTTGGGCCCGCTGGTCGAGTGGCGACTGCACGAGAACCCGCGAGCGATCGACCTCTCGTTCCTGCGGGACGCCCCGGCGCTGGAACAGCTGATGGTGATCAACTGCTCCGGCCCCCTCGACCTGGCCCCGCTGGCCGGGACCCGGATCAAGCGGGTCATCCTGCTGGGCTGCCCGGGTGCCACCTCCCAGCGGACCCTCGGGCAGATGCCGCGCCTGGGCCACCTGAGCGTGGCGGACACCTCGGCGACGGACCAGTTCCCGCCCGACGTACTGGCCGAGATCCTCGAGGCCCCGGCGCTGACCTCGCTGCGTGCCATGGCCGACGACCTGCTGCCCGCCTGCTGGCCGCTGCTCCGCGAGCACGGACGGATCAGCGCGCTCGACCTGGACTCCCTCGACCTCGGCGCCCTGCTCGGCGTGGACCCGCTGCCCGCGGTCACCGCCCTGCGGATACGGAACCCGGAAAGGCTCAGGTTCCTGCCGGAGATCACCCGGGTCTTCCCCGGGCTCACCTCGCTCTGGCTCTACGACGTGGAGGGCAGCGAGCTCCCCACCGGCGTCCTGCCGCCCGGACTGCTCGTCGCCGTGGACGGCACGCAGCCGGACGGCACCGAGCCCGCCACCACCCCGCCGGTCCGCTGGGCGACCCAGCTCCCCTGGTACCGCGTCCAGGAGGGATGACGGGGACGACGAAGGGCCCGGCTCCCTCTCGGGAGCCGGGCCCTTTCAGGCGTCGGCCGTTACGCGCTGAGGTCCGTCGGACCGCCCGCGGCGGCGACCGGCGGGGCGTCGGCCACAGGGGCCTTGTCCGCGCCGTGGAAGGTGAACTTGGCTTCCTTGCCCTCGCCCTCGACGTCCACGACGACGATGTGGCCGGAGCGCAGCTCGCCGAAGAGGATCTTCTCCGACAGCGTGTCCTCGATCTCGCGCTGGATCGTGCGACGCAGCGGACGCGCGCCCAGCAGCGGGTCGTACCCGCGCTTGGCGAGCAGCGCCTTGGCGGCCGGACGGAGCTCGAGGCCCATGTCGCGGTCCTTGAGGCGCTCGTCCACCTTGGCGGCCATCAGGTCGACGATCTGGATGATCTCGTCCTCGCCGAGCTGGTGGAAGACCACGATGTCGTCGACACGGTTGAGGAACTCGGGGCGGAAGTGCTGCTTGAGCTCCTCGCCGACCTTGGCCTTCATCCGGTCGTACCCGGTCTGGATGTCGCCCTGGGCGGCGAAGCCCAGGTTGAAGCCCTTGGAGATGTCCCGGGTGCCGAGGTTGGTGGTCATGATGATGACCGTGTTCTTGAAGTCCACGACCCGGCCCTGGGAGTCGGTCAGGCGACCGTCCTCCAGGATCTGCAGCAGCGAGTTGAAGATGTCCGGGTGGGCCTTCTCGACCTCGTCGAAGAGGACGACCGAGAACGGCTTGCGGCGCACCTTCTCCGTCAGCTGGCCGCCCTCCTCGTACCCGACGTAGCCGGGCGGGGAGCCGAACAGCCGCGAGACGGTGTGCTTCTCGCTGAACTCGGACATGTCGAGCTGGATCAGCGCGTCCTCGTCGCCGAAGAGGAACTCGGCGAGCGTCTTGGACAGCTCCGTCTTACCGACACCGGACGGGCCGGCGAAGATGAAGGAGCCACCGGGACGCTTCGGGTCCTTGAGGCCCGCGCGGGTGCGGCGGATCGCCTGGGACAGGGCCTTGATCGCGTCCTTCTGGCCGATGACGCGCTTGTGCAGCTCGTCCTCCATGCGCAGCAGACGCGAGGACTCCTCCTCGGTCAGCTTGAAGACCGGGATGCCGGTGGCGGTCGCCAGGACCTCGGCGATGAGCTCCTCATCGACCTCGGCCACGACGTCCATGTCGCCGGCCTTCCACTCCTTCTCGCGCTTGGCCTTGGCCGTCAGGAGCTGCTTCTCGTTGTCGCGCAGGGACGCGGCCTTCTCGAAGTCCTGCGCGTCGATCGCGGACTCCTTCTCGCGCCGCACGTCCGCGATCTTCTCGTCGAACTCGCGGAGGTCCGGCGGAGCCGTCATCCGGCGGATGCGCATCCGGGAGCCGGCCTCGTCGATCAGGTCGATCGCCTTGTCCGGCAGGAAGCGGTCCGAGATGTAGCGGTCGGCCAGGGTGGCGGCGGCGACCAGGGCGGCGTCCGTGATGGAGACGCGGTGGTGCGCCTCGTAGCGGTCGCGCAGGCCCTTGAGGATCTCGATGGTGTGGGCGAGCGACGGCTCGGCGACCTGGATCGGCTGGAAGCGGCGCTCCAGGGCCGCGTCCTTCTCCAGGTGCTTGCGGTACTCGTCCAGCGTGGTGGCGCCGATGGTCTGCAGCTCGCCTCGGGCCAGCATCGGCTTGAGGATCGAGGCGGCGTCGATCGCGCCCTCGGCGGCACCCGCACCGACCAGGGTGTGGATCTCGTCGATGAACAGGATGATGTCGCCGCGGGTGCGGATCTCCTTGAGGACCTTCTTCAGGCGCTCCTCGAAGTCACCGCGGTAGCGGGAGCCGGCGACCAGGGCGCCGAGGTCCAGCGTGTAGAGCTGCTTGTCCTTGATCGTCTCGGGCACCTCGCCCTTGACGATGGCCTGGGCCAGGCCCTCGACGACCGCCGTCTTGCCGACGCCGGGCTCGCCGATGAGGACCGGGTTGTTCTTGGTGCGGCGGGACAGCACCTGCATGACCCGCTCGATCTCCTTCTCGCGCCCGATGACCGGGTCGAGCTTGGCCTCACGGGCGGCCTGCGTCAGGTTGCGGCCGAACTGGTCGAGGACCAGCGAGGTCGACGGGGTGCCCTCGGCCGGACCACCGGCCGTGGCGGACTCCTTGCCGCCGGCGCCGGTCTGGTAGCCGGAGAGCAGCTGGATGACCTGCTGACGCACCCGGTTGAGGTCGGCGCCCAGCTTCACCAGGACCTGGGCGGCGACGCCCTCGCCCTCGCGAATCAGGCCGAGCAGGATGTGCTCCGTGCCGATGTAGTTGTGGCCCAGCTGAAGTGCCTCACGGAGCGACAGCTCCAGGACCTTCTTCGCCCGGGGGGTGAAGGGGATGTGACCGGACGGGGCCTGCTGGCCCTGGCCGATGATCTCCTCGACCTGCTGGCGAACCGCCTCGAGCGAGATCCCGAGGCTCTCCAGGGCCTTAGCGGCGACACCCTCACCCTCGTGGATCAGGCCCAGGAGGATGTGCTCGGTGCCGATGTAGTTGTGGTTGAGCATCCGGGCTTCTTCCTGAGCCAGGACGACAACCCGCCGCGCGCGGTCGGTGAACCTCTCGAACATCGTTAATCGCTCCTCAGAGCGGTCGGGGCAGTGAGGGAAAATCCCCTCCCTGTCCTACCGCATGCTAGTCCCGGAGGCCGGAACAGCTCCTCACTCCAACCGTCGACACCCGCTGGTGGGGGACCGTGCGACGGCCGACAATGACTCAACCGAATGCTGCGGGATGGTGTTCCCGCAGGCCAGGCAGATCCACCTGGAATCGCTACGCCGACGGCGAACGCACCCCGTTCGCACCCGCCGACACGCCGCGGCGTGGCCGCTCCCGGCTTCCCACTTGGGCATTCATACCCTCTGGCGTACCCCGTCCGGCCCTGGGTGACTCCGGCCGGTGTTCGCCCGTCGAGGAATTACTTCGAGCGTAACCGGAACGGCCCCTTCCCGGTTGTCCGGGATGTGCGGGCCGAGGCGATTGAGGGTGCGGCAGAGCAGGCCGCCTTTACCCTGCCGGGAATCTGTCCCCTGCCGGGAAACTGCGACCTGCTCGACATGCCACTCGCCGGTGGCCTGCTCGCACTGGCCCGGATGGACCTGCGCGACCGGGAGCCCGGCTCCGTCTGGACGCGGGGCGACCGCCTGCTGCTGGCACTGACGCCAGGGGCCGCCGAGGAGCTGCCGGGGCTGCTCCTCTGGCTCGGCTGGGGCCATCTGGCCCCGGTCCTGCGCGGACGGGCCGGCGGGGGCACCGGGCGCCTGCTGCGCCCTGGCCCCTCACCCGGCCCGGAACCGCTGGCCCGTCTGCTCGACACCTGCGCGGACGCGTGCGCCCGCGTGCAGATCGAAGCGACGGCTCAGCCGTGGGCCTTCTCGTACGCCTCACGGATGTTGCTCGGCACGCGGCCGCGCTCGTTGACCTCGTAGCCCTGCTCCTTGGCCCAGGCCCGCATCTTGGCGGTGTCCGGGTTGCCGCCGACCGGACGGGCCGCGACGGCGCGGCCACGGCCACGGCCACCGGCGGAACGGCCGCTCTGCTTGCGGCCCTTGTCCGTGTAGGGGGTCAGCAGCTCACGCAGCTTGCCTGCATTCGCATGGGTAAGGTCGATCTCGTAGGCAACCCCGTCGAGAGCGAACGTCACTGTCTCGTCCGCCTCGCCGCCTTCGAGATCGTCGACAAGAAGGACCTGGACCTTCTGCGCCACGGGTGTCCCTTTCCTCAAATGCCTGGATTACTCGTAGGAAAGCAAACCGTCTTTCCGCGAAAAATTCAACCGGCCTCCGAGAACTCATCTCATGGATGGGCTCTCACAGATGCAGGAGCATCCGGGTGTTGCCGAGGGTGTTCGGCTTGACGCGTTCCAGATCCAGGAACTCCGCGACACCTTCGTCGTAGCTGCGCAACAGCTCCTCGTACACGCCGGCGTCCACCGGAGTCGAGGCGATCTCCTGGAAGCCGTGTTTGGTGAAGAACTCGACTTCGAACGTCAGGCAGAAAATACGACGCACGCCGATCCAACGGGCGGTGTCCACCAGCTTCCGCAGCAGCAGGTGGCCGATGCCGGTGCCGCGGCAGGAAGGGTCCACGGCCAGCGTGCGGACCTCGGCCAGGTCCTCCCACATGACGTGCAGCGCGCCGCAGGCGACAACCTCCGCGTTGTCGTCGCGTTCGGCGACCCAGAACTCCTGGAGCGACTCGAAGAGCGTGACCGTCGGCTTGTTCAGCAGGATCCGTTCGCGGGCGTACCCGTCCACCAGGCGTCGGATGGAAGACACATCGGCGGTCCGCGCACGGCGGATGGTGACCTGCATGCGCCGACGCTACCCTGCCCGGCCTTCGTCCTGCGCAACGATATCGGCGGGGAAGATGCTAGGCGCGAAGATGCGAAGAGCGTCGCCGAGTGCCTCCTGCTGCTCCGGCGACATCATGCCGAAGAAGTGCACCAGGGCCGCCGCCGGGTTGTCGCTCGTCTCCCACGCGTCGTTCATCAGGGCCGCGGTATACGCCTCGCGGGTGGAGACCGGCGCATATCGATAGGCGCGGCCTTCCTGTTCCCGGCGCAACCACCCCTTCTGGAACAGCTTGTCCATCACGGTCATCACCGTGGTGTATGCGATCTCACGTTCCCGCTGAAGATCCTCCAGAACCTCGCGAACGGTGACGAGCCGGTTCCACTGCCAGAGCCGGGTCATGACGTCGTTCTCGAGTTCACCGAGTGGGCGCACCATGACAAGGCAAATATCACTTTTGCCCGAATTAATCCACAGTGCCAGGCCACAACGGCGGGGGGTACGGGGTTTTCACCCCGCACCCCCCGCCGCGCGTGACTACTCCTGGGAGGCCATGATCGCCTCGGCCACCACGTCCTCCTTGGACGCGTTCGCACCGCCCTGGTTGCGGAAGAGCGTGCGGATCATGAAGCCGAAGGCGATCGCCATCACCACCGGCGGAGTCAGAGCCTCGATGTACTGCATGGGCTCGACTCTACTCGGGCTTCACGAGCGGGAAGAGGAGGGTCTCCCGGATCGACTTGTTGGTCAGCAGCATGACCAGTCGGTCCACGCCCAGGCCCATGCCGCCGGTGGGCGGCATGCCGTACTCCAGGGCCCGCAGGAAGTCCTCGTCCACCTGCATCGCCTCGACGTCGCCGCCGGCCGCCAGCAGGGACTGCTGGGTCAGCCGCTCACGCTGGTCGACCGGGTCGATCAGCTCGGAGTAGGCGGTGGCGATCTCCTTGCCGAAGATCACCAGGTCCCACTTCTCGGCCACGCCGTCGACGGAGCGGTGCTTGCGGGTCAGCGGGGAGACCTCGGTCGGGTAGTCCCGGATGAAGGTCGGCCGGACCGCGTTGTGCTCCAGCAGGCGCTCGACGAACTCCAGGATCAGCTGGCCGTGGCCCCACTTCTTCTCGTAGGGCACGCCGTGCTCGTCGGCGAGCTTGCGCAGCTCGTCCACGGAGGTCTCCGGGGTCACCTCGACGCCGAGGTGGGCGCTGATGCCCGGGTAGACGCTGACCTCCTCCCACGGCTCGGCCAGGTCGATCTCGACCTCCTCGCCGTGCTGGTCCACGCCCTTGATCACGGTCGTGCCGAGCGCGTCCTTGGCCGCGTTGAGGATCAGGTCGCGGGTCAGCTCGGCCTGGGTGTCGTAGTCACCGTAGGCCTCGTAGGACTCGATCGCGGTGAACTCCGGGTTGTGGGTCGCGTCGGCGCCCTCGTTGCGGAAGTTCCGGTTGATCTCGAAGACCTTCTCCACACCGCCGACCATGAGCCGCTTGAGGTAGAGCTCGGTGGCGATGCGCAGGTACAGCGTCATGTCGTACGCGTTGATGTGCGTGGTGAACGGACGCGCGTTGGCGCCGCCGTGGATCGGCTGCAGCATCGGCGTCTCGACCTCGAGGAAGCCGCGGCGCTCGAAGGTGTCGCGCAGCGAGCGCAGCACCCGGACGCGCAGCTGCATCATCTCGCGGGCCTCGGGGTTCACGATCAGGTCCACGTAGCGCTGGCGCACGCGGGCCTCCGGGTCGGCCAGACCCTTGTGCTTCTCCGGCAGCGGGCGCAGGCACTTGGAGGTGAGCTCCCAGCGGTCGACCATGATCGACAGCTCGCCGCGACGAGAGGTGATCACCTCGCCCTCGACGCCCACGTGGTCGCCGAGGTCGATGTCCGACTTCCACTGCGCGAGGCGCTCCTCGCCGAGCTTGTCGAGCGAGAGCATCACCTGCAGGTCGCCGGTGCCGTCGCGCAGCGTCGCGAAGCAGAGCTTGCCGCCGGTCCGGCTCAGCATCACGCGCCCGGTCACCCCGGCGCGCTCACCGGTCGCGGTGTCCGGCTCCAGCCCGGGGTACGCCGCCCGCAGCTCGGCCAGCGTCATGGTCCGCGGGAACCCCACGGGGTACGGGTCGACGCCGGCGGCCTTGAGCCGCTCCAGCTTCTCGCGCCGCACGCGCATCTGCTCGGGAAGGTCGTCGGCGCCTGCTGCGGCCGGGGCTGCGGGGGTCTGCTGATCGCTCACCCCACCAGGGTATCGACCGCACGGGCGTGCCCCGCCACTCGTTAAACCTCTCACGGGTGGCGGGGCACGGTCCCGGCGGAGGGATCAGTTGAGGATCAGCCCGGCCGTGTTGTTCTTCGGGTTGGGATCGAACGGCAGGTTCGTGCTGGGCGTCGGGCCACCGCCCCAGACCAGCTGCACCTCACCGCGCGCGTGCGGCACCACCGTGACCACGTGGAACGTGATGGTGAAGTGGTAGGTGTCGCCCGGGAAGGACAGGATCGCCTTCATCCCGGCCGAGCAGTACCAGACGCCGTTCTGCGGCTGGTTCCCGCACTCGGGGCTGCCGACGACGGTCGTCCCCGCCGGGGCGGTGAGCTTCACGAACGGGGTGGCCTCGCCGCCACTGCGGTCGTAGAGCACCGCCGGGCCGTGGTTGGTCACCGAGAAGCTCATGGTGACGTCGTGTCCGGCGGGCGCCTTGGCACTGCTGCCGGTGACGCCGTAGTCCGCCCAGTTGTGGGCGCTGACCCACTCGATGCCGTACCCCTGGTCCCCGCGCTGCAGCTGGGCCGTTCCGGCCGGGACCGCCGACGGCTTGCCGGCGACGAGACGCTTCAGGCCGAGCGCCGGGCCGCGGCCCTGCGTCCACCGGCTGCTGGGCTGGGACGAGGTCGCCCACGCCAGGGAGGGGCTGCCCGCGGGGGCGGCCATGACGTCCATGTAGGTCCACAGCGCCCGGGGCGTCACCTGGGTGCGCACCGGCTGGGCGAAGGCGACCTTCTCGCCGATCCGCATCCAGTCGCGGAAGTGGCACACGGCCGCGTCCTCGACCCGGACTCCGCCCTGGACGTCGGACCGGTAGCGGCAGTTGCCGTAGTGCTGGGTGAAGCGCAGCCCCGGCGAGAGCACCAGGGCCACGTCGGAACCGTTGGCCGGGCGGTTTCCGGCGTTGTCGAAGGTGATCGGCTGGCTGACCACCGCGCCGACCTTCTGGTTCCTGAACCGGGCCAACGGGGCCAGGTCGTACGCGGGGCCGCCGACCGTGACGACGCCGGAGCCTCCCCTGACGGTCAGGCCCGGCGCACTGCCGCTCACGGTGAAGCCGCCGGTGGTGCCCAGCTTGACGCCCTTGAACGGGGTCACGGTGAACGGTGCGCTCCCGCCCATGCCGGTGCCGTCAACCGGCCAGTTCTCGGAGCAGTCCGCGACCAGGCCGTGCGCCGTGCACTCGCCCGAGAAGGCGATCTTGCCGACCTTGGCCAGCCCGCGGGCGTCGACCTTGATGTCGACGGCGCGGAAGCCGAGGTTGCGGTGGAACGTCCAGTCGAGCTGCGGGCTCTGCGCCCCGGTCAGCTCCAGTGCGAGCGGCGCGACCGGATCGAGGGTGATCGTCGGCTGCGTGGCCGCCACGGCGGCGGCCGGGGCGACGACGCCGAGGCCCAACGCACCGGCGGTGGCGATGACGGCTGCCGCGAGGGCAGCCTTGGGTCTGGCGGGTACTCGTCTCATGTTCTCCCCCATGGGATCAGTTCAGCTGGAGCAGCGCCGAGTCGTCGGCGGGGTTCGGGTCGTAGGGCTGACGCCAACCGGGCACCGGGCCCCAGACGATCCGCACCTTGCCGGTGGCGTGCGGGACCACCTGGTCGACGCGCAGCGTGAGACTCAAGCGGTAGACCGTCCCGGCCCAGATCAGCAGGTCGGGCGAGCAGTTGTAGGGGCCGTGGGCGGCGACGCCGGGGTCGAACGAGACGGACGGCTGGCACCGAGCCGAGGAGCCGACGATGGTCGTCCCCGGCGGGGGCGTGACCTCGACACCTGGGATGCCCTCGCCGCCGGAGATGTCGTACAGCGTGCCGGGGCCGTGGCTGACCAGGGTGAAGTCCATGGTCACCGTCTTGCCGGCAGCCGCGGTGGCGGACGAGCCGGTGACGCCGAAGTCGTCGGTGTTGCGCGCGGACAGCGAGACGATGTCCTCGCTGTGCTGCTCCGTGCCCAACTGGACCGGGACGCTGCCCGCCGGGACGCCGCTCGCACGCCCGACGGCGACGACCTTCAGACCCAGGACCGGGCCGGTGCCGCGCTGCCAGACGTGGCCCTTCCACGGCTGGAGGGTCCCCGCGGTCCGCGGGTTGCCGAGTGGCCAGGCGCCGGTCTCCGTGTACTCGCGCAGCGCCTCGTGGGTGTACTGGAACCGCATCGGGCGGGCGAGTGCGACCTTCTCGCCGATCCGCAGCGCGCTCGGGAAGCGGCAGAGTGCGGCGTCCTGGTAGACGTGACCCGCGTGAACGAAGGACCGGTACTCGCAGTTGCTGTAGTGGTCGACGAAGCGCAGGCCCGGCGTGGCCGTGAACCACACGGCGGTACCGGCCGAGGGACGGTCACCGGTGTTGGTGAAGGCGAGCGGCTCGGAGACGATGCTGCCCAGCGCCCAGTTCTTGTGGTCGGAGAGGCCGCTCAACGTGTACTCGGGGCCGCCGACGCTGACCTGGCCGGTCCCGCCCTTGATGACCACCTGGGAGGACGAGCCGCTGATCGTGTAGCTGCCCGTCGCGCCCGGCTTCGCGCCGCGCAGGGCGGTGAGCGTGAAGTAGCTGGTGCCCCACGTCTGCGGCGTGGTGGGCGAGTTCCCTACGAAGGCGTCGGGGCACGTCGCGACGTCCTTGCGGACCACCGTGCAGCCGGGCTGGAAGGCCACGGCCGCGATCCTGGCCAGGCCGGTGGCGTTCACCGTGACGGTGACGTCCGTGGCCTGGACGTGCTTGGCGTTCACCCTCCACATGAGCGACGGTTCGACCGTCGCCGGGGCGGGCGCGAGCGCCACGGCGTCGATCGGCGCCAGCGTGACGACAGGCTTCACAGGCGTGGTGGCGTCGGCGACCCCCGCGCCGAGGCCGAAGGTGAGCGCCGCGGCAGCCGTCCCGAGGGCGGTGGCGCGGCGGATGACGGTTCGGTTCAAAAGACCCCCTGAGTCGACGGGCTCCCGGCGTTCGTCACAGGAGCCCCACAGATCGGAGGTTAGGGCTGCACCAAGGGCGCCAAAGGGCCACCGGCGGACAGGCGGCCCCAAACAGGCGCCCGATTCTTACCCGATTCGTGCCTCCGGCTGCCGCCGGTGGAAAGCGCAAAAGGGCGGCCCGATGGACCGCCCCTTCACGCAAGCGGCGCCAGGGGCTAGTTGACGGTCACCCAGGAGCTGTCGTTCGCCGGGTTCGGGTCGAAGGGGAAGTGGCGGGTGAGTTCCACCCGGCCCTTGGCGTTCTGGACGACCTGGTCGACGCGGAGCTGGAAGTTCCAGGTCGCGCGGGCCTGCGGGCCGAAGGCGAGGGCCGCGTCGTCGCAGAGGTAGGTGCCGGGGACGGAGGGGTTCTCCAGGTGGCAGGAGCCGTCGGCGGTCACCACGGTGGTGCCGGGCGGAGCCGTGAAGCGGAGCTGGAGCGGGGTGTTCCACAGGCCGCCGGGGCCGCGGTCGAGCAGGCCGAAGGAGACCGGGACCACCGCGCCCTGCTTCTGGAAGAAGGACGTGCTGCCCCAGACCTGGAGGTCCGCGGTGTTGCGGGCCGCGAGGAGCGCGACGCTGCTGTTGAACGTGGTGGCGCCGGGCAGGCCCATGTCGCTCGCCGGGACGGCGGTGGGACGGCCGCGGTGGACGACCCGGAGGCCGAGGGCAGGGCCGGTGCCCCGGTGGTCGTACGTCATGGTCCAGAAGTTCGGGTCACCCGCGGGCATGGTGACGACCTGGAGACCGGTGTCCAGCGCCGCCGCGCCGACCTTGACGGTGGCCGGGGCGGTCAGCGCCGCGGTCTCGCCCGGGGTGATCCGCGCGCCGGGGAAGTGGCACAGCGCCCAGCTGAAGTCGAAGCCCTTGGCCTCGTGGTAGTCGCAGTTGCGGTACTCGCGGGCGAAGGTCAGGCCGGGCGAGGTCTGCAGGAAGACCTGGACGCCGGCCGAGGGCCGGTCACCGCGGTTGGTGAAGGAGACGGGCTCCGCGACGGTCTGGCCGACCCGGAGGCCCTGGTGGCCGACGAGCGGGGCCGGCTTCAGGTCCGGGGCGCCGATCTCCACCCGCCCGGCCAGCACCGCGGGACCGCGCCAGAGCGGGGACGAGGCCTTCAGCGTGTAGCCGCCGTGCTCGCCGGCCTTCACCCCGGGCAGCGCCCGCACGTGCAGCCAGCTGTTCAGGGAGACCAGGCCGCTCGGTCCCCCGTCGGCCCGCAGGTCGTCGGCGCAGGTCGCGACGAGGCCGTGGACGGTGCAGCCGGACGGGAAGTCCACCCGGGCGACCTTGGCCAGGCCGCGCGCGTCGATGGTGACGTCGGTCTTCACGTCGAACGCGACGCCGGCGCCGGTCCTGAACTGCGGCCAGAGCTGGGCCTGGCTGCCCGGCCCGCCGAGCGCGGCGCCGCCGGGGACCCCCCACACCGACGGTGCGCCCTGGCCTGCCGCGACGGCGCCCGGTGCGGCGGCCGCAACGAGGCCCGTGGCCGCGACGGTCGCGGCTACGACTGTTCCGGCGAGACGCCGGAGAACTCCACTGCCCCTCAAGGGGACCCCCCTGTGCGATCGAAACGGCCGGTTGTTGATCAACAAC
>NZ_QKYN01000056.1 GCF_003258295.1 Streptacidiphilus pinicola | reverse complement strand
GCGGCGGGTGGGCGGCTGGCAGTAGGTGGCGCGCGGGATCATCACGTAGTCCAGCGACATGGTCTCCGCGTCGCCGATGGTCTCGGCGGCGATGACGCCCATGGACTCGGCGGCGTGCGCCAGCATCAGCTTGGCCGTCACGTCACCGATCGCGAAGATGTGCGGAACGCTGGTGCGGCAGTACTCGTCGATGTCGATCGCGCCGCGCTCGGTCAGTCGGACGCCGGTGTTCTCCAGGCCGTAGCCGGTGACACGCGGCGCGAAGCCGATGGCCTGCAGCACCTTGTCGGCCTCCAGCACCTGCTGGGCGCCGTCCTTGCCGGTGACGGTGACGCGGACCTTCTCGCCGCTGTCGTCGATCGAGTCGACCCGGGTCGAGGTGAGCACCTGGATGCCGAGCTTGCGGTAGCGCTTGGACAGCTCCGCGGAGACCTCGGCGTCCTCGAGCGGGACCATCCGGTCCAGGAACTCGACGATGGTGACCTTGACGCCGTAGTTGTGCAGCACGTAGGCGAACTCGACGCCGATCGCGCCGGCGCCGGCGATGACGATGGACTCGGGCAGGGAGTCGCTGAGGATCTGCTCCTCGTAGGTGACCACGCGGCTGCTCAGCTGCGTGCCCGGCAGCAGGCGCGTGCTGGCGCCCGCGGCGATGATGCAGTGGTCGAAGGTGACGGTCTCGGTGCCGCCCTCGTTCAGGGTGACCTGGAGGGTGTTCGCGTCCACGAACTGGCCGCGGCCCTGGAACTGCCGGATCTTGTTCTTCTTCATCAGGAAGTGGACGCCCTTGACGCGACCGTCCGCGACCTGACGGCTGCGCTCGAACGCAGCCTTGTAGTCGAAGCTCACCTTGCCGTCGACACGGATGCCGAACGTGTCGGCCTCCTGGGTGAACAGGTGCGCCAGCTCGGCGTTGCGCAGCAGCGCCTTCGAGGGGATGCACCCCACGTTCAGGCAGACCCCGCCCCAGTACTTCTCCTCCACGATCGCCGTGGTCAGACCCAGCTGCGCCGACCGGATCGCGGCCACGTAACCACCGGGGCCGGCCCCCAGCACCACCACATCAAAGTGCTCACTCATGCTCCGGACTCTACGCCCAACCGGGGCCCGTCACCCAGGCTGTGATCGACGAGACACGGCCACGGGAACTCGCTTGACGAAAATTCAATAGTGGAATTTGCCGCAATCGGCGCCGCGGGCCTTTGCGTTGCCAATTCCGGCAGCACCGTGGCAGCCTGATGAGGGAAGACTGGATATCTGGAGGCAGCGAGATGAACAGCCCTCCTTCTTCGTCTCCGTCCTGGCGGCGCAGAGTCACGGTCCTCGCACACGACACCCAGTATCAGCTCGACCGGCTGGAGGAACTGACACGGAAGCAGCCAACGGATTTTCCTGCCTACAGCACCGGGCTATCAGTGGCGCATGCGCGGGCACAACTCACAGCTGCTCGCGAGGCAGCCGCCCGTCGAACGCGCCCCAAGGGCGGTTGGTACGGAACGGACGTCACAGAAGCATGGTCGAACGTCCAAGCAGCGACCGAGGAACTGCTGCGCCTTTCCGCCCAATTCCCGAACGAGCTGAAAGGGTGGGGTCCACGCGTCCTGGCAGAGACGCAATGGCATCTCGGCGAGCCGGATCCCCGGCGCAGACAACTGGAATTCCGGCTCGGGAAAACCGACCATGTACTGGAGGCCGCGGACGTCGGACTCGCGGCAGAATGCCTCCGGGCAGCCCATGCGGTGCTCAACGCCAAACGCGACCGGGTTCGCTCGTTCCGGAACATCATCCTCCTGACGTCCCTCTGCATGGCTCTCCTCCTGGCGGCCTGGGCCATACTCGGCGCGTATGACGTACAAGCGGGTCGGATACTCGGCTTCAAGGACCCGACCTATCCCCTCGGCGCCAGTCCGACGAGGATCGACATCCTCATCGTGGAACTCGTCGGAGTGACCTCTGCGGCGCTGGTCGGCGCGGTGGCCCTGCGCAACATCGACGGAACCACTCAGCCCTTCATGGTGCCGGCGTTCCTCATGCTGCTCAAACTACCGACCGGCGGGATATCCGCCCTTCTCGGCCTCCTTCTGCTCAGAGGCGGCCTGGTCTCGGCGGTGCAGATCTCTCACTCCTCCGCGGCCATTCTGGCCTGGGCGGCCATATTCGGCGCGGGGCAGGAGCTCGTCACCCGCCTGGTGGACCAGAAGGGCAGAACACTTCTCCAACAGGCCAACTACAGCCCGATCGGCATCGAACTGGCCAGCGAGGAGAGCCACCGCCCCTGAGGCGGCGTCCCCTACTCGCGGCTCAGGATCCAAACGCCGTAGTCGTCGTTCGCGGGGTGCAACTCGTAGCTGCCCGCCCGCAGGTTGACGCGCAGCCCGACAGCGGACAGGTCTGCTTCGAACTCGGCGACCGCGTATTCCCGGGCGTTCGGCGGCCGACCCTCCAGGTGGAAGCCGACCAGAATCCTGCCGTTCTCACCGAGCACGTCGCGCATGGCCGCCAGCGCCGCCCGCTCCGTGCCCTCGGCCAGGTAGAGGACGACGTTCCCGACACAGACCACCAGGTCGAACAGCCCGTCGTCGGACCCGAGGCTGAGAATGTCCCGTTCCTCGATCGGCAGCCCCGGGTAAGTCTCCCGAGCTTGTTGGACCAGCGCCTTGTCGGGCTCGATCGAGAGCACGTCATGCCCTCGCCGCAGCAGTGCCGCTGCCACCCGGCCCATGCCCGCCCCGGCGTCGAGCACGCGCGCACCACGAGGAAGGAGCGCGTCTGCGAGCCGCGCCTCACCGTCGACGTCCTCGCCGGCGGCGATGAGCTCGGCGAAGCGCCGACCGTAGTTCGCGCTGAACCCGGACTCCTGCCAGCGGGTCGGCCGCCGCGTCATCGGCCTGAGCCGTCCACGCGGGGCATGGCAATCCCGGAGCGATCATGGTCCATGCCCCGCATTTTACGGCGCGGCCGTGTCGGAGCCGCGCGCGGATCCGGGCTGGGTCGTCGGGATGCGTTGGACGAAGAACAGTCCGATGAGCCCGGTGAGGGCCAGGATCGCGAGGGCGACCTTGAGTCCGTCGATCCGTGCGTCGGCATAGGCGTCGAGCGCCGCCTGGCTCGCCTGCGAGTTCACACCGGCCTTGTCGAGCGCGGACTGGAGCTGGGCGTCCGAGACGAACGGGACGCCGGCCGAAAGCTGGACGTTGGCCTGGCTCTTGACCTCGGCCGGGATCGCGGGGCTCTGCTCCACGTTGCTCAGGAAGGACGAGGTGAGCACCGCGATCATGACCGACCCGGCGAGCGCCGTGCCGATGGAGGCGCCGAGGTTGGTGACTGTGTTCTGAATGCCTCCGACGTCGGAGCTCTGCTCGTCCGGGACCGCGGAGACGGTCACCGAGCCGAGCTGGGACGCGAGTGCGCCCATGCCCAGGCCGATCAGCAGGAGCGGAACCGTGGTGACCTCCGCTCCCGAGCTGGCGTCCAGGGCCGCCATGAGCACCACGGCACCGGTGATCATCGCCAGCACACCAATCCGCACGACGGCCCGCGGGGACACCTCCGGCAGGAGGCGAGGGATCCCGATCGCCGCGGCGAGCAGCGTCAGCGACAACGGAAGGATGCGGACCCCGGTGGCGAGTGCGGAGAGACCGAGCGCGACGGACAGGAAGAGCGGGACGACGAAGAAGACACCCATCTGGATCAGGTACTGGAAGAAGAACATCGTCAGGCCGCCCGAGAGCTGCCGGTTGTGCAGCATGTCCACGTCCACCAGGGGCTCCCTGCCCCGCCTCATCCTGAGGCGCTCCCAGCGGAAGAACAACCAGATCACGAAGATTCCCGCCAGCATCAGCCAGACGACCGGGGAGAACCCGAACCAGGACGGCTGGCCCGGCTTCGGACTGAACCAACCCCATTCGTCGGAGCGGAGCACCCCGTAGACGAAGCCGCCCAACCCCAGAGCGGACAGCACCGCGCCCACGACGTCGACCCGGGGACGCCGATCCGGCGGTGCGTCGACCATGCGACGCGCGAGCAGCAGGATGCCGAGGACCATCACGACCTCGCCGGCGAAGACCCAGCGCCAGGAGAAGTACGTGGTGGCGATGCCGCCGATGAGAGGCCCGAGCCCGATCGCGATCGCCCCGGCCGCCGCGACCAGCCCGTAGGCCGCCGGACGCTGCCGTTCCCCGAAGTTCCCGGCGACCAGCGCGACGATCGCGGGCAGGATCAGCGCCGCACCGACGCCCTCCAGGAACGACCAGCCCAACAGGAGCACCGGCAGGTTCGGCGCGATCGCCGTGGTGAACGAGCCGCAGCCGTACACGAGGCACCCGACCATGAACGCCCGCTTGCGGCCGATCATGGCGCCGATCTTGCCGCCGGGAACCATGAGAACGGCCATGACCAACGTGTAGGCCGTGATCGCGCCCTGGATCCCGGTCACCGACGTGCCCACGTCCTTCGCCACCGTGGCGATGGACACGTTCATCACGGAGCTGTCGAGCGCCATCAGGAACTGCCCGGAGGCGAGCGTCAGCAACACAAGCCTGGCGGCACCGGCCATCTTGGGCGGGCTGTCCGAGGCGCCGGTCGTCTCAACCATGCCGCATCTTCCCGCCGCGAGCGCACGACCCCCGCCCGCCCCGCCGGGACGTCCCTGAACGCGGCCGTCCGAACACCCGAACGGCGGGAACGTGGACGGGTCCCTACAGGTACAGCCCGGTGGTGGTGCCCTCGGCGTCACTGACGCGCTCGGACGCGACCGCGTGGATGTCGCGTTCGCGCAGCAGCACGTAGAGCGTGCCGCGGACCTCGACCTCCGCGCGGTCCTCCGGGTCGTAGAGGACCCGGTCCCCCGGCTCGATGCTGCGGACGTTCTGGCCCACCGCGACAGCCTCCGCCCAGGCGCAGCGCTTCGACAGCTCCGCCGTCGCCGGGATCAGGATGCCGCCGGTCGAGCGGCGTTCGCCTTCCGGGCCCTCGGTGCGGACCAGGACGCGGTCGTGCAGCATCCGGATCGGCAGCTTCTCGCCGAAGGATGAGTCGTGCTTCTTGCCCACAGTCCCGTCCGCCACCGTCTCGTCCGCGTTCACGCAGGAAACCGTACAGGCAGCCGGGCGCTACTTCTTGCGGCGAAGCAGCACCAGGCCCACCACCACCGCGCCGGCCACGGCCGCAACGGGGATGATGCGCTCCTTGCGCGGCTGCCCCTTCTCGTCCACGAACTGCGCCCGGACCTGCTCAAGGCCGCGGTTCACCGTGACGAAGGCCTGGCCGACCGTGCGGTCCACCGTCGCCTTGGCCTGCGCCTTCGCCTGCCCGACGATCGTCGAGGGGTGGACGGCCACGGACAGCTCGTCGAGCGTCGCAGCGAGCTGCGCCCGGGTACGGGCGATGTCCGCCTCGATCTGGGCCGCGCTCCGCCGATCCCGGCTCTCGTCCCTGGTGCTGACCTCGCCCACGAGGACACCCTCTCTCGCTCGCTCGCCGACTGCTACTGCTCCTGGACAGTCTGTCAGGTCCCGCTCGCCCGCGCGCAGCGGCACCCCGCTCTGACGCAGACCGCACCAGCGGGCGCCGAGCGGTACCGTCACAGCATGAGTGCCCGACTTTCCCCCGGCGACGCCGCTCCCGCCTTCAGCCTGCCCGACGCGGACGGCAAGGCCGTCTCCCTCGGCGACCACCTCGGCCGCAAGGTCATCGTCTACTTCTACCCGGCCGCACTGACACCGGGCTGCACCAAGCAGGCGTGCGACTTCACCGACAACCTGGACGTGCTGGCCGGGGCCGGCTACGACGTCATCGGCGTCTCCCCGGACAAGCCCGAGAAGCTGGCGAAGTTCCGGGAGAAGGAGCACCTCAAGGTCACCCTGGTGGCGGACCCCGACAAGGAGGTGCTGCAGGCGTACGGCGCCTTCGGCGAGAAGACGATGTACGGCAAGACGGTCACCGGCGTGATCCGCTCCACCTTCGTCGTCGACGAGCAGGGCAAGATCGAGCACGCCTTCTACAACGTGCGGGCGACCGGCCACGTCGCGAAGCTGATCAAGGACCTGAAGGTCTGATCGCACAGGCGAAGGGGCCCCGGCGCGCAGCGCCGGGGCCCCTTCGTGCTGCTTGTTACTGCATCGAGCTGTTCATCGCGTTGATGAGCGAGCCGGAGGCGTCGTCACCCTCGAAGGAGAAGGCGAAGATGCCGCCGAGGCCGTTGGTGGTGGCGTACTGGCCGCGGGCGGTGATCGCCTGCGGGGTGTCGCCGGTGTAGAAGTTGGTGCCGTCGTAGATCCACGCGCTCTGCGTGGTCGGGTCCCAGTGGACGGTCGAGCCGGTCGTGAGGCCCTTGGCGGCGAGCTCCTTCCAGTCGGCGATGCCCGCCTCCTGGGTGTAGGTCTGGGCCGGGCTGGCACCGGTCGCCGACTGGTACAGGCCGTAGTTGCTGCCGGCCGGGACGCCCGTCCAGCCGCGGAAGTAGAACGGGACGCCGAGGACCAGCTTGTTGGCCGGGAAGCCACCGGTGATCCCGTAGGCGGAGTCACCCGTGGTGTACGCCTTGATGGTCTCGTCGATGTTGTACTTCGCCGTGCCGGGCGCGATCGCCTTGCTCGGGTCGTTCGACGTGTCGTGCAGCGGGTCCTGGAAGTTGGTCGGACCGGTCGAGTCCCAGGCGCCGTGCATGTCGTAGGTCATCAGGTCGCCGTAGTCCAGGTACTTGGAGATCGCGGCGGGCTGGATCAGCGAGATCTTGTCCTGGCCGGACGGCAGCGCGGCGGTCAGCAGGTAGTGCTTGCCGACGGTCGAGCCGTACGCGTCCAGCTCGCTGCGGAACTCGGCGAGCAGCGCGGTGTAGTTGGCGGTGTCGGCGGCCGAGTAGTGGTTGCCGGTGTGGCCGCCGGCCGAGGCCGGGTACTCCCAGTCGATGTCGATGCCGTCGAACAGGCCGGCCGCCGAGCCCGTGCCGCCGGAGGCGTCACCGGAGATGTTCGTCGGCAGGTTGCCCTTGATGAACATGTCGATGCAGGAGGAGACGAACTTCTTGCGGGACGCGTCGGTGGCGGCCACGTCGGAGAAGTACTTCGAGTAGGTCCAGCCGCCGATGGAGAGGTTGATCCGCAGGTTCGGGTACTTCGCCTTCAGCTCACGCAGCTGGTTGAAGTTGCCCTTGATCGGCTGCGACCAGGTGTCCGAGGTGCCGTCCACGGAGATGTCCGAGGTGTAGGACTTCTGGTAGTCCGCGAACGCGTCGCCCGCGCCGTCACCCGCGTTCGGGTCCGACTCGTTGGTGGAGTCCGAGGCCTTGACCGTCTCGAAGCAGTTGAGGTTGGTCGGGTCGATGTTCTCGAAGGCGTAGGTGATCACCTTCATGCCCGCCGCGGCGCCCGAAGTCCCCACGTTCTTGGGGTAGTAGGCGTTGCCGTAGATCGACCACTGGTCGAAGTACGCGGACTTCATCGCACCGGTCTGCGCCGCGCCCGTGGTGACGGTGATCGGCGTGGACTGCGCGGAGGAGTGCCCGTCCTTGTCGTAGCCCTGCACGGTGAAGGTGTAGCTGGTGTTCGGCTGCAGCGAGCTGACCGTGACGGTCGAACCCATCGCCGTGGCCATCAGGTTGGCGCCGCTGTAGACGTAGTAGGCGGGGGTGTCGCCGGTGCCGGAGCTGTCGGTGGAGCCGGTCCAACTCAGCGTCACCGCGTTGTTGGTGACCTTGGCGGAGACGCCGCTCGGGGTGGAGACCTGGCCGTCGCCGCCGGGCGCGGTGCCGCCGCCGCTGGTCGAGCTGGCGCTCGGCGAGGGGGACGCGGAGGTCGCGCTCGCGGACGGGGACGGGGACGCACTGGTCGGGGAGGCGGACGGGCTGGCGCTGGTCGCCGACGCCGACGGGCTGGCCGAGGTCGGCGACGCGGACGGGCTGGTGGTGCCGCCACCCGAACCCGCCGGGCCGGTCAGCGTCACGTCGTCGGCGAAGTACGTGCCCTGGCCGTACCAGCCGTGCGTGTAGACCTGCACCGAGGTGGTGGTGGCGCCGGTGGTGAAGCTCGTGGTCAGCTGGCCGTAGCTGCTGTTGGCGGGCGTCCAGGTGCTGGCGCTGACGCCGGTGCCGGTCGCGCCGAGGTAGACGTAGTTGCCCTGCACGTAGGCCGAGAGCGTGTAGCTGGTGTTCGGCTGGACCGTGACGGTCTGTGCGCACTGCGCGTCGTCGCCGGAGCTCGCCGCGCCCTGGAGGGCGTAACTGCCGCCGTGGACCGGAGAGGTGACCACGCTGTCCAGCGTGGAACAGGACCAGCCGGACAGGTTGCCGGTCTCGAAGTCACCGTTGGTCACAAGGTTGGTGGCGGCGGCACTCGCACCGGTGAGACCGGCGGCGAGCGCGACCGTGCCGGCCACAAGGGCGGTCGCGGCCGCCAGGGCGGTGCTGCGCTTCAACCTCCGCTCAGGGGCGGCGGGGGCGGGCAGGGCACGCTGGTGCATGGAGCAACTCCGTTGTTCGTGGGGGAAGTTCTCTTGCGCGGTGCTTGCGGTGCTGGCCACCCGCGCCGGGGTGTGGGGCCCTCCGGCGCGGGTGGGGTCTGGTGGCCGAGGTGGGGTCAGCCGTTGTACTGCGTGATGATCTTCGTGAAGTCGTAGGGGTTCTGCGTCACGCTGGAGCAGGCCCCGTCGGCCCAGTTGTGGACGACGCTCGGATCGCAGGCACGGTCGCGGTTGACGTCCCAGTAGGAGAACGCGGCGGCGTGGTTGGCCTGGACGTAGCCGAGCAGGTCCGTGAAGGTCGACTGCGTGTAGAGCTCGCTGGGCTGGTCGGTGTGACCGTTCATCAGCTGAACCGACAGGTGCGACCACGCGGTGGCGGCGCTCCACCCGTACAGCGTCTGCAGCTGCTGCGCGGTGTCGGCGGCGACGGTCTCCGCGGCGGCGGTCTGGGTGCCGCCGTTCAGGCCGAAGTCGAAGTCCATCACGTTGACCCGGTCGATCCGGGCACCGTCGTTGATCGCCTGCTGGATCTCGTCCCGGCCGGTCAGCGGGAGGCCGACGGTGGTCGCGGGGATGGTCAGAGTGACGACCAGGTTCGGGTTCGCGGCCTCCAACTGCTTGATGGCGCCCCAACGGAGGGCCATGTTGGCGTCGAGGGCGGTGTTCTCCCAGTCCAGGTCGATCCGGGTCAGGTTGTACTTGGTGATCACCTGCTGGTAGGCGGCGGCCAGCGCGGAGCTGCTGCCGCAGGACGAGCCGAGCTCGGTCCCGTTGTATCCGCCGAACGACACCGCGGCGTCGCCGCCGGCCGCGCGGATCGCGCTGATGTCCGCCGCGACGGCGGTGTCGGACGACACCGGGGTGCTCGCGTTCCCGCCCCAGGCGGGCGTGCAGCCGCCGGAGTCCAGCACGAAGGCGAGGTTGAACTGGTTCTCGCCGGAGCCGGCGATGATGTCGGAGACCGCCTGCGGCGAGTTGTCCAACGGCATGAAGTAGACGGGGTGGTGGAAGCCGGTGTCGACGGGCGGCGGCGGGGTGGTCGCGCTGCTGCTCGGACTCGGGCTCGGGCTCGCACTCGGGCTGCCCGTCGAGGTCGCGCTCGCGCTGGGCGACGGGGTACCGCCGCCTCCGCCGGCAGGCACCGGACCGGTCAGCGACAGCTCGTCGGCGCCGAACGTGCCCTGTCCGTACCAGCCGTGGACCCACACCGTCACCGAGGTGGTGCTCGCCCCGGTCGTGAAGGTGGTCGACAGGCTGCTCCAACTGCTCGCGCCGGGTGTCCAGGTGCTGGTGTCGGTGGTCCCGGTCCCGGTGTCACCAAGGTAGACGTAGTTGCCCTCGACCTGACCGCTCAGCGTGTAGGTCGAGTTGGGCACGACCGCGACGGTCTGCGCGCACTGCGCGTCGTCCTGCCCGGCGGGCGTACCCGACAGGGCGTAACTCCCGGCCGCGACAGGGCTGCTGACCACCTTGTCATTGGCGGAACAGCTCCACCCGCTCAGATTCCCGCTCTCGAACCCGCCGTTCACCAGCAACTGCCCAGTCGCCGCCTGCGCGGCCCCCCCGACCAGCGCCAACCCGCCGACCCCCAGCAGCCCGGCGGTACACGCCGCGAGAGCGGCCTTCACCCGTACAGCACGTCTGTCGTCCATCTCAGCTGCCTCCAACTCCCGGCCGGTCAACGGCTGCGCCCGCAGATAAATTGGCCTGGACCATCCCCTACCGTCAAGACCCTATTTGGCAACGTGTCACTTAAGGACACTTAAGGTTCATCGAAGCTGCAGCTCATCGGCATGATGACCAAAACTGGCCTAGTCCTATTGGTCTCGACCACGTGGACACGCCGGCGGACGCGCGAGACGGTGAGGACAGCGCGATGGCGCAGTGGGTAGCATTCCCCTCATGCGGCCGTGGAGAAATTGGCAGCCTCGCTGGCTTTAGGTGCCAGTGCGCGTGAGCGCGTGAGGGTTCGAGTCCCTCCGGCCGCACAAAAGACGAAGGCCCCGCCTCCTCAGGAGGCGGGGCCTTCGTCTCGGCTGCTGTCAGCCCAGGAGTTCCTTCAGCACCGGCACGAGGGCGCGGAAGGCCTCGCCGCGGTGGCTGATGGCGTTCTTCTGGTCCGGGGTCAGCTCGGCGCAGGTGACGGCGTAGCCGTCGGGCTGGAGGATCGGGTCGTAGCCGAAGCCGTAGGAGCCGGCGGGCTCGAAGCGGAGGGTGCCGCGGAGGCGGCCCTCGACGACGCGTTCCTGGCCGTTCGGGAGGGCCAGGGCCGCCGCGCAGGCGAAGTGGGCGGCGCGGTGGGGGGCGGCGATGTCGGCGAGCTGGGCGAGCAGCAGGTCGAGGTTGGCCTTGTCGTCGCCGTGGCGGCCGGCCCAGCGGGCCGAGAAGATGCCGGGGGCGCCGCCGAGGACGTCGACGCAGAGGCCGGAGTCGTCGGCGACGGCCGGCAGGCCGGTCGCGCGGGCCAGCGCGTGTGCCTTGAGCAGCGCGTTCTCCGCGAAGGTCACGCCGGTCTCGGGGACGTCCGGCACCTCGGGAAAGGCGTCGGCGCCGACGAGGTCGACGTCGAGTCCCGCCGCGCCGAGGATCGCGCGCAGCTCGCCCACCTTGTGGGCGTTGCGGGTGGCGAGGACGAGCTTCCGGTTCGAGGGCATGTCGCTCATCCCTCCAGGGCCTTGCGCTGGATCGCGTCCAGCTCGCTGCAGCCCAGCTGGCCGAGGTCGAGCAGCTGGTTCAGCAGGTCGCGGTCGAAGGGCGCGCCCTCGGCTGTGCCCTGGACCTCGACGAAGCGGCCGTCGCCGGTGCAGACGATGTTCATGTCGGTCTCGGCGCGGACGTCCTCCTCGTAGCAGAGGTCCGTCATCGGCACGCCGTCGATGATGCCGACGCTGACGGCGGCGACCGCGCCGACGATCGGCTCGGCCTTGGCCCGGGTGATCTTCTTGGCCTGCGCCCAGCGGACCGCGTCGACCAGCGCGACGTAGGCGCCGGTGATCGCGGCCGTCCGGGTGCCGCCGTCGGCCTGGAGGACGTCGCAGTCGAGCGCGATGGTGTTCTCCGAGAGCGCGCGGAGGTCGATCACGCCGCGCAGCGAACGGCCGATCAGGCGGCTGATCTCATGGGTGCGGCCGCCGATCTTGCCGCGGACGGACTCGCGGTCGCTGCGGGTGTTGGTGGAGCGCGGCAGCATCGCGTACTCCGCGGTCACCCACCCCTCGCCGCTGCCGCGCCGCCAGCGCGGCACGCCCTCGGTGACGCTGGCGGTGCAGAGGACCTTGGTGTCTCCGAAGGAGACCAGGACAGAGCCCTCGGCGTGCTTGCTCCATCCGCGTTCGATGGTGATGGGACGGAGCTGGTCGGGGCTGCGGCCGTCAATGCGAGTCATGCCTGAGACCCTACCCAACCCGTGCAAAAGAGACCGGCGGCCTGCCCCCGTGAGTGCGCACGGGGGCAGGCCACTGGTCTCATGCCCCGAACGGGGCGTCAGGCAATCACCTTCAGGACGTCACATCATGTCTTCGATGTCGGCGGCGATCGGGTCGGCGTCGGTGCCGATGACGACCTGGATCGCGGTGCCCATCTTGACGACCCCGTGGGCTCCGGCGGCCTTGAGCGCGGCCTCGTCGACCAGGGAGGGGTCGTGGACCTCGGTGCGCAGGCGGGTGATGCAGCCTTCGACCTCTTCGATGTTCTCGATTCCGCCGAGTCCCGCGACGATCTTCTCAGCCTTCGTGGCCATCTGGTCTCTCCTGTTCTCAGGCCGGGAGCACCAGTTTTAAGGGCAGTGTCCCGGTCTGTCACGTTAACGCACTAATGGCCCAACTTCGCGAGCGAAGATCAGCAAGCCATCCGAGGATGTGACCTGACGGGCACGCCTCGTACCTGAATGGTCTACACCACCTGAGGGAGAAGAGTCGAGATGAGTTCGGCGCAGGTGGTCGCGGGGCCCTCCAACTGGCAGAAGTTCTACAGTGGCCTGCAGAAGATGGGCCGCAGCCTCCAACTGCCCGTGGCCGTGCTCCCCGCAGCGGGCATCCTGAACCGCCTCGGCCAACCGGACGTCTTCGGCGCCACGGGACTGCACTGGGACAACGTCGCCAAGGTCTTCGCCGCGGCCGGCGGCGCCCTGCTGGGCGCCTACCTCGGCCTGCCCCTGCTCTTCTGCATCGGCGTCGCCATCGGCATGGCCAAGAAGGCGGACGGCTCCACGGCGCTCGCGGCCGTCGCCGGCTTCCTGGTCTACCGGGGCGTGCTGGACGCCTTCCCGACCAAGGACGGCCTGGCCAACCATCTCCCCTACCCC
Source organism: Streptacidiphilus pinicola (assembly GCF_003258295.1). Classification (GTDB taxonomy): domain Bacteria; phylum Actinomycetota; class Actinomycetes; order Streptomycetales; family Streptomycetaceae; genus Streptacidiphilus; species Streptacidiphilus pinicola. Next base: position 10,497 of record NZ_QKYN01000056.1, on the reverse strand, counting down.
GGCCAGAATCCCGGTGTGCTCGGTGGCATCCTGCTCGGGCTGATGACCGGTTACCTGTGGCAGCGCTTCCACCGCACCAAGCTGCCGGACTGGCTCGGCTTCTTCAACGGCCGCCGCCTGGTCCCGATCATCATGTCCGGCGTGGGCCTGCTCCTGGGCGTCCTCTTCATCAACCTGTGGCCGCCGATCGGCACCGCGCTCAACAGCTTCAGCGACTGGCTGACCCACCTGGGCTGGCTCGGCTCGGGCATCTTCGGTGTCGCCAACCGCCTGCTGCTGGTGATCGGCATGCACCAGCTGATCAACAGCTACGTGTGGTTCCAGTACGGCACCTACCACGCGCCCGACGGCCGGGTCGCCCAGGGCGACATCCCCCGCTTCCTCGCGGGCGACCCGCACGCGGGCATCTTCACCACCGGATTCTTCCCCGTCATGATGTTCGCCCTCCCGGCCGCCGCCCTGGCCATGGCGCACTGCGCCAAGCCGAGCCGCCGCAAGGAGGTGACCGGCATGATGATCTCGCTCGGCCTGACCTCCATGATCACCGGCGTCACCGAGCCGATCGAGTTCTCCTTCGCCTACCTCGCGCCGGTGCTGTACGGCATCCACGCGCTGCTGACCGGCGTCTCGATGGCGGTCACCTGGGCTCTCGGCGTCCACGACGGCTTCAGCTTCTCGGCCGGACTGATCGACTACGGGCTCAACTGGAGCCTCGCCACCAAGCCCTGGATCATCCTGCCGGTCGGCTGCGTCTTCGCGGTCGTCTACTACGGGCTGTTCCGCTACGTGATCGTCAGATTCGACATCAAGACCCCGGGGCGCGAGGACGACGCCGACGAGCTGGAGGCGGCGAACATCAGGGAGTAATCGCAAAACATCACAACTGCGACACGGAGGGTTCCGCTCCGGTAAAGCCGTGCTAAGAATGGTCTACACCACGTGGTCTAAACCACTGTGGTGTGGACCATTACTTCGTTAGGGAACACCATGAGCGCAACCACCGCTGCCCCGGTGGCCACGACCGCAAAGAAGCGGGGCTCGGGCCTCTTCCAGGGTCTTCAGAAGCTGGGCCGGAGCCTTCAGCTGCCGATCGCCGTCCTTCCCGCAGCGGGCATCCTGCTGCGCCTCGGCCAGCCCGACGTGTTCGGCGCCCAGGGGCTGCATTGGGGCAAGGTGGCCGCCGTCTTCGCCGCCGCCGGCCAGGGCGTCTTCGACAACATGCCGCTGCTGTTCTGCATCGGCGTGGCGATCGGCTTCGCCAAGAAGGCCGACGGATCCACCGCGCTCGCCGCGGTCGTCGGCTTCGTGGTGTACCACAACGTGCTGACCGCCTTCCCGGCCGCCGGCACCGTCACCGCCGCGACCCCGGCCGGAACGCCGCAGAACCCCGGCGTCCTCGGCGGCATCGTGATCGGCCTGCTCTCCGCCGTGCTGTGGCAGAAGTACCACCGCACCAAGCTGGTCGACTGGCTGGGCTTCTTCAACGGCCGCCGCCTCGTCCCGATCCAGATGGCCTTCGTCGGCACCCTGGTGGGCGTCCTCTTCGGACTCACCTGGGGCACCATCGGCGGCGGGCTGGACCACTTCTCCAACTGGCTGATCGGCCTCGGCCCGCTGGGCGCCGGCATCTTCGGCTTCGTCAACCGGCTGCTGCTGCCGATCGGCATGCACCAGTTCGTGAACACCTTCTTCTGGCAGCAGGTCGGCACCTACCACGGTGTCCACGGCGACCTGAACCGCTTCTTCGCCGGCGACCCGTCGGCCGGTCAGTTCATGAGCGGCTTCTACCCGATCATGATGTTCGGCCTTCCGGCCGCCGCCCTGGCGATCGTCCACACCGCGCGCCCCGAGCGTCGCAAGGTCGTCGCGGGCATGATGCTCTCGGTCGCGCTGACCGCCTTCGTCACCGGCGTGACCGAGCCGATCGAGTTCGCCTTCATGTTCATCGCGCCGGTGCTCTTCGTGATCCACGCGCTGCTGACCGGCGTCTCGATGGCCGTCACCTGGGGGCTCGGCGTCCACCACGGCTTCACCTTCTCGGCGGGCCTGCTGGACTACGTGCTCAACTGGCACTTCGCCACCAAGCCGTGGCTGATCATCCCGATCGGCCTGTGCTTCGCGGCGGTCTACTACGTGCTGTTCCGCTTCGCGATCGTGAAGTTCAACCTCACCACCCCGGGCCGCGAGCCCGAGGAGGAGATCGAGGACGTCACCAAGGCCTGAGCCCGGCTCAGATCTCGTACACCGCGCCCGGTCGAGCCAGCTCGACCGGGCCGTCGTACGTCCCGGCGGCGTCGTCCATGTTGCGCTGGGGGTCCGTCCACGGGGGGATGTGCGTGAGGACCAGGCGCCGGACGCCCGCCGCCGTGGCCAGCTCGCCGGCCTGGCGGCCGTTGAGGTGGACGTCGGCGAACTCCTCCTTGCCGTGGGTGTACGCGGCCTCGGAGAGCAGCAGGTCGGTGCCGCGGGAGAGATCGACCAGCTGCCCGCACGGCCCGGTGTCGCCGGTGTAGACGAAGGACGCGCCGCCGTGCTCGAAGCGGAAGCCGTAGGCCTCGACCGGGTGGGCGACCTGCGTGGCGGTGACGGTGAACGGGCCCAGCTCGAAGCTGCCCTCGCTGAGCGTCCGGAAGTCGAAGACGCCCTTCATGCCCGGGTCCTCGTCCATGTCGTAGGCGCGGGCCAGCCGCTCGGCGGTGCCGGCGGGGCCGAAGACGGGGAGCGGCGCGGGGCAGCCCTCGAAGCGGTAGTTGCGGGCGACGTAGTAGGCGCACAGGTCGATGCAGTGGTCCGGGTGCAGGTGGCTCAGCACGACGGCGTCCACGTCATACAGCCCGGTGTACTTCTGCAGCGCGCCGAGCGCGCCGTTGCCCAGGTCGATGACGACCTTGAAGCCCTCGGCCTCGACCAGGTAGCAGGAGCAGGCCGACTCCGCCGACGGGAAGCTCCCGGAGCTCCCGACAACCGTCAGTTTCATGCCGCGCCCTCCGCCGGCTCACATCCACGGCTCCGTTGCCGTGAGGTCGTGAGGTCGTGAGCTACGAGGGTACGGCCGGGGCAGGTCTCCCGCTCCGCCCGCCGGGCCGGTTGTGGTCGGAATCACCAGGAAGGGGGCCCGCTCCGGCGCGCTCACGCTCGGTTGTGCGGACGGCGTCGCACCCACGCTCGGATGGTCTCCGGATGCCACCGCGGCTGACCGAACGAGGTGATCAGGTCCGGCGCCGGGAGGATGCCCTGCCGGCGGTAGGACTTGACCGTCTCGGGCTTCACCCCGATGTGCGCGGCGATCTCCCGATAGGACCACAGCTCGGTGGCGCTCATGCGGGCCTCCTCCGTCGGACGCGGAACTCCTGCTGGACTGCGTGGGGTCCAGCGTTTTCCGGCCCAACGAGAGGAGGCTCCCGGCATCGGGGGCTGTCGGCGTTCTGTGACGATCTCAGGGCAGAAAACGGATAAAGAATCCGAGACCGTCACACTCTTTGCAGACGGGGAGGGTTTGCCCTGGGCCCAGAGCGTGCCGGGCCGGAGCGTGTCAGGCCCAGAGCTGGCCCTGGAGCGCCTCGACCGCCTGCTCGGTGGTCTCGGCGGTGTAGATGCCGGTGGACAGGTACTTCCACCCGCCGTCCGCGACCACGAACACGATGTCCGCCCGCTCCCCCGCCTTCGCGGCCTTGCGGCCGACCCCGACCGCGGCGTGCACACTGCAGCCGGTGGAGATGCCCGCGAAGATGCCCTCCAGCTGCAGCAGCTCGCGGGTGCGGCGGACCGCGTCCGCGCTGCCGACGCTGAAGCGCGTGGTCAGCACCTCGGCGTCGTAGAGCTCCGGGACGAAGCCCTCGTCCAGGTTGCGCAGCCCGTAGATCAGGTCGTCGTAGCGCGGCTCGGCCGCGACGATCTGTACGCCGGGGACCTTCTCGCGCAGGAAGCGGCCGACGCCCATCAGCGTGCCGGTGGTGCCGAGGCCGGCCACGAAGTGCGTGATCGTCGGCAGGTCGGCCAGGATCTCCGGGCCGGTGCCCTTGTAGTGGGCGCCCGCGTTGTCGGGGTTGCCGTACTGGTAGAGCATCACCCAGTCCGGGTGCTCCGCCGCCAGCTCCTTGGCGACGCGGACGGCCGTGTTCGAGCCGCCCGCCGCGGGCGAGGAGATGACCTCGGCGCCCCACATGCGCAGCAGTTCGCGCCGCTCCTCGCTGGTGTTCTCGGGCATCACGCAGACCATGCGGTAGCCCTTGAGCTTCGCGGCCATGGCCAGCGAGATGCCGGTGTTACCGCTGGTGGGCTCCAGGATGGTGCAGCCCGGCGTGAGCCGGCCCGCGGCCTCGGCCTGCTCGATCATGTGCAGGGCGGGGCGGTCCTTGACCGAGCCGGTGGGGTTGCGGTCCTCCAGCTTGGCCCACAGACGTACGAGACCCGCCTCGTTGCCCGGCACCGTCGCGCTGAGGCGCGGCAGGCCGACGAGGGGGGTGTTGCCGACGGCGTCGAGGGGGGTGTCGTACTTCATGTCAGCGCGCGCCGCCGGCGACCGCGGGCAGGATCGTCACGCTGTCACCCGCGGCGACCTCGGTGTTGATGCCGCCGAGGAAGCGGACGTCCTCGTCGTTCAGGTAGACGTTGACGAACCGGCGCAGCTCGCCGCCGTCGACGAGGCGCTCGCGCAGGCCCGGGTGGCGCACGTCGAGGTCGCTGAAGAGGGCGTCCAGCGTGGGGCCGCTGCCCTCGACGGCCTTGGCGCCGTCGGTGTAGGTGCGGAGGATGGTCGGGATGCGGACCTCGATGGCCATGGCAGGGCTCCAGAAGTGGTCTCAGTGGGAGAGGACGCGCGCCGAGCGCGCACGGGCGGGCGTCGGGTTCGCTGCCGAACGGGACGGACGACGCTGCGGGAAGGGCTCAGGCGGCGCGACAGATGGCGCTGGCGAGGCGGCACAGGTCGACGTGCAGCCGCGCGACGAGGCGGATGCCGGGCGCGTGAGTGCTCATGTCGACGGAACGCATGCAGGCATCGTATAGATTCCCGACCCCCGAAAGGGATCCCCGTCCTGCCAGATGGACGGATTCGTCTCGTATCCCGATATGCCAGAGGGCCCGGCGGGGTCTGCCGGGCCCTCCCTGACGTCCGCCGTTCAGGCGCCGACGACCTCGACGTCTTCCTCTGTGATCACGCCGTCCACAATGCGGAACGAACGGAACTGGACGGGGCCCTCCTCGTTGCCGCACTCCGCGGTGGAGACCAGCACGTAGTGGGCGTTCGGCTCGGACGCGTAGGACACGTCCGTCCGGGAGGGGTACGCCTCGGTGGCCGTGTGGGAGTGGTAGATCACGACGGGCTCCTCGTCGCGGTCGTCCATCTCGCGGTACAGCTTCAGCAGGTCACCCGAGTCGAATTCGTAGAACGTGGGCGAGCGCGCCGCGTTGAGCATCGGGATGAACCGCTCGGGCCGCCCGCTGCCGGCGGCGCCGGCGATCACGCCGCAAGCCTCGTCGGGGTGGTCGGCGCGCGCGTGGGCGACGATCGCGTCGTGCAGTTCGCGGGTGATGGTCAGCATGGGCCAAATATAGGCAGGCCCGGCTAGAACATCGTCTCCAGGAGGGACTCCTGGAGGCCGCCCAGCCACAGGTAGGCCATCACCATCGGCTTGCGCGGGTCCTCGTCCGGGAGGGCGTAGAGGGAGTCGTCGTCCTCGGAGACGTCCAGGCGGCTGCCGAGGGTGAGCCGGAGGTCGTTGAGGGCGCCGAGGGTGCGGCGACAGCCGTCGGGGTCGAGGCGGACGACGGCGCGGCCCTTGCGGTCCTCCTCGGCGTCGTCGATCGCGCGGACCACCGCGACGGCGTCGTCGCGCTTGCGGGCGCGCAGGTCGTTCTCGGTGAAGCGGCGGAACTCCGAGGAGAGTTCCCCCGCCTCGGGGCCCTCGGCGTACGCGTCGGGGAAGAGCCGCGCCAGCGCCGGATCGGCGGGCGGCTTGGTCGGTCCCTCGGCGAAGAGCGCGGCCAGCGGGTCCTCGGGGGCGTCCTCCCCGGGCCCGGGCCCGATGAGTTCGAGCATCTGCACCATGAGGCTGCGCAGGATGGAGGCCTCGACCGGGTCGAGGGTGAGCTGCGCGCCCCCACCGTGGGCGCGCTTGAACAGACCGGTCATCGATCGCCCGTCACTTGTCGTGCTGCAGCGTGGCCCAGAGCCCGAAGCCGTGCATCGCCTGGACGTCGCGCTCCATCTCCTCGCGGGTGCCGCTGGAGACCGTCGCGCGGCCCTTGTGGTGCACGTCGAGCATCAGTTGACGGGCCTTCTCCTTGGGATAGCCGAAGTACGTCTGGAAGACGTAGACGACGTAGGTCATCAAGTTAACAGGGTCGTTGTGGACGATCGTCACCCAGGGGACGTCCGGATCGGGCACCTCGAACGGCGCCGACTCGGCCTCGGTGCGCTCGATCTCCACCGGCGCGACGCTCACGACTGGTACTCCTCGTACGGTTCGTACTGCCCGTCCACGACCTCTTGTGCAAGGTCCATGCTGCCATCCGGGCTTTCCTCAAGCGATCCGGGACCCGCTCGGGCACGAGTGGGAGTCGACCGCAGCCGTCCGGGTGATCTGCGCAGGAGAAATCGTCAAACTGACGAAATGGGGGTACGATGATGTGCATGGATGCTGCAACGGCGTCGACCGCCCTGCTCACCGACCGCTACGAGCTCACCATGCTGCAGGCCGCCCTGCGCAGCGGTGCGGCGCAGCGGCACTCCGTGTTCGAGGTCTTCACCCGACGGCTGCCGGACGGCCGCCGCTACGGGGTGACCGCCGGCGTCGGGCGCGTACTGGACGCGGTCGAGAACTTCCGCTTCACCCCCGCACAGCTGGACTGGCTCGCCGACCAGCAGGTCGTCGACGAGGAGACGCTGCGCTGGCTCGCCGACTACCGCTTCCGCGGCGACATCCGCGGTTACGGCGAGGGCGAGTGCTACTTCCCTGGCTCCCCGATCATGGTGGTCGAGGGCAGCTTCGCCGAGGCGGTGATCCTGGAGACGGCGATCCTGTCGGTCCTCAACCACGACTCCGCGATCGCCGCCGCGGCCTCGCGGATGACCGCGGCCGCGGGCGACCGCCCGGTCATCGAGATGGGCGCCCGGCGCACCCACGAGCGCGCCGCCGTCTCCGCGGCCCGCGCGGCGTACATCGCGGGCTTCGGCGCCACCTCCGACCTGCAGGCCGGCTTCGAGTACGGCATCCCGACCACGGGGACGGCGGCGCACGCGTTCACCCTCGTGCACGACACCGAACGGGACGCCTTCACCGCCCAGATCGAGTCGATGGGCCGCGGCACCACCCTGCTGGTCGACACCTACGACCTGACCGAGGCCGTCCGCACCGCCATCGAGGTGGCCGGTCCGGATCTCGGCGCGGTCCGGATCGACTCCGGCGACCTGCTGATGCTGGCCCACCGGGTCCGCCGCCAGCTGGACGACCTGGGTGCCCAGAAGACCCGCATCGTGGTCACCTCCGACCTGGACGAGTACGCCATCGCCGCGCTGGCCGCCGCGCCCGTCGACGCCTACGGCGTGGGCACCTCACTGGTCACCGGCAGCGGGCAGCCGACCTGCTCGATGGTCTACAAGCTGGTCGCCCGCGCCGCCTCCGCCGACCGGGACGCGCCGCTGGTGCCCGTCGCCAAGCGCTCGGCGGGCGCCAAGGCCAGCCGCGGCGGCGCCAAGTGGGCCGCGCGACGCCTGGACGCCGACGGCGTGGCCGAGGCCGAGATCGTCGGCACCGGGCCGGTACCGACGGACCTGCGGGAGCGCCTGCTCCACCGCGAGCTGGTCCGCGGCGGCGAGGTCGTCGGTCGCGAGCCGCTGACCGAGGCCCGTGAACGCCATCTCCGCTCACGCGGCCAACTGCCGCTTTCGGCAACCCAGTTGTCGCGCGGCGAGGCCGTCGTGCCGACGGATTACCTGGGCGGCTGAGCCGCCGGGGGGCGCGCGGGGGTTGACACGCGAACATTGCGTCGCGGCCACCCCTCGCGCAATCCCCCGCCCCTCCCTACGCTGCTGCCAAGCACGACGACACCGCAGCACCGCTGTACCGCCGGCACCACAGCACCGCCAGCATCACCCGCACCACCGGAGAAACACCACCAGCACAGGGAAAGCGCCGAGGAGAGTCACCGCCATGCGCCGCGCACTGATCATCGTGGATGTGCAGAACGACTTCTGCGAGGGCGGCAGCCTGCCGGTCGCCGGCGGCGCCGAGGTCGCCGCCGCGATCACCGACCTGGTCGCCGAGAGCACCGGCGGTTACGACCACGTGGTCGCCACCCGGGACCACCACATCGACCCGGGCGACCACTTCTCCGCGCACCCCGACTTCCGCTCCAGCTGGCCGGCCCACTGCGTCGCCGGCACCGAGGGCGTGGGCTTCCACCCCAACTTCGCCCCCGCGGTCACCTCCGGCGCGGTCGAGGCGGTCTTCGACAAGGGCGCGCACGCCGCCGCCTACAGCGGCTTCGAGGGCTTGAACGAGAACGGCGTGGGCCTCGCCGCGTGGCTGCGCGCCCACCAGGTGACCGAGGTCGACGTGGTCGGCATCGCGACCGACCACTGCATCCGCGCCACCGCGCTGGACGCGGCGCGCGAGGGCTTCACGACCCGCGTGCTGCTCGACCTGACGGCGGGCGTGGCCAAGGCCACAACGGAGACCGCGCTGGCCGAACTCCACGCCGCCGGTGTGGAGTTGACCGGCACGCCGGTCGTCCTCGCGGACTGAGGGAAGGCCGACCAGGGACCGGGCGGGTGCGCGAGCAGGGCTTGAGCGCGAGTCGGTAGCCTGCCAACTTGGGGCTGTGTCAAGGGGCGTGAGCCCGTGCGCCCCCCTGTGCTCCCCTCTCGGCGGTTAGGGTGCGCTTACCGGCACATGCACCGGGTATCTGCCGTACCGGAACCACTCGACATCTTCATACGAGTCCCCCGCTCGAACTCTCCCCCGGCGGGCCCCGATCGATCCCGTGGCCGGCCCGCAGTCCCGAAGCGAAGGACGGAACAGCCATGCCACGTCTGACGGTATCTCAGCTGGCGCTCGGCACGCTCGCGGTCGTCGGCGCCACAGTGGCCCTGCTGGCCCTCTCCGGCACGCAGAGCACGCCGCTCATCCTGCTGCTCGCCCTGCTGGGCCTCGCCGTCGGCGTGGTCGCCGCACTGCGGCGCTCGCGACCGCGCGGCGCCCCGGGCGGCTCCCGCGTGGTCGCCAAGGCGCAGGCGCCGGCGCCCGCGGTGGAGTCCATCCCGGAGCGGGAGCGCGTCCCGCACTGAGGCCGGCTCGGCCCCCGCACGCATGAAAGCGCGGCGCCCCCTGCCCGGGGCACCGCGCTTGTCCATGATCACATCGGCGTGGCGCAGGTCTCAACGCCTCTGCGTTTCAACGGGCCTCTGCGCTTCAACGAGCCTCCACGACCACGGTCTTCGCCGCCTTGTCGTGCAGGGCCTGTCGGTAGGGCTGGTCCCAGGTGACCCAGACACCGTCGATCGCCCACCACAGGCAGCCGCAGACGATCGCCCCGGGCAGCCCCCAGACGGCCGCCCGCGTCCATCCGGGCGAACCCTCCGGCACGCTCCCGTCGGCGAGCACGGCGACCCGCAGGCCCATCAGCTTCTTGCCGACGGTCTGCCCCCGCGACCGGGTCAGCATCAGGCCCTCGTAGACGAAGGCGACCAGCATCGCCGAGAGTGAGCCGACGAAGCTCACCAGGTTCCGGTCGTGCCGGTCGGCGAAGAAGGCGATCAGACCGAACGGGACCGCGATGACGATCACGATCGCGATGTCGATGATCCGCGCCGTCAGCCGCTTGCCCAGCCCCGCGAGCGGCGGCATCCCGCCGACCGCCTCGGTCGTCTCGGTGTCGGACGGCGGGTGGTAGTACGGCCCGCCGCCGTCCGGGGGCTGAGGTGTCGTCATAGCCAGCAGTGAACCATTCGATCCGGACATTCCATCGGATCCAGGGGTGTTTCCCGCGTTTCAACCTTTCACCACGAAGGTGGCACCGAGCTTGTCGTGCCAGCTCTGACGCAGCTTCCGGTCCGTGGCACAGGGCACCAGTTCGAGGATGCCCAGGAGGAGGAAGACGAGCGTCTGGCACATGGCCGTGCGCAGGAGGGTGCGCCCCAGCCTCGGCCGGGACTTGCTCCGGGCGTCCAGCACGGTCAGCCCGAACATCGCCTTGCCGAGGGTGCGGCCCCAGACCGCGACCGGGATCGTCTCGTAGACGAGCCCGACAGCGAGCAGGGCCGCCAGCAGGAGGCCCGCGTCGGCCAGCACGGTCCCGTCCACCAGCCACACCGTCTGCGGCAGGCCGCTGGCCTGCGCAGCGTCGATCTTCGCCTGCAGGTGCAGGGTGACGCGCTGCGCCAGCGCCACGGCGAGGACACCGACCAGGGCGTAGGTCACGACGGTGTCCACCAACCGCGCCCCGATCCTCGGCCCGAGCAGCGCGGGCCGCGTCTGCGGCCGTTCCCGCCGGGGG
>NZ_QKYN01000253.1 GCF_003258295.1 Streptacidiphilus pinicola | reverse complement strand
CCTGACGCCCGCCCCCAACCCCGACACCTACGTCGGCAACCCACACGCCTGGACGGACCCTCTCGGACTTTCCCCGCATGTACCTGAGGGATATGATCCTGAGTTCCCGACCATCAAGCTCACCAATTATCGGGGGAGATTCAATGCCTGGCTCGGCAAGAATGGATTCCAGAGGCTCCCCGACGACTGGGATGCCCACCATGCCATTCCGCAGGAGTTCCGCGACCGTCCGGACTTCGCGGGCTTCGACTTCGATGCCCCTTCAAATATGCGAGGCATTCCTGGAAGTCGAATGAATTCCAGGTTGGCGAACGTCCACCAGGAGATCACCAATCAGTGGAAGTGGTTCGGCGACCTGAACCCGAATGCCACGCGGGCGCAAATCGAAGACTTTGCACGTCAGATAGACAGGGGTTACGGTGACTATTACTGGGGAGAGCCTAAACTCGTGGGCGGATCAGGTAGCTGATCTCGCCTCGGAGTTCACGACCGGCTTCGAGGCCCGGTTCGGATACCCGCCTGGCGACAACAGGCTCGTCAGCGCCACGCCGCAGGACAGCGAGCGGGCGGTGCAGACGCTTTCGGGGCTTGGAGTTCCGGGGGACCTCCTGCAGTTCTACTCTCGGGTCGAGAGTGTCTCACTTCCGGATCTCGACAATGGCTTCTTCATTCACTCCGCCGATTCGGTGGCGGACGGTATGGCAGGAGGCCAGCCGACCGAGGTCGTTGGGGCAATCGATGAGCGCATCGTCGTGTTCGGTTCGGACGGCGGCGGCGGGCTGTGCGCCCTGACGATTCCTGACGGGCGTTTCCTCGTGCTCCGTGGCGGTGCTCTGGTCGGCCCACGTTACGACGTTGATGAGTCGGGTGTGCAGTCTCTTCCCGGCGGCCTGTGGGGTTTCCTGGAGAGCATTCGCGCGGAACTGGTGCACGCGACCTCGCCGAACTGATCCGCTCTTGCAGATCCCGCCCGGCCCGTGGCGAGTTCGCCCGGGTCGGGTTTGGGCGGCGGACGAGTCGGCCTGTACGCCGGGTTCTGTCTCCGGGGGCCGTTGCCGGCCCCAGGGAGGCGGTCATCCATCTAGGGCGGCCGTTGCCGGCCGCCTCCAGCGGTCTACCCGCTGACTCGGGCGAGCAGCCCTCGAACGTCAGCGCAGGGCATCGAAGCCGATGCCCATCTTGACCTTGCTCCAGGTGGGGTTTACCGAGCCGTCCAGGTCACCCTGGACGCTGGTGGTCTCTTACACCACCGTTTCACCCTTACCGGGCGCCGAAGCGCCCGGCGGTCTGTTTTCTGTGGCACTGTCCCGCGGGTCACCCCGGGTGGCCGTTAGCCACCACCCTGCCCTGTGGAGCCCGGACGTTCCTCGGCGGATCCCGTGAGGGATCCGACGCGACCGCCCGGCCGGCTCGTCCGCCGTGGTGACCATGGTAGCGGCTCCCCGGCCTCGGCCGTCCGGGTGTCTGCCGTCACGCCGTGGCGAAGCGGACGGCGGGCTGGGAGAGGTCGACCTCGGTGAGGCGCACCCGGACCTCCTCGCCGAGCGGGAGGGGTGCGCCGCCGTTGGTGAGTGGGGCGCGGACGGCCGGGTCGGCGAGTTGGACGGTGCCGCGGGCCGGGCGGCGTTCGTCGACGTCGATGACGATGCCCTCGAAGAGCTCGCCCTCACGGCCCGTCAGCAGCGCCGCCTCCAGGAGCTCGACGCAGTCGCGCTCGACCTCATGGGCGCGGTGGTCGCCGCCGGCCATCAGGGCCGGAAGGCTGGGCAGGGCCTCGCGGGCCCAGGCCGGGGCCTCCGTGCCGGAGGCCAGAGCCACGCAGACCTCCCCCGAGAAGCGGTCGACCAGGCGCCGTAGCGGCGCGGTGCAGTGGGCGTACGGGGCGGCGACGGCAGCGTGCCCGGGGTCCGGCGGGACGATGCCGTCGAAGGCGGTGTAGGCGGCGCCGCGCAGCAGGCTGGTGCACTCGTTCAGGAACGCGGCGTGGGTGGGCAGCTTCGGGTCGAGCGAGCGGATCAGCTGGGCGTAGGGCAGGTCCTCCGGCCACTCGACGCGCAGCGCCCGCGCGACGCGGTGCAGCTTGGCGACGGCGGACGGAGGGGCGCCCGGCAGGGTGCGCAGCACGCCCACCCCGCCCGCGATCATCAGCTTGGCCGCCGCCATGCCGGTCAGCAGGGAGATCTGCGCGTTCCAGCTGTCCGCCGGCAGTGGGGCTCGGTAGGCGAGCGCGTAGCCGTCGCCCGGGATCTCCTCGACCTCCTGCTCCGGGATCGGCAGGCTGATCCCGCCGCGGGCCCGCTCGCGCTCCTCGCGCAGCGGGCCGATGACGCCGAGCAGGGCCAGCGGCTCCTCGGCCGTGCCGGTGTCGAGGGAGCGCTGGACGCCCGCGTAGTCGAGCTTGGCGCGGCTGCGCACGGTGGCGCGGCGCAGCCGGGTCGCGGTGAGCTCGCCGTCGGAGTCGAGGTCGAGCTGCCACAGCAGCACCGGCACGTCCTGACCCGGGAGCAGGCTCGCCGCGCCCTCGGAGAGCTGCTGCGGGTGGAGCGGGACGCGGATGTCGGGGAAGTACAGCGTCTCGACGCGGCGCCGCGCCTCCGCGTCGATCGCGCCGCCCGGGCGGACCCAGGCGGCGACGTCGGCGATCGCGTAGTGGACGCGGTAGCCGCCGCCCGCGCGGCGCTCCAGGTACATGGCCTGGTCGAGGTCGCGCGAGTCCGGCGGGTCGATGGTGAACAGCGGCAAGTCGGTCGCGTCCACCCGCTCGCCGGGTGTGGCGAGCGGCGCGGCCGAGACCGCCTCGACCTCGACCAGCACCGCGGGCGAGAACCCGTCCGGCAACCCGAGCCGGGCCCGGAGGGCGGCCAGCTCGGAGTCGATCCGGGCGGTCCCGGTGGTCCTGACGCTCAACGGTCGACGTGGCACGCGCTCCAGCCTAACGAGCCACAGTGACGGAACCGGAAACGCCCGGACGCGCGCCACGGGTCTGCGTCAGCGGTACGGGTTGTCGCCCGGCTGCCCGTTGGGGTTCCGCCCCGGCGCCTGCGGTGGGTACTGGGGCGGGTACTGCTGCGGGTAAGGGGGCTGCGGCGACTGCGGCAGCCCGCCGTACGGGTTCGGACCCGAGGGCGGCGAGGGCGGCGCCGGGGGGGGACGCGGCGGCCGGGCCCGGCGCGGGCGGGGCCGGGGGGCCGCGGGCAGGCGCGGGGGCGGGCCGGACGCGGCGGAGGGCGGCGGGGGGGCGGTGGAGGCGGGGGGGGTCGGGCGGGGCGGGCGGGGGGCCGGGGAGGCCGGCGCGCGGGGGGGCGGGGCGNNGCGGGGGGAGCGGCCGGCGGCGTCCCGTACGGTCCAGCCGGGTACGGCGCGGCCGGCGGAGCGCCCGGAGCCGGCGGGTACGCCTGCGGGCCGACCCCCAGCCCGCCACTGCCGGCACCGCCCCCACCCGGCTGCGCCGCCGGGCCGACCCGCTTCGCCTCCGCGAAGCGCCGCACCAGCAGCGCGCCGAGCGCGCCCATCACCGCGCCCTCGACCAGCCCGAGGACCAGCGCCAGTGCCACGTTCCCGGAGATGCTCAGCCCGGCGCCGACCGCGTCGAACCCGAAGACCGACAGGTT